>CAZCTH010000259.1:0-1523 GCA_964501435.1 uncultured Spirochaetales bacterium | reverse complement strand
CGAGACCGCCGAGCGTGCGCCGGCGGTCGCGGGTGTGCGCGAGCGCCGCGCGCAGCAAGTTGTGCACGAGCGCGTCGAGCTCGCCCGCGACCGCGCCGCGGTCGGGCAGCGCGAGCTGTGCCGCGGCGGACGGCGTGGCGGCGCGCGCGTCGGCGGCGAGATCGGCGATCGTCACGTCCACCTCGTGACCGACGCCCGCGATCACCGGCACGGGACAGCCGCGGATCGCCCGCGCCACGCGCTCGGTGTTGAAGGCCATCAGATCCTCGAGCGAGCCGCCGCCGCGCACGAGCAGGATCACGTCGACGTCGGGGACGCGCGCGAGCCGTGCGAGCGCGGCCGCGATCTCGTCCTCCGCGCCTTCGCCCTGCACGCGCGTCGGCGCGAGCAAGAGTGGCGTCGCCGGGAAACGTCGGCCCGTCACGTGGATCACGTCGTGGAGCGCGGCGCCGCTGCCCGACGTCACGACGCCGACGCGGCGCGGGAAGCGCGGCCACTCGCGCTTCAGCGCGTCCGCGAACAGCCCCTCCGCCTCGAGCCGCGCGCGCAGCTGCTCGAAGGCGAGCTGCAGCGCGCCGCGGCCGCGCGGCTCGAGCTGCCGCACGATCAGCTGGAGGTCGCCGCGCGCGGAGTAGATCGTCAACTCGCCGCCGGCGATCACCTCGAGGCCCTCTTCGGGATCGAACGGCAGCCGCACGGCGTTGCCGCGGAACAGCACGGCGCGCAGCTGCGCGTCGTCGTCCTTCAACGTGAAGTAGGCGTGGCCGGAGCCGGCGCGGCGCAGGTTGCTGATCTCGCCGACCACCCACACGGGCCCGAGCTCCTCGACCAGCTCGCGCACGCCACCGACCAGCTCGCCGACGCTCAACACGCGCCGCGGTCCCGCCCGCCCCGTCTCGACGACGCGCATCGCCCTACTCCGCCGGCGCCGCGGGCGCGCGCAGCGCCTCGAAGGCCTGCGGATTGCGAAGCGCCTCGACCGCGCGCGCGAGCGGCGCGTCCGCAGCGGCGGGATCGTCGGCCGCGGGCGCGGCGACGTCGGGTGCGATGCCCGCGCCCTCGATCGTGCGACCCGACGGCGTGGTGTAGTGCGCGGTGGTGAGCCGGACGCCAGCGCCGTCCGGTAGATCGAACACGCGCTGCGCCGAGCCCTTGCCGTACGTCGTCTCGCCGACGACCAGCGCGCGGCGGCGATCTTGAAGCGCGCCCGCCACGATCTCCGCGGCGCTCGCGCTGCCGCCGTCGACGAGCACGACGAGCGGCAGCGAAACGTCTCCGCCGGGCAGCGCGGCGTGACGCTCGGACTCCTCCTCGCTCCGCCCGCGCAGCACGACGACGTCGCCGCCGTCGAGCCAAAGGCTTGCCACAGCGACCGCCTCTTCCACGACGCCGCCCGGGTTGTTGCGAAGGTCCAGCACCAGGCCGCGCAGCGGCGCGCGCTCCTCGCGCGCGAGCTGCGCGAGGCGCTCGCGCAGCTCCGCGCCGACGCCCTCCGAGAGCTCGGCGATGCGCGCGACTGCGAG
>CAZCTH010000258.1:0-1551 GCA_964501435.1 uncultured Spirochaetales bacterium | reverse complement strand
TGAGCAGGAAGCGCGACAGCTCGCGTCGATCGGTGAGGTAGAGGTAGCCCGCCGCGGACGGGACGAAGCTGACGCGGTCCTCCGGCGAGGTGTGGCTGCGGATCCACTCGGCGACCTCGTTGACGCGCGGGCTGCCGCGCGGCGGCTCGATCGTTCCCGCGACGACGCGCCAGGCGTCGCGCGCGGTCGCGCCCAGGGTGCCGAAGGACGCCGCCGACTGCGGCAGGGCGCCGAACCAGGCCAGCGCGTAGACCAGCAGGATGCGCCAGGCGCCGAGCGCGCGCCGCCCCGGCGTGAGGAGGAAGGGCAGCGTGCGATCGAGCGCCAGCACCAGGAGCAGGGTCGGTGCTCC
This sequence comes from uncultured Spirochaetales bacterium, assembly GCA_964501435.1. Taxonomy (GTDB): domain Bacteria; phylum Myxococcota_A; class UBA9160; order UBA9160; family UBA6930; genus VGRF01. The sequence goes on along the minus strand of CAZCTH010000258.1, from coordinate 1,199 downwards.
GACCACGCCCGCGATGTGCAGCGCGTCGCTGCGCCCGAGGGCGCTGCGGAAGGAGACGAAGCCGAAGAAGGCGAGCAGCGCGACGAGCAGCACCTCGGGCGCCGCGCGCCAGGCGCGCCGGAGCTCCAGGGGGAAGCGCCACAGGCGCCCGAGCTCGATGCGCGCGACCCCCGCGCACAGGGCCAGGGCGCCCACGCACGCGGCCGGCAGGAGGTACGCCATGCGCAGCGTCAGCGCGTCGGCGCCGCCCCCGCTCCCGAGCTCGAGCGGCAGCGCCGGGAGCAGCGCCGGGAACGGGTGCTTCGCATACCCCGCCGCGACCCACGACGGATACGCCGCCATGTTGGCGAGCAGCTCTCCGAGCGCGTCCTTCGACGCGTACCACACGAGGAGCGGCGTGACGGCCACGCCCAGGCCCGCGGCGAACCACGCGAGCGCGCGCCCGTCGCCGCGCACCAGGAAGGCGAGTGCGGCCGTCAAGAGGAACGCCAGCCCGAACTCCTGGCTGTAGAGCAGCGCGAGCCCGCCGATCAGGCCCGCCGCTCCGCACCAGGCGCGCGCACCGCCGCGTATCCAGGCCGCGAGCGGCGTCAGTGCGAAGAGCCCCATCCCGTAGCGCAGGCTGATCGGCGGCGCGAGCGGGACGAGCGCCAGCGCGACCCACTTCCGCCGGCACGACACCCAGCCGGCGAACAGCACGGCCAGGCCTCCGCCCACGAACATCCCCGCCGCGTACAGGTTCGCGGCCGAGATCGAGCGTCCGAAGACCTGCCACAGCCCGACCAGCACGAGGTCGAGGTACGGGCCGTACAGCGAGAAGAAGTCGCGCCCCTGCATGCGTCCGTCGAGCAGCGCGTCGGCGCAGGCGAGGTGCTGGCCGATCTCGGCGTGGAAACCCCAGTTGTCGGCGGTGACCAGCGCATCGGGCGTCCCCGCGAGGACGCGCTCGAGCTGGACCGGCAGCGTCGCGCTCATGCCGAGCGCGATCACGACGAGGAGCGCGAGCCAGGCCGCGCGCCAGGCCATGGAGCGGCGCGGCGGAGGCTCGCAGAGCCGCGCTCCGGCCGGATCCTGCGCATGCGAAGCCTGGGCCGACGCGGAGCGCGCCAGCACGGCGATCCCCGCCACCAGGGTCAGGGCGAGCGGCGCCAACGCGCGCGGCAGGAAGAGCAGCACCGCCAGCACCGACACGGCCAGGG
>CAZCTH010000257.1:0-1627 GCA_964501435.1 uncultured Spirochaetales bacterium | reverse complement strand
GCGGCGAGCGCGGCGGACGCGGCGCACGCCAGCGCAGCGGCGTTCGCGCCCCCTCCGGAACCGTTCGCGCGCATCCGCTGCTCTCCTCGAGAGACTCGGATCGGCCCCCGGCCGGGGGCGCTTGAGGGCGATTCCGTCAGCGCTGGCGCGGGGTTCGGGCGCCCGACTACGTGCTGCGGTGGCCGCCGACCGCGACCACCTCGCGCTCGAGCGACGCGAAGTCGCCCGCGACGATCGCGGCGCGCGCGCGCGCGAGCAGGCGCAGGTAGAAGCGCAGGTTGTGGAGCGTCGCGAGGCGCGGCCCCAGCGCTTCGCCGGCGGCGAACAGGTGGCGCAGGTACGCGCGCGAGTGATGCGTGCAGGCGCGGCAGTCGCAGTGCGTGTCGATCGGCGCGAAGTCCTCGCGAAAGCGCGCGTTGCGGATCGCGAGGGTCCCCTGCACGGTGTAGAGCAGGCCGTGGCGGGCGTGGCGCGTGGGAACGACGCAGTCGAAGAGGTCCACCCCGAGCGCGATCGCGCTCACGATGTCCTCGGGCTTGCCGAGGCCCATCAGGTAGCGGGGCGCAGCGGGCGGCAGCTCGGCCTGCGCCTCGGCGACGAGCTCGAGTCGCGCCGCGGGCGGCTCGCCGAGCCCGAGCCCGCCATGCGCGTAGCCCTCGAAGGGCAGCGATGCGAGCGCGCGCGCGCCGCTGCGCCGCAGCTCCGCCCAGCTCCCGCCTTGCACGATGCCGAACAGCGCCTGGTCGGGCTTCCCTCGCGCGGCCAGCGCGCGCTCGGCCCAGCGCAGGCTGCGATCCAGCGCGCCTTCCGCCCGGCGGCGCTCCCTGGGCTCGATCGGCAGGCACTCGTCCAGCACCATCGCGATGTCGCTGCCGAGGGCCTCCTGGATGCGCACCGCACTCTCCGGCGAGAGCAGGCGGCGCCGTCCGTCGAGGGGAGACGAGAAGGTCACGCCGTCCTCGTCGATCGTCGCGCGATCCGCGAGCGACGTGACCTGATAACCGCCGCTGTCCGTGAGCCAGGGCCCGCGCCAGCCCGTGAAGCCGTGCAGCCCGCCGGCGCGCGCGATCACGTCCTCGCCCGGGCGCTCGTGCAGGTGGAACGTGTTCGTGAGCGCGATCTGGGCGCCGAGCGAGACGAGGTCCTGCGCGTCGAGACCGCGCACCGCGCCGTAGGTGGCGACGGGCATGAAGGCCGGCGTCTCGACCACGCCGTGGGGCGTGCGCAGCAGGCCGCGGCGCGCGGCGCCGCACTGCGCGGTGATCTGGAAGGAGAGGGGGGACACGGTGGGTGCGTCTCGCGCGGGGCTCAGGGTTCGCTCGCGATCCACATCGCGTCGCCGTAGGAGTAGAAGCGATAGCCGAGGGCGACGGCTTCGCGATAGGCCGCGAGCACCGGCTCGCGGCCCGCGAACGCCGCGACCAGCAGCAGCAGCGACGAGCGCGGCAGGTGGAAGTTCGTGAGCAGGGCGTCCACCACGCGAAACGGCGAGCCGGGAGCGAGCAGGAGCCTCGTTTCGCCCGCTTGCGCGGTCACGCCGCCGCGCCCGTCGGCGCAGCTCTCGAGGGTGCGCGCGCTCGTGGTGCCGACGGCGCACACGCGGCCGCCGCGCGCGCGGGTCTCGGCG
>CAZCTH010000256.1:0-1639 GCA_964501435.1 uncultured Spirochaetales bacterium | reverse complement strand
GCGGTAGCCGACGCGCGGCAGCGCTCGCTCGCTCGCGAAGCGCGGCGCCGCGCGGCGCCACACCTTCGCGAGCCAGCTCGCGGCGAGAGCGAGGCCCGCGAGCACGGCCAGCCAGCGCGCGAGCGCGAGCGCGCGCTGCTTCGTGGGCAGGGGCGGCTCCTGGCCCGGCTCGCCGAGCTGGTCGCGCAGCATCTCGCCGAGCATGCGCTGCAGCGAGAAGTCCGTCGGCGTCATCGGGTCGTCGAGCACGGTCTTCGGCGAGATGTCGACCACCACCCAGCCGACGCCCGCGAGGTAGAGCTCCGGCCAGGCGTGCGCGTTGCCGCCCCGCAGCAAGATGGCCGAGCCGTCGCCGCGGTCGGCCTCGTTCACGGCGTAGCCCGAGGCCACGCGCGCCGGCAGCCCGAGCTCGCGCATCAGGTAGACGGCCGCGTGCGCGAAGTAGACGCAGTAGCCGATGCGGTCGCCGAACAGGAAGTCGGCGGTGGGATCCGCCGCCTTCGCGTGCCGGCTCTTGCGCGAGTAGCTCCCCGTCTCCTCGAGGATCTCCTTCACGATCAGCGCGCGCGCGAGCGGATCGTCGCGCAGCTCGGGCCGCAGCTGAGCGAGCATCTCCTGCGCGAGCTTCGCGTAGCGCGCGTCCGCGGGCGTCTCCGTGTAGAGCCGCCACTGCGCCTCGCCCCAGTTCGGGTCGCCCGCCTCTCCGCCGAGCAGCTCGGCATAATAAGCCGTGGGCACGTGCGAGACGACGCGGTAGCTGCGCTGGAAGCGGAACTCGCTCTTCAGCGTCGCGGGCTCGATCTCGACCGGCGTGTCGAGGGCGAAGGGCCGCGTGTGGTTTGTGAGCAGCCCGATCGACGTCGCGAGCTCCTTGCGCCCGAAGCCGTCGTTCGGCGGCGGGGGCAGCTCCGTTCGCGCGGTCGGGAATTGGCGCACGAGGTCCACGTCCACGTCGTCGCGCTGCGCCTCGACCAGGCGCCGGCCGTTGTACTGCGAGAACGCGGACTCGCGGAAGTAGTAAGCCCCCGTGGGCGGCGTGTAGTCGTCGTGCAGCACGACGACGCCGACCGGCGACTCCGAGCCGTCCTTGGAGTACTCGTCGCGGAAGTCGTCGGACTGCCCGTTGCGCGGCTTCTCGCTCTCGTTGGGCTTGCCCGCGAGGCCGAGCCCCGCCGGCGGGCGACCCGTCGGCAGGCCCGTGACGCGCAGCCCGAGCAGGAGCAGCAGCGCGAGCGCGAGCAGCGCGGCGGCGTGCAGCGGGAGGCGCCGCGCGCGCTCGTCTCGGAGCAGCAGCGCGGCGAGCACGAGCACGCCGCCGGCGCCGATCGCGAGATAGAGGGCGGCGGGATCGATGCCGCTGCCCCACGCGAAGTCGCCGATCGCGAAGGGGCGATGGACCATGCCCGCGCGGTGCGGCGCGAAGCTCGCCGCGAGCGCGCCCGCGGCGAGCGCGACCTCGGCGACGCCCGCGAACGCGGAGCGCGTCGCGGCGAAGCGCAGCGCGAACACCGGCGCACCGATCCACGCGAAGGCGCGCAGGGCGTCCAGCACGCCGAGCGCCGCGGTGGGGCCGAGCAGCTCGCCGAAGAGCGTCGCGCGCGAGAGCAGGAGCGCGAGCGCGGCGACGACGGCGCACGCC
>CAZCTH010000255.1:0-1683 GCA_964501435.1 uncultured Spirochaetales bacterium | reverse complement strand
GCGCGCAGCCGCGCTGCCGCCGCGCGCACCTCGCTCGCGGCGCTAGCTGCGGCCCGCACCGAGCATCTCGTCCGCGGCGATCGAGCAGCCGCGCGCCTCGGCGCCGGGCGAGCGCCCGAGCACCTCGAAGCCGCCCGCGAGCTCGCGCCCGAGGTCGGCGGTCTGCACCGCGAGCACGCTGCCGGTGTTCGCGAGATCCACGATCTGGATCAGCCCGATCTCGCCGGCGGGCCGATCCCAGCCGGTGTCGGGATCGACGATGCGCACGCGCGTCCACGGCGGCGCGAGCTTGTGCCGCGGCGCGCCCGGCTGGACGAGCACGCTGTCGTAGAACTGGCTGCCGAGCTCCGTCATGCCGTACTGGTTCACGATCTGCTCCGGCGGAACACCGAGGCGATCGTGGAGCTCCGCGTAGAGCGCCTCGCGGCCGAGCTCGCGCGCGCGGCCCTTGAAGCCGCCCGTCTCCATGATGCGCGTGCCCGGAGGCAGCCGCATGCGTCGCCCGGCCTGCTCCATCGCCTCGAGCAGGTGCACGAACGCGAACGCGGTTCCGCACAGTGCGATCGCGGTGCCCTTCGCGATCGCCGCCTCGAGCGCGAGCGCGAGCTGCGCCAGCTCGAGGCGGCCGCCGCGCACGAAGTAGTCGCTGCCCTCCGCGCCGCGCTCGCGCAGCACGATGCCGAACATGTGCGAGAGCGACGAGTCCTCGGCTTCGGCAGGGCTCGGCGCGAGCACGAGGATCGGCATTCGCCCGCGCGTCCCTGACAACTCGGGCAGCACGCCCGTCTCGAAGCTCGGCAGCAGCGAGGCTTCGTACAGCGCGAGCGTGTCGAGGTAGAGCGTGCCGCGCTTCTCCGTGCTGGTGCCGCTCGTGCGGAAGACGTGCTGCGTGGCGAGCGGCGGGAACGAGCGCAGCGGCATTTCCTTGAAGGCGCCCGTCGGCACCGGGGGAATCTCTCGCCACGTCGCGACCTGGCTCGGCCGCGCGCCGCGCCCGGCGGCGAAGCGGCCGTAGGGCTCGCAGTGCTCGAACTGGTGCACGAAGAGCGCGAGCGCGAGGCGCTCGAAGCGATCCGGGTCGTAGCGATCGGGCTCGACGCGCATCCAGTGCAGCAGCTCGCGCTCGATCTCGTGCCGCTCCATCAGGCGAGCTCCGCGACGACGAGCCCGAGCGCGTGCTCGAGCGCGGCGCGCCCGATGCAGAGCGGCGGCGTCACCGAGAGCACGCTGCCGTCGTCGCCGCTCGGCAGCAGGATCACGCCGCGCGCGAGCGCCGCCGCGCAGGCGCGCAGCGCGGTGTCGGCCGAGTCGCACGCGATGCCGAGCATCAGGCCGCGGCCGCGCACCTCGGCCACGCGGGCGAGCCCGCGCGTGCGCTCGCGCAGGAACGCGAGCGCCGCCGCGCCGTCCTCCGCGCTGCGCGCGACGAGGGCCTCGTCCTCGAGCACCGCCATCGAAGCGAGTGCTGCGGCGCAGCTCGGCGGGTGGCCGAGGAAGGTCTGCGTGTGGAGCGCCTCGCCGTGCGAGGCGGGCCACGCGTCCATTACGGCCGCGCGGCCGATGCACGCGGAGATCGGCATGCCCGAGGCGAGGCCCTTGCCGACGCAGAGCAGGTCGGGCGCGACGCCCTCGTGCTCGCACGCGAACCAGCGGCCGGTACGCCCGAAGCCCGTGTAGATCTCG
>CAZCTH010000254.1:0-1714 GCA_964501435.1 uncultured Spirochaetales bacterium | reverse complement strand
GCCCCGCCCGAGGGTGGTCACGTTGCCGTTCTCGTCGACGCCCTGGAAGCCGGCGAGCACGGCGATGCCCCCGGCGTCCAGCAGCGCGCGGATCTTGTCCGTGTCGATCTTCTGGATGCGCGCGCGCGTGAAGCTCGAGTCCGTCTGCATGCCCATCTGCGTGCCCGTGAAGCTGCGCGCCTTGTGGCCGAGCTGCTGGATGGCCATCGCGAGCAGCGCGATCGTCTTGGACTCGCCGATCGAGGTGAGCGCGTCGTACTCGCGCGGATCGGGCGCGTCCCCACCGATCTGCTTCGCGAGCGCCACGAGCGCGTTCGTCTCACCGGCCATCGCGGAGACCACGACCGCGACCTGGTGGCCGGCCTCGCGCGTGCGCACGACCCGGCGCGCCACGTTCTGGATGCGCGCGACGTCGCCGACGCTCGTGCCGCCAAACTTCTGGACGATCAGGGCCATCGCTTGCTCCAGCGCTCGAGGAGTGCCTGCGAGCGCGGTCCGAGCGCGCGCGCCTCGAGAATTCGGGACTCGGGAACTTCGCCGCTCGCGATGGAAATTTCCAGGCGATCGTCGGGCAGCGCCGCCGCGAAACGCTCGCCCCACTCGGCGATCAGCACGGTGCCCGGCTCGAGCCAGTCGAGCAGCCCCGCCCCCTCGAGCTCGGCCTCGCTGGCCACCCGGTAGAAGTCGACGTGGACGAGCCGCTCCGGGCCGTCCGGACGCGCGCAGGGGTACTCGCCAGCGATCACGAAGGTCGGGCTCGCGACGACCCGCTCGTCGAGGCCGAGCGCGCCGGCGAGCGCCTTCACAAACAGCGTTTTACCCGCTCCGAGCGCACCCGTCAGCGACAGGACGCCGCCCTCCCGCCCCAGCGCCCCGCCCAGGCCGGCGGCCGCCCGCCGGGTGTCAGCCGGGCTCTGGGAAACGAACCGCATCGCCGGCTCCGAGCGCGGGTTGAGGGCCCGCGAGGCCGCGCAGCACCTCGGGGAGGGCGTCGGCGATCTCGCTCGCGAGGGCTCCGCGCTCGCCGCGCCGCGAGGCCACGAGATCCCCGGCCGCCCCGTGCAGGAACGCCGCCAGTACCGCGGCTTCGAAGGCCGGGACGCGCTGCGCGAGCAGCGCGCCGGTGAGCCCCGCGAGCACGTCACCGGTGCCGCCGGTGCCGAGCACAGGGCCGCCCGTCGGATTGACGGCGATGCGACCGCCCGGCGCCGCGATCACGGTCCCGGCGCCCTTCAGTACGACGATCGCGCCCGTGAGCTCGGCGAGCGCTCGCGCGTGTGCCGGGCGCGCCGCGTTGACCTGCGCCGGCGTGAGGCCGAGCAGCTGCCCGGCCTCCCCGGGGTGCGGCGTCAGGATCGTCGGCGCCGATCGCGCGCGCAGCGCGGCGACGCTACCCGCGAAGGCGACGAGCCCGTCGGCGTCGAGCACGAGCGGTCCGGGCGCCGCGAGGGCGAAGGCGCGCAGGGCGGAGCGGGTGTCGTCGGCGCGGCCGCAGCCCGGGCCGAGCACGAGCGCGCCGCGCTCCTCCGCGAGCGCCACGAGCTCGGCCTGCGCTTCGCCCGCGAACGCGCCGTGCTTCGCTTCCGGGAGCGGCGCCGTCATCGCCTCGAGGCTCGTGCGCTGCAAGATCGGGCTTTGGCTGCGCGGGCAGGCCACGGTCACGAGCCCCGCCCCGCCGCGCGCCGCGCCGCGCGCCGCCAGCGCGGCGGCGCCC
>CAZCTH010000253.1:0-1814 GCA_964501435.1 uncultured Spirochaetales bacterium | reverse complement strand
GTATCGCGCCGGAAGACGACCGCGAGCGCGCACGCGCTGCGCTCGCCGAGGCGCGGGGCGAAGCCGAGGCGTTCGCGCGCGCCGCCGCGAGCCACGCGACGAGCACCGAGCCCCGCGCCGAAGGCCCCGCGAGCGCGCTGCGCTTGCTGCGGCCGGCGCGCGGCTACCGGCGCCTCGTCTCCGAGGCGCTCGACGCGATCGCGAAAGGCGACGCCGACAAGCTCGTGGTGGCGCGTGCGATCGAATGCCGCGGCGTAGGCGCGCCCGTCGCGCGCATCCTGCGTTCGCTGCGCGACGCGCAGCTGCGCGGCGCGACCTTCGCGATCGCGCCTCCCGCTATGGCCGAGCGCACGGCGCCCGTCTTCCTCGGCGCGACGCCGGAGCTGCTCGTGCGGCTCGCGAACGGCGCCGTGGAAGCGCAGGCCCTCGCGGGCTCCGCGCGGCGCGGGCGCAGCGAGGCGCGCGATTCGCGCGAGCGCTGCGCGCTGTTCGCGAGCGCGAAGGAACGCGCCGAGCACGAGCACGTGGTCGCCTCGCTGCGCGCCGCGCTCGGGCCGCTCTGCGACGCGCTGAGCGAGCCTGCGCCGCCGCGCGCGCTCGCGGCCGGCGACGTGCAGCATCTCGAAACGCGCGTGTGCGGGCGGCTCGCGCCGGACGCGCAGGCGAGCGCTCTCGACCTCGCCGCGCGCCTGCACCCGTCGCCCGCCGTCGCGGGCGCGCCGCGCGACGCGGCCGCGCGCTGGCTCGTGGCGAACGAGCCGCTCGAGCGCGGCTGGTATGCGGGCGCGATCGGCTGGCAGGACGCGCGCGGCGACGGCGAGCTGTTCGTCGCGCTGCGCTGCGCGCTGCTGCGCGGCGAGCACGCGCGGCTCTATGCCGGCGCGGGCATCGTCGCCGGCTCGCAGCCCGCGGCCGAGGAGCGCGAGACGCGCCTCAAGCTGCGCGCCGTGTTCCACGCGCTGCGCGAGGCTTCGCATGCGCGCGGCTGATCCCGCCGCCAGCGCCGCAATGACGGCCGCGCTGCTGCGCGCGCTCGTCGCGGGCGGCGTGCGTCACTGCGTGCTCTCGCCGGGCTCGCGCAGCGCGCCGCTCGCGGTCGCGGCGCTGCGCTGCGAGCCGCTCGGCCTGCGCCTCTTCGCGCAGCTCGACGAGCGCTCCGCCGCGTTCTTCGCGCTCGGGCTCGCGAAGGCGACGGGCGCGCCGACGCTGCTCGTGTGCACCTCCGGCACCGCCGCCGCGAACTACCTGCCTGCGGTGATCGAGGCGCACTACGGCGGAACGCCGCTGATCGTGCTCAGCGCAGATCGGCCGCCGGAGCTGCGCGACTGCGACGCGGGACAGACGATCGACCAGGTGCGCCTCTACGGGAGCCACGTGCGATGGTTCCACGAGCTGCCGCTGCCCGAGCCCGGCGAGGCCGCCGAGCGCGTCGCGCGCAGCGTGGCGCGGCGCGCGCTCGCGCACGCCCTTGGCGCTGCGCCGGGCCCCGTGCACCTCAACTGGCCGCTGCGCGAGCCGCTGACGCCGCCGCCCGCACTCGCGCCGCTCGCGCCCCTCGCTCCTACGGATGCGCCCGCGCGCAGCGCGCTCCCCGCGCCGTCGCGCGCCGAGGTCGAAGCGCTCGCGGACCTCGCGCGCCGCGAGGAGCGCGGCGTGGTCGTCGCGGGGCCACTGCCCGTGCAGAGCGAGCTCGCGGACGCGGCCCTGCGCTTCGCGCGCGCGGCGGGCTGGCCCGTGCTCGCCGACGCCGCCTCGCAGCTCCGCTTTGGCGCGCACACTGGGGGCGCGACCGTCGCCGCCGCCTACGAGCTGTG
>CAZCTH010000252.1:0-1956 GCA_964501435.1 uncultured Spirochaetales bacterium | reverse complement strand
CGGGCGCCGCGCTCGCGGTCGTCGCGCGTGCGGCGCGGCGGCTTCAGTGCAGCTCGCTCGACGAGGGCGCGCCGGCGATCGCCTCCGCGGCCTCGGCTTCGAGGGGCGTGACCGGAGCCGCCGCGTCCGGCGGCGGGAGCAGCTCCTCGACCTCGCGCAGCGTCGGCAGGTCGTCGAGCTTCGGCAGGCCGAACAGCTCGAGGAAGCGCTTGGTGGTCGCGTACACGAGCGGACGCCCGGCGACCTCGCGGTGGCCGGCGATCCGCACGAGCTTGCGATCGACGAGGCTCTTCAGCACCGGCCCGGCGTCCACGCCGCGCACGTGCTCGACCTCGGCGCGCGTCACCGGCTGCCGGTACGCGATGATCGCGAGCGTCTCGAGCGCGGCGCGCGTGAGGCGCAGCGCGCGCTCGCGGTGCAGCGCGCGCAGGTACGGCGCCATGCTGCCGCTCGTGCGCAGCTGATAGCCGCCGGCGACCTCCCAGATCTCGAGGGCGTGGCCCTGCGTCTCGTAGTCGCCGCGCAGCTCGGCGACGATCCCGTCGACCTCGCGCGCCTCGAGGCCGGGCACGATCTCTGCGAGCCGCTCCGCGGAGACGGGCTCTCCGGAGGCGACGATCAGGGCCTCGACGATCTGCTTCTGCTGGGAACGCTCCATCACAGTCCCTCCACCGCGCGCGGATCTTCGGCGATCCGCCGCCGCCACTCTTCCGCGCCCTCTTCCGACCGCCGCACGCGAATCGGGCCGTCCGGCACGCCGTCGTCCTCGCGCACGCCCTGATAAACCCGCAGCGCGGCGACGCGCACGAGCTCGAGCAGCGCGAGGAAGGTGGCGACCACCAGGGCCCGCGTCGGCGGCTCGTTCTCGGCGACGTCGAACAGCTGCTCGAACTCGAGCGAGCCGTCGAAACTCCCGATCTGATCCATGATCGTCAGCATGCGCGCGTAGACCGTGACCGTGTCGGCCTCGACCTCGTGCAGCCCGCTGCCCTTCGGAACCCGCGCCAGCACCTTGCGGAAGGCGTCGAGCAAGGCGATCAGCGAGACCTCGATCTCGCGGTCCGCGTCGGGCGTCGGCGCGAGCTCGGGCACCGCGGCCTTGAAGACGTCGCGGCCCTCGCGCGTGTACTCGCCGAGCTTTTCGGCCGCCTCCTTGAAGCGCTCGTACTCGAGCAGCCGCGCGACCAGCTCGGCGCGCGGGTCCGGGCCTTCTTCCTCGTCGCCGTCCTCGCTCGGCGGAAGCAGCAGGCGCGACTTGATCCACGCGAGGGTCGCCGCCATCACGAGGTACTCGGCCGCGACGTCGAGCTGGAGCTCCTGCATCACGTTCAGGTAGGCGACGTACTGGTCGGCGATCTCGGCCACCGACAGCTCGGTGATGTCCATCTCGTTCTCGCGAATGAGATGGAGCAGCAGATCGAGCGGCCCTTCGAAGAGCGCCAGCTTGATCGCACACGTCGCGTTGGACGCGGACCCCACCGCCGCGGGCAAACCCGTTTCGAGCATGAGAACTCCGGGAGGGAAACTGGGACGATGGGGGGGTGACGCAACCTACCCGATCGCCCCTGCCCGCGTCAGGGTTGCCGTCGGTGCTTCGCCACTTTCCGGGCCGGCTTGGCGGTGGCGCGGCGCGCTCCCGCGGCGATCTCCCGCGCGAGCAACAGCGCGTCGTCCCGGGACACGATGGCGCGGTCGAGCAGCGCCGCGCGAATGCGTGCGAGGGCTTGCCCGATCGCCGGCCCCTGCAGGCCGATGGCGACGAGGTCGTCCCCCGTGACGGGGAGCACCAGCTCGCGATCCTCGGTGACGTGGCGGTCGATGCGCTTCTGGGTCGCCGCCGGCGCCCACGCCCGGAGCGCCGCCAGCTCCTCGGGCGGCAACGCGCGCAGCGTGGCGTCGACCGCACCGCGGCCGCGCGCGTGGGACAGCGCCGCAAGCGCGGCGTCCCGGGTGCGC
>CAZCTH010000251.1:0-1976 GCA_964501435.1 uncultured Spirochaetales bacterium | reverse complement strand
CCGTCCGCGGGCGCCGCGTGGCTCGTGGCCGACGTCGCCGGCGCGCGCAGCGGCCTCGGCGTGACCCCGCGCGCGCTGCTCGAGCTCGCCGCCGGCGGCGCGACGTATGCCGCGCTCGCGTTGCCCGCGCTGTTCGCGCTCGGCGACGAGCCGACCCGCGACGCGCTCCGCCGCGTCCTCTCGCGCGCAAAACGCCTCGCCCGCATCGGGGACGTTCCTTGACTAACTTGACTTTCGTGAGGCGCGCGAGAAGTTGAGTTAGTCAAGGAACGTCCCCGAATGCGGGTGGCACCAATGCGGGTATTCGGGCCGGAGCGCTTGGCGGGGCAAGGCCTCGACGCGGAGCAGCTGGAGTCGGGCAATCGCGCGATCCACGCGCTGCTGGCGGATCCGAAGATCGGCGCGCAGGTGGACCTCGTGCTCACCTGGCGCGCGGGCGAGGGCGGCGCGCCGGGCGCCTACGAGATCTGGTCGGCGCGCGGCCTGGTGCGCTTCCAGCGCGTGCTGCGCGACGACGGCACGCTCGGCTTCGAGGTGCTCGAGACGCTCGGCGAGAACCCCGTCGCGAATCAGGATCCGCTCGCGCTCGCGAGCCTCGACGACGAGCGCCGCGCCGCCGCGGCCGGCGGCTTCGACGCGGACGACGCCGCGCGCCGCTTCATCGCGCCGGCGCAGCAGAGCTACCCGTTCGCCTACGAGCGCGTCGCGCAGCTGTTCGACTCGCCGAACGCGCCGGACCTCGCCGTCTCGCCCCGCGACTGGTGCCAGGGCACGCAGCCGGGCACCCACGGCGCGCTGCACGTGCGCCAGGCGCGTGCGCCGCTCTGGCTCTCGGGCCCCGGCGTGAAGCGCGGCACGCACGCGCTCGCGGCGCGCGCGGTGGATCTCGCGCCGACCTGCCTCGCCGCGCTCGGCTTCCCGCGCGTCGACGGCTGCGACGCGACCGGGCGCACCGCAACGCAGCGCGGCGTGGCGCCGGACGTGTACCTGGCGCGCCAGGACGGCCGCGTGCTCGCTGAGCTGCTCGACGAAGCCGCGTCCGCGAAGCCGCGGCGCCTCTATCTCTTCCTGCTCGACGGCCTGCACCAGACGGAGCTCGAGGATCGCCTCGCGCGCGATCCCGCAGCGCTCCCGAACCTGCGCCGGCTGCGCGCGCGCGCGGCCGTGCTCGCCGGCGGGTCGATCGTGAACTTTCCTTCGATCACCTGGCCGAGCCACACCGCGATCGGCACCGGCACGTGGTGCGGGCATCACGACGTCGTGAACCCGACTTATTATTTGCGCGCGACCCGGGAGACCGTCTCGCCCCAGGGCCAGCAGGCGGGCACCGAGGGCTTCGCGGCCGGCACGGTCGAGAGCCTGTATGAGGCCTTCCAGCGCGTGCGCGGCGCGCAGTGCGTGACGGCTGCGATCCACGCGCCGTTCGGCCGCGGCGCGAGGCACGCGGTGCTCGAGCGCCGCAACCTGTGCGATCGCGGGCGCGTGCGGGAGCTGACCGCGGGGCTCTCCGTCGACCAGAACCCGCGCTGGGCCCGCGAGATCCAGGGGGTCGCCGACGAGTCCGTGCTCGACGGGCGCGGCGTCGCGCAGGTGATCGAGCTGTTCACGCGCGACGACCTCCCGCCGCCGGACTTCGTCTTTCACGAGCTCGTGCTGACGGACGGCGCCGGCCACGACTACGGGCCCCACGCGGACGGGCTGCGCGACGCGCTCGACGAGAGCGACCGCCGCATTGGCCGCGTGCTCGCGGTTCTCGACGCGGCGGGGCTCTTCGAGGAGACGCTGTTCGTCGTGACCGCCGATCACGGGATGGCGCCGCAGGACGTGACGCTGCGCGCGAACCCGACGGCGCACGTGCTGGACGCCGGGCTCGAGGCGATCGTGGCCGAGCCGATGATCTGGCTGTGTGACCTCGCCGTGACGCCCGAGCGCGCGCCGGACGGCCGCACCGGCCGCGTGCTCGTGTGCGATGCCGA
>CAZCTH010000250.1:0-1988 GCA_964501435.1 uncultured Spirochaetales bacterium | reverse complement strand
GCCGGTGCTCGCGCTCGCGCTCGCCGCGCCGCTCGTCGATCCTGCGCTGCGCGAGGACGCGCGGCGGCTCCTCGCGGCGCGGGGAGCGGCGAAATGACGATGGGCCGGATCGCATGGCTCGCGCTCGGCGTCGGCGCTCTGCTCGGGGCCGCACTGTTTCCGGCGGACGCCCTCGACGCCGCCCTGGTGGCGGCGGGCGCCCCCGCGGATCTCGAGATCCCGCGACACTTCGGGTTCGCGGCGTTTCGCGCGCTGCTCGCGCTGCACGGCGCGCTCGCGCTGGCGGCGGCGTTCTGGCGGACGTCTCGCCCGGCCGCGCCGCTCTGGCGCGCGCCGCTCGCGCGCGAGGCGTCGGCGCAGCCCAAGCTCGCGTGGGGTGTGCTGGCGGCGCTGCTGGCGCTCGCCGCGCTGGTGCGCGCGATCGGCCTGAACACGGACCTCTGGCACGACGAGATCTTCACGCTGCTCGATTTCGTGCGCTCGCCGGCGCTGCGCATCGTCACCGAGTACACCGACGACAACCAGCACCTGCTGTACTCGCTGCTCGCCCACGGCGCGATCGCCGCCTTCGGCGAGAGCGCGTGGGCGCTGCGGCTGCCGGCCCTCGCGTTCGGCGTCGCGAGCGTGTGGGCGACGTGGCGGCTCGGCCTCCTGCTGTTCGGCGCGCGCGCCGCGTGTTACGGCGCGGCGTTCGTGGCGTTCGCCTACCACGCCGTGTGGTTCTCGCAGAACGCGCGCGGCTACACCGGCATCCTGTTCGCGACCACGCTCGGTACCGAGCTCTTCCTGCGCGGCTGCGCGCGCCCGCGCGCGCGCACCTGGCTCGCCTACGCCGCGACGATCGCGCTCGGCATGGCGATGCACCTCACGATGGGTTTCGTCGCGCTCGGCCACGGGCTCGTGTGGATCGCGCTCGCGCTGCGCTCGCCCGAGCGCAGGCTCGGGACGCTGTTGCCGCCGCTCGGTGGCCTCGCCCTCGCCGGGACGCTCACGGCGCTCTGCTACGCGTTCGTGCTGCCGCAGATCCTCGCGTTCTATCAGCAGCCGGCGGCGGGCGTCACGACGGCGGCCGTCGAGTGGAAGAGCCCGCTCTGGCTGGTCGCCGAGACGATCCGCGGCTTCGGGGTGCCGGTGGCGCTCGGCGCGGCGCTGCTCGCCGTCGCGGCGGTTCCGTTCGCGTGGAGCGGCCTCGCGCTGCTGCGCCGCGCGCCCGCGGCGGCGTTCGCGTTCGTCCTGCCCGGCGCGCTGCTGCTCGCGATGCTCGTGGCGCTCGAGCGGAACCTGTGGCCGCGCTTCTTCCTGAACGCGCTCGGCTTCGCCGCGCTGCTCGGCGCGGACGGCATGCTGCGCATCGGCGACGCGCTCGCGGCGCGCCTGCGTGGCGCGCACGCGCTCGCGCGCTGGGCCCCGCACGCGTTGGCCGGTGCGCTCGTGCTCGCCTCCGCGCTCGCTCCGCCGCTGCCGCGGCTGTGGACGCTGCCGAAGCAGGACCTGCTCGGCGCGCGCGACTTCGTGAAGGCGCACGCTGTACCGGGCGACGCGATCGTCGGGCTCGACCTCACCGGCGAGGATTATCAGGCCTACTACGCCCCCGAGTTCGCGCTCGCCTTCACGCAGGCCGAGCTCGAGGCGCGGGCCGCGCGCGGGGCCGGCCGCACCTGGGTGCTCTACTCGTTCGGCGGCTACATCGCGGCCCGCGACGCCGCGTTCTGGCGCACGATCGAATCCTTCGAGGAGGTCGCGGCGTTCCCGGGCACGCTCGGCGGCGGCGCGATCATCGTGCGCCGCTCGCCGCCCGGCTGGCCGGCGCCCTGAGCTCCCGGCGCGGCGCTCAGGCGTGGCGCGCCGTGGCGCGCCCGGTCGCGTAGCCCAGCAGCTCGCCGTAGCTCTCGGCGAGGTCGAGCAGCGCGAGCAGCGGGAGCGCGCGCAGGAACGCGCCGCGGTGGCGGCCGCGCGCGAAGGCGAGGCGCGCCTGGGGCGCGAGCAGC
>CAZCTH010000249.1:0-2106 GCA_964501435.1 uncultured Spirochaetales bacterium | reverse complement strand
GCGCTGCCGCGCGCGCAGGCGGCGGCCGCGACCGCGCGCGCCGCCCTGCCCCGCGGCAAGGCGCGCCTGCCGTTCGAGGGCGTGAAGTTCGCGGACTTCTCGTGGATCGGCGTCGGCCCGATCACGGCGAAGGCCTTCGCCGACCACGGCGCGACGGTGGTGCACGTCGAGACCGACAGCCCGGCCGATCGCCTGCGGCTCGTGGGCCCGTTCAAGGACGACGTGGCGGGCATCAACCGCTGCCAGTTCTTCGGCTCCTTCAACACCTCGAAGCTGTCACTGCACCTGAACCTGAAGAACCCGGGCGGCCTCGCGATCGGGAAGCGGCTGCTGCAGTGGGCCGACGTCGCGCTCGACTCGTTCACGGCCGGCACCATGAACGACTTCGGCCTCGGCTACGACGTCGCGCGGCAGCTGAACCCGAGCCTCGTGATGGCGACGACGTGCCTGCTCGGACAGACCGGCCCCGCCGCGAAGCTCGGAGGCTACGGCTACCACGCAGCGGCGGTGAGCGGCTTCTTCGAGATCACCGGCTGGGACGACCGCTCGCCCGCGGGCCCGTTCAACGCCTACACCGACACGATCGCGCCGCGCTTCCTCGCGACCACGCTGATGGCCGCGCTCGACCACCGGCGCCGCACCGGCGAGGGGCAGTTCATCGACCAGGCGCAGATGGAGTCGGCGCTGCACTTCATCGCGCCGGAGCTGCTCGACGTGCAGCGCACCGGCGTCAGCCCGCGGCGCGCCGGCAACGAGTCCCCGTTCGCTGCGCCGCACGACGCCTACCCGTGCGCGGGCCACGACGAGTGGTGCGCGATCGCCGTCGAGACGGACGCTCACTGGCGCGCGCTGTGCCGCGCGCTCGGCGAGCCCGCGTGGGCGAAGGACCCGGCGCTCAGCACCCTCGCCGGCCGGAAGGCGCAGCGCGAGCGCATCGATCGCGAGCTCTCGGCCTTCACCGCGCAGCACGCGCCGCGCGCCCTGATGGAGCGGCTGCAAGCCGCCGGCGTGCCGGCGGGCATGGTGCAGCGCTCGAGCGACCACCAACTGGATCCGCAGCTCGCGCACCGCGCGTTCTTCCGTCCGCTCGAGCATCCCGAGATGGGCCTCGTGCCGTACGAGGGCCACCAGTACAAGATCGCGGGCTACGACAACGGCCCACTCGCGCCCGCCCCGTGCCTCGGCGAGCACACGTATCAGGTGCTGACGGAGATCCTCGGCATGAGCGACGACGAGGTGGCCGAGGCGATGGGCAGCGGCGCCTGCGGCTGAGGCGCGGCCGCTCCCGTCAGCGCTTCGTCCAGATGCGCGTGTCGAGGTTCAGCGCTTCCACCACGCCGAGGCACGCGCGCACGTCCGCCACGAACGTGGCGACCTGCGCCGCGTCGGCGGCGGGGCGATCGATGTCGGGCTCGAACAGATCGCGGCGACACGGCAAGAGCAGCAACAGCCGGCCCGCGTGGAAGCGCGCGCGCAGGCCCGGGTGGCGCTCGTTCAGCGCGCACAGGCGCTCCATCAGCGAGAGGCTCAGCACGTAGCGCGCGTTGGTCGCGTCGCTCGCCCAGGTCTCGAACACGGCCGTGAAGCGCGGGTCCTCGAGCGCGACGCGCTCCTCGCCCGCTCCGTGCGTGCCGGTCTCGCCGCGCGGCACGAGCCGCACGGTCGCGTGGAAGTGCTTGTTGAAGTCCGCGACGAACACGATGCCGCTGAAGTAGGTCTCCCAGACCGTCTCGCGGCGACCGATCATGCCGCGCTTCACGGTGCGCTCCGCGACGGCTTCGGCGAAGCACACTTCCGTTTCGCCCCAGCGGCCGGCGAAGCGGTCCTCGCTCGCGTAGGCCTCGCTGGCGAAGGCGAACAGGCCGCTGTCGTCCACGAGGCGCCACGGCATGCCGTCGTCCGGGTCGTACTGGATGCCGGGGAAGTGCTCGGCGCACGCCGCGCCGTAGACGACGCGCTTCACGTCGCGCAGGTAGGCGGCGCGCGGCACGCGCACGCCGCGGGTGTGGGCGAGCGCGCAGCCCGTGAGCGCAACGAGCGGCATCACGACGTCGGCGCCGGCGGCGAACGCCGGGGGGAGCGCTTCGAAGGCGGCGCGCGCGAGGC
>CAZCTH010000248.1:0-2156 GCA_964501435.1 uncultured Spirochaetales bacterium | reverse complement strand
ATCTCGCCGAGCGCGTCGGCGGCGTGCGCGGCGCGAGCGCCGCGCGCGAGCTCGACGCGCTGCGCGAGAGCCTGCGCGCGGCCGGCTAGCGCACGCCCATCACCGGGTGCAGCTGCGGCAGCACGCGCACGTCGGCGACGACGCGCTCGGCGCGCACGCCGAGCGCGAGCATGCGCGCGCTCGGCACGCGGGCCGCGACGCTGCCGGTGGGCGTCACGGGCTGGAGCACGACGCAGGCGCGCGGGTGCGTGCGCGCGACGCGCGCGAGCGCCTCGTCGATCTCGGCATCCTCGCTCGCGGTCGTGATCACGAGCTTCACCACCGTGCTCGGCGCGCGCCGCGCCACCGCCAGGAAGCGCTCGTGGGCGTCGTGGAAGGACTCGCGCGGCGCGTGGGTCGGAACGCCTTCGCGCCGCACGTCGCTGCCGAGCTTCCAGTCCATCGAGACGACGTCGACGTGGGCCACCACGCGCGCCAGCGCGTCGGCGTGAAGGCCGTGGGTCTCGAGCAGGACCTGCGGCCCGCGGCCCCGGAATGCGGCGGCGACGGCCGCGACGGCCTCGGGCTGGAGCAGCGGCTCGCCACCGGTGAGGCTGACGTCGCGGTGGCGCGTCGCTTCGAGCGCCTCGGCCGCGGCGACGATCTCGGCGACGGGCACCGGGTTGTCGCGCACGGCGAGCTCGCCGCTTCCGCGCGACGTCTCGATGCGGGCGCGATCGGCCGGACGCCAGGTGTGCGGGGAGTCGCACCACGCGCAGCGCAGGTCGCAGCCGCCGAAGCGGATGAACAGCGTCGAGAGGCCGGCGTGCGGCCCCTCGCCTTGGATCGAGGAGAAGATCTCGACGAGGTTGGCGGCGGCGTTCGGCATGCGAATCCAGCTCGCGTGCGCGCGCACGCGAAGCGTCGGCGAATCCCTGTGTGCGCGGCCGTCAGCCCTCGAGGATCGACCGCCCCATCCCGATCTCGGCGATCAGCGCCTCGAGGCGGGTCGGATCGTTCGCGAGGCCCTTCACGCGAATGCGGGCGACGTGGTCGTCGTCGGGCAACGCCTCGACCCACGAGAACTTCTGCCCGAGGTGCTCGGCCATGCCCGCGACGTCCACCGGACGGCGCCCGGCGTTGTCCTCGGCGGCGAGCACGAAGGTCGACTCGCCTTCGTGGCGGCCGAGCCCGAGCAGCGCGCCGAAGCGCTCGCGCGCGATGCGCAGCGCGAGGTACAGGTCGAGCTCCGCGGGGACCTCGGCCACGACCATCGCGATGCCCGCGAAGTGCACCATGCGGAAGTCGCGGCCCGCCGCCCAGGCGACCTCGGGAGGCGTCGCCGGGACGTCGCAGCGCTCGGCTTCGCGCGTCAGATCCGACGGTCGCCCGGCGATCAGCAGCTCGAGCTCCGCGCGCCGCTCGCCCTTCTTCGCGGCGAGCTGGCCGAGCCGCCACCACCACAGCCGCCCCCAGCGCTGGAAATCGTGCGCGGTGAAGCGGCCGGTGACGAGGTCGACGAGCTTGTCCGAGAACCGGCTGCGGCGGCCGCAGTGCGGGAGCACGAGCGGCATCACGCTGCCCGAGCCCGGGCGCACCTGGGTGTACGAATCGCCGAGCGCGGCGCGCATCGCGCCGAGGTCTTCCGGTGGCCACTCGTGATGATCGAACCACACGAGCCGCCCCTGGTAGAGGGTCGCCGCCTGGATCGCGTCGCGCGCAGGCTTCGCGGCGAAGCCGAGCAGGTAGATCGGCGTGTCTTCGCGCAGATCGGTCGCGACGCCGCGGAAGAACGTCATCAGCTCCTCCTGCGGGTAGATCCACAGGCCCTCGAGCTGGCGCATCTCGCGCGCGAGCAGCACGGCCGCCGCGATCGACTCGCGATCGGCGTGCGCGACGATCGCGACGCGCCCGCGCGGGAGCCCCTGCTCCTCAGCGCGCGACTCACCGGACTCGTCGCCGCCCGTCGCGACGACCGCGCCGTCGCGCGACTGCGCGCGCTCGCGGCGGCGGCGCTCCCGCTCGTGGCGGATGCGATCGAGCTCGGACTCCGGCTCTTCCTCTTCGTCCTCGTAGCGCGGAACGTCGACGTTCAGCTCCGGCGCGTCGGCCAGCTCCGGCACTTCGGCGTGGTCGTCGTCGTCGGCGGAGCGAGGCTCCGGGGCGGACGCGGCCGC
>CAZCTH010000247.1:0-2182 GCA_964501435.1 uncultured Spirochaetales bacterium | reverse complement strand
TGGAGAAATAAATGGCTCGCACTACCCCCATCGAGCGCTATCGCAACATTGGTATTTCGGCTCACATTGACGCCGGCAAGACCACGACGACTGAGCGTATCCTTTTTTATACCGGCGTGAACCACAAGATTGGTGAAGTGCACGACGGCGCTGCCACCATGGACTGGATGGAGCAAGAGCAAGAGCGTGGCATCACGATCACCTCGGCCGCAACGACCTGCTTCTGGAAGGACCACCGCATCAACATCATCGACACACCGGGTCACGTCGATTTCACCGCCGAGGTGGAGCGTTCGCTCCGCGTCCTCGACGGCGCGGTCGCCGTGTTCTGTGGCGTCGGCGGCGTCGAACCCCAGTCCGAGACGGTGTGGCGCCAGGCGGACAAGTACCACGTGCCGCGCATCGCGTTCGTGAACAAGATGGATCGCGTGGGAGCGAACTTCCCGCGCGTGCTCGACATGATGCGCGACCGGCTCGCTGCGAATCCGGTCCCGCTGCACGTGCCGGTCGGCCAGGAAGACGGCTTCCGCGGCGTCGTCGACGTGCTCGAGAACAAGGCGATCGTGTGGGACGGCACCGAGCTCGGCGCCGCCTTCCACGACGAGCCGGTGCCGGACGCGCTGAAGGCGCGGGTCGCCGAGTACCGAGAGCGCGCCATCGAGGCCGCGGCGGACGTCGATGACGCGCTGATGGCCCGTTATCTCGAGGGCGAGGAGATCGCGCCGGCCGAGCTGCGCAAGGCGCTGCGCGAGGCGACGCTCCGGCTGCGCATCGTCCCCGTGCTGTGCGGCTCGTCGTTCCGCAACAAGGGCGTGCAGCCGCTGCTCGACTCGATCGTCGAGTACCTGCCGTCGCCGCTCGACGTGAAGCCGGTCGAGGGCCACAAGCCCGAGAAGGACGGCGCGGTCGTGAAGCGCAAGGCCGACGACAAGGAGCCCTTCGCGGCGCTCGCCTTCAAGATCGCGACCGACAAGCACGTCGGTCAGCTCACCTACGTGCGCGTGTATTCCGGCTCGGTCGAGAGCGGCGCGCAGGTGCTGAACGCGGCGACCGGCAAGAAGGAGCGCGTCGGTCGCCTGCTCCAGATGCACGCGAACAAGCGCCAGGAGATCGACGCGGCCTACGCCGGCGACATCGTCGCGATCGTGGGCATGAAGAACGTCGCGACGGGCCACACGCTCTGCGACACGCGCGCGCCGGTGCTGCTCGAGTCGATCGACTTCCCCGAGCCGGTCATCAAGATCGCCGTCGAAGCGAAGACCCAGGCGGACATGGAGAAGCTCTCGGCGGCGCTGCAGAAGCTCGCGGCCGAGGATCCGACCTTCCGCGTCTCCGTCGACGCCGAGACGGGCCAGACGATCCTCGCGGGCATGGGCGAGCTCCACCTCGAGATCAAGGTCGACCGCCTGCTCCGCGAGTTCGGCGTGAGCGCGAACGTCGGCCGCCCGCAGGTCTCCTACAAGGAGACGATCCGCCAGCTCGCGGTCGTCGAGGGCCGCTACATCAAGCAGACCGGCGGCACCGGCGACTTCGGCGTCGTGAAGCTCGAGGTCTCGCCCGGCGCGAAGGGCAGCGGCTTCGTGTTCGAGAACGCGCTCAAGGGCGAGGCCATTCCGCGCCAGTTCGTTCCCGCGATCAAGCAGGGCTGCGAGGAGTCGTCGCAGAGCGGCGAGCTCGCCGGCTACCCGGTGGTGGACCTCAAGGTGCGCCTGCTCGACGGCCAGGCCCACGACGTCGACTCTTCGGAGCGCTCGTTCAAGATCGCGGCGTCGCTCGCGATGCGCGACGGCCTGCGCGAGGGCAAGCCCGTGCTGCTCGAGCCGGTGATGAGCGTCGAGGTGGTGACGCCGGACGAGTTCGTGGGCGCGGTGCAGGGCGACCTCAGCAGCCGCCGCGGCGCGATCACGGGCCTCGAGGGTCGGGCGAGCGCGCAGGTCGTGCGCGCCGACGTCCCGCTCGCACAGATGTTCGGTTACGTGAACTCGCTGCGGTCCATGACCCAGGGGCGCGCCAGCTACACGATGCAGTTCTCGCACAACGCGGAAGTGCCCGAGGCGGTCGCCCGGACGATCGTCCCCACCTACTAGAGAATCAGACCCGCCCGCGCGGGATTTCGAGGAGCAGGCAATGGCCAAGGAGAAGTTCGAGCGCAACAAGCCCCACGTGAACGTGGGGACGATCG
>CAZCTH010000246.1:0-2211 GCA_964501435.1 uncultured Spirochaetales bacterium | reverse complement strand
CTCGAACGTGCGCGGCGGCCGGGCGCCGACGCGCGCGCCGTGCCCGCACCAACGGTATTCCGGAAGCGCTTTCTCCGTCGTGAGTCCGCCGCGCACGGGATTGAGATGCACGTACTCCACGACGCCCTCAGGGTCGCCTTCGATCGGCTGCGACCAGAAGCGGTTCTGGAACAGGTGCCCGACGCGACCGTGCCGGCGATTGAAGTGGAGCGCGTAGCCGGTGTTCAGGCGCGCCATGAAGCGCGACAACACGCCGAGCTCGGTGCCGGCCACGAAGTGGACGTGGTTCGGCATCAGCGCCCAGCCGAGAAAGACCACGGGGGTCTGCAGGCTCAGGCGATCGAGGCGCGCGAGAAACGCCTCGCGATCGGCATCGTCGAGGAAGATCTCGCGGCGTTCGATCCCGCGAGCGGTGACGTGGTGGAGTGCGCCCGGGGCGTCGAGACGAGGGCCGCGCGGCATGGAGGCTCCTGCGCGGGACCGACGGGGTGAGCGCCGCGAAGCTAGCGGAGCGTCACACGCGCGCTTTCGCGAACCAACGTCCCCGGCGGTTCGTGAACCAACGTCCCGGGTCACTCGCCGCGCTTGATTTGGTCCGAGAGCGCGGCGCGGGTGACGTCGGCCTGCTGGGCGCGCTGCACGGTGCCGCGGCCGAAGCGCTCGCTGAGGGCGTCGAGCGCGCGGTTGAGGTTCGCGCGGCGCGTGCGCGCTTCGCCCTCGGCGCCGAGCGCGAGCTGCTCGGGGTTCGCGGGCTCGAGGTTCGTCACGCCCACGCCGAGCAGGCGCACGGGCTCCGCGAGGCCCGAGCCGCGCAGCAGCTCGCGCGCGGCGCGCGCGATCGCGTCGCCGTCGTCGGTCGGCACCGGCAGCGTGGTGCGGCGCGTGAGCAGCGGATAGCCCCGCGGACCGGCGGCGACGCGCCGGCCGAGCTTCAGCTTGAGCACCACGGTGCGGCCCTGCTCGCCGCTCTTGCGCAGGCGCCGCGCGACGGAGTCGGCGTGCGCGAGGATCGCGGCTTCCAGCACCGCGCGGTCCGAGACGTCGCTCGCGAAGGTGTTCTCCTCGCTCATCGACACGGCGTCGCGGTACGGCTCGACGTCGCGCACGTCCTCGCCGCGCGCGAGGCGCGCCATCGCGACGCCCCAGTCGCCGAGCCAGGCGCGCGCGCGGTTCGCGTCGAGGCGCGCGAGGTCGCCGATCGTGCGCAGGCCGAGCCGCAGCAGGCGCTGCTCCGCCACGGCGCCGACGCCCCACAGCCGCCCGACCGGCAGTGGGTCGAGGAACGCGCGCACCTCGCCGGGCGCCACCTCGCGCAGGCCATCGGGCTTCGCCACGTCGCTCGCGATCTTCGCGACCATCTTCACGGGGGCGATGCCCACCGACACCGCGAGTCCCGTCTCCGCGCGCACCTCGCGGCGCAGCCGCTGCGCCACCTCGTGCGCCGGCCCGAGCAGGC
Source organism: uncultured Spirochaetales bacterium (assembly GCA_964501435.1). Taxonomy (GTDB): domain Bacteria; phylum Myxococcota_A; class UBA9160; order UBA9160; family UBA6930; genus VGRF01. The sequence continues at coordinate 755 of CAZCTH010000246.1, read as the reverse complement.
GCTCGGTGCCGGTGAGGTCGAGGAACGCCTCGTCGAGCGACAGCCCTTCCACCGCCGGCGTAAAGCGCTCGAAGATCGCGAAGATGCGCTTGCTCTCGCGCCCGTACTTGGCCATGTCGCCGCGCAGGAACACGCCGTCCGGGCAGAGGCGGCGCGCCTCGAAGCCCGGCATCGCGCTGTGCACGCCGAACTTGCGCGCCTCGTAGCTCGCCGCCGAGACGACGCCGCGCGCGCTCGTGCCGCCGACGATCACCGGGCGTCCGCGCAACTTCGGGTCGTCGCGCTGCTCGATGGACGCATAGAACGCGTCCATGTCGGCGTGCAGGATGGTGCGGGGACGTTCGTTCACGAGCGCAGTCTACGTGCCGCGCCAGGACCACCGTCGCCCTTCCGCCCGGCCGCGTCCGGAATGCAAGAATGCGGCGTCAGACCCCGACCCCTCCCCCCGCCGGCCGCGGCGCACCCGAACGCGCACCCCGCCGCACCGCCCCCGCGCTCAATACCGCGCCGGATTCGTCAGCAGGCCCCAGTTCCACGCGAACCACGTGAGCGCGAGGAACGCGAGCGGCGGCAGCGCGCGTGCGACGCGCCGGGCGCGCGAGAGATCGCCCGGCGCGCGCAACTCGCGGGCGGTCGCCGCCGCGCACGCGAGCGAGAGCGCGGCCGCCCCCCAGATGGCGCCCATCGCGAGGGCGAGCGGCGCGTCCTCGCGCGCCGAGAAGCGCCACACGCTCTGCGCGGCGTCAAGCGCGAAC
>CAZCTH010000245.1:0-2364 GCA_964501435.1 uncultured Spirochaetales bacterium | reverse complement strand
TGATGATGCGGATCGTGCCCGCCTGCGAGCTCGCGCCGTAGAGCGTGCCCTGCGGGCCCGCGAGCGCCTCGACGCGCTCGATGTCGTACAGGTGCACGTCGAGCGCGCCCTGGATCGTCGTGATCGGCTGCTCGTCGAGGTACTGGCCGACGGTCGGCTGCGAGGCGGAGTGGTTGCCGTTGTCGCCGCTGCTCACGCCGCGGAAGAACACGCGCGAGAAGCCGGGGCCACCGCTCTGGTAGGAGAGGCTCGGCAGGAACTTCGCGTAGTCGTCGAAGTCCTCGACGCGCAGATCCTCGAGCTGCTGGGTGCCGAACGCGGTGATGCTGACCGGCACGTCCTGCATGTTCTCGCTGCGCTTTTGCGACGTGACGACAATCTCTTCCACGCCGCCCGCGTCGGCCGCCGGCGCCGCCTCGGGAGTCGGCTCCGCGGCCTCCTGGCTGCGCGCCGGCAGGGCGAGCGCCATCGCCGCGGCGAGCGGCCCGTAGGCCGCGAGGTTGCGCTTCCGCTTGGCCATTTCGCGCTGGATCTTTCGCATTCGGCTTCGAGTCATTGACCTCTCCATGTGTTGAATCGGGAGCGCAGCCGGGACGACCAGTCGTCGTACGGCGTCGCGGGATAGCTCGAGAGCACCGGCCCGAGCGCGCGCTCGAGCGGTCCGAGGAACGCGGCGTAGTTGCGCCAGTGGTCCTTGCCTTCGGCGTAGATCGGGCGGCGCACCTGCTCCGAGCTGGCGGTGCGCACCGGGCGGTCGTTCTCGTGGAAGCGCAGGCAGCGCTCGTCGAACGGCAGACCGCAGTACGCGAGCAGCCCGCGCACCTCGGTCTCGAAGTCGTCCACGGTGCGCTCGTAGATCATGCGGTGCACCCGGCCGGGCAGGACGCGATCGACGTGCGCCATCCCGTCGACGTAGTCGCGGTAGTAGCGCCCGATGTCCTCGAGCGCGTACGAGAAGTGCTGACCGCGCGCGAAGTGCTGCTTGAAGAGCGAGAAGCCGCAGGCGAGCGGATGGCGGCGCGCGTCCACGATCTTCGCGTTCGGCAGGATCAGGTGGATGAAGCCCACGTGCGCCCAGTTGTTGGGCATCTTGTCCACGAAGAGGGGCGCGCTCGTCTTGCGCTGCACGCGGGTCTGCGCGAGGTAGCGCTCGCCGAGCGCGCGCAGCTCGTCCGGGCCGAGGTCCTCGAGGATCTCCGGGTACTTCGAGCTGCCGCCGCGCGACTTCTTGCCGCCGAGCTCTCGCGCCATCGCCACGATGTCGGGCAGCTCCTGCGTGCCCTCGACCTGCGGATGGCTCGCGAGGATCTGCTCCAGCAGCGTCGAGCCGGCGCGCGGCATGCCGACGACGAAGATCGGATCGGGTGCGGGGCAGCCGAGCCCCGCGCGCTCCGCAAAGAAGTCCGGCGTGAAGAGCGACTTCGCGCGCTGCACCTGGCCCGTGGTCGAACGCGCGTCGTAGTCGATCACGCTGCGGCGCAGCGCATTGCCCTTCTCGTAGTGCTCGAAGGAGGCCTCGAAGCGGCGCGCGTCCTCCTCGGCCTTGCCGAGCGCGAACTGCAGGTGGAACTGGTCGTCGAGCGCGAGGTCGGTGCGCGCGGCCTGAGCGCGCATCGCCGCGACGTCGGCGTCCGTGAACCGGAACGTCTTCAGATTCGCGAGGCTGAACCACACCTCACCGAGCTGCGGCGCGAGCTCGAGCGCGCGCCGGTAGGCGCGAATCGCCTCCGGGGTGCGGCCCGCGGACTTCAGCGCGTGGCCGTAGCTCATCCACACCTTCGGATGGCCCGCGTACTCGCCGAGCACGCTGGCGTAGAGCGAGGCCGCCTGGTCGACGTCGCCGAGGCGGATCAGGATGCCGGCCTTGAGGTTCCGGTAGGCGGGGTTGCGCGGGTCGCTCGCGAGCAGTCGCTCGATCTGCGCGAGCGCCTCGGTCGACTGGCCCGCCCGGTGCAGCACGAACGCGAGCTGGAGGCGCGCCGGCGAAAAGCTCGGTGCGAGCTCGAGACAGCGCGAGAGCAGCTTCTCGGCGTCGCCGTAGCGCGAGAGGCGCGCCGCGATCTCCGCGAGCATGCGGATCGCCGGCACGTCGGTCGGCTTGCGGTGCAGGTGCGGCCGCAGAATCGCCTCGGCCGCCGGCAGCCGGTTCTCGTTCAGCGCGAGCGCGGCTTCGAGCAGCCGCGGGTCGCGGGTCGAGTGCTCGATGTGCTTCAGATAGGCGGCGTCCGCGCCGGCGTCGTCGCCGACTGCGCTGCGGTGGTCCGCGAGGGCGCGCCAGGCGTCGGGCAGCGCCGGCGCGATCGCGACGGCGCGCTCGAGCGCCACGATCGCGGCCTCGCCCTCGCCCGCCGCGCCGCGCGCGAG
>CAZCTH010000244.1:0-2387 GCA_964501435.1 uncultured Spirochaetales bacterium | reverse complement strand
AGCTCGCCGGCGCGCTCGCGGCGACGACCGAGCGCTCCATCGCGTACGCCCAGAGCCGCGTGCAGTTCGGCAAGCCGATCGGGCAGTTCCAGGCCGTGCAGCAGCTGCTCGCGCGGATGGGCAGCGAGACCGCGGCGGTGGACTGCGCCGTGACCGCGGCGGCGCGCGCCGCGGACGCCGGCCCTGCGCGCTTCGAGATCGCGAGCGCGAAGCTGCGCGCGAACCTCGCCGCCGACCTGTGCGCCGCCGGCGCGCATCAGGTGCACGGCGCGATCGGCTTCACCCGCGAGCAGGACCTGCGCCTCTTCACGCAGCGGCTGCTCGCCTGGCGCGGAGAGCTCGGTAACGATCGCTTCTGGTCCGAGCGCCTCGGCGCCGACGTCGCCACGCGCGGCGCCGACGCCTTCTGGCGCGACCTCACCGCGCGCTCCGACGCCCTGAGCGCGCGCTGACGGGCCGGGCCGCGGGCCGCCCCAGCGGCTCAGGCACGCTCTGCGAGGTCGAGCGCGATGCTCGCCGTCACGCCCCAGAGCCCGACGCCCGCGTGCTCGAAATGCGTCACCTCGCGCGGCCCGGCGTCGAACGCGACCGTGACCCGCCGGTGGCGCGCACGATCGAGCACGGCCGCCAGCGGCAGCTCGTAGACGGCGTCCACCTCGCGCGGGTCGGGCGCCGCGACGAAGTCGCCCGGGACGAGCGCCACGACGGGCTGGATGAAGAACCCGAGCAGCGTCGGGTGCGCGTCGAGGAAGCCGAGCGCGCGCGCGTGCGCGGCCGGGATCCCCACTTCCTCCTCCGCCTCGCGCAGCGCCGTCGCGACGAGCGATTCGCCGGGCCGCGCGCCGCCGCCGGGGAACACGACGTCGCCGCCGCGCACCGGCACGCCGCTCGCGCGGCGCGTCAGCAGCAAAGTCGCGCCGCCGGGGCGCAGAACGATCGGCACGAGCACGGCGGAGGGCCGCAGCGCGGCGAGCGAGAAGCCCTGCGCCGCGAGGCCGTCCGCGCCGAACACGCGCTCGAGGTCCGCCATGCGCCGCGCGGGATCGCCCGGCGCGCGTGCGACGCCCGCCTCGATGCGCGCGAGCCGGTCTCGCTCCAGCGCCGAGTGCACGCGCGGCTCCGCCCTAATGCCCGTGCGCGGCGGCCACGCTCACAGCAGCCAGATCGCCGCCGCGACCAGCAGCGCCGCGCCGATCGCGAGCGGAACGATGCGCTTCAGCACGGGCACGCCCGCCGTCGCGAGCAGATCCACCGGCGCGGCCTCGCGCTTTGCCGGAGCCGACAAAGCCTGCGCCGCCGGAGCGGGCGCAGACGCCCCCGCTGCGGGCGCGGAGCTCTCGGCCGCGCTCCCCGCAGCGGCCGGCGCTGCGGACTGCCCTGCTTCCGGCGTTGCGACCGCGGGCGCCGCGCTCGCCGCGATCTCGCGCCCGAGATTGGCGACGAACTCGCCGAGCAGCTTTCCGCTCACCTCGGCGATCAGCCCGCGTCCCATCTGCGCCAGCCGCCCGACGATCGCGAGATCCGTCTCGACGACCACCTGCGTGCCCCCGGGCACGGCCGTGAGCGACGCCGTCACCGTCGCCTTCGCGCTGCCCTGCCCCTTCGTCTCGCGGCCTTCGGCGCGCAGCACGCCGCGCTTCGCGCCGTCGTCCTTCTCCGCGAAGCTCGCCTTGCCTTCGTACTGCGCGAGCACGGGGCCGAGCTTCACCTTCACGCGGCCTTTGAAGGCGTCGCCGTCGCGCCCGATCAGCTCCGCGCCCGGCATGCACGGGGCGATGCGCTCGAGATCGGTGAGCCACGCCCAGGTCTCCTCGGGCGTCGCGTTCACGGTGAAGGTGTGCTCGAGCTTCATGGGGCGGGGACTCCGGCGTGCGAGGAGGCAGGGTTTCGCATCGCGGGCGCGCGGAGGCAACCGGGCCCGGCGGTTCGCGCCGCCGCGCGCGCCTTCGCGGCGCTACGGCCCCGCCGCCGCGATCGCCTCGACCTCGACCGGCACGCCGTTCACCACCGCGGTGCCGGACGGCACGTCGAGCGCGACGGCCGAGGGCAAGTGGTTGAAGTTGACGCCGGGCCGGCGCGCCGCGACGCGTAGCCGCGTGCCCACTTGGTCGTGTCCCCAGCCGTGGGGCAGGCACACGACGCCCGGCGCAACCTCGTCGCTGACCTCCACCGCCACCTCGAGCGCGCGCCCCTCCGCGCGCACGCGGGCCCGGGCGCCGGCGCGGAGCCCGCGCGCGGCCGCGTCGTCCGGGTGGACGAGCAGCGTGCAGCGCTCGCGGCCCGCCGCGAGCGTGGGCGCGTTGTGGAGCCAGGTGTTGTTGCTGCGCAGGTCGCGGCGCCCGATCAGGAGCAGGCCGTCCTCGGCGCCGCGGGCGAGCGCGGCGCGC
>CAZCTH010000243.1:0-2402 GCA_964501435.1 uncultured Spirochaetales bacterium | reverse complement strand
GCAGCGCGGCGGGAGCGCCGGAGGGCGCGGGGTCGCCGATCGGTGCGAAATCGGCGAGCGCGGGCAGGGCGCGCTGCGACGCGGCGGGCGCGCGCTGCGCGGTGCGCGTCGGCGGCGGCATGGGCGCGGGGTTCTCGGAGGGGATCGCCGGCACGGGCGCGAGCGGGTCGATGCTCACCACCTTGGGCGGCGCCTTCACGGGCTCGCGCGCCACGCGCACCGGCGCGGGCGTCGGCACGAATTCCTTCGGCGGCTCGATCGGCGCGGGCATCGCCGGCAGCGGAGGCGGGGGCGGCGGCGTCTTCTTGGCGACCTTCACCGGCTCGGGCGGCGGCTCCGGCGCGACCGGCTCGGGCTCCGGCATCGGCTCCGGTTCCTGGGCCACCTCGACGGGCTCGGGCTCCGGCTCGGGGAGCACGGGCTCCGGCTCGGGCGGCGGCGGCAGCAGCTCCTCGAGCTCCTGCTGCGGCACGACCATCACGATCTGCGGGCCCTCTTCGTCGGGCGGCTGCGCGAACAGCGGAGCGATCGCGATCGCGAGGCCGAACGCGACGGCGGCGGCGCCGACCGCGCCGCCGAGCACGCGGGCGACGAGGCGCGCGGGGTGCTCGTCGCGCAGCGCGAGGCGGAAGTTGCCGCGGAGCGAATCGGGCCGGCCGTACGGGCTCGGCGTGAAGCTCGGGGCCAGCGTGACCTTCGCTGCGCCGTGGCCGTAGGTGTGGCGAAGTTGCCAGTGCGCCATCGGGTCAGCTCGTCTTTCGCAGCGTCAACGGGGGCATCGACTCACTCCGGCAGGGCCCACGGCGGGGCATCCACAGCTCTCGGCTCTGCGGCCTTGCGCGCGGGGCCTAATGACTCGGACCGCCGGCCAGCGGCGTCACCGTGGCGCGGCGCCGATCGGGCCAGGCCGCCTCGACGAGGCTCACCGCGGTCAGGAGGTCCTGGCTGCGCGACTCGGCGTCGGGCGCGAGCACCGGCCGCGCGTGGCCGCCGGCCGCGAGCTCGACGAGCTTCGCGCGCAAGTCGCCCGCGGAGATGCGCTCGCCGGTGATCGGAGCGCTCGGGTCGATCAGCTCGAACGGGCTCGCCTGCGCCTCGTCCTTCGGGTGGACGCGGAGCTGCCAAGCGACGGGGGCCGAGGCCGGCATGCCCTCGCTCTCGGTCGTGATCTTCGGGACCACGATCTCGCCCAGCTCGACGGCGAGCTGCTTGCCCGACTGCATCTGCGTCAGGGCGATCAGCAGCAGGAACGCCAGATCGACGAAGGAGAACAACCAGACGGGAGCGCCGTGAACGGATTGGTCGGTGGCAGCCATGGCGCACTACAACGGAAAAACGCGCAAAAACCTAAGTGACGTCTCTCACACTGAGGCCGGCCGGTCGAAGCGATAGGCACTCGACCGGAGGGCTCGAATGCTTCGCAAGATCCGCACTCTCGCCGGGGCGCTGCTCGCCCTCGGCGCCTTCGCCCCCGCGGCCCAGGCCGCGGAGTTCTACGCGAACGGCACCTTCATGCAGTCGCTCGGGCGCGACAACTCGTCGGGCACGATCGAGGTTTTGCCGGTGACCGTGCTCGGAAGCGACGGCGACTCGTCGCTCGCCTACGGCCTCGCCGCGGGCTTCGGCTTCGATTTCGACGAGGTGCTTCCCAAGAAGTGGAACTCCTGGGGCACGTCGTTCCGCGTCGAGAGCGAGTTCGTCTACGGCCGCGAGTACGAGTTCGTCAGCAACACCGAGGACCCGAACGGCGACTCGTTGCCGTTTCACTTCTTCGACGAAGTGAAGGCGTGGACGTTCATGCCCGTGAACCTCTACATCGACGTGCCGCTGCGGCGCCCGATGTCGAAGATCTTCGGGCGCGTGCCGCGGCTCGAGCCGTTCTCGTTCTCGTTCGGCTTCGGCGCGGGCGTCTCGCACGTGCACATCAACGCCTTCGACAACACCGCGAGCGCCGTGGACAGCGTGTACAAGTTCGCTTTCCAGGGCAACGCGGCGGTGTCGTATCAGGTGAACGAGCGCGTCGATCTGCAGTTCGGCTACCGCTACCTCGACCTCGGCTCGACGGATGCGAACCTGCTCTTCAACAACACCACGGTGAGCGCGGGAAAGGTGGACCTCGACCTGCACGCCCACGAGCTCGTGCTCGCGGCGCGCTGGGCCTACCACCAGAAGCCGCTCGCCGAGATGGAGTTCCCGTGGCCGAGCTGGCTCGGCGGGAAGGACGAGCAGCAGCGGGCGCACAAGCCGGAGAAGCCGAAGAAGAAGCGGCGCTGGCTCCCGACCTGGCTCGGCGGCAAGCGCGGCCCGTGAGCGCGACGCGCGGCTGAGCGCGCGCACGGCGCGGGTTCGCGCGCCGGCGCCGCTACGCTGCGCGCCGATGTCGTTCGGGCGGAGAGGCATGC
>CAZCTH010000242.1:0-2427 GCA_964501435.1 uncultured Spirochaetales bacterium | reverse complement strand
GCTGCGCACGCGCGTCGCGCCGGAGCGCTGGCGCAGCGTGCGCTACGAGGACCTCGCGCGCACACCCGGGCCGACGCTGCGCGGCCTCTGCGAATGGCTCGGCGTCGCGTACGAGCCGAGCATGCTCGCGTACCGCCAGGCGGCCTGGGAAGGCATCTCGGGCAACCGCATCGCGACGGGCTCGGACGAGACCATCGCCCTCGACGAGCGCTGGCGGCGCGAGCTGCCGTGGCGCCACCGTGCGCTGTTCGCTCTGCTCGGCGCGCGCCTCAACGCGCGCGACGGGTACTAGGCGCCCTCAGCCGAGGAACGCCGCCAGCCTCTCCGCGATCGCTCGCGGCTGCTCGAGCGTGAGCATGTGCCCCGCGTCCGCGAAGCGCGCGACCTCGCTGCCCGCGATCAGCCGCTGCCACGCCTCGGCGTAGACGGGGGGGATCAGGCGATCCTGCTCGCCCCAACAGATCAGCGTCTTCGCGCTGACGCGGTAGGCGCGCTTGTTGAAGCGACGGTTCGGGATCGGGAACAGGATCTTGCCCGCGGTACCGAGCCGGCGCGCGTTGCCGATCATGAAGCCCTTCAGCGCCTCGTTGTTCCCGAGGTCGAGGCCCGCGGTGAGCAGCCTCTCGCCGGCCTTGGCGTCGGCGAAGAGCACGCGCGGCAGCTCGAACGGGGTCATCGCGAACATGTCGGGGATCGGATGCGCGTCGAGCCACACGCCGGCGGGCGCGAGCAACGCGAGCTTCTCGACGGCGGCATTGTTCAGCGCCGCCATTTCCGCGGCGATCATGCCGCCCATCGAGTGGCCGACGAGCGCGGGCCGCTCGAGCCCGAGCGCCTCGGCGACGTCCCAGCCGTGCAGCGCGAAGTCGAGCATGTCCTCGAGCGCGTCCTCGCCCGACTCGACGCCGAAGCCGGGCCAGGTCGGCGCGAAGACGTGGAAGCGCTCGGCGAGCGCGTCCAGCAGCGGCTCCGTCGGCAACAGGCCGCCCGCGCCGTGCAGGTAGAGCAGCGGCGCGCCGCGCCCCGCCTCGCGCACCCTGCACTTGATCCCGCGCCGCGTCTCGATGCTTCGCTCGCTCATCGTTCGCTCCACGCCTACTTGTTGCGGTTCGCGTGCGCCCGCGCGTCGCGTTCGGCGCCGGGGAAGCTGTCTTCCGGGTGGACGCGCGCGTCGTACGGCTTGCACCACCAGCGGTCGTCGCCCTTGTGGTCGGGCCAGAGGTCGCGCAGGTGCGGCATCACGCGCTCGGCGAACAGCTTCGTGGATCGCCGCGTCTTCCAGTCGGGCATGTTGCCCGAGTGGAACAGGCAGAAGACGTGGCCCACGTGCAGGCGCTTGATCATGTCCTCGCAGCGCTCGCGCACCGTCGCCGGGCTGCCGGCGATCACGAAGCCGCGCTCGACGAGATCCTTCCAGGTGAGCGTCGAGTAGACCTTCTGCGCCTCGGCGCGAAGCTGGTCGAGCTTGCCGCCCTGGATCGTCTTCAGCGTGCGGTAGCCCGGCGGATCGGAGAAGCCGGGGTAGACGTGCAGGCAGCGGTTGAAGAAGTAGAGGATGTGCTCCGCGTAGAGCTCCTCGGCCTCCTGGTCCGTCTCGGCGACGGCCATCACCTGCGCGAACGCGGCGCGATACGGGGACTCGTCCTTGCCGAGCTTCGCGACCTCTTCGAAGAAGCCGTTCAGCATCGCCTGGCCGGCGATGTAACCGCCGAAGGAGAGGTACGAGTAGTTGTAGTCCATGCGCGCGCACCACTCCCACGTCTCGATCGAGCCGCCGCCCGGGATGTAGATCGGCGGGTGCGGCTGCTGGATCGGACGCGGCCAGAGGTTCACGTGGCGAAGCTGCGTGTACTTCCCGTCGAACGCGAACGGCTCGCGCTCGCGCCACGCGCGCATGATCAGCTCGTGGGCCTCGTAGTACTTGTCGCGCGTCAGGGCCGGGATCTGGCCATAACAAAAGTTAGTGTCCATCGGCGTGCCGACGGGGAAGCCCGCGAGCAGCCGCCCGCCGCTGATCACGTCGAGCATCGCGAACTCTTCCGCGACGCGGATCGGCGGGTTGTAGAGCGCGATCGAGTTGCCGATCACCGCGATCGCCGCCTTCGACGTCCGCCGCGCAAGGCCCGCGGCGATGATGTTGGGCGAGGGCATCAAGCCGTAGCCGTTCTGATGGTGCTCGTTCACGCCGATGCCGTCGAAGCCGAGCGACTCCGCGTACTCGAGCTGGTCCATGTACTCGTGGTAGACGCGGTTGCCCTCGCGCGGGTCGTACATGGCGTTCGGAAGGTCGACCCAGACGGAGCGGTGCTTCTGGCGGAAGCCGTCGGGGAGATGGGGCCAGGGCATCAGGTTGAACCAGGTGAATTTCATTGTTGGTCTCCGGTCGGTCCGTCGACGCTATTCCAACTCGACGGTGGTGCGCGAGGC
>CAZCTH010000241.1:0-2460 GCA_964501435.1 uncultured Spirochaetales bacterium | reverse complement strand
GCCGCTCCCGGCGTCGAGCACGCGGCCCGCGAGCGGCTCCGCGCGCGCGGCGAGCGACACCGCGAGCGCGAGCAGCAGCGCGGCCGGCGCGAGGAATCCCATGCCGCGCATGCTATCGCCGCGCGCGGCCGCCCTGCGGCTCGAACACGCGCGGACCGATACGTTGCGCCGCTGCCCGAGGAGCCCCGCACGAGTGAGCCACGCGACGCCGCCCCCCGACGACGCCCGCGTGCGCGCGCCGCGCTGGACGCGCCTCGTGCCGTGGCCCGCACGCATGCCGCGGCTCGAGCCGCGGCAGTGGAAGGTGCTCGGGCTGCTCGGCGCGGCCGAGTTCGTGGACCACTACGACGTCGGCCTGCTCTCGATCCTGATGGTGCAGATCCAGCGCGGGCTCGGCGTCGCGGAGGACGAGATCGGCCTCGTCGCGGGCACGATCCGGCTCGGCGCGCTGCTCTCGCTCGTGGCGGGCGTGCTCGCGGACCGCGTCGGCCGCCGCAAGCTGCTGCTCGTCACCGTAGTCGGCTTCACGGTCACGACCTTTCTCACCGCCTTCGCGCGCACCCCGTTCGAGTTCACCCTGTTTCAGCTGATCGGGCGAGGTTTCCTCTACGCCGAGACGGCGATCGCGATCGTGGTCGTCACCGAAGAGCTCGCGGCCAAGGACCGCGGCTTCGGGCTCGGGTTGCTCGGCGCGCTCGGCGCCTTCGGTCACGGCGCCGCGGCGATCGCGCTCTCGTTCGTCGAGACCGTACCCTTCGGCTGGCGCGCCCTATATGCGCTGGGCGCGTTCCCGCTGCTCGGGCTCGCGTGGCTGCGGCGCGGCCTCCCCGAGACGGCGCGCTTCGCGGCGGCGGGCGCGAGCCGCGCGCCATGGTGGACGCCGCTGCGCGCGCTCGCGACGGCGTACCCGGGGCGCCTGTTCGCGCTGATGGGCGTCGCCTTTTCGCTCGATTTCGCCGCGAGCGCGGCGGTCGGCTTCATGGCGAAGACGCTGCAAGAGGTGCACGGCTACGCCCCGAGCGAGGTCACCTTGCTGTACGTCGCGGGCGGCGTCCTGGCCGTGGCGGGCAACCAGGCCGCGGGCCTTTGGAGCGACCGCATCGGCCGCAAGCCCGTGCTGATTTCGCTGCTGGTCTTGATGGGCGCGGCGTACGCCGGCTTCTACGACACCCACGGCTTCTGGATCGCGCCGCTCTGGATCGTCCAGGTGTTCGCGCTCCAAGGCGTCACGGTGCTCGTGCGCGCGCTCGGCAGCGAGCTCTTCCCGACCTCGTACCGCAGCACCGCCTCGGCACTCCGCATGGTGGTCGCGACGCTCGGCGGCTCGGCGGGCCTCGCGCTCGAGTCCGTGCTGTACGGCGTGCTGGGCTCGCACGGCGCGGCGATCACGGCGCTGTTGCCCGCGCTCGCGATCGGCGCGGTGCTGGTGTACTTCACGATTCCGGAAACCGCGGGCCGCGAGCTCGAAGAGGTTTCGCCCGAGCGCCCGACTTCGTAGATTTCGCGACCAGCGGAGTGGGGTGAGGTGGAGAGCGCGCGCACGAAGAACGAGGACCGCTTCGGCGGCGCGCGCAAGCGCCTCGCGCAGAAGCTCGCCGCGAACGGCATCCGCGACCTGCGCGTGCTCGACGCGATCGCCAGCGTGCCGCGCCACGTGTTGATCGCGGATGCGCTGAGCCACCAGGCCTACGACGACGTCGCGATCCCCATCGGCGAGGGCCAGACGATCTCCGCGCCGGGCATCGTGGCCGCGATGACCGAGGCGCTCGAGCTCACGGGCAAGGAGAAGGTGCTCGAGATCGGCACGGGGTCGGCCTATCAAGCCGCGATCCTCGCGCGCCTTGCCGAGCGCGTGATCTCGGTCGAGCGCATCCCGGCGCTCGCCACCCGCGCGCGCACGGCGCTCGATCGGCTCGGGGTGACGAACGTGGTGGTCTACCTCGGCGACGGCACGCGCGGACGCCCGGCGGACGGCCCCTTCGACGCCATCATCGTGACGGCCGGGGGCCCCGAGATTCCGGCGCCACTGCTCGAGCAGCTCGCGCCCGGCGGCCGCCTCGTGGGCCCGTTCGGCCCGCGCGGCGGGCAGACGCTCGTGCGCGTGCGCCGCGCGAAGGACGGCCGCCTCACGCGCGAAGCGCTGGGCGCGTGCCGCTTCGTGGACCTGATCGGCGAGCACGGCTTCCGCGCGTGAAGGCCCCGCGCCGCCCGCGCGCCGCACGGGTTCTGGCGCTCGCCCTCGTGCTCGCGCTCGGCGCGGCGTGCGCCTCGCCGGGCGGCGAACGCGGGGAGGGAACGCGCGTCGTCCACGTCGTGCAGCGCGGCGAGAACCTCTACCGCATCGCGCTGCACTACGGCGTGAGCGTCGAGGCGCTGATGCGCGAGAACGGGATCCGCGACCCGCGCACGCTCGAGGTCGGGGCGCGCCTCGCGGTCCCCGGGGCGCGCCGCGCCGCGCCG
>CAZCTH010000240.1:0-2470 GCA_964501435.1 uncultured Spirochaetales bacterium | reverse complement strand
CGGCGGCGCGTTCGCCAGCGGAGCTTCGGCCGCGCCGGGCGCCGCGCTCGGCGCAGGCACCGCGGCGCCGGGCGCGAAGCCCGCGTCGCAAGGCGGCCCGGCGGAAGCCGAGGCGATCGCCGAGCCCGCCGGACGCGCCGCGCTGGCGCCGCCCGCAGAAGGCGTCAAGGCGCTGCGCGCCTGGCTGGCGCAGGGATAGGCGATGGACTTCGAGTCGCTCAGCGGGCCCGAGAAGGTGGCGATCGTGATGCTGTCGCTCCCGACGGATCGGGTGCGAGACCTGCTCGCCCAGCTCGAGGACGACGAGGTCGAGAAGGCGCTCGCGGCGATCTCGCGCATGGACGCGATCCCGGGGCGCGTCCAGCGTCAGGTGCTGAAGGAGTTCGAGGAGGCGGCGGGCAAGGCCGCCGAGGAGGAGTTGCAGGGCGGGCGCAAGCAGGCGCTCGCGCTGCTCGCGCACGTGGGAGACACCTCGCGCGCGAACAAGCTGCTCGAGAACCTCGGGCGCGACGAGATGCGCATCGACTGGACCCTGCGGGCCTACGAAGAGGCCTACATCGCCGAGCGCATCGCAGAAGAGCACCCGCAGACGATCGCGCTGATTCTCTCGCAGCTGTCGGCCGTGCGCGGCGCGAAGGTGATCGAGTCGCTCCCCGCCGAGGTTCAGCCCGACGTGATCCTGCGCCTCGCGACGATGGCGTCGGTCTCGAACGCGGTGATGGCGGATCTCGAGGAGGGCGTCGGCGACCTGTTCGATCGCGCGCCCATTCCGACCACGCGCGTGGGCGGGCCGAAGGCCGCCGCCCAGATGCTGAACCGGGTGAAGAAGGAAGCGGGCAGCACGATTCTGGAAGAGGTGGGCGTCCGCGATGCGGAAGCTGCGGTGAACATCCGCAAGCGCATGCTCTCCTTCGACGACCTCGCCACCGTCGACTCGCGCGGCTTCCAGGCGCTGCTGCGCGAGGTCAACACGCAGACCCTCGCGGTCGCGCTCAAGGCCGCATCCGAGGAGATGAAGGCGAAGGTCCAGCAGAACCTCTCGTCGCGCGCCGCGGAGCAGATCCAGGAGGAGATCGAGCTGCTCGGCCCGATGCGCCTCTCCGAGGTGGAGAAGAGCCAGGAAGAGATCGTCGAGGTCGCGCGCAAGCTCGAAGCCGAGGGTCGCCTGACGCTGGATGCGGGAGGCGGCGAAGATGTCCTCGTCTGAAGCGTCGGGCGCGGAACGCGCGCTGCAGTTCATAGGCGAGGCGCCGGGCCGCCTTCACGCGTTCGTCGAGCTGCCGCTGCGCCTCGACCGCGAGGCCGAGCCCGCGCACGAGGTCGCGGCACGCGAAACCGAGGCGCGCGTGGAAGAGGCCTATGTCCGCGGGCGCGCGGAAGGCGCAGCCGAAGCGGCCGCGCGAAGCGCAGCCGAGACCGGCGCCGCACTCGCCGCACTCGCCGACGCCGTGCGCGCGCTCGCCGCGCGCGAAGAGCGCGCGATCGCCGAGTGGGCACCGCGCGCGGTCGCGCTCGCCGCGGAGATCGCGGAGCGCGTTCTGCGCGCTTCGCTGGCGGAAGATCTCGCGCGCATCGTGCCCTGCGTCGACGAGGCGCTCGCGACGCTCGCCTCCACCGAGCCGGTCGTCCTCTCGCTCGCCCCGGGCGCGCTCGCCGCGCTGCGCGCGGGAAACGCGGAGACGCTCGCCGCGTGGGCCGATGCCGCCGGCGTCGCGCTGCAATCCGATCCCTCGCTCGCGCCCGACGAGGCGGCGCTCGCTGCCGGCTCGGCGCGCGTCGAGCTGCGCTGGAACGCCGTCGTCGAACGATTGCGGATCGCCCTCGAAGAGCGCTTGCCGCTCGCGGAGGCGACGTCGTGAGCGCCGCGCCGCTCCTCCCCGGATCGCGCGACGCGCTGGCCGCGGCGGCGCCGTACGCCTGTGCGGGGCGCGTGCGCTCGCTCGTGGGGGCGGTGCTCGAGGCCGAGGGCCTGCGGGCGCCCGTGGGCGCGCTCGTGGAGCTGAGCGACGGGCCGGTGAGCGTGCCCGCGGAAGTCGTCGGCTTCCGCGACGCCGCGGCGGTGCTGATGCCGCTCGCCGCGCCGGAAGGGCTCCGCATCGGCGCGCGCGCCGTTCCGCTCTCGAGCGGCGGCGACGCGCCTTCCCCGATCGCCTGTCTCGGCCGCATCCTCGATGGCCTCGGCCGGCCGCTCGACGACGGCCCTCGCGTGCCGCGCGCGCCGGCGCGCGCTCCCGTGCGGTCGCCAAGCGCGCTGCATCGCCGTCGGATCGTGCGACCGCTCGACCTCGGGGTGCGCGCGCTCAACGCGCTGCTCACGATCGGGGTCGGCGCGCGCGTCGGCCTGTTCGCGGGCTCGGGCGTCGGCAAGTCGACGCTGCTCGGGCAGATCGCCGAGGGCACGAGCGCCGACGCGATCGTGATCGCGCTGATCGGCGAGCGCGGCCGCGAGGTGCGCGAGTTCATCGAGCGC
>CAZCTH010000239.1:0-2499 GCA_964501435.1 uncultured Spirochaetales bacterium | reverse complement strand
AATTTGCTTGGGGAGGGCGCGGATCGGCGGGCCCTTGGGGCCCGCCTCCCGCGCGCGGCGCGCCTGTACCTGTTAGGTCGGTTTGCGGGATTCGGCGGCGGCGAGTTGGTCGAGGCGGAGGTGGTGGGTGAGGTCGCCGATCAGGTCCATGAAGATGTGGCGCGCGGCGAAGCGCCACTCACCGTCCGCTCGCTCGAAGCGGTCCTGGTAGCGGCCGGCCACGATCACCTGGAGCCGCTGGCCCGGCGCGCCCTGCAGGACCGTGAAGCGCGAGCGCGCGGTGGCGCTCGCGCCGTCGTCCGCGACCTCGATCCACACGTTGGTGGTGACGTGCTGGGTCTTCGGCGTCCCGTCCTCGTAGAGCAGCACGAGGGACTTGTTCAGGTCGGCGACGGCGCGCCAGTCCGTGAGCGGCGGGTTGTCGCCGGCGCGGTAGGACGCGTGCTTGAAGAGGCGCGCCATCCCCTCGATGTCGCCGCGGTCGATGCGCTCGGCGTACGTGAAGAGCAGATTGCGGATCGCTTGCTCGTCGCTGGTCATCGGCGCCTCGTTCTCAAGCGGGGAAGTGGGGGAGGACTTCGGTCGTGAGCAGTCGCAGCGACTCGTCCCACCAGTCCGGCTCGCTGCTGAAGTCGTAGATCATCGCCAGCAGCGTGCCGAAGCCGCCGGTGGTCGCCGCGAGGCTCGCGAGCTTGCGCGTCACCGTGTCGGGCGAGCCGACGAGCCACGAGCGCTCGATCAGGTAGTCGACGTCGAGCGCGCTCTCGGGGTCGCCCGGGTGAAGGAAGTGCTGCGCCATGCCGCTGCCCGCGTAGAACGGCAGCAGGTAGTCGCGCCAGCAGCGGCCGAGGGCCCCGTCGCGCGCGCGGCGTTTCGCCTCGGCGTCCGTGGGCGCGACGTAGACCTCGCGCACGAGACGCCAGTCGGCGCGCCGCGGCGTGCGGCCGCTGCGGCGTGCGCCTTCCTCCACCGACTTCCAGTGCGACGCGGTGTGCGCGTCGTTCAGCGAGATCGAGAGCGGCAGGAAGCCGCGCTCGCCGGCGAGCTTCAGCGTCTCGGAGCCCGCGCTGAGGCCGGCGATCCCGATCGGGGGATGCGGCTTCTGGTAGGGCGTGAGATGCAGCTTCAGGAAGTCGAAGCCCGAGGCCGGCTTGCGCACCTTCCAGAACGCGCCGTCGAAGTCGAACGGCTCGCCGCGCCAGAGCCGCAGCATGATGTCGAGGGACTCGAGCGTCATGCGCCGGTTCTCCCCGCCGGCGGCGTCGACGCCGTAGAGCGCGAGGTCGCTCGGCAGCGCGCTGATGCCCACCCCCAACATGTATCGCCCGCGCGCGAGGTGATCGAGGAACGCGACGCGATGCGCGAGCTCGATGGGATGGTGGTACGGGAGCAGGTGCGCGCCCGGGCAGAGCTTGATCTGCGTCGTGCGCAGCAGCGCCTGGGCGATCAACAAGTCGGGCGCGGGCACGGGCTCCCACGGCGCGGTGAAGTGCTCGCCGATCCAGGCCTCGGTGAAGCCGAGGCGGTCGAGTCGCTCGAGCTGTGCGAGGTCCCACTGGAGCGCGTCGTAGAGCGGGCGCTCGGGCGGGTGGGAAGGCATGAAGAAGGCGCCGAGCTTCATCGGGGCTCCTCGCTGGGCAGTGCGTCGACCCAGAGCCGCCGGCGCGCCTCGTCGGGCGCGAGCAGCACGTGGCATGGGTCGCCGAGCGCGAGGGTCGCGCGCTGAACGGCGTCGTAGCGCGGCCATGGGCAACCGAGGCTCGCGTGGGACGGGTCGCCCGTGCGTGCGAACGCGGACCACGCGTCCATCGTCGCGTGCGCCACGCGCTCGGCGGCGGGGCCGTCGCCTGCGAATGCGCGCAGCGCGGGCGAGGCGTCGAAGGTGCCGAGCGCGAAGGGCACGTCGAGCGCGTGGCACGCGCCGAGCGCGCCGTCGCGCAGGGGAGACGCCCACACGAAGCGCGCCATCCAGGTGTCCGCGCGCACCCGCGCCTGCGCTTCCGCGAGGCGCGCGCTCGGCACGAACAGGCTCGCGTCCGTCTCGAGCGCGAAGAAACGGTCGAGCGTCGTCGCGCCGGCGTAGGCTTCGACGATGCACTGCGCCGCGGCCGTGCGCGCCTCCCGCGTGCCCGCGAGCTTCGCGGCGACGAACGGAACCAGCGCGGCCTCCGGCATCGCGCCGAAGCCGGGCACGAGCTGGAAGAGGCGCATCTCGTCGGACGTGGTGCTGACGACGAGCGCGACGTCGCGCGCGCTGCCCGCGGCGATCGCGCGGAGCGGCCAGTCCGGCAGCGAGGCGCCGTCGACGACCGGCGCGAAGAACATGCCGATGCGCCGCGGCCCGGCCTCGGCGCACTGCGCCTGCGCCGCGAGGAGGCGCTCGGCGGGCAGCTCGCGCAGCCACGCGAGGTCGCTGGCGTCGCCGCCGAGGCGCTCGCCGAGTTGCCGTGCGCGCGCGGCGGCCTCGTCCGCGCCGAGCTGCCCGGCGGGCGCCGCGCT
>CAZCTH010000238.1:676-2670 GCA_964501435.1 uncultured Spirochaetales bacterium | reverse complement strand
CGCCGGCGGCGAGGTCCTCGGCGCGCGGCGGGCGGAAGGTGCCGATGCCGACGTGCAGGGTGACCTCGGCGATCGCGACGCCGCGGGCGCGGATCGCCTCCAGCAGCGACGTCGTGAAGTGCAGGCCCGCGGTGGGCGCCGCCACCGAGCCGGGCGTGCGCGCGAAGACGGTCTGGTAGCGCTCGTCGTCGCGGAGATCGGCCTGCTCGCGCTGGATGTACGGCGGCAGCGGCATCTCGCCGAGCGCGTAGGGGTCGACGCCCGGGCCGAAGCGCAGCCGCACGCGCCCGCCCTCGAGGAGCGCCGCGATCTCGGCGTCGGCCGAGCGCTCGCCGCGGGCGAAGCGAAAGCGCTGGCCGGGCTGGAGGCGGCCGCGCGCTTTGACGAGCGCCTCGAACTCCGCGGGTTCCGGCGTCGCCCCGAGCAGCAGCGCTTCGGCGCGCCCGCCGCTCGCCTTCGCCCCGCGCAGCCGCGCCGGCACCACGCGCGTGGCGTTCAGCACGAGCAGGTCGCCGGGCCGTAACAACTCGGGCAGATCGCGCACGCGCTGGTGCGTGCGGGCCCCGCTGCGCCGGTCCAGCGCGAGCAGCCGCGCCGCATCGCGCTCGGGCAGCGGCTGCTGCGCGATCGCCTCGGCGGGGAGCGCGAAGTCGTAGTCGCCGAGGTCGATCACGGCTTCGGCGCGGGCTTCGCTTCGGCTTCGAGGCGCGCGGTCGCGAGTGCCGAGAGCAGCGCCGGGTTTTCGCGCAGGGCGTCCCACGAGAACAGCACGCTGCCGAGGCGCTTCTCCGCCGCGACGCGCGCGAGCTGGGCGTTCGCCGCCGCCGGATCTCTGGCGAACAGCCAGGATCCGACGCCCACCCAGAGGCGCCGCTTCTTGCCGACGGCGCCGAGGATCTCGACGCCGTAGTCGAAACGCTTCGCATCGCGCACGTAGAGCATCGGCACCGCGAAATCGAGCCAGCCCGCATCGAGCCAGCCGCGCCAATCCTGGAAGTCGACCGTGAGGGCGCGCTCCGGGTCCGGGATCACTGCGGCGGAAACGCGGATGCCGGGACGCGCGGCGCGCACGGCCGCTGCGACCCGCGCGACCAGCGACGAGAGCTGCGCGCGGCGCCAGTCGTCCCAGGCGTCGGCGTTCGGCGCCGCGTCGCCGAATGGCGCGACGAGGCCCGTCTCGCGCTGGAAGCGCGCCCGCGACTTCTCGCCGTAGCCGAACGAGAGGCCGACGCCGAACCGCGACCCGGGCACGAACGGCAAGGCGTCGGCGTAGCGGATGTAGTCGAGGTGGATGCCTGCGAGCTTCGGATAGCGCGCGGCGAGCTCGCCGAAGGTGGCCGCGAGGCGCTCCGCGACGCCCGGCGCCGCCGGGTCGAGCCAGATCGCGGGCGTGCCGAGCCGGTAGTACGTCCGGTCCGGCGGCGGCACCTCGTACGCCGGGTAGTCGAGCAGCGAGCGTCCCTTCTGGTCGACGATCACGGCGTCCTTGCCGAGCGCGGTGAGGATCGGCGCCTGCGCGTTCGAAGCGAGGTTGAGCACGTTCACCCAGGCGTGGACGCGCAGCCCTTCGGCGCTCGCGCGCTCGATCAGCGCGGCGAGCGGATCGACGCCTCCGCTCGCGGTCCGCGCGGCGCCGAACGGCGTCGCGTCGGCCCAGCGCGACGCGAACCACGCGCGGCCGCCGCGATGCACTTGCACGAACAGGTCCGTCACGCCCAGCGCTCTCGCGTCGGCGAGCAGCACCGCGACGCGGTCGGGATGCTCGAGCACGCGCTGCGAGCCCTCGGCCAGCACCCACATGCCGCGCGGCGCGCGCGCCTCGGCCCGCGCCGAGACGGCGCCGAGCGCGACCAGCGCGACCAGCGCCGCCCTGAGAACTGTGATGCGAATCGCGGCGTCCCTCACGACGCCGAGGACCTTAGGAGTTGGCCGCGCGCGTTGACACGGGGGGCTCGTCTTTCACACTGGGCGGATCGGGGGGCGCGATGAACGGG
>CAZCTH010000238.1:0-666 GCA_964501435.1 uncultured Spirochaetales bacterium | reverse complement strand
CCCCCCCCCCCCCCCCCCGCCCGCCCCCCCCGCCCCCCCCCCCCCCCCCCCCCCCCCCCCGGGCGCCGCGATGAACGGGACTCGCGGCGCGTGGCTCGCCGCGCTGATGGCGCTGGCGGTCGTGCGCGCGGCGCACGCCGAGGAGCCGCCTGCGGAGCGCGCGGCCGCCCCGCAGGCGCCGGGCCCGGCGCTGCGGGACGCGCTCGCAGCGCTGGCGACCGATCCCGCCGCCGGCCGCGCGCGGCTCGCTGCGGTGGCGCGCGACCACCCGATCGTCGCGGATCACGCGGAACACCAGGCGCTGCTCTCGTGGCAGCGCGCCGGCGACACGGCCGAGGTCGCGTCCCGCGCGCAGGCGTTCGTCCTCGCGCATCCCGAATCGCCGCTGCTCGCCCGCGTGGCGGAGCTCGAGGCCGACGCGGACGCCGCGCTCGGCGACTTCGCGCGCGCGCAGGCGGGCTACGAGCGCGCCCAGCAGGGCGCGGCCTCGCGCGAGGAGCGGGCGCGCCTCGCGCTCCTCGCGGCGCGCATGCAGCAGAAGGCGGGCGCGAGCGACGCCGCCGCGCGCGCGCTGCTCGCCGTGTGGCGCGACTTCGCGCCGACCCCGGCCGCGCAGCAGGCGCGGCACGAGCTCGCGCTGATTCCCGACGCGGTCGCGCGCGTCAC
>CAZCTH010000237.1:0-2864 GCA_964501435.1 uncultured Spirochaetales bacterium | reverse complement strand
CGTCGTCCGCAACGCGCGCGCTCGCGCCCGCGGCGCGCGCGACCTGCGCGACCGTCTCGTCGGGCGTCACCACGAACACGCGCGCGAGCTGCGGCGAGGCGACGAGCGCGCCCAGCAGGTCGGCGAGCATCGCGAGGGTGAGCTCGTCGGCGCGCTCGCCGAGCGCGCCGCGCAGGCGCGACTTCGCAGCGCCGAGGCGCTTCACCGGGACGAGCGCGAGGCTCACGCGCGCGTCTCGCGGGCCGCCCGGCCCGCCGCCGCCGCGCGCGGGCGCGCGTGCTCGGCGAGCTCGAGGCAGGTGCGCGCGAGCGCCTCGCTGATCGCCACGTCGCGCATCAGCGTGTCCACCGCGCGGGCGGCGAGGCCGAGCGCCTCGACGTCGCGCAGTTGCTCGGCGTCGCGTTGATCGAGCACGAAGCCGTGACACCAGTCGGCGTAGAGGCGCGCGACGCCCCGCGCCGACACCTCCGCGCCGGTGCCCCGCAACAACCGGTCCGCCGGACCCTTCACGGGCATTCCGCCGATGATCGGCGAGACGGCGACCACCGGCGCGCCGCTGCGCGCGATCGCCTCGCGCACCCCCGGCACCGCCAGGATCGGGCCGATCGACACCACGGGATTGCTCGGGCAAACGAGGATCGCGTCCGCGCCGGCGATCGCCTCGGCGACGCCCGGTGCGGGAGCCGCCGCGCGCGCGGCAGAGAGGTCGACGCTCGCGACGTCGTCGGGCGCGCCGTCGCGCACGAGATATTCCTCGAAGTGGACGCGGGCGCCGTTCGAGAGCCGCACGAAGGTCGGGCAGGGCGCGTCGCTCATCGGCAGGATGCGGCAATCGAGCCGGTGCGCGCGGCGGATCTCGTCCGTCACCGCGGCGAGGCTCGCGCCGGCGCGCAGGCGCTGCGTGCGATGCAGGCAGGTCGCGAGGTCGCGGTCGCCGAGCCGGAACCAGGTCGGATGGCCGTAGGCGCCGAGCGCCTCGATCACGGCGAAGCTGTCGCCCGCGAGCCCGAAACCGCGCTCGGGGTCCACGCGGCCCGCGAGCGTGTAGGTGACGATGTCGAGATCGGGCGAGACGTGGACGCCGTAGAACTCGCGGTCGTCGCCGGTGTTGACCACGATGGTGAGCGACGCCGGATCGAGCGCGCGCACGACGCCGCGCAGGAAGCGCGCCGCGCCCACGCCGCCCGCGAGCGCGACGACGTGCACGGATCTACTCGCGGGTGGGCTGCGCGAGCGCGTCGCGCTCGGCCTGCAGCTTCTTCAGCTCCGCGAGCCGCGCGGGCATGCGCTCCGAGACTTCCTTCAGCGCCTCGTTGGAGGTCGGCGCCTCCGCGTTGGTCAGATCGCCCTTCAGCAGATCCTCGTCGGCTGCGATCGCCTGCTCGAGCTCGGCGATGCGGGCGTTCAGCGCGGAGAGCGCGTCGCCGCCGGCGCTGGGCCCGCTCGCGTCGGGCGCGGGCGGATCCGGGATGCGCTCGCGCTGCACCCAGCCGTCGATCGTGGCGGGCGCCTGAGGCGACACGGCCTCGCGCCGCAACGGTTGGTCGCGCAGCTCTTCGGGCACGCGCTCGAGATCGGTCGTGTAGTGCGCGAGGCCGTTCTCGTCGATCCAGCGGTAGATCCGCGGCGGCGCGCCGTCCTCTTCCGCGAGCGCGGGGACTGCGGCCGTGACGAGCGCGAGTGCGAGCCAGAGGGTCGGGCGCATGACCGGCAGTCTTGTGGGCGCGCCCGCGCGGGTCAAGGTGGAAGCGCGTTCGCGGCGTGTGCCCCCCCGGCGTTCACGCGCCTCGTGGGACGCATTCGTGGCCGCGTTGCAAGCCCGCGTCCTGGCTGCGTTTCGCGCCGCGCGCCGGGCGTGCGACCGCCGGCACGGGGATTGCGATCCGCCCGCGGGCATGAAGGCCACCGCCACACGCCGAACCGTTCTCGCGCTGCTCCTGTCGTTCGCCTCCGCGCACGCGGCCCGCGCGCAGGAGTTCGCCCCGCTCGCGGGCTTCACCCGCGTGCGCGGCGCGACCGCGGTCGCGATCGAGCCGGGCAGCGGACGCGTCGCCGTCGGCACGCACGCGAGCGTGTGGATCGCGGCGCGCGGCGCGGCGGCAGAGCGCGCCTTGCGCGCGGGCGAAGTGCGCGATCTCGCCTTCGCGACTGGCGGCGTGCTGTGGGTCGCGGCCGAGCGCGGACTCTTCTCGGTGGCGGGCGCGTTTGCGACGCCGCATGGCCTCGGGCCCGGCGCGAGCGGTCGCCCCACGCGGCTCCTCGCGCTCGGCGACGCCTGGCTGATCGGCACCGAGGACGGCATCGCCCTGCGCGCGCCGAGCGGCGCAATTTCGCGCGCGAACGGCGAGGCGCCCGAGGGCGCGGTCGTCGCGCTCGCGCCGCTCGGCGCGCGCAGCGCGCTCGCGGTGGTGGGCACCGAGATCGCGCGCATCTCGCTCGACGCGCAAGGCGAGCGCATCGCCGCGATCGCGCGCGAGGACCTGCCGGCGGGCGACGGCGCGCCGCTCGACCTGGCGTGGCTCGCCGGCGGCGAAGCGCTCGTCCTGCGCGAGGGCGGGCTCGCGCGCCGCGACGTCGCGGGCGCGTGGCGGCGCGTGCCCCTCGCGTTGCCTCCGGGTGCGAATCCGACGCGCCTGCTCGCCCGTCGTGCCGGTGTGTGGCTCGGCACCGACGCGGGTGCGCTGCTTGCGCGGGACGCGAACGCGCCCTTCGAGCGCGCGAGCGCGCCCGCCGGCGGCGCGCCGATCGCCGCGCTCGCGGCGGGCGAGGGCGCGCTCCTGCTCGCAGGTCCGCGCGGCGTGCTGCACGCGCCCGAGCCCGCGCAACTCCCCGCCGCCCGCGAGGCGGTGCGCGCGAAGGTCGCG
>CAZCTH010000236.1:0-2933 GCA_964501435.1 uncultured Spirochaetales bacterium | reverse complement strand
GCCGGCGCTCGAGGCGACGCTCGCCGCCGAGGCGCTGCGCGCGTACGCCGCGCTGCGCTGTAGGGACTTCGCGCGCGCCGACTTCAAGCTCGACGCCGCGGGCCGGCCGCGCTTCCTCGAGCTCAACACGCTGCCGACGTTTGCCCCCGACGCGTCGTTCGGCATCCTGGCCGAGCTCATGGAACGACCGCTCGCCGACCTCCTCGCCGAAGTGCTCGCCGGCGGCCTGCGCCGCCTCGGTCTCGCGTGAGCGCCTCCCGCGACGACATCGGCTCGCTGCACTGGTCGAGCTGGACCTGGCAGATGCAACAGCGCATCCGCAGCGCTGCGGAGCTCGCGCGCTTCATCGCGCCGACCGACGACGAGGCGCGCGCGATCGCCGCGCTGAGCGAGCGCTTCCGCTTCGTGATCACCCCTTATTACGCCTCGCTGATGGATCCCGCGGATCCGGGCTGTCCGGTGCGCAAGCAGGTGGTGCCGCGGCTCGCGGAGCTGGACGACCCGGCGGGCATGGCCGACCCGCTCGACGAGGTGGCGCACTCGCCGGTGAAGAACGTCGTGCGCGTCTATCCCGATCGCATCGCGTTCTGCGTCAACAACGAGTGCGCGCTCTACTGTCGTTACTGCCTGCGCAAGCGCATGGTCGGCGACGAAGAGTGGACGATGAAGCGGCAGGAGCTGCAGGTCGCGCTCGACTGGATCCGACGCACGCCCGAGATCCGCGACGTGCTGCTCACCGGCGGCGATCCGCTGGTGTTCAGCGACGAGCGGCTCGAGTGGCTGCTGCGCGAGCTGCGCGCGATCCCGCACGTCGAGATCGTGCGGCTCGGCACGCGCCTGCCGGTCACGCTGCCGATGCGCGTCACGCCCGCGCTGTGCGAGATGCTGCAGCGCTACCACCCGCTCTGGGTGAACACGCACTTCAACCACCCGAAGGAGCTGACGCCCGAGGCCGCGCGTGCGTGCGACCTGCTCACGCGCGCGGGCATCCCCGTCGGCAACCAGAGCGTGCTGCTCGCGGGCGTGAACGACGACGTCGCCACGATGAAGGCCTTGTGCGAAGGGCTCGTGCGCATGCGCGTGCGCCCCTACTACGTCTATCAGGCGCAGTTGCTGGAGGGCACCGCGCACTTCCGCGTGCCGATCGAGCGCGGCCTCGAGATCTTCCGGGCGCTGCGCGGGCGCACGAGCGGTTTCGCGATCCCGCAGTACGTGCTCGACACGCCGTACGGGAAGGTTCCCCTCGACACGCCGTTCCTGAAGGGGCGCGAGGGCGACTACGTGGTGATGGAGAGCTTCGACGGGCGGATCTGGCGCGAGCTGAATCCGCTCGACTCGGGGGATCGCTCCGGCGTAGAGCGGGGATGACGGGAGGCGCGCGGCTCCCCCTCGCGAGGCGCCGCGCGCGCGAGGGCGCTCTGGGCGAGCGTGACGGACGCGCTCACCGCGCCCGCGTGAGCGCGCAGGGGTCGAGCCGCGCGCGATCGCGCGTCATCCTGCGCGCCGCATGACCGAACAGACCGCGCGCCGCATCGGCTTCGCCGCGCTGCTCCTCGCGGGCAGCCAGCTGCTCTCGCGCGTGCTCGGCTTCGCGCGCGAGGCGGTGATCGCGGGCCTCGTCGGCCGCGGGCGCGCGACCGACGCCTACAACGCCGCGTTCCAGATCCCCGACATCCTCTTCTACTTCCTCGCCGGCGGTGCGCTCTCGATCGCGTTCATCCCGCTCTACGCGCGCGCGAAGACGGAGCGGGGCGAGGAGGCCGCGCAGCGCTTCCTCGCGACCGTGCTCGGCACGATGACCGCGGCCGCCGCGCTCGTGAGCGCGGCACTGTGGGTCTCCGCGCACGCGCTCGTCGCCCTGCAGTTCCCGCGCTTCGAGGCCGACGCGCAGGCGCTCACCGCACACCTCACGCGCATCGTGCTGCCCGCCCAAATCTTCTTCATCGCCGGCGGCATCGTGCGGGGCGCGCTGATGGCGGAGGGGCGCTTCGGCTCCCAGGCGTCGGCGCCGATCGTCTACAACCTCGGCATCATCGCCGGCGGCGCAATCGGCGCGGAGGCCCTCGGCATCGCCGGCTTCGCCTGGGGCGCGCTGTTCGGGGCGGCGGCGGGCTCGCTCGGCACCGCGCTCTACGAGGCGCGCGGGCGCATCCGGCTCGGTTTCCGCATCGCGCCCTTCGACCCCGAGTTCCGGCAGTACCTCGTGGTGGCGCTGCCGCTCATGCTCGGCGTCACGCTGATCACGGTGGACGAGTGGTACGACCGCTGGTTCGCTGGCCTGCTCGCCGCGGGCTCGATCGCGACGCTCGCCTTCGCCCGCCGGCTGATGCAGCTGCCGGTGGGGCTCGTGGGGCAAGCGGTGGCGACCGCGGCGTTGCCGGCGTTCTCGAAGCTGCTCGAGGCGGGCAAGAAGGAAGAGCTCGACCGGCTCGTGCTGCGCACCCTGCAGGCGACGACGGCGATCGCGGTGCTGCTCGGCGTAGGCACCGCGGCGCTCGCGAGCGCGCTCGTGCGCGCGGTGTACGTGCGCGGCGAGTTCGGCCTCGCCGACGCCGCGCCGGTGGCCGAGGCGCTCCAGCTCTTCTGCCTCGGCGTGCCCGGCTGGGTGGTGCAGACGGTGGCCGTGCGGCCGTTCTACGCCCGCGCCGACATGTGGCGGCCGATGCTGCTCGGCAGCGGCTTCGTGGCCGTCGCGTATCCGCTCTACGCGACGCTCGGCGGCGTTCACGGCGCGGCCGGCCTCGCGCTCGCCGGGGCGATCGCGATCACCCTGAACGCCCTCGCGACCCTCGCGCTCGCGCGCCGGATGCACGGCGCGCCGCGCCTTCTGCCGCTCGCCGCGACGCTCGCGCGCGCGCTCGGCGCCTCGCTGCCGTCCGCGGGCGCCGCGTGGCTCGTGGATCCCCTCCCGGCAAATCGACTGCGTGGCCCTT
>CAZCTH010000235.1:0-3087 GCA_964501435.1 uncultured Spirochaetales bacterium | reverse complement strand
GACCCCGCGCGCGCCCACGCGCTTCGCGCCGGCAAGCGGCCCGCGCTGCAGGTCGCCGCGCGCGGGCTGCCCGCCGGCATGCGCGACCTCGCTCCCCCGCTCGCGCGCTTCTTCGCGCTCCAGACGCGCGGCCTCTCGAACCTCGCGCAGGCGACGCCTCCGCCCGAAGCGCTGTCGCGCCTGCTCGGCAGCGCGCTGCTCGGCGGAACCTCGCTCGCCGACTCCCACGGTGGCGTGCGCGCCCTGCTGCGCCGCCGACTCGCGACGCTGCACGCCGAGTTCCGCTCGCTCTCGAGCGCGTTCCAGTTCGTCGAAGTGGGCGAGCATCCCGGCATCGCGCGCGAGCAGCCGGCCGACGTGTGGATCGGCCGCGCGGTGGTGCTGAACGCACCCGTCGCGAAGCTCGCCGCCGCACAGACCGGCTGGGGCTTCGACGTGCCGCGCTTCCTCGACGGCCCGGCCCCCACCGCGCGCCGCGTCACGCTGCACCTGCGCGCGCTGGCCGAGGCGATCCCGGAGCCCCTCGCGCCGCGGGCGCTGGTCGCGAGCGAGGCGCTGCCGGACGGCGTCGCGCTGTCCGTGCTGCCGTCGCCGCGCGGCGCCCGCTTCGCGGAGCTGGTGGCGCGCGCGGTCGGCCCGGACGACGGCAGCGACGCGGCGCTCGCGGCCCAGATGCGCACGGCGCTCGGTGCGCTCGTTCCGGAAGGCGACGCGCGCGTCGCGGCGGCGCCACTCGCCGAGCGCCCGCTCTGGGACGACGACGCCGCCCTGCTCGACCCGGAGCGCGGCGCGAGCTTCTCTCCGCTCCCGCCGCTTCGCGCCGGCGGCCGGCGCCCCGTGTTCCGCCTGCCGCGCGAGGCCTTCGCGGCGCTCGGCGTCGAGGGCGACCTGCTGCTCGGCTGCCAGGCGGGCGACGCGATCCGCGAAGAGCTCGGCTGAGTGGCGGACGTGGAGAGCACCCCGGACGAGGCGCGCCGCCGCCACGCGCTGCGGCGTTTGCTGCGGTACGGCCAGCCCTATTGGGGCGTTCTGCTCGGTGCGGTCCTGTGCGCCGCCGTCTTCGCGGGCGCACAGACCGCGCGCATCGTCGTGCTCGCGCCCTTCATCGACGAGATCATGATCCCGGGCGCGAAGACGAACGTCGGCCTCGACGAGATCGTCGGCGCGCTCGGCGGCAAGGCGCCGGTCGCGCCGGCGGACGAGCACGAGCTGACGCGCGCGCAGAAGGAGAAGCTGTACGGGAGCCTGCACGCGTTCGCGCCGTCGCTCGCCCTCGCGCTGCTGCTCACCCTCGTGATCCCGCTCGCGCACTTCGGGCAGGAGTACCTCTCGCAGTACCTGCTCGGCCGCGTGCTCGTCGACCTGCAGCGCGACCTGTGCGCCAAGCTGCTCGGCTTGCCCCTCGGCTTTCACCAGCAGCAGACGCGGGGCGAGACGCTCTCGCGCATCCTCAACGACACGAGCAAGGCGCACACCGCGCTCGACCAGTTCTTCGTCGACATCGTGCAGTCGCTGGTGATGCTCGCCGTCACCGTCAGCGCGCTGTTCCTGTTCTCGTGGCAACTCTCGCTCGCCGTCGCCGCCGTCGCGCCCGCGCTCGCCGGCGTGATCGCCGTGTTCGGCACCCGCATCCGCAAGCGCGCGGAGCGCCGGCAGGAGAGCCAGGCCGACATGACGCAGCGCCTGCTGCAGATCCTCGCCGGCATCAAGATCGTGAAGGCGTTCCGCGCGCAGGAGGGCGAGGCGCGCGGCTTCGCGGCGGAGAACCTCCGCTACTTCCGCCGCAACATGAAGGTGGTGAAGAACCGCTCGCTCTCGCGCGCCGCGGTCGAGCTGCTCTCGAACCTGATCGGCATCTTCATCCTGCTGGTCGGCGGCGCCGCGCTGCTGGCCGGCCTTTGGGGGCTGACGCTCGGCACGCTGATCCCGTTCGTGCTGCTGATGACGCGCGGCTACCGGCCGATGCGCGACCTCTCGCGCGCCTGGACGCGCATGCAGGAGGCCGTGCCCTCCGCCGCGCGCTTCTTCGACGTGCTCGACTCCCCCGACGAGACGCCCGATCGCCCGGACGCGCACGCCATCGACGGCGTGCGCCGCGGCATCTCGTTCCGCGACGTGACCTTCTCCTACGGCCGCGAGCTCGCGCCCGTCGTGAAGGGCGTCTCGCTCGAGGTGAAGGCCGGTGAGATGGTCGCGATCGTGGGCAAGACCGGCTCCGGCAAGACGACGCTCGCCGACCTGTTGTTACGGCTCTACGACCCGGATTCGGGCGCGATCGCCGTGGACGGACTCGACCTGCGCGACGTGAAGCGCGCCTCGTGGCTCGACCACGTCGCCGTCGTGACGCAGGACCCGTTCCTGTTCGCGGGCACGATCCGCGAGAACATCCTCTACGGCCGCCCGAACGCCAGCGAGGCCGACCTGCTCGCCGCCGCCCGCGCCGCCCACGTGGACGAGTTCGTCACGCGCTTCGACGCCGGCTACGACACCGACGTCGGCGACGCCGGAACGGCGCTCTCCGGCGGTCAGCGGCAGCGCATCACGATCGCGCGCGCGATCCTGAAGAAGCCCGACGTGCTGGTGTTCGACGAGGCCACGAGCGCCCTCGACGCCGAGAGCGAGCGGCTCGTGCAGGACGCGATCAACGCGTTGCTCGCGGGGCGCACCACCTTCGTGATCGCGCATCGCCTCTCGACCGTGCGCCACGCCGACAAGATCCTCGTGCTGCGCGACGGCCAGATCGCCGAGCTCGGCAACCACGACGAGCTGATGCAGCGCGGCGGCGCCTACGCCGACCTGATGCGCGCGCAGGAATTCACGGTCTGACCCGAGCGCCGGTCAGCGTGCCCAGCGACTGCAGGCCGACGCGCGCATCGGCGCGAAGCGTGCGGCGCCGGCCGCTCGACGCGGCCGGCGCCGCACCCCACTCCTCCAGCACGCGCCCGTGGACGCGCCGCAACGCGCTGCCGTACGCGCGCACGCGAGACGCGTACGACGCGCGGTTCCGACGCGCGAGCACCAGGCGCGGCGGCGGGCGGGGCCGGCGGCGGCGAAGTCAAGCGCAGCTCGGCCCCGCACCCACGCAGC
>CAZCTH010000234.1:0-3143 GCA_964501435.1 uncultured Spirochaetales bacterium | reverse complement strand
GCGAAGGCCAGCGCCTCGTTGGCGGCGAGCGGCACGTGCAACACGACCGCGCCGGGCGTGGGCGCGGGCGGGAAGGCGTCGCCGCGCGGCGGGCCCGCGAGCGCGGGCATGCCGGCCATGCGCGCGAGCGCGAGCCGCGCCTGCGCATCGCCGTGCACGATCCAAAGCGCTCGCTCCAAGGGGGCTCCCGTGGGCGCACCGGCCCGGCACCCCGGACCGCAAGCCCCGTGCCGCAGGTGCACGCGCGAGCAAATGCCCGCGCAGCGCCGCGACGCGCCGCCATGTTCGCCCGCCCTCGCCCACGCGCCCGCCACCCACGCCGATGACGCCCCCGCTACCGCGAATGTGAAATGCGAGCGCCCATCCAGCGTTCGCGAGAGGCCGGGGACGTTGGTTCACGAACGCCCGACAGCCCGTGCGAGCTGGGACCCGGCGTCCGCGACTCACGCGCCCGTCGTTTCGTGAACCAACGTCCCCGGCCTTCCGCGAACAGCGTGCGGGCGGCGCGGGGTGATGCGAAGGTTCGCGGCCGAGGCGGGGGGAGCATGGCGGCGGCCGGCGCGACGACGGGCAGCGATGCCGTGATCGACGGCGGTGCACGCGTGCGCCTGCGCAACTGGTTCGACGCGCCCTACGACGACGCCATCGCCGCCGCGCGCACTTGTTACTCGCCGCGCGTGATCGGCGCCGACGAGATCACGCCCGAGCAGCGCGGCCGGATCGGCGGCCTCACCTTCGCGGGCGGCCACCACACCGTCTTCCAGCACGCCACCTTCGAGTTCGGGCTCGAGGGCGTCTCGCGGCAGCTCGTCTGGTCGCTGCTTCACAGCTTCCCGTTCTACAACAGCGAGCAGCAGAGCCAGCGCTACGTGCGGCTCGACGAGATCCGCGCCCACGTGCCGCCCGCATTGCAGGGCGAGGCGCGCACCATCTTCGAGCGCTCGGTCGCCGACGCCTGGCGCGCCTACCGCGAGCTGAACGTGCGCCTGCAGCCGATCGTGCTCGGGATCCTGTCGGACCTCTGGCGCCTGAAGGAGCGCCAGAGCAAGGCGTTCGGACGCAGCGTGAAGCGCGAGGCCGAGAAGAAGTCGATCGAGACCGCGCGCTACGTGATCCCGCTCGCCTGCCACACCGCGATGGTCTACACGGTCTCGGGCATCACGCTGCATCGCCTGCAGCGCATGGCGCTCGCGAGCGACACGCCCGACGAAGCGCGCGACGTCGTCGGGCGCATGGTCGCGGCGGTGCGCGCCTTCGACCCGGGCTTCTTCGACGAGATCGGCGAGGGCGAGCTCGCGGCGAGCGAGCTGGCGGAGAACCGCGTCGCGGTGCGGCCCGTCGACCCCGCGTGGATCGAGGCCTTCGACAAGTCGCTCGGCGGGCGCAGCGCGCGGCTCGTCGACTACGGCGTGAACGGCCCCGCCTCCGTCGCGAGCGCCGTGCGCCACGTGCTCGGGCGCCCCGACCTCGCGGACGAGGAGGCGCTCGCGCTCGCGCTCGACCCCGCGCAGAACCGCTACCGCCTCGACACGCTGAACGTGGGCGTGCACTCGCCGCTGATGCGCGCGCTGAACCACGCGCACTACACGTTCCGCAAAAAGCTCTCGCACACCGCGGACTCTCAGGACCAGCGCCACCGCATGGTGCCGGGCTCGCGCCCGCTGCTCACGCGCACCGTGCCCGAGCGCGTAGACGTGATCACGCCCGGCCTGATCGCGGACGACCCGGGCTGCCGCGCCGTCTTCCGCGAATGCGTCGAGGCCCAGTGGCACGCGCGCGCGCGGCTCCTCGCGCTCGGCGTCGCGCCGTCGCACGCGCTCTACGTGCTGCCGAACGCGCTCGCGGTGCGCTTCGAGGAGTCGGGCTCGCTGCTCCACCTGCTGCACAAATGGACCATGCGCACCTGCTTCAACGCGCAGCGCGAGATCTTCGACGCCTCGATGGACGAGATCGCGCAGGTCGCCGCGGTGCACCCGGAGCTGACGCGCCACGTGGGCCCGCCGTGCAGCGTGCGGAACGGCCTGGTTTCGCCGCGCTGCACCGAGGGCGACCACTTTTGCGGCGTGCCCGTCTGGAAGAGCTTCCCGGAGGTCACACGGCGGATCTGAGCGGCGCGCCGCACGGAAGCAGGCTGCACGCTGCCGGCGCCGTCGCCCTGGCGGCCGGCGTGGCGCTCGTCGTGCTGGCGGGGCTGTCGCTCGACTTCCTCCCCGGGCGTGTGATCGCCGCGCGCCGCGCGGCGGGCGAGGCGGTGGACGCCAGCGCCGTCGAGGCCGAGTGGATCGGACGCTTCCTCGCGGCGGGGAGCGCGGGCTCGATCCTGGTGCTCGCGGGCTTGATCCTGCGCATCACGGCGCCGCGCTCAAACCCCTAGTCGTGGATCGAAGATTGTTTCTGAGTTCCGGAATGGCCCGTGCTCACCGGCAGCGCATGTCACGCCCCTCGAGGTTCTGGTGGCGCGCGCGTCTCCCGCGGCGGCATGCGCTCGCGCCGTGGGTCGCGAGCGCCGTCCACGGGCGCAGCGTCACGCGCGTCGTCGCGAAGGGCCGCGTCCACACGGTGCGCTACGCGACCTGAGGGACGCGAGCTCCGTCCGCGCGCGAAATTCCCTGCTGCGGCGGGGGGTTCTCGGAGAGAAGAAACAATCGTCGCTCCACGACGCGCGCGGCGCGGCCTCGGATCTCGGCGCTGCGTGCCCGCACGAGGAGCAGCTCGCGCAAGGGCCGACGGGCCATGCCCACCGCGCCGAAAGTCGCCGCTGAAGGCTAGTCTTCCGCCCGCCCACGACGCCTCCTCGCACACGCGGCCCCCCACCGCCACTCCGTAACAACTCGCGCTCTCGCCTCGCCCCCACGGCCCCGCGAAGGCAGCCATGCTGCTGCGCGACCTGCTCGACCTCTTCCTCCCACCGATCTGCGGCGACTGCGCCACCGACACGGACGGCGCGCCGCTGTGCCCGCGCTGCGACGAACCGCCGCCCAGCCCGCTGCCGCCCCCGCCGCGCCCGCTCGCGGCGTGGAGCGCGGGCGTGGACTACGCGGGCCGCGCCGCGGACTGGGTGCAGCGCTTCAAGTACCCGCAGCCAGGCTTCCGCGGCCTGGACCCCGCGGCCGACGGCGTGGCCATCGCGTGGGCGCTGCGCG
>CAZCTH010000233.1:0-3146 GCA_964501435.1 uncultured Spirochaetales bacterium | reverse complement strand
GTAAAGCGCAGCTCGGCCCCGTGCATCCGGCATCGCAACGCCTCGACGTGCGCGCCTCTCCGCCGGGTAACGACACACCCACCCCAAGGGGCCGACAGCGAGCCAGCCGCCGCAGCGCGCCCCCGGCCCCGCCGCCGCGGCGCTGCCCGCACGAGCACGAGCTAAGGCCGCATGAGCTCCATCGGCGAAGGCGCCCCAAGGATCTTCGCCGTCAGCTGCGTCACCGTGTTGTTCTGCTCCATCGCCCGCGACTGCTCCGCGTTCATCATCCCGTAGTGCAGGAGCTGCTGCGCGATGCGCATCATCACGACGCCGAACCGGAACCCCGCGAACACCTGGTAGTAGACGAGGTGCTTCACGCGATGGCCCGAGTGCTTCTCGTAGTGCGCCATCGCCTCGTCGTAGCTCGGGAAGCCGGCGAGGCGCGGTGTGTTCAGGCCCTCGCTGTGGTGGCGATCGAGGAACACGGCCCAGCCGAGGTCCTTCTCGGGGCTGCCGACGGTGACCATCTCCCAGTCGAGCACGGCCGCGACGCGCGTGCCGTCGAAGATGATGTTGCCGATGCGCGCGTCGCCCCAGACCAGCCCGTCGGGCTCGCCGCTCGGCTGGTTGGCTTCGAGCCACGCGAGCGCGCGCTCGACGATCGGCTGCTCGCGGCCCTGCGCCGCCCAGGCGAGGTACTTCCGGTAGTAGTCGAGCTCCTGCTCGAGCCCGTTCGCGAAGCCCGGCTTGCGCAGGAACCCGAAGCCGGTCTTCTCGACGTCGAGCCGGTGGATCTTCGCCATCGCCTCGAAGCCGCCGAGGAAGATCGCGCGGCGCTCCTCGGGGGTGGCGTCGTGCATCCAGCCACCGACGTGATAGGGCGGCTGGTCCGTCGGCACGCGCCCGTTCACGCGCGCCATCACGTAGAACGGCGCGCCGAAGATGGAAGTGTCGCTCGCCTCGAGCCAGAGCGCGCGCGGCACCGGCACGTCCGTCTTCGCGAGCAGCTGCATCGTCTTGAACTGCAGCCCCATGTCGTACTCGGGAAAGACCTGATAACCGATCGGCTGCACGCGCACGACCAGCGACTCGCTGCGCGGCGCACCGCCCTCTCGCCAGGTCGCCTCGCACAGCAGCGTCTCGTTCGAGAAGCCCGAGCTGGTGGGCGACGTGAGCGGCCCGATCGCGACCTCGCTCGCGCCCGGGATCGCCCGCGCGAGCCAGTCGCGGAACTTCTTGCCGTCGGTTTCGAGGTCGCGCTTCCAGTGCGTGGGCATCGGGGCTCCTGCCGGTGAGGCGCGGCACGGTAGCGGCGCGTTTCAGAGATCGGCGAGATGCCGCTGTCCGAGCTGCCGCATCTGCCCCTCGATCCAGCGTGCGCGGCGCTGCGTGTAGGGGCCCGGGGCGCTCGCGCGCATCTTCTTCGGGCTCGGGAGCACCGCCGCCAGCAGCGCGGCCTGATGGCTCGTGAGGCGGCTCGCGTCGCGCCCAAAGTACGCGCGCGAGGCCGCGCCGACGCCGTACACGCCGTCGCCCATCTCCGCGACGTTGAGATAGACCTCGAGAATGCGGCGCTTCGGCCAGAGCGCCTCGATCGCGACGGTGAGGTAGGCCTCGAGGCCCTTGCGCAGCCAACTGCGCCCCTGCCACAGGAACACGTTCTTCGCGACCTGCTGCGTGATCGTGCTGGCGCCGCGCTTGCGCGCGCTGCGCTGGTTGTGGGCGGCGGCCTTCTCGATCGCCTCGAAGTCGAAGCCGGAGTGCTCTGGGAAGCGCTGATCCTCTGCGGCCACCACCGCGAGCCTCATCGCGGGCGCGATCTCCTCCCAGTCCACCCAGTCGTGCGCGATCCAGCGCTGCTCCGTGAACAGGCGCCCGACGCCATCGCGGAACATGATCGCGCTACCGGGCGGGTCGACGAAGCGGAAGCACGCGACCGGCGCGAGTGGCCCCAGCAGCGCCAGCAGCAATGCGCGGACGAGGAGCCGCCGCCAGCGCGGGTGCAGCGTCCGCGCGCGGACGCCGCCCGCGCGCGGGCGCGTGCGCAGCGGTCGCTTCCGGTCGAAGAGCC
The DNA here is from genome assembly GCA_964501435.1 of uncultured Spirochaetales bacterium. Taxonomy (GTDB): domain Bacteria; phylum Myxococcota_A; class UBA9160; order UBA9160; family UBA6930; genus VGRF01. Next base: position 1,093 of record CAZCTH010000233.1, on the reverse strand, counting down.
CCATCGCCGCGCGCGTCCCCCCGCGCGGCCGTTTAGCGGATCGCGATGGGGTTGATCACCGCCTGGACGGCACCCTTGAACTTCGGCTGCCCGAGCACGAACAGGAACTCGTAGGCGCGGTCCGCCGCGAGCTCGGACGTGACCATGTTCTCGAGGATGTAGACGCCATTCTTGGCGAGCAGCGTCTGATGCACCGCGAAGGGCCGGTTCGGATTCTCGAAGGGATTCACCTCGAGCGCGATCGTGTCGGCGCCGACGGCGACGACGCCGAGGCTCGCGAGGTAGGTCGCGCCCTCCACGCCCACGCCCGGGTGCAGCAGCTTCCGGTAGTCGTCGCTGCCGGCCACCTTCTGCCACCCCGAGTGGAAGATCACGACATCCCCGGGTCCGATCGGCGCCAGCTTCTGTCGCTTCACGGCGGCGTCGATCTCGGCTCGGTTGTAGGCGGTACCCGCCGGCACGGTCTCGACGCCCTTCAGCCCCGCCATGTCGAGCAGAACGCCCCGCGTCGCGATCGGCGGCACCGTGTCGGTGCCGAGCTCGAGCAGCCCGCCGGGCGCGACGAAATTCTGCGCCTCGAGGCCGTTGTAGTAGCGATGGTCGATGCCGAGGTGGCCGAGGCCATCCAGCTGCGAGCCGACGCCCATGTAGGTCATCAGGATGTCGTCGTTCGACGTCGCGAGGTTCTCGCCGATGCGCGGGCCGGTGCCGTCGTTCGACTGCGTGATCACGATGCCGTACTTGCGCGGCGGGTACGCGAGCGAGTCGGGCCCGGTGGTCATGCCGAGCGAGTAGGTCTTGCCCGCGCGAACCAGCTGCGCGGCGCGCTTCGTGCCGGCAGCCGACAAGTTGTTCGCGGCGCCGACGCGGTCCGCGGCGCCGTAGCGCGACGGGAACCAGCTCTCCTCGCCGAGCGCGGCCGTGGCGAGCAGGCAAGACGCGAGCACGAGAGGCGAGGCGCGAAACATGCAGATCTCCTCGGTTGTTGCGCGGGGACGTTGGTTCACGAGACGCGGCGCGTAAAGGGTGCGCCTCCGTTCGGTGGGCCGCGGGGGACGTTGGTTCGCGAATCGTTCGTGAACCAACGTCCCCG
>CAZCTH010000232.1:0-3208 GCA_964501435.1 uncultured Spirochaetales bacterium | reverse complement strand
GGCGCTCGCCGCGCGCATCGCGCGCTGCGCGCCGCCGCGCTTCGCGCTCGAGTGCGCGGGCATGCTGCTCGGGATGCACCTCGCCGCGCGCGGCGTCGCCTCCCGCGACCTCGCGCCGGCGCTCGCCGTGCTCGCGCCGCACGCCGCGATGAACGCGGGCATGCTCGCCGGCATGCAGCTCGGTCGCCTCGAGGACGCACGGCTCGCGCTCGGCCGCGCGCTCGTCGCGCGCCTGCGCGCCGCGCGTCTCGCTGCGGGCTGAACCCTCAGCCGCCGAGCGTCCGCCCGTCGGCCGCGGCCGCGCGCGCGATCTGCTCGAGCCACCACCTCGGCATCTTCCCCAACAACTGGGTCAGATCCGAGTAGTCGCGCCAGAGCGCGATCTTGTCGCCGCGGATCACCTGCACCGACACGAACGGCAGCGGGATGACCTCGCCGGTGTGGAACTTCCACGTCTCGGTGTGCTCGGTCATCACCACGTCGCCCTGGCAGACCATGCGGTGGACCTCGTGGTCGAAGGCCTGCACCGGCTCGTGGCCGATGCGCAGCCGCCGCGAGACGCCCGCGGGCCCGACGCCGCCCGGGTCGGGTGCCGAGACGTCCTGATACAGGCCGTCCTCGGTGAAGAAACGGCCCACCGCGTCGTAGTCGCGCAGCACGTAGACCGTGTGCCAGAAGCGTTCGACCAGCGCGCGGTTCCGCTCTTCCTGCGTCATCGTGCTTCCTCGTGAGTGAGGTGCGAGTGAAGCTCGATTCTGCGCCCGATGCGATGGCCCGCGGCGCGCGCGATGCGAGCTCCGAGAGCGCGCCGGACGCGGGCGCCGAGGGCTCGCGCGCTGCCGGCACCCGCGCCGCAGGCGAGACGTGGCCGCTCGTCGTGATCGGCGCGGGCGCCGCCGGCCTGCTCGCCGCGCGGTTCGCCGCGCTCGGTGGCGTGCGCAAGCTGCTGCTCGAGTCCCACGCGAAGCCCGGCGCGAAGATCCGCGCGAGCGGCGGAGGGCGCTGCAACGTGCTGCCGTCGCGCGCCGAGCCGGGTGACTTCCACACCGAGGGCTCGCGCAACGCGCTGCGCAACGTCCTCGGATCGTGGCCGCTCGACGACGTGCGCGCCTTCTTCGAGCGGGAGCTCGGCGTCCCGCTGAAGGTCGAAGACACCGGCAAGCTGTTTCCCGTGAGCGACGACCCGAGCGAGATCACCTCGGCATTGCTCGGTGCGTGCGCGCGGGCGGGCGTCACGCTGCGAGCCGGCGTTCGCGTTCGCGAGCTGCGCTCGCTCGCCGTGGGCGAGGCGGACGGCGCGCGCTTCGCCCTCGCGCTCGCGAGCGGCGAGCGCCTGCGCGCGCGCTGCGTCGCGCTGTGCACCGGCGGGCTCTCGCTCCCGAAGACCGGCAGCGACGGCTGGGGCTATCGGGCCGCCGAGGGCCTCGGGCATCGCCTGCGCCCGCGCTACGCCGCGCTCGTGCCGCTGCGCGCGAGCGACGCGCGCTGGGCCGAGCTGGCGGGCGTGAGCGCGCGCGCTCGGCTGCGCGCGCTGCGCGGGAGCACCGTGCTCGACGAACGCGAGGGCGATCTGCTGATCACGCACCGCGGCTTCAGCGGCCCCGTGGTGCTCGACGTCTCGCATTGCCTCGCGCGAGCGGGCCATCGCGGCGTCGCGCTGCGCGCCGCTTGGCTCGGCGAAGACGTCGCCGCGTGGGACGCGCGCCTGCGCGAAGGCGGCGCGCGCAGCGTGCAGAGCTTCGCGCGCGCGCAGCTGCCGAAGCGGCTCGCCGACGCGCTCGTCGCGCGCGCGGGCGTCGATCCGGAGCGCGCGCTCGCGCGCCTGTCGCGCGAGGAGCGCGCGCGCCTCGCCGAGCAGCTCGGCGCGTGTCCGCTCGAGGTCTCGGGCGACGAGGGTTACCGCACCGCCGAGGTGACCGGCGGTGGCGTTCCGCTCGAAGAAGTCTCCCAGCGCACGCTCGAGTCGCGCCTCGTTCCCGGCCTCTACTTCGCGGGCGAGATCCTCGACGTCACCGGCCGCATCGGCGGGTTCAACTTCCTGTGGGCGTGGGTGACGGGAAGGAAGGTGGGGACGGCCGTAGCTGCTTCAAGACGCTTCTAGAGCCCAGACAAGCCTTTCAACAGCTCGCCGATCTCGCCCAATTCCTGCCTCTCCCAACGTGATACCGCGTGATAACGGGTCGGCTCCGCGATCTCGATGATGCACTCGCTTCCGTCGAGCCCGGCTTCGCCATCCCTGGGCGGCAACGACCACAATCGGGCCTCCGCCACGGCTCGGTCGATCGCCCGCCACTCCACCTGCGAAAGTCGGCGTTGCTTAGATCGCACGACACGGCCGGGCCGCAGGTCCGTCCGTTCCTGAAGCTCGAATGCGTAAAGGGTCGCTTCTGCACCGTGGCGCTCGATCCGAACAGAGCTGCTCGGTCCGAAGGATGGCATCTCCAAGAGACGGACACGGGTTCCGTCCTCCGGCAGGAAGAGCGGGCCTTCACCCATCGCGCAAAGGTTCCGCGAGGCCCAGGAGCGAAGAAATGAGTCCGCGGTATCGAGGTGCGGGGGCTCGATGACCGCGAACGTGCCGGGGTGCCAGTATTGCGGGATGCGAGCGGCGATCGGTCCAAGCAACCTTGCGTCGGCGCAACTAGCGATGACCGAGGGAGACGGCGGATGCTGAGCCTCCGGAGCCGTCAGATGCCAGGGAGCTTCGAGGGCGAGCCCCATGCGCCCGAGCAACGAAGAGATCCCGCGCTCGAGGGTCGTCTGTGCTTTGCCCACGGATGACCCCGTTAGGGCGAGGAATGCTACCCCCGCGCAGAACCCCAGGAGCGCGAGAATCATGCGCTTGTTCTTCATGCGGCCTCGGATCGATCGAGATCGAGGCTACTCGCTCGACCCGCCCGAGCCGAGATCGCTTCACACTACGCTCATCAGGCGAGCCGTTAGCGTCAGCGCGCCTCGTTGCGCCGCGCCTCCAGCTCCTCCCACCGCGCGTACATCGCGGCGATGTTCGCCCCGATCTCGGCGAGGCGCGCCTGCACGCGCTTCTGAGAGCTCGGGTCGCTGCGGAAGAAGGCCGGGGCGCTCATTCGGTCGGTGAGCTCTTCCTGCTCGCGCTCGAGCGCCTCGATCTTCGCGGGCGCCTCTTCGAGCTCGCGCTGCTCCTTGAACGAGAGCTTCGCGGGGCGCGGCTTCTCGCTCGCGCCGGCGG
>CAZCTH010000231.1:0-3233 GCA_964501435.1 uncultured Spirochaetales bacterium | reverse complement strand
GCGGCCGCCGGCTTCCCCGCGGCGCGCGTCGCCGCCTCGGCCGCCCGCGCCGCGGAGGCCGCGCGCTGGGCCTGGCGCTGCCAGTCGCTGTAGCCGCCGACGTACTCCTGCACGCGCCCCTGGCCTTCGAACACGAGCACGGAGGTGACGACGTTGTCGAGGAAGGCGCGGTCGTGGGACGCGACGAGCAGCGTCCCGGGAAAGTCCATCAACAACTCCTCGAGCAGCTCGAGCGTCTCGAGGTCGAGGTCGTTGGTGGGCTCGTCCATCACGATCAGGTTCGCCGGCTGCGCGAACAGGCGCGCGAGGAGCAGGCGATTGCGCTCGCCGCCGCTCAGCGCCTTCACCGGCGTGCGCACGCGCTCGGGGCTGAACAGGAACTCCTGCAAGTAGCCGAGCGCGTGGCGGCGCTGGCCGCCGATCTCGATGAACTCGCGGCCCTCGGCGATGTTGTCGAGCACGCTCTTCTCGAGGTCGAGCTCGGCGCGCAGCTGGTCGAAGTAAGCGATCTCGAGGCGCGTGCCGAGGCGCACGCTGCCCGCCGTCGGTGCGAGCTGCCCGAGCAGCAGCCGCAACAACGTGGTCTTGCCGGCGCCGTTCGGTCCGACGAGGCCGATGCGGTCGCCGCGCATGACGCGCAGGCTGAGATCCCGCACCACGACGTTCTCGCCCCACGCATAGGACGCGTTCTGCACGTCGGCGACGAGCTTCCCCGAGGCCTCGCCGACGTCCACCGCCAGCTTCGCCTTGCCTTCGACCTCGCGGCGCGCGGCGCGCTCCTCGCGCAGGCGCATCAACATGCGCACGCGGCCCTCGTCGCGCGTGCGCCGCGCCTTGATGCCCTTGCGGATCCACACCTCTTCCTGCGCGAGCTTCTTGTCGAATAGCGCGTTGCGCCGTTCCTCTTCTTCGAGCGCGGCGGCCTTCTGCACGAGGAAGCGCGCGTAGTCGCCGGGCCAGCTCGTGAGCTGGCCGCGGTCGAGCTCGAGGATGCGCGTCGCGAGGCGCGTCAGCAGCGCGCGATCGTGGGTCACGAACAGCACGCCGCCGCGGAAATCCTGGAGCTGCTCCTCGAGCCACTGGATCACCTCGATGTCGAGGTGATTGGTGGGCTCGTCGAGCAGCAACAAGTCGGGCTCGCACACCAGCGCGCGCGCGAGCGCCACGCGCCGCTTCCAGCCGCCCGAGAGCGAGCCGAGCGTCGCGTCCGCGGGCAGCTCGAGCCGCTCGAGAATCGAGTCCACGCGCTGCCCGAGGCTCCAGCCTCCGCGCGCCTCGAGGGCGTGCTGCAGCTCTTCCATGCGCTTCAGTGCCGCCGGATCGTGGCCGGCGTCGTGGGCGGCGTGATGGAAGTCGGCGAGCAGCCGGCCGACCTCGGCGAGCCCCTCGGCCACCGCGTCGTACACCGTGGTGCCCGGTGCGTCGGGCAGGTCCTGCGCGAGCCGCGCGATGCGCAGGCCCGGGGCGCGCCAGATCTCGCCGCCGTCGGGCAGCGCTTCGCCGTCCACGAGCTTCAGCAGCGTCGACTTGCCTGCGCCGTTGCGGCCGATCAGGCAGACGCGCTCGCCGGCGTCGACCTGAAAGCTCGCGTTCTCGAGGAGGGGCTCGCGGCCATAGGCGATCGCAACGCGGTCGAAGGAGAGGAGGGGCATGGGCGCGGGAACATAGGCAGGCCCGAGAAGAACACTCGCGCTTTCTCCGCGCGCAGGCGCTTTCGACGGCGCCGGCGCGCCCTCAGGCGTCCGGCGGCCCCTTCAGCTCGACCACGTTCCCGTCCGGGTCGCGCAGGTACATCGACGGGCCATTGCCCTCGGCGCCGTAACGGGTGCCGACGTCGCCCGGCTCGACCCCGTGGCTTCGCAAGTGAGCGCCGAGAGCCGCGACGTCGAACGCCTCGATGCGCAGGCACACGTGGTCGACGTTCTTTCCGTCGGCGACGGGCATCCCGCCCCCCGCCTTGCCGAGCGGCGAATCGACCGGAACCAGGTCGATCAGCGCATTGCCCGCGCGCAGCTGCACGAGCCCGAGCGCGTCGATCCGCCGCTCGATCGGGCAGCCGAGCGCGCCCTGATAAAACCGCAGCGCGGCGTCGAGGTCGCGCACGCGCAGCACGACGTGGTCGAGACCGAGGATGCGAAGCGCCATGCGGCGAATGTGGGGGATGCGCCCGCACTCGCGCCAGCGCTCAGGCCGGCACGAGCTCGACGCGCACCGCCATGCGCTGCGTCCCGCCCCCGACGGTCACGCCCTTCACCGGGCTGACGTCGTCGTAGTCGCGGCCGAAGCCGAGCGTCACGTGGAGATCCTCGACGAGTCGGTCGTTGGTCGGATCGAAGTCCACCCACCCGTTCGCCGGGCAGAACACCGACACCCAGGCGTGGGACGCCTCGGCGCCGAGCAGCGCGCGCTCGTCGGGGCCGGCATCGGCGCGGCGCGTCCGCACGTAGCCGCTCACGTAGCGCGCGGGCAGGCCGAGCGAGCGCAGGCAGGCGATTCCGAGGTGCGCGAAGTCCTGGCAGACGCCGCGGCGGTGAAGCAGCACGTCGGACACCGGCGTCGAGAGCGTGGTCGCATTCGGGTCGTAGACGAACTCGCGGTGGATGCGCGCGCACAGGTCGAGCGCCGCCGCAACGAGCGGGCGGCCGGGCGGGAACGACGGCAGGGCGTACGCGGCGAGCGCGGGCGAAGTCGGCGCGAGCGGCGACGGAAACACGAACTCGAGCGCCTCGAGCCAGCGCGAGCGCGCGCCGCCGCCGATCGCCGCGGCCACGTCCTCCCAGGCGGGCGACGCCTCCGGGCGCAGCGGCGGCGCCGTCTCTCGCTCGACGACGCTGCGCGCGGTGATCGAGAGGCGCCGGTGCGGCTCGCCGAGCGACACGAACAGGACCTCGTTGCCGAAGTAGTCGCGGCGCCCGATCACGGTCTCGGGAATCGGGTCGATCGCGATCGAGAACTCCGCCACGCGCTGGTGCGGGAGCCGCCGCGGCGAGAGGCGCAGCTCGTTGTGCGACACGACGACCGCCTGTCCGTAGTCGTAGGTCGTCTCGTGCTCGACGCGGTAGCGGGTCATGCGCCCTGCCGGCGCGGGAGCGCGTGCACCAGGTACGCGAGGCTCACGGATTCGCAGGCCGCCGCGAGCGCCTGCGCGGCGTCCGCGAGCAGGGACTCGAGCGCGCCGCGCCGGCCGCGCTCCGTCGCGGCGAGCGCGGTCGCGGACGTCGTCCGCAGGCGCT
>CAZCTH010000230.1:0-3234 GCA_964501435.1 uncultured Spirochaetales bacterium | reverse complement strand
TGCGGCCGGCGCGCGCCGCGACCAGCGCATCGTAGCCGGGCAGCCCCGCGTAGGCGCCGCGCGGGCCCCACGGCGTGATCTGGCAGTGGATCGCATCGGGCCGCAGCGCGGCGAGCGCGGCGACGTCGAGACCGAAGCGCGCGGCGCGACCCGGCGGCCCCGCGACGACGAGCACGTCGCACGCGCGCGCGAGCCTTTGCGCGAGCGCGCGCCCGTCCGCGCTGCGCAGGTCTGCGACGACGCTGCGCTTGCCGCGCAGCCACAGGGGGCTCGCCGCCAGGGCGCGCAGCCGCTCGCCCCCCGGTGGCTCGAGCTTGACCACGTCCGCGCCGAAGTCGGCGAGCACCGCGGTCGCGACGCCGGCGACGGGGCCGCTGCCGAGATCGAGTACGCGGATGCCGGACAGCGGAGCGGAGGAAGACACGCGCGAGCCTCGCAGTGGGACGCGAAGCGTGCTGCGGAGCGCGCGGGCTGCGCAAGCGCCGCCCGCGCGTGCGCCTCAGTGGAGCGCCGCGCGCGCCGCCGGCGCGGCGCGCCACTCGCGAAGTGCCCGCGCGAGCGTGGCGACGTCGGTCGGCTTCGCGACGAGATAGCCCTGCACCATCTGGCAGCCGTGCTCGGTGAGCAGCGCGAGCTGCGCCTCGGTCTCGACGCCCTCGGCCACCGTGCGGATGCGCAGCGACTCGCCGAGCTGCAGGATCGTCCGGACGATCGCCCGCATGTCGGCGCGCGCCGTGAGCTCGCTGACGAAGGCGCGATCGATCTTGAGCGTGTCGAACGGGAAGCGGCGTAGGTAGGCGAGCGACGAGTAGCCCGTGCCGAAGTCGTCGAGCGCGACCCGCACGCCGAGGCTCTGGAGCGCGCGCAGGTTCGCGAGCGCCGCGCTGTCGTCCCCGAGGAAGATCGACTCGGTGAGCTCGAGCTGGAGACGCTCGGGGGCGAGACCGGTTTCGGCGAGCACCTCGCGCACCGTCGCGACGAAGTCGTCGCGCAACTGGATCGTCGAGATGTTCACCGAGACGTCGAGGCCCGGGAGCGAGCGCACCGCCTCTCGGCACGCGGCGCGCAGCACCCAGGTGCCGATGCGTGAGGCCATGCCGGTCTGCTCCGCCACCGCGATGAACTCCGCCGGACCCACCACGCCGAGCGTCGGGTGCCGCCAGCGCAGCAACGCCTCGGCCCCGATCACGCGCCAGGACCCGACCTCCACCTGCGGCTGCCACGCGAGCGCGAGCTCGTTCGCGTCGATCGCGTGCTTGAGCGCCTGCTCGATCTCCGCGCGGCGCCGGCTGCTCTCGCCGAGGCGCGCCGCGTAGACGGCGCAGCGGCCGCGGCCCGCGCGCTTCGCCTCGTAGAGCGCGAGGTCGGCGTTGCCGAGCAGCTCGTCCTGGGCCGTGCCGTGGACGCCGAGCAGCGCGACACCCGCGCTCAGCCCGACGACGAGCGAGCGCCCGTTCACCGCACACGGCTCGTCGAACGCGGCCACGAGCCGCCGCGCGAGCGCGAGCACGCGCTCTTCGTCGATGGGGCTGCGCACGAGCACCGCGAACTCGTCGCCGCCGAGCCGCGCCACCACGTCCTCGGGTCGGAACATGCCGCCGATGCGCGCCGCCACGGCCACCAGCACGCGATCTCCCGTCGAATGCCCGAGCGTGTCGTTGATCGCCTTGAAGTGATCGAGATCGATCGAGAAGAGCGCGCCGCCCGCGCCGGTGGCCAGCTGCGCGCGCAGCGCGTCGTGCAGCGTGGCGCGGTTCGCGAGGCCGGTGAGCGAGTCGGTGTGCGCCATGCGCCGCAGCTCTCGCTCGGCCGAGATCTCGGCGGTCGCATCGACGATCACGCCGCGCCAACCCTGTACGCGATAGCCGTCGTCCAGCACCGGCTTCGCGCTCACCTTCCACCACGCCAGGGCGTCGCCGTTCGGGACCGCCACTGCGAGCGCGCGAAACGAGCGCGACCCCGCGAACGCCGCGGCGAGCGCGTGGCCGCCGCCCGGCGAGCGCACGGCGAGCACGTCGGGGAGCAGTCGGCCGAGCAGCTCGCCGCCGCTCGGAGCGAGCAATGCGCGCAGCCGCGCCGAGGCGTGCGTGAGCCGCCCGTCCGCTCCCGTCTCCCAGAGGCCTTCGGCAGCGTGCTCTTCGAAGTCGCTCAGCAGCAGCGAAACCGTGCGCCGTTGCCGCTCCGCCTCGCGCTCCGAGCGCAGCAGCGCGAGCGACTTGCGTCCCGAGGCGACGGAGCTGATCCCGCAGATGGCGGCGTACACGAGCAGCAAGGCGCCGACCCAGAACAACATCGGCTCCCCCGAGAGTGCCAGCGCGATCGTGGCGCCGAGCGTCAGCACGCCGACGTACGCCAGGCTCGCGAGCGGCACCGGAGCGAGGACGAACGCCCCAGCCGACATCATGCCCGTGGTGAGGGTGGCGACGATGATGCGCTCGGCGGGGTCTCCACTTGCGAACCACAGCACGGGCACCGCGGCCCAGACCGCCGCGAGCGACCCGGCGTGCATCGTCGAGCGGTGGAATGCGCTGCGCGACGCGCGCTGCGGCTGGCGCCGACGCCACACCCGATAGGAGTGCAGCGCGGTCCCGACGCAGGCGAGGAGCACGGCAGCCCACAGCGCGAATCGCAAGGGATCGCGCTGCGCGATCGAGAAGCCGACCACCCCCGCATTGAGGACGTTCGCCGCCATCATCGGGGGCGTGAGGCGCTGCACCGAAGCGAGGTGCTGGGCGCGGATCGACGCGGCCTCGTCGCCGTCGTCGCGATACAGCGCTGCGAGCTCGCGCCACGCGTCCGCACCGCTCTGGGAAAGGATCACCACCTACGGCCCGCCCGAGCGCAGCTTCGTGGCGCCCGTCACCTCATCGGCGCGGGTCGTCCGGTGGCCGGCCGTATTTCGACGGAACGCGCTGCCGGTCCCTTGCCACCCGCACACGGCTCGCGCGGGCTTTGCGGCGGCACTGCAGGCCGCTTGCCGCGGCGCGGCGCATCACGCGTCGCGCAGCTCCTCCTGCTCTGGGCGATGCCATCCCATGCGCTCCGCCCGCGCGCGCATCGCGGCCACGCTCTCGCGCATGCGCGCCGCGAGCGCGGCGAAGCGCGGGTCGCCGCGCAGCGCGTCGAAGGCGGGGTCGAACGCGTCCCAGCGATGGTCGCGCCAGCCGGCGTCGAAGGCGCGCTCGAGCCACGCGAGCGCACTGGCGGCGTCGCCGCGCAGCGCGTGCGCGACGG
>CAZCTH010000229.1:0-3238 GCA_964501435.1 uncultured Spirochaetales bacterium | reverse complement strand
CTGTTCGGCGACGCCCTGCTCGCCCGTTTCGCGCCGGAGTGGGTGCGCGTGGGGGCCCTCGAGGTCACCGGCAACGTCCACACCGAGCCGCGCACGCTGGTCGCCGCGAGCGGCCTCGGCGCGAACTTCACGCTCGCGGACGTCGACCCGGCTGCGGTGTCGCGCGCGCTCGAGGGGTTGCCCTGGGTGCGCGAGGCCCGCACCACGAAGCTGCTGCCCAACCGGGTGGTGGTGGCGATCGAAGAGCGCGTGCCGGTTGCGGTCGCGCAGCTCGCGGACGGCTCCCGCCTGCTGGTGGACGCCGCGGGCGTCGCCTTCGCGCCCGCGCCGCCCGAGACGCGCGGCCCCGTCCTGCTTGGCCTCGAGATCGCGCCGGCGCCCACCGCTCCGGATGCCGGCCTCGCGGCGGGCGTCGCGCTGCTCGCGCAGTGGAACGCGGCGGGGCTGCCGCCGGTGCGCGCGATCGAGGTGGCCAGCGAGCTCGGCGCCGAACAACCCGCGGTGTGGCTCGCCGATCGCGGGCTGCGCGTCGTGCTCGGCGGCGGCGACGCGCGCGCCAAGCTCGGCCGGCTCGCGCGCGTGCTCGCGCTGCGCGAGCCCGCCCTCGCGCGCGCCGTCGCGATCGACTTGCGCTTTCCCGGCCAGGGCGTGCTGCGCTTCGCGGCGCCGTGCCCGCCGGACGACGAATTGTTGGGGGGAGGCGCGCCGTCCGGGACGTCCCCGGATGCCGCGGCTTCGTTGGGGGGTGAAGAGCAGTGTCACGCAAAGACAACCTGATCGTCGGACTCGACATCGGGACGACCAAGATCTGCGCCATCGTCGCGGAGGCGACGGAGGCCGGCGTCGACATCGTCGGGATCGGCACGCATCCGTCGAAGGGGCTGCGCAAGGGCGTCGTGGTCGACATCGAGTCGACCGTCGACTCGATCAAGCACGCGGTCGAAGAAGCGGAGCTGATGGCCGACTGCGAGATCACGTCGGTCTACGCCGGCATCGCGGGCGGCCACATCGACGGCTTCAACTCCCACGGCATCGTGGCGGTGAAGAACCAGGAGGTCGCGGAGAGCGACGTGCGCCGCGTGATCGACGCCGCGAAGGCGGTGGCGATCCCGATGGACCGCGAGGTCATCCACGTGATCCCGCAGGAGTTCATCATCGACGAGCAGGACGGGATCCGCGAGCCGATCGGCATGAGCGGCGTCCGACTCGAAGCGAAGATCCACATCGTCACCGCGGCGGTAACCAGCGCGCAGAACATCGTGAAGTGCGCGAACAAGGCCGGCCTCAACGTGGTCGACATCGTGCTCGAGCCGCTGGCCTCCGCGGAGGCGGTGCTGGCGCAGGACGAGCGCGAGCTCGGCGTGTGCCTGATCGACATCGGCGGCGGCACCACCGACATCGCGGTGTTCGTGGACGGCTCGATCAAGCACACCTCGGTGCTCGGCATCGGCGGGTATCACCTCTCGAACGACATCGCGGTGGGGCTGCGCACGCCGTTCGACGAAGCGGAGCGCATCAAGAAGCGCTTCGGCGTCGCGAGCGCGCGCTTTCTCGGCAGCGACGACATCATCACGGTTCCGTCGGTGGGCGGCCGCCGTCCGCGCGAGGTCTCGCGCAAGATCCTGTGCGAGATCATCGAGCCGCGCGTGGAGGAGATCCTCGGCCTCGCGCAGCAGGAGATCGTGAAGAGCGGGCTCGACGCGCGCATTCCGTCGGGCGTCGTCCTAACAGGTGGCTGCGCCGCGCTCGCCGGAATCTCGGATCTGGCCGAGGAGATCTTCGAGTCGCCGGTGCGGCTCGGCATGCCGGCGAACATCGGCGGGCTGCAGGACGTCGTGCGCGACCCGATGTACGCGACCGGCGTCGGGCTGATCCTGTTTGGCTACTCGCAGGCCAAGGGCAAGAGCACGAGCCGCTTCCGGATCCGCGACGAGGGCATCTTCCGGCGCGTGAAGCAGCGCATGCGGGACTGGTTCTACGCCGACCTCGAGTAGCCCAAAACGGATCATCTTTCGATCCACTCGCACTCGCAGAATTTCGCGCCAAGGCCGCGGATTTCCTCGAATACCTGGGTATGATGGCAAGGGGTTCGCGCGCGTGCGCGCGAAGGGGGGAGCAATGCCGAACGACCGTGATCGGCGGGACGACGGGCGCCCGCTGGGAAGGCTGAGTGGAGGCCTCGACCTGCTCGAGGTCGGCCCGGAAGACGACACCAACGACGACCTCCTCGAGTTCGAGGACGCCGGCGAGCTGAAGGCGAAGATCCGCGTGATCGGCGTCGGCGGCGCGGGCGGCAACGCCCTCGACACGATGATCCGCTCCGGCCTGTCCGGCGTGGAGTTCATCGTCGCCAACACCGACGCCCAGGCGCTCCAGCACAAGCTGGCGCCGACGAAGGTGCAGCTCGGCACGCAGGTGACGCGCGGCCTCGGCTGCGGCGCCAATCCGGAGCGCGGCCGCGCAGCGGCGATCGAGGATCGCGAGAAGCTGCGCGACCTGCTGATCGGCTCCGACATGGTGTTCGTGACCGCCGGCATGGGCGGCGGCACGGGCACCGGCGCGGCACCGGTGATCGCCGAGATCGCCCGCGAAGTGGGCGCGCTCACGGTCGCGGTCGTGACCAAGCCCTTCCCGTTCGAAGGTCGCCAGCGCGGCCGTCACGCGGAGAAGGGGCTCGAAGAGCTGCACCGCGTCTGCGACACGCTGATCACGATCCCGAACCACCGGCTCCTCGCCCTCGCGGGCAAGGACACGCCGATGCTGCAGTCGTTCCGGATCGCGGACGACGTGCTGCTGAACGCGGTGAAGGGCATCTCGGATCTGATCACGGTGCACGGCCTGATCAACCTCGATTTCGCCGACGTCCGCACGATCATGAACGAGATGGGCATGGCCCTGATGGGCACCGGCATCGGCGTGGGCGAGAGCCGCGCCAAGGACGCCGCCTACGCCGCGATCTCGAGCCCGCTGCTCGAGGACGTGTCGATCGACGGCGCGCGCGGGGTGCTGATCAACATCACCGGCGGCGCGGACATGACGCTGTGGGAGGTGAACGAGGCCTCGACGCTCGTTCAGGAAGCGGCCCACGAAGACGCGAACATCATCTTCGGTGCCGTGATCGACGAGACCATGAAGCCCGGCGAATTGCGCGTGACCGTGATCGCGACCGGGCTCGAGGGCGAGCGCGCGAAGGTCGGCGACCGCAGCGAGCCGGCCCGGCCCGCGCGCCGCGAGCCGG
>CAZCTH010000228.1:0-3328 GCA_964501435.1 uncultured Spirochaetales bacterium | reverse complement strand
CGGCGCCCGCAGATCGCTGAAAAGCGACGTGGCACGCTCAAGAGCATCGCGCGCGGCACGGCGCTCGCCTCGCCGCCGGCGCACCGTGCCGAGCGCGATCAACGCGCGGGCGAGCTCGATCGTCATTTCGAGCTGATCGCCGCGAGCATGGACGCGCTCGAAGCCGCGGCCGACGCTGACGACGAGCGCGCGCTCGCTCTGCGCGAGGTCGGCGTTTACGCGCTGAGCGAGCACCTGCCCCGCCTCGTCGCACGCCGCGACGAGGTCCGCGCCGCGTTCGCGGCATTGCCTGGTGACACGGCGGCGGGGTGGGCGGCACACGTCCATGCGCTGCTCGACGAGTCCCTCGATGCGGCTGCCGCGCGCGCCCGCCCAACGATCGCTGCGCACCTCGAGTGGTTGCGCGGTGCCCACACCGGCAAGCGTGACGCCCTCTGGGAGAAGCTCGCGACGATGCTGGAGGTGATCGGCGATCCCGGGGATGGGGGGCCCCAAGCGCTGGTGGCTCGGATCCAGCAGGCCCGACCACAGACGATCTCGGGAGGAAGCGCGGCGAACTGGGCGTACAGCCCGCAAGAGGTGCGCGACACGATGCGCGCCGTTTTCGAGATCGGGAAATCCCTCGCCGAACTTCCCCGCTGGAACGCGCACGACGAGGTTGCGCTGGCGGCACTCGTGTCCCTGCAAGCACTGTTCGAGGACGCCTGCGCCCGCTACAAAGCACGCAAGCACCAGCTGGTCGCCCTGGACTACCTCGACCTCGAGCTCGAAGCCACACGGTTGCTGCTCAGCCATCCGGAAGTGGCGCGCTCATACCGGCAGCGCTTCCGCCACGTCATGATCGATGAGTTCCAGGACACGAACCGCGCGCAGGTCGAGCTGATGCGACTGCTCGTCGGGACCGAAGACGCTGCCGAACGCCCGCACGTCTTTCTCGTCGGCGATGCCAAGCAGGCGATCTACCGCTTCCGTGGCAGCGACGTGCGCCACTTCCGCCGCTTGCACCGAGAGGTCGAGGCGGCAGGCGGCGCGATCCACGCCCTGAGTCGCTCCTTCCGCACGCACGACCCGCTCGTCGCCATCCTCAATGAGTTGTTCGCGGCCGTGCTCGGCGACGGCCTCGGAGAACAAGAGGCGCCTATGCAGTCGATGGCGGGACGTGGCGGCGCCGCGCCGGCGGCTCCGCATCTCATACTCATGCCTGTCGGCGACCACGCTCCGGACGGCCAGAAGGCCCAGGAGCGCGACCAGCGCGTCGTCGAAGCAGACGCTGTCGCAGTGGAGATCGCGCGCCTACTCGAATCGGGCCTCGCGGTGTGGAACCCGGACAGCGGTGAGTACCAGCCAGCGCGGCCACACGACGTCGCGATCCTCCTGCGCCGTCTCACCAACGTGCATCTCTTCGAACGGGCGCTCGAGGCGCACGGGGTGCCCTATCGCACGCCGGCCGGCGCCGGGTTCTTCACGCGCCAAGAAGTGCTCGACCTCACCAACCTTCTGAGCTGGCTCGCAGAACCGGACGACGCGATCGCGCTGGTCGGGGCACTCCGGTCGCCACTCTTCCTGCTCGACGATGCCACGCTCCTCGTCCTCGACGGCGCGCGCCGCGGCTGGCTGAACGCACTGCGAGAGCCGCCGGTCAGCGTCGAAGGCGCCACCCGGAAACGCTGCCTGCACACCGCCGTCGTGCTCGACGAGCTGCGCGCGCTTGCCTCCACGGCGCCGGCGTCGGAACTCGTCGAGCGAGCACTCGCGCTCACCGCGTTCGACGCAGTCTGGGCGCCGCTGCAGGGAGGCGATCAGGCGCTCGCCAACATCCGCAAGTTCGTCGCGATCGCGCGGAGTCTCGCCGGACGCTCACTCGACGAGGTAGCCACCTACATCCGGCGCCGCCGTGACGAGCTCGACGCCCGCGAGGGACAGGCGGTCCTGGACGACTCAGACGCCGTGCGCATCCTCACGATCCACGGCGCGAAGGGGCTTGAGTTCCCGATCGTGTTCATCCCAGAGGCACACCTCGCACCACGCGACACCTACGACCCCGTGCGCTGGCGTATGGAGGACGGGATTTCGCTCACGCTCTCGCGCGACGTCGATTCGGATGACACGAGTCGCCGTCGTCCCGGCTTCTATGCGCATCTGCTCGCCCGCGACCACGTCGAGGAGCAGGCTGAGCACCGCCGGCTCTTTTATGTAGCAGCCACGCGCGCCGCCGCCACCGCTTCGCATTGAATTGAGCCCGGCGCTGCCGGGCCGCATACCTATGGCACAACCCCACGATGCCGTGATGGCCCCTGGTGCTTTGCAGGCACCGCAGACCACGAAGCCGGCCCCGCAGCTCGCCGCACTGCAGGCCGTGAAGGGCATGAACGACCTGCTGCCCGACGAGGCGCATCGCTGGGAGTGGGTCGAGGGCGTGATGCGCGGCGTGCTCGAGCGCTGGGGTTACCGCAACCTGCGCACGCCCATCGTCGAGCCCACGGCGCTTTTCGTGCGCGGCCTTGGCGAGGTGACCGACATCGTCGAGAAGGAGATGTTTTCCTGGACCGACGCGATGAACGGCGACGCGCTGACGCTGCGCCCGGAGGCCACGGCCGGCATCGTGCGCGCCATCAACGAGCACAACGCGCTGTACAACGGGCCGCTGCGCATCTGGCAGATGGGGCCGATGTTCCGCCACGAGCGGCCGCAGAAGGGCCGCTCGCGCCAGTTCGACCAACTCGACGTGGAGGCGCTCGGGCACCCAGGGCCGGACGTCGATGCCGAGATCATCCTCATGCTGCGCTCGCTGTGGCGCGAATTCGGGCTCGTCGAAGGGCGCGACATCGCGCTCGAGCTGAACAGCCTCGGCCAGCCGGAGGAGCGCCGGGCACACCGCGAGGCGCTGATCGCGCACTTCGAGCTTCACGCCGACCGCCTGGACGAAGATGCGCGTCGGCGCCTGCACAGCAACCCGCTGCGCATCCTGGACACCAAGAACCCGGCGATGGAGCCGGTGGTGGCCGGAGCGCCGACACTCATGGACTTCCTCGGTGCCGATTCGCTCGCGCACTTCGGGGCACTGCGCGCCGTGCTCGATGCCGCCGGCCTGGCCTACACGGTGAACCCGCGCCTCGTGCGCGGCATGGACTACTACAACCTCACGGTCTTCGAGTGGAAAAGCCCGCACCTGGGCGCGCAGAGCACCGTGTGCGGTGGCGGTCGCTACGACCGGCTGATCGAGACGCTCGGCGGCAAGCCGGCCCCGGGCATCGGCTTCGGCCTCGGCACCGAGCGGCTGCTGCTGACACTGGCGGCGGTCGGTGTGCAGGCGCCGTCGGCCGCGCCG
>CAZCTH010000227.1:0-3428 GCA_964501435.1 uncultured Spirochaetales bacterium | reverse complement strand
GGTCGCGCGCGCGGCGTCCTGCGCCGTCCACGTCGCGGTGCCCGCCGCGATCGCGTCGAGGGCCTCGGCCAGCGCGCCGGCCGCGAGCGTCGCGAGCCGCTCGAACAGCGCGCCGGCGTCCTCGCTCGCAGCGATCGGCGTGCGCTTCGTCAGCATCACGGCGCCCGCGTCCATTTCTTTTTCGACGCGCATCACCGAGATGCCGGTCTCGGCGTCGCCGGCGAGGATCGCGTGCTGGATCGGCGCCGCGCCGCGGTGGCGCGGGAGCAGGCTCGCGTGGCCGTTGATCAGGAAGCCGAGGCGCGGGAGCTCGCGCACCTTTTTCGGCAGGAACTGGCCGAACGCGACGACGACGCCCACGTCCGGCGCATGCCGCGCGATCTCGGCGACCACGTCGGCGTCGCCGACGCGCTCGGGCTGCAGCAGCGGCACGCCCGCGGCGAGCGCGCGCTCCGCCACCGGACCGGGCGCCACCCGGCGCCCGCGCCCGCGCGGCCGGTCGGGCTGGGCAATCGCGACGACCACACGGTGCGGGCCCGCGAGCAGGCGCGCGATCGACGGCGCCGCGAAGTCGGGCGTGCCGAAGAAGGCGATGCGGAGCGGAGGCGGCATGGACTCACCGAGCGTACCGGGGCAACGAGGCCACTGTTCGAACTCCGCTCGGAGCTGCGCTCCTCGCTGCGCGCGGCGAAGCGCCGCTTGCGTTACGCGAGCCGCTTCGGCGCGTTCGCTTCCTCGAGCTCGCGCTGTAGCGCGCGCTTCCGCTTCTGGACGTACATCCCGCGCTTCAGCCGACTGATGCGATCGATGAAGAGCACGCCGTCGAGATGGTCGATCTCGTGCTGGAAGCACACCGCGCGCAGCTCGCTGGCGTCTTCCTCGTGCACGTTGCCGTCGAGGTCCTGGTAGCGGACGCGCACGCGCGCCGAGCGCTCGACGTCGGCGTGGAAGTCGGGCACCGAGAGGCAGCCCTCGTTCCAGGTGACGTCGCCCTCGCGTGCGACGATCTCCGGGTTCAGCATCACGCCCGGCTTCTTCTCGCCGTCCTCGCCCGTCCAGTCCGTGTCCATCACGATCAGCCGGATCGCCTCGCCGACCTGGGGCGCCGCGAGGCCGATGCCGGGCTCGTCGTACATCACCTCGATCATGTCGGCGGCGAGCTGGCGGATCGCCTCCGTCACCTCGGTGACGGGGACGGATTTCCGCTTCAGGCGCGGGTCGGGGAACTGGAGGACGGGTCGGAGGGGCATGGCGGGCGGGGAAACTAGCCGGATCGGAGGCCGCCGCAGCGCGCCGAAGCGCCCGTCGCACGCGAAAAATCGGGTCGTCGGCGATTGCGCGTGCTGCCCGTCCGTGGGCGAAGCCGCGGCGCGACGTGCCCCACTTCGAGACCCGTCTGGTGCGTCGAGGACGGAGCCTCAGCGCTGCCCGTTCACAACATGTCCACCGGATTCACGTCCACCGTCGCGCGCACCGCGCTCGGCAGCTTCTCCGCAGCCGCCCAGACGCGCTCCGCGACGCGCCACACGGCGCCGGCCTCGCGGTGCTTCAAGAGGATCTGCTGGCGGTAGCGGCCGCGCAGCTTCGCGATCGGCGCCTCGGCGGGCCCGAGCACCTCGACGCCCTTGCCCTGCGACGCGGCCGCCTCGCGGCCCGCGGTCGCGAGCGCGACGGCGGCCTCGCGCGCGGCGAGCTCCTCGGTGGCGGAGACGCGCACCAGTGCGAGCCGCCCGAAAGGCGGGTAGCCGAGCGACTCGCGGTGGCCGATCTCCTCGGCGTAGAAGCGCTCGTAGTCGTGGGTCGCCACCGGCCGGATCGCGTAGTGGTCCGGCGCGTAGGTCTGGATCACGACGCGGCCCGGCTCCGCGCCGCGGCCCGCGCGCCCCGAGACCTGCGTCAGCAGCTGGAACGTGCGCTCGGCGGCGCGGAAGTCCGGGAGATGGAGGCCGAGGTCCGCGTTCAGCACGCCGACGAGGCGCACGCCGGGGAAGTCGTGGCCCTTCGCGACCATCTGCGTGCCGATCAGCACGTTCTTCGCGCCGCCGCGCAGCTCCGCCAGCACGCGCTCGACCGCGCCGCGGCGCTGCGCGGTGTCGCGGTCGAGCCGCGCGATGCGCGCCTCGGGGAAGGCGGCGCGCACCTCCTCTTCGACGCGCTCGGTGCCCGTGCCGAGCAGCGCGAGCTGCTCGCTCCCGCACGCGGGGCACTTCGTCGGCGGCCGCACCTGATAGTCGCAGTAGTGGCAGCGCAGCAGGTTCGCGGCCGCGTGATAGGTCAGCGAGATGTCGCAGTGCTTGCAGCGCGAGACGTCCTGGCAGTCGACGCACGCGATCTGCGACGAGAAGCCGCGGCGATTGAGGAACAGGATCGCCTGCGCGCCGTCGGCGAGCGTCTCGCGCAGCGCGCGGGCGAGGGTCGGCGAGAGCGTGCGCCGCGCGCCGCGGGGCAGGTTCGCGCGGTCCTTCACGAGGTCGACGAGCACGACGGCGGGCAGCGGCCGCCCGCTCGCGCGGTCCTCCATGCGCAGGCGCACGAGCGCGCCGCGATCCGCGGCGAAGCGCGTCTCGAGCGCCGGGGTCGCGCTGCCGAGCACGAGCGGACAGCCCTCGGCGCGCGCGCGCCGTGCGGCCAGGCTGCGCGCGTGGAAGCGGAAGCCTTCGTCGCTCTTGTACGCGCCGTCGTGCTCCTCGTCGATCACGATCACGCCGACGTCGCGCAGCGGCGCGAACAGGGCCGAGCGCGCGCCCACCGCGATCGGCACGAGGCCCGTGCGCAGCTGGTTCCACTGCGCGATGCGCTCGCCCGCGCTGAGTCCGCTGTGGAGCACCGCGACGCGATCCGCGAAGCGCGCGCGCAGGCGACTCACCATCTGGTGCGTGAGCGTGATCTCGGGGACGAGCACGAGCGCGGTCCGGCCGAGCGCGAGCGCGTCGGCCACGAGCCGCAGGTAGACCTCGGTCTTGCCGCTGCCGGTGACGCCGTGCAGCAGGAACGTCTCGTGGCGCCGCCCCGCGAGCGCGGCCGCGATCGTGGCGTGGGCGTCGGCCTGCTCGCGGGTGAGCGCGTGGGGCTCGGCGCGCTCGGTGCCCGCCTCGCCGAGCACCGCCGCGCTGCTGTCGATCGCGACGAAGCCGCGCGCGACCAAGGCGCGCAGCAGCGTCGCGCGCTTCGGGTCGTGGGCCGTGAACGCCTCGACCTCGGCGCCGGACGGGCCGGCGGCCGCGATCTCCCGGAGCAGCGCGACCTGCTTGGCGGCGCGGGCCAGCGGCCCCGCGCATACGGCCTCGAGCGCGACGCCGTCCGCGAGCCGCGCGCGGCGCACCTGCGCGGGGCGCACGCCGCCCTTCTCCACGAGCGAGCGGATCGCGAGGCCGTCGCGTTCGAGGGCGGCGAGCTGGGCGGGGGGCACGTGCTTGCGCGCGAGCCAG
>CAZCTH010000226.1:0-3485 GCA_964501435.1 uncultured Spirochaetales bacterium | reverse complement strand
CGCGCCCCGCGCGCGCCCGGCACGTGGCGCGAGGAAGCGCTCGCGCCCGTGGCGCGCGACGAGGAATCGCCGTGAGCGCCGCGGAAGTCGTGCGCGACGGTGCCGCGGTCGTGTTCACGCGCGCGTGGTCGGCGCGCGCGCCGATCGCGCGCGTCGTCCTCGCGACCCGCCTCGACCGGACGCCCGAGCTGCACCCATTGATCCAGCGCATCTCTTCGCTCGAGGAGCGCGGCGCGCGCAGTACCTGCGTGATCCACGAGCACGTGCCGCTCGGCCCGCTGCGCCTCCCGAACCGTTACCGCGCCGCGCGCGAGGTCGTCGCCGAGGGGCCCGAGGACGCGCGTCTCGTGCTCGAGGCGTGGGCCGCGCTCGGCGTCACGTTGCGCCACGACCTCGCGCTGCGGGCCGACGCAGAGCGCACGGCGGTGACGCACGTCGTGCGCGTCGCCGCGCCACGTCTCCTGCTCCGCTTCGTCGCCGGCACCGCGCAGCGCGCGCACGACACCTGGGTGGAGCGCGTCGTCGCGTGGTCGGAGCGCCCGCGCTGAGGGGTTCGCGCGCGCGCGCACACTCCCGCGCGGCGCCACGTGCTACCCCGAAGCCACGCCGCGGCGCCCTTCGCCGCGCACGAGGAGCCCCGCCATGCCCACCGTCCCTAACAAGCTTCCCCGCTATTCCGAGTTGCCCGTCGTCGCCGGCAATCCGCCGAAGACTGCGTGGGGCCTGTTCGGGCCGAACGACGACGTCGGGATGTTCAACCTCCAGACCGCGGACGTCGTCGTCTCCGCCGCCAAGCTGGTCCGCAAGGGCGCCGTGTTCGCGATGAACTGGGAGCAGGAGAAGCCCAACCCGCCGCTCTTCGGGCGCGGCAAATTCCGCCACACCGTGTTCCGCGAGATCCCCGTCGGACACCACGGCGACGACTGCCTCGACAACTTTTTTACGCAGGCGTCGAGCCAGTGGGACGGGCTCACGCACGTGGGCGACTACGAGCACGGCTTCTGGGGCGGGGTGAAGAACCAGGACCTGCGCCACTCCCACGACAAGTCCCGGCTCGGCATCGATCACTGGGCCCGCCGTGGCATCGCGGGCCGCGCGGTCGTGCTCGACGTCGCGCGCTGGCGAGCGAGCCAGGGCCGCCCGCTCGATTGCAGCACCGACGACAAGATCAGCATCGCGGACCTCGAGGGCACGCTGCGCGCGCAGCGCGTCGAGACGCGGCCGGGCGACGTGTGGCTGATCCACACGGGCTGGGTCGCCTGGTACGAGCAGCAGTCGTCGGGCAAGAAGGCGGAGCTCGCGGTCACCGCGACCCTGAAGCTGCCCGGCATCGCGTGCAGTGAGGAGATGGCGGAGTGGATCTGGAACCGCCACCCGGCCGCGCTCTGCACCGACTGCCCCGCGCTCGAGTCGTGGCCGCCGCCGGACTTCACGACGCCGCACGGCTTCCTGCACCACTGGATCATCGGCCGCTTCGGCATGGCGATCGGCGAGATGTTTCAGACGACCCTGCTCGCTGCGGACTGTGCGAGCGATCAGGTGTATGAGGGGCTGTTCGTGTCCGCTCCGCTCAACATTGCTGGCGGGACGGGGAGTCCTCCGAACGCGCTAGTGATCAAGTAGGCGCGCTGCGCGCGCCTACTTGATCTCTCCTGGTTGACTCCGCAACGGCCTCGAAGACTCGGCCGTTGCTGCGCGCCGCGCTTGCGGCCTCGGCCGACCTGCTCGGGAGGCGAGCTCGTCCTCGAGGTCAGTCCGAGCTCTAGCCGGCGCGAGTCGCTCCGGCGTGTGGAATGCGCGTCATTCGGCCAGGACGTGCGCGGGCTACTCCAACGTCGCGTAACTCGTGTCCCGGTCGGTGGCGCGCTGGCCGGTGAGGGCGTCGGCGCACGCTGCTAGGTCGCGGGCCCACTCGTCGATCACCGGCGCGTTGGCGGCGCACAGCGTGCTGTGCAGGGAGTCGGGCGGGGTCTGGCGATCGTGGAACCACCCGCCGCGGGCGAGCAGCGCGTCGCCGAGCGCGAACGCGTCGAGGCCAGAGCCCGGCCGCGCCGTGAAGGCGACGATCTGCGCCTGCGGGGCGCCCAACACCTCGAGACCGGGGATCGCGCGGATCGCGGCGAGCATGCGGTCGCGGGTCTCGAGCGTCGTGCGGGTCAGCCGTTCGTAGCCGTCGAGGCCGAGGCGCTGCATCACCGCCCACGCGCACGCCATCGGCAGGCCCGGCCGCGTGCCCTGGATGCCGGGCGAGGCGTAGAAGCCGCCGAGCCACGCGTCGAACACGAAGGTCTGGTACTGCCGCAGCGCCTTCGTGCGGTGCAGGATCACGGAGGCGCCCTTCGGCGCGTAGCCGAGCTTGTGGAGATCGGCCGAGATCGTGGTGACGCCCGGAACCCGGAAGTCCCAGGGCGGCACCGGCCAGCCGAGCCGCTCCGCGAAGGGCAGCACGAAGCCGCCCATGCACGCGTCGACGTGCAGCGACGCGCCGACGCTGGCCGCGAGCTCCGCCAGCGCGGGGATCGGGTCGATCACGCCCTGCGGATATTGCGGCGCGCTGCCGACCACGAGCGCGGTGTTCGCGTTCACGCGCTCCGCCATCGCGCCGGGGTCGGCACGAAAGTCCGCGCGCACCGGCACGACGTGGGTCTTCACGCCGAAGTAGTGGGCGGCCTTGTGAAAGGCCGCGTGCGCGCTGTCGGCCAGCACCATCTCCGGCGCCGTCACGCCGCGCTCCGCCTTCGCGCGCTCGCGCGCCGCCTTCACCGCGCACAGAATGCTCTCGGTGCCGCCGCTGGTCATGAAGCCCGCGACGTTGGCGTCGCCGTGCAGCAGCGCCGCCGTCCAGCCGCACACCTCGCTCTGGATCTCGCCGAGCGAGGGGAACGCGCGCGTGTTCAGCGCGTTCTCGTGCAGGAACTCCTTCGCCACTGCCTCGGCGATCTCGTGCACTTCGGGGCCGCCGTCGTAGACCATTCCGAACGTGCGGCCTTCCCTCCAGCGCGCGTCGCGCGCGCGCTTCGCGCCGAGTGCGGAGAGGATCTCGGAAGCCGGCTTGCCGCGTGCGGGGAAGTCCATGGCGCACAGTATGCGCGACCGCGACGGGATGGGGCGCGAGATCGAGTCCCGCGCGGGCTCCGCGCGCATCGACGCACGAACGGCACGGGCGAATCGTCCGGGTGGCGGGCGAACCCTCGCCGGTGCATGGTCGCCGAGCCCGCGACGGGCGGGGAGCGGCATGCGGCGGGAGCGCGGCGGCAACGCGGCGGGCGCGACGGACGCCGGACCGAACGTGCCGGCGTTCGCGCTCGCCGCGCTCGCGGTCGCCGCGCTCGCGCTGCGCTTCGTCGACGTCTCCGCGCTGCGCACCATCCCGCTCTGCCTGCTGCACGCGCTCACCGGCCTGCACTGCCCCGGCTGCGGGGCGACGCGCGCGCTGCACGCGCTGGCCCACGGCGATCTCGCGCTCGCGCTGCGCATGAACGCGC
>CAZCTH010000225.1:0-3573 GCA_964501435.1 uncultured Spirochaetales bacterium | reverse complement strand
ATCTCGAGTTCGGCTTCTGTTTCCATGCCGCCCAACGGTTTGGCGCTCAGCTGCCGGCAAGGGCCGCCACCGTGACGGACCGGAGCGCTGAGGTTCGACGCCAGACTCTACTACGGCCGACCGAAGCGCGGCCCTTGACGGTCAGCTGCAGCGCCTTGTTAGGCAGCGCCATTCTCGGATCCACGCCTGATGAACTCTCGGACGTCGTTGAGCGCCTCCGCAATTTCGGTTGCCCATGCAGGAGACCCGATGGAAATCGCCAACGCCGCATGCGTCGAGTCCTGGTAGTGCTGGTCCGGCCGGGAGTTCACGAGGAAGAACCAGAGCGCGGCGCACAGCGGCTCTGACGCGTGCCACGTAGTCATGATGCAGGAGTCCTCGGGCACCCCGAAGTCGTTGTCCGGGTAGGACGCGATCTCGTCGATGATGTCGTGGACGCGCTCGCAATCCGGGCCCCAGCAAACGAAATACGAGGCGCCTGCCCGCAGAAGCGGCTGAACCACCGCGGAGACATCGTCGGCCGAAGCACCGCGGGCGTCCCAGGCAAGGAGGCACGCGAAGTTTCCATCTGGGAGCATGACGCGAGGCAGCACACCCGCCGACGGGATCTCAAGCGAGAAGAGTCGCCGCTCCAGCACCGAATCGAAGGCGTGCTCGCGAAGCATGGTATTCCGGCGCTGCCTAACGGATCGGCAATAAGCTGCCGGCCGCCCGTGAACCTACCACGCGTGCTCCGGAGGCCGGCCGCGCGGCGACCCCGGACCGGCCGGCCGACGGCCCCGCACGATGCGCACCTCCGGGCGGCGGCCGGTCAGCTTCATTGCCTTGTTGGGCGGCGCGCCATGCGGCTGGCAACGATCGCGCCGAGCGGCAGCGCCGACCACAAAGGGAGCCACAGGGCGATGAGTAACGCGTGCTCGTCTGGTGGGGAGAGCGCCCAGATGGCGAAACCGATAAGGACGGCTGCCCCTGCATATGACGCGGCCGATCCGACCGCGAGCAAGCCAACGACCGTCCGAAGCGAGAGCTCGCGCGGGACGACCAACCACTCCGGTCGGAGGTAGGCGAAGACGCTCGTCAGGGCGAGGGAGGCGAACCCGCATGCGAAGACAAATGGGCCCCAGGCGAACGCGCTCGAAATCTCCACGTCGAAGGGAACGCCGAGGCCCCAGAACAGCGCGAACGGCAGCGTGAGAGCGAACACGATTCTAAGAAGGTTCCGTCTCACGCGAACCGACTGACCTCACGCCGCCCAACGGATCGGCGCTCAGCTGCCGGCAAGGGCCGCCACCGTGGCGGACCGGAGCGCCGATTTTCGACGCCAGACTCTACCGCGGCTGATCGGAGCGCGGCCCTTGACGGTCAGCTGCAGCGCCTTGTTGGGCGGCGGTTGAGCGCTGGGCGCCGACGAGCGTCTGCGTGCCGTGGCGATCGACGGGGGGCTGCTACTGCTTGACTAAGGGAGGAATGAGCGGTCGAGGCAGCGCAGCGACGATGCCCCGCACACCACGCGCCGCGCCTCGAGTGTCCGAGAACTCGCAGTGCCATGCCTCGGGATTCGCAGAGGGGCGACGGAGAAGATCGAGATCGCAGCACCCGTTGCGCCAGACGGAGACCGAGGCGACGAACTCGCTGGCCTCGAGCTCAAGTACGAACTTGCTGAGATCCTCGGCCACCTTGAACGCGACGTTCGTGAAGCGTTCACGATCGACTGCTGCTCGGAGATCTGCGGCGAGGTCTCGTAGGTCGAGCATTCTTCTTCAGGCCGCCCAACGGATTGCGGCTCACCTGCGGCCGCGCGCACAGCACTATGCCACGGCGGCGGCCGGCTGCGTGACGAGCACCCGCCAGCCGGCCGCCGGCGGAAGCCAACGCACGCCTCCGACCGCGGCCGTCAGGTGCAGCCGCTTGTTAGGCAGTCGCATTCGGGGCCCGCGCAGGGCAATGGCGGCAGCTGTTGGCCCAGACGTTGCCAATCCATCCCTTCATGAAGAATCGCCCCCCGCATCGAGGGCAACGAAACCGGGAGAGCCGGATTATGGAGGCCCCCCACCAGGCCATCCACAGTACGGCGGCGGCGCCCAGCCAAGCTTCCCCGAGATTGGCGGCTCGGGTTGCGAGGGATGCAAGCACCATGACCGGGAGATAGAGCAGAAATCCGGCCCAAAGCGCGCGCTTCCCCCGGCGAAATTCGCGCCACGGATCCGATCTCTCCATCCGCGGTATCCCTGGTTTGATCTGCCTAACTAGTATTGGACTGCGCCAACCGCCGTCCCTCGCCGCATATCCTGCTCCCGCAAACACTGCGAAGCAACGCCCTCTTGGCGCCTCTCGCGGCTCCCCGGCGCCTTCCGATCCACGCCGAACGCTCTCATCGCTCGGCGCTGCAGCCTAATTCTCCGAGCCGCAGTGAGAATCCCTGCGCCCGCGGGGCACCGGCCGCGCTGGCTCGGCTCAGTGCGCCAGGAGCTGCACCAGCCGCGGGTGCGGCACGAGCGCTCCCTCGCGCTTCCGCACCGCCGCGAATGCCTCCTCGGCCGCACCCACCGCGAACGCGACGTCGGCTTCGCTCAGCGCCGCGCACACGAAGTTGTTGTGCCACGGGTGGAGGTAGACGCCGCGCTGGATCATCTCGCTCGCGAGGGCAAAGCCACGGCGGAAGTCGTCGTCGCCGTCGATCAGGATCTGCGGCATCTGCACGGGGCCGGTCTGGCGCAGCGTGTAGCCGTGGGCGGCGCTCGCCTTCGCGAGGCCTTCGCGGAGCTGCGCGCCGAGGCGCTCCGTGCGCTCGAGGTAGTCGGTCGCGCGGATGCGGCGCAGCGTGACGAGCGCGGCGGCCATCGGCGCGGCGGCGAACCAGAAGCTGCCCGTCGCATACACGTGCGAGGCAGCGTCGCGCGCGAGCTCGCTGCCGAGCAGCGCGGAGAGCGCGTGGCCGTTGGCGAGGCACTTGCCCCAGGCGCTCAGGTCGGGCTCGACGCCGAGGTGCGTCCATGAGCCGGTGCGCGAGAGGCGGAAGCCGCCGCGCACTTCGTCCATGATCAGGAGCGCTTTCGCGCGATCGCACACGGCGCGCGCCGCGTGGGCGAACTCGCGCGTGGGCAGCTCCTGGTCCACGAATCCGTCGTGCTTGAACGGAGACACGAGCACGCCGGCGAGGTCGCCCTCGGCCGTGCGCGCCGCGCGCTCGAGGCTCGCGACGTCGTTGTACGTGAAATGCACGAGGTGCGCGCGATCTTCGGGCAACGTGCCGGCCGGAATCGGCGTGCACCACGCGTCGGCACCGTGATAAGCGCCCTTCGCGACGAGGATCTTGCGCCGCTTCGTGTGCTCGCGTGCGACGCTCACCGCCATCGAAGTCGCGTCCGTCCCGTTCTTGCAGAACATCGCCCACTGCGCGTGCGCGACCTGCTTCGTGAGCTGCTCGGCGAGCTCGACGATCAACGCCGACGGCCCCGTCATCGTGTCGCCGTTCGCGAGCTGCGCCACGTAGGCGCCGTCGATCTCGGCGTCGCCGTAGCCGAGCAAGTTGGGCCCGTACGCGCACATCAGGTCGAGGATCTCGTTGCCGTC
>CAZCTH010000224.1:0-3603 GCA_964501435.1 uncultured Spirochaetales bacterium | reverse complement strand
AAACTGAAGCGGGTGAGCGCGCGCATCCCGAAACAGAAGCTCGTCGTGTTCACCGGGCCGTCGGGCTCGGGCAAGTCGTCGCTCGCGTTCGACACGATCTACGCCGAGGGGCAGCGCCGCTACGTCGAGTCGCTGTCGGCCTACGCGCGCCAGTTCCTCGGCCAGATGGAGAAGCCGCGCTACGACCACATCCGCGGGCTCTCGCCGACGATCTCGATCGAGCAGAAGTCGGCCAGCAACAACCCGCGCTCGACGGTCGGGACGATCACCGAGATCTACGACTACCTGCGCGTGCTGTACGCGCGCGTCGGCAAGCAGCACTGCCACAACTGCGGCCGGCCCGTGGAGCGGCTCTCGGCGGCGGAGGCGGCGGAGCGTCTGTTGAAGCTCGCGCCGGGCACGAAGTTCCAGCTGATCGCCCGGATCGCGGAGAACCGGAAGGGCGAGTTCCGGGACGAGCTGCAGGACGCCGTGCGCGAGGGCTTCTCGCGCTTCCGCATCGACGGCGCGCTCGTGCGCGGCGACGAGCTGCCGGCGCTCGACAAGAAGAAGAAGCACACGATCGACATTGTGGTCGACCGGCTGGTCGCGCCGGAGGGTCACGACGCGAAGTACGCCTCGCGCCTCACCGACTCGGTGGAGACGGCGCTGAAGAAGGGCGGCGGCGCGCTGCTCGCGGCGTTCGACGACGAGGAGCGGCTCTACTCGGAGCACCTCCACTGCCATCACTGCGACCTCGGCTTCCCCGAGCTCTCGCCGCAGAGCTTCTCCTTCAACTCGCCGCTCGGGATGTGCCCCGACTGCAACGGCCTCGGCACCAAGCCGGAGATGGATCCCGAGCTGGTCGTGCCCGACGCGAGCAAGTCCGTTCGCGACGGCGCGATCGAGCCGTGGAAGACGATCCTCGAGCGCGGCGACTCGTGGACCGGCTCGATCGTGAAGAACGTCGCCAAGCAGTACGGCGTCGACCTCGACAAGCCGTGGCGCGAGCTCTCGAAGAAGCACCGCGACATCCTGCTGTTCGGCACGGGCGACAAGCGCATCGCCCTCTCGATGAAGTTCGCGACCGGCAAGATCGAGTTCGAGCGACCGTTCGAGGGGGTGCTGAACGAGCTGTATCGCCGCTTCCGCATGACCAAGTCCGAGGGCATGAAGCGCTGGTACATGAAGTACCTGTCGGAAGCCGAGTGCAAGACGTGCAACGCCCAGCGGCTGCGCCCCGAGTCCACGGCGGTGCGCATCGCGGACCGCAGCCTGCCGGACCTCGCGCGCATGAACGTCGCCGAGGCGCGCGAGCGGCTGCGCACGCTGGCGCTGTCGCCGAACGACCGCACGATCGCGGGCGAGGTGATCAAGGAGATCGACGGGCGGCTCGGCTTCCTGCTCGACGTCGGGCTCGGCTACCTGACCCTCGATCGCCCCGGCCCGTCGCTCTCGGGCGGCGAGAGCCAGCGCATCCGCCTCGCGTCGCAGATCGGCAGCGAGCTCACCGGCGTGCTCTACATCCTCGACGAGCCGTCGATTGGCCTGCACCAGCGCGACAACGGGCGCTTGCTCGCGACGCTGAAGCGGCTGCGCGACATGAGCAACACCGTGATCGTGGTCGAGCACGACGAGGAGACCATCGACGAGGCCGACTGGGTGCTCGACTTCGGGCCGGGCGCCGGCGCGACGGGCGGCGAGATCGTGTTCGCGGGCACCCCCGCGCAGATGAAGAAGTCGAAGCGCTCGCTCACCGGAGCCTACATGTCGGGGCGTCTCAAGATCGAGACGCCCGAGAAGCGGCGCACGGGCTCGGGGAAGTTCGTGCGCGTCGAGGGCGCGCGCGAGCACAACCTGAAGGACGTGGACGTCGACTTTCCGCTCGAGACGCTCACCGCCGTCACCGGCGTCTCGGGTGCGGGCAAGAGCACGCTCGTGAACTCCGTCTTGTTCCCCGCGCTGCGCCGCGTGTTCCACGGCAGCCACGACCCGGCGGGCGATCACGACCGCATCGGCGGCCTCGAGCACATCGACAAGGTCATCGACATCGACCAGAAGCCGATCGGGCGCACGCCGCGCAGCAATCCGGCGACCTACACGAAGGTGTTCGACGAGATCCGCGAGGTGTTCGCGAAGGCGCCGGACTCGCGCACCTACGGCTACAAGGCGAGCCGCTTCTCGTTCAACGTGAAGGGCGGGCGCTGCGAGGCGTGCGAAGGCGACGGCGTGAAGCGCATCGAGATGCACTTCCTCGCCGACGTGTTCGTGCCCTGCGACGTGTGCAAGGGCAAGCGCTTCAACGACGCCACGCTGCGCGTGCGCTTCAAGGGCCTGAACATCGCCGAGGTGCTCGAGCTGTCGGTGGCCGAGGCGCTCGTCGTGTTCGAGAACCAGCCGAAGGTGCTCTCGGGCCTGCGCACCCTCGGCGAGGTCGGCCTCGGCTATCTGAAGCTCGGCCAGCCGTCGCCCACGCTCTCGGGCGGCGAGGCGCAGCGCATCAAGCTCGCGCGCGAGCTCTCGCGCACGGCCACCGGCCGCACGCTCTACATCCTCGACGAGCCCACGACGGGCCTGCACTTCGACGACCTGAAGAAGCTGATCTCGGTGCTCGACCGCCTCGTCGACGCGGGCAACACCGTCGTGGTGATCGAGCACAATCTCGACGTGATCCGCTGCGCCGACTGGGTGATCGATCTCGGGCCCGAGGGCGGCGACGGCGGTGGCCGGATCGTCGCGCTGGGCACGCCGGAGCAGGTGGCGAAGTGTCCCGAGAGCTACACGGGGCAGTATCTGAAGAAGGTGTTGCGATGAAGAACGGCGCGGCGAACGAGCCCGGCATCGCGCGGCTGCTCGCGATCATGGCGCGGCTGCGGGATCCGAAGGACGGCTGCCCGTGGGACCTCGAGCAGAGCTTCGCGACGATCGCGAAGCACACGCTCGAAGAGGCCTACGAGGTCGAGGACGCGATCCGGAGCGGCGACATGGCGGCGCTCTGCGACGAGCTCGGCGACCTGCTGCTGCAGGTCGTCTTCCACGCGCGCATGGCGGAGGAGGCCGGGCACTTCGACTTCGACGCCGTCGCGCGCGCCATCAGCGACAAGCTCGTGCGCCGCCATCCGGGCATCTTCAGCGACGCCGAGATCGCCACCGCGGAGCAACAGGTCGCGAGCTGGGAGGAGATCAAGGCGAAGGAGCGCAAGGCGAAGCGCGCCGCGAGCGACACGTCGAACCCGAAGCTCGCAGCGCTCGAGGACGTGCCGCTCGGCCTGCCCGCGCTCGCCCGCGCCGCGAAGCTGCTGCGCCGCGCCGAGCGCGAGGGGATCGCCGATCCCGTGTCGGCGAGCGCCGACCCGATCGACGAGCGCACCCTCGGCGAGCAACTCCTCGCGCTCGCCGCCCGCGCTGCCCGCTCCGGCCTCGACCCCGAAGACGCCCTGCGCGCCGCCAACGCCCGCCTGCTCGAGCGCACGAGAGAGCGCGCGAAGTAGTCTCCCCTCAGCCTGATGAGCCACTAGGAGCCCC
Organism: uncultured Spirochaetales bacterium; assembly: GCA_964501435.1. Classification (GTDB taxonomy): domain Bacteria; phylum Myxococcota_A; class UBA9160; order UBA9160; family UBA6930; genus VGRF01. Next base: position 99 of record CAZCTH010000224.1, on the reverse strand, counting down.
AATGTCCCGCCTTTATTATATTGTTATGTCGTACTCCGAGATCTACACGTACCTCGCGAAGTCGCAGACCATCATCATCTCCTCCATCAACAAGGACGG
>CAZCTH010000223.1:0-3616 GCA_964501435.1 uncultured Spirochaetales bacterium | reverse complement strand
CGCTGCGCACGGGCGACACCTCGGCCGCGGAGCGTCGCGCCCAGCTGCGCGCCCCCGCCGAGATCCTCGTGACGACGCCGGAGTCGCTCTACTTGATCCTCGGCTCGGCCCAGCGCGAGACGCTGCGCAGCGTGCGCTGGATCGTGGTCGACGAGGTGCACGCCCTCGCGGCGACCAAGCGCGGCGCGCACCTCGCGCTCTCGCTCGAGCGCCTGGCCGCGCTGTGCCCGCAGGATCCGCAGCGCATCGGCCTCTCGGCGACGGCGCGGCCGGTGAGCGAGGTCGCGCGCTACCTCGGCGGCGCGCGGCCCGTCGCGATCGTCGATGCCACGGGGCCGCCCCGGCTGGATCTCACGATCTCGGTGCCGGTGCCGGACATGACGCAGCCCGGGCTCGGCGCGCGCGTCGAGCCGCCGCGCGCCGCGGCGCCGGCGGTGCACGAGATCGCGCTCCCAGGCGCAGCGTCGGGGGGTGCCTCGGAGCTGCTCGCGCCGTTCCGGTCGCGCGCGCCCGCGGTCGGCGGCGCCGACGAGCCCGACACGAGCCTTTGGCCGGCGATCTACCCGAAGCTGCTCGACGCGATCCGCGCGCACCGCAGCACGATCCTGTTCGTGAACAGCCGCGGCCTGTGCGAGCGGCTCGCGCGGCGCCTCAACGAGCTCGCGGACGAAGAGCTCGTGCGTGCGCACCACGGTTCGATCGCGCACACGCAGCGCCGCGTCATCGAGGAGGACCTGAAGGTCGGCCGGTTGCGCGCCATCGTCGCCACGAGCTCGCTCGAGCTCGGCATCGACATGGGCGCGGTCGACCTCGTGCTGATGGTCGAGTCGCCAGGCGCCGTGTCGCGCGGCCTCCAGCGCGTCGGCCGCGCCGGGCATCAGGTGGGCGCGGCGAGCCGCGGCCTGATCTTTCCGAAGCACCGCAGCGACCTGCTCGAGGCGACGGTGGTGGCGAAGGGCATGCGCGCGGGCGCCGTCGAGTCGCTGCGCGTGCCGCACACGCCGCTCGACGTGCTCGCCCAACAAGTCGTGGCGATGGCCGCGCTGGACGCCTGGCAGGTCGAAACGCTGCACGCGCTCGTGCGCCGCACGGCGAGCTTCGCCGATTGCTCGCGCGAGGTGCTCGGCTCGGTGCTCGACATGCTCGCGGGGCGCTACCCGAGCGCGGACTTCGCGGAGCTGAAGCCGCGCATCGTGTGGGACCGCGAGCGGGACCGCATCGAGGCTCGGCCCGGGGCGGCGAAGATCGCGCTGCTCTCGGGCGGCACGATCCCGGACCGCGGGCTGTACGGCGTGCACGTCGGCGCGGACGGGCCGCGCGTCGGCGAGCTCGACGAGGAGATGGTGCACGAGACGCGCGCCGGCGAGATCGTGACGCTCGGCGCGTCGAGCTGGCGCGTCGCCGAGATCACGCGCGATCGCGTGATCGTGAACCCCGCACCCGGCGAGATGGGCAAGCTGCCGTTCTGGCGCGGCGACGGCCCCGGCCGGCCGCTCGAGCTCGGGCGTTCGCTCGGCGCGTTCCTGCGCGAGCTCGCGGCCGAGTGCCGCGCGGCGGGCGGCGACCTCCACGCCGGGCGGGCGCGCGCCGAGGCGTGGCTCGCCGCGCACTGGGATCTCGACGGCTTCGCCGCGCGGAACCTCGTCGACTACGTCCTCGCGCAGCACGACGCCGCCGGTTGCCTGCCGACCGACCGCGCGATCACGATCGAGCGCTTCCGCGACGAGCTCGGCGACTGGCGCGTCTGCATCCTCACGCCGCTCGGTGCGCGGGTGCACGGGCCGTGGGCGCTCGCGATCCAGGCGCGCCTCGCGGCCGAGAAGGCCACCGAGGTTCACGCGCTCTGGAACGACGACGGCATCGCGCTGCGCTTCCCGGACGCCGACGAGCCGCCGCCCACGGCGCTCTTCCTGCCCGAGCCCGAGGAGGTGCGCGAGCAGATCGTCGAGCAGCTCGATCGCTCGGCGCTCTTCTCCGGCCAGTTCCGCGAGAACGCCGCGCGCGCCCTGCTGTTGCCGCGCTGGCGTCCGGGCGGCCGCACGCCGCTCTGGGCGCAGCGCCTGCGCGCGCAGACGCTGCTTTCGATCGCGCGCGGCTTCCCGTCGTTTCCGATCCTGCTCGAGACCTATCGCTCGTGCCTCCAGGACGTGTTCGATCTGCCCGCGCTCGAAGACTTGCTCGGCCAGGTGCGTCGGCGCGAGGTGCGCGTGGACGACGTCGAGACGCGCAGCGCGTCGCCGTTCGCGCGGAATCTGGTGTTCGCCTACACGGCGGCGTTCCTCTACGAGTACGACAACCCCGTCGCCGAGCGCCGCGTCCACGCGCTCTCGCTCGACCGCGCGATGCTGCGCGAGCTGCTCGGCCACGAGGCGCTGCGCGAGCTGCTCGATCTGGCCGTGCTCGAGGAGGCGGAGGCCGAGCTCGCGGGTCGCGCGCCGGAGTTTCAGGCGCGCGATGCGGAACAGCTGTTCGACCTGCTGCGGCGCGTCGGCGATCTCGGCGAGGCCGAGCTCGACGAGCGCTGCGCCGGCGACGCGCGCACGTGGCTCGCGACGCTCGCTGCGGAGCGCCGCGTGGCCGCGGTGCGCATCGCCGGGGAATCGCGCTGGATCGTCGCCCACGAGGCGGGGCTCTACCGCGACGCGTTCGGCGTCGCGCCGCCGGCGGGCCTGCCGGCGGAGTACCTCGAGCCGGCGCCCGGCGCGGTGGCAAGCGTGGTCGCGCGCTTCGCGCGGCGCCGTGGGCCGTTCGAGGCCGCAGCGCTCGCCGAGCGCTACGCGCTGCCGCGGGCGCAGGCGGAGCTCGCGCTCGCGAGCCTCGAGCTGCGCGGAAAGCTCGTCGCGGGCGACTTCCGGCCGGGCGGCAGCGCGCGCGAGTGGTGCGACGCCGAGGTGCTGCAGATGTTGCGGCGCCGCTCGCTGGCGCGGCTGCGCGGCGAGGTGGCGCCGGTCGAGTCCGAGGCGCTGGTGCGCTTCCTGCCGGAGTGGCAGGGCGTGGGATCGGGCGGCTCGCTGGCGGAGGCGCTCGACCGCCTCGAGGGCATGCCACTGCCCTGGAGCGAGATCGAGCGCGCCATCCTGCCCGCGCGCGTGAAGCACTTCGACCCGCGCGCGCTAGACGAGCTGTCCGCGCTCGGCGCGCTGGTCTGGATCGGCGCGGGGCCGCTCGGCGATCGCGACGGCCGCGTCGCCCTGTACCGACGCGAGCGCGCGGCGTTGCTCGCCGATCCCCCGCTCGCGCCCGACTCGCTCGGCCCGCTGGCGCGCACGCTGCTCGCGCAGCTCGAGGCCCGCGGCGCGCTCTTCTTCGGCGAGCTGCTCGCGGCGAGCAGCGGGGCGCCGGCGAAGGACGCGCTCGATGCGCTGTTCGAGCTGGTGTGGGCGGGCCTCGCGACGAACGACACCTTCGCGCCGCTGCGCGGCCTCGGCGCCCGCGCTCCGACGCGCCGCGGGGCGCAGCCGGGCGGGGCGGCGGGGCGCTGGTCGAGCGTCGCGCGCCTGCTCGCGGGCGCGGGCGACGTCGCGGACACGCAGCGCGCCCATGCGCGCGCCGGCGTCCTGCTCGAGCGCTACGGCGTGCTCGCCCGCGAGGCGTTCGCGCAGGAGCACTGGCGCGG
>CAZCTH010000222.1:0-3629 GCA_964501435.1 uncultured Spirochaetales bacterium | reverse complement strand
GCGCTCGGCTTCGGCGTCGCGCGCGCGCCCGAGGGCGCCTTCTACGTGTTCGCCGACGCGCGCGCGTTCGGGCGCGATTCGGTCGCGCTCGCGGGGGCGCTGCTCGAGCGCGCCGGCGTCGCGTGCACGCCGGGGGTGGACTTCGGCGCGGCGGGCGAGGGCTTCCTGCGCTTCTGCTACGCCGCGAGCGAGGACGCCATCGCCGAGGCGCTCGCGCGCATGGGCCCCGTCCTCGCCGAGCTCCGCGCCGAATCCGCGCGCTGACGCGACCGACCGCAGGGCCTGGCCCGACGGCCGCGCTCCCGGGCAGCGCGTTGGCCTACGTTGCCGGCCATGGATCGCCCCGCGCCCGCCGCCAGCCTGCCCGGCACCGACGAGACGCGGGAGATCTTCGCGATCCCGCAGTTCCGCTGGCTCACCGCCAGCAACCTCGCGTTCTTCCTCGCGATGGGCAGTCAGGGCGTCGTGCGGCCCTATCTCGCCTACCACTTCACGAAGGACCCGTTCCTGCTCGGCGTGGTGTCCTTCGCGGTCGCGCTGCCGATGCTCGTGCTGAGCCCCTTCGGCGGCGTCGCCGCCGATCGCGTCGATCGCCGCAAGCTGATCCTCGGGGCACAGGCCGTCGCGCTCGGCGGCGAGCTCGCCACGTTCGCGCTGCTCTGGACCGATCGCCTCCAGTTCTGGCATCTGCTCGCCACCGCTTCGGTGATGGGGTGCGTGTTCCCGTTCCTCATGCCCGCGCGGCAGTCCGTGGTCGCGAACCTCGTCGGGCGCCGGCTGCTCGGCCGCTCGATCGCGATCACGACCACGCTGATCAACGTCACGCGCGTCGTTGGCCCCGCGCTGCCGGGCTTCCTGATCGAGTGGCTCGGTGTGAAGTGGGCCTATCTGCTCGGCGTCGCGCTCTACGTCGCCGCGTTCGCGTGCGGCCTGCGCCTGCATCCCGCGCCGCCGCCGCCTGCCACCACCCAGGCCACCGTCTTCCAGCGCGTGATGGAGGGCGTGCGCTACGTGCGGACGGACCGCGCGATCGGCGTGCTGCTCGTGTTCGGTCTCGTGCCGATGTTCCTCGCGATGCCGTTCCAGACGCTGCTCGTGATCTTCGCGGAGGAGATCTGGCACCAGGGTCCGCGCGGCCTCTCGCAGCTCTCCGTCTCGATGGGCCTCGGCGGCATCGTCGGCTCGATGGTGGTCGCGCGCTGGACGGCGACCGCCCACCGCGCGCGCCTGATGCTCGGCAGCATGCTCGCGTTCGGCGCGCTGCTGATCGCCTTCAGCTTCTCGCCCTGGTACCTCGCCGCGATCCCGCTGATCTTCCTCGCCAACGCCTTCGCCAGCTGGTTCGGCACGCTGAACAACACCGCCATCCAGCTGCTCATCCCCGACGCGATGCGCGGGCGCGTCTCGAGCTTCCTGATGATGTCGTTCTCGCTGCCGATGGTCGGCTCGGTGGTGATCGGCGGCGCCGCGAAGACGCTGGGCGCGCCCCTCGCGATCTCCGTGTTCGCGGCGCTCGCGATGGTGGCGTCGGTCGCGTTCTACCTCGGCAGCGACGCCCTGCGCGGGCTCGACGCGCGCATGGACCGCGACCTCGGGAGGTCGTCGGGCTGACCCGCGAACCGCCCGCGACGCCCGCCTAGGCGTTCCGGCCGCGCACCGCGAAGCTCGCGAAGAACAGCGCCACCGCGGTCAACGCCACCATGCCGCCGGGCGCGACGTCGAGCTCCCAGGCGAGGGCGAGGCCGCCGATCGCGCTCGCGACGGCGAGCGCGACGCTGAGCGCGATCTGCGTGCGGTAGTCGCGGGCGAGCAGCGCGGCGGTGGCGGCGGGCACGACGAGCAGCGCCTCGATCAGCAGCACGCCGACGAGGCGCACGCCGATCACGATGGTGGCGGCGAGCAGCGCGAGCAGCGCCATGTCGAGGAGTTGCACGCGCTGGCCGTAGGCACGCGCGATCTCCTCGTCGAAGGCGAGGAAGAGCTGCGGGCGGAGCAGGGCGAGCAGCGCGGCGACGACGCCGGCGCCGCCGATCGCCAGCGCGGCGAGCTCGCCGTTCGTCACCGCCAGCACGTTGCCGAACAGATACCCGAACAGCTCCTGCTGCGCGCCGTGCTCGAGGCTCGCGAGCACGACGCCGAGCGCCATCGCGCCCGAGAAGAACACGCCGATCACGGTGTCGCGCTCGAGCCCGCTGCGCTGGCCGAGACGCGCGACGCCGAGCGCCACGGCGAGTGCGAAGGCGCCGCCGGTGAGCAGCGGCGAGACCCCCAGCAGCAGTCCGAGCGCGACCCCGCCGAGCGCGGAGTGCGACAGACCGACGCCGATGAACGCGAGGCGCCGCAAGACGACGAAGAAGCCGAGCACGCCGCACACGACGCCGATGGCGACGGCGGCGGCGAAGGCGCGCTGCATGAAGGCGAGCTCGAGCATGGCGCCCTAGTGGCCCGGGCCGTGGCGGCCGTGGTGGTCGAGCTCGCCGGCCAGGAAGTCGAACTCGCAGGCGTAGGCCGCTTTCAGCGCGTGGCTGTGCACGACCTCGTCGGGCCGACCGTGGACGTGCATGCGCTTGTTGATGCAGACGAGCTGGTCGGCCTGGCCCGCGAGCGCGACGAGGTCGTGCGACACCGCCAGCACCGCGAGGCCGAGGTCGCGCTGGAGCGTGCGCAGCAGCGCGTAGAACTCGTGCTCCGCGGGCAGGTCGAGGCCGATGGTCGGCTCGTCGAGCACGAGCAGCGCGCGGCTCGCGCAGAGCGCCTGCGCCAGCGTGACGCGGCGCTGGAGACCGCCGGACAAGTGGCCGATCGGGCGCCGCGCGTGCTCGGCGATGCCGACGCGCGCCAGCGCCTCTTCGGCCGCCGCGCGGTCCGCCGCGCTCGCGCGTAGCCCGAAGCCGCCGCCGAGGCGGCCGAGCAGCACGACGTCGAGCGCGCTGGCCGGGAACGACTCGGGCAGCGCGTGCCGCTGCGGCACGTAGCCGATGCCGCGCCGCGCGTGCTCGCCGGGCTTCGCGCCGAGCACGCGGATCTCGCCCGACGCGATCGGCACGAGACCGAGGATCGCCTTCAGCAGCGTCGTCTTGCCGGCGCCGTTCGGGCCGCAGATGCCCACGAACTGCCCGGGCTCGACCGCGAAGCCGATCTCTTCGAGCACCACGTCGGGGCCGCGCTTCACGCACACGTGCTCGAGCGTCACCACCGCGCTCATGGCTTCTCCTCGGCGAGCGCGGCCGCGATCTGCCGCGCGTTGAAGCGCAGCAGGGCGGTATAGCTCGCGCGCGCGGGATCGCGCGGGTCGCCGAGCGGGTCGACCGTAACAACCTTGGCGCCGAGCTCCTCGGCCACGATGCGCGCGGTGTTCGGGTCGAGCTGCGGCTCGACGAGGACCGCGCGCACGCGCGCGTCGCGCGCGGCGGCGATCAGCGCGGCGAGGCGGCGGGGGGTGGGCTCTTCGGCCCCGTGCGCCTGGATCGCGCCGAGGTCGACGAGGCCGAAGAAGCCCGCGAAACCGGACCATGCGGGATGGAACGCCACGAAGGCGCGGCCGCGCGCCGGAGCGAGCTCGTCCTGCGCGGCGTTCGCCGCGCGCTGCAGCTCGCCGCCGAAGGCGCGCTCGCGCGCGGCGAACGCCG
>CAZCTH010000221.1:0-3740 GCA_964501435.1 uncultured Spirochaetales bacterium | reverse complement strand
GGCGCGCATCGGCCGCGCGCGCGCCGCGAGCCACACGCGCGCCGCGCCGTTCGCGGCGAGGTTGCGCACCCAGAGCGAACGCTCGCCGCGCACCGTGCCGATCAGCAGATAGGGGCCGAAGCGCAGGGCGGCGAGCGGCACGCGCCGCAGCTTGCCGGTCTTCGCGCCCGTCATCTCGACGACGACGAAGCCCGCGGGCGAGAGCCGCGGAGCGCCGAGCCCGCGCCGGATCGCCGGCTCGAGCAGCGCGTTCACGCGGCGGTAGAGCGCGGCTTCGAAGCTCGCTGGGCTTCGCTCGCCTGCGGCTCGCTGCGCGCTTCGCTTGCAGTCGCTCACGCGAGCTGCCGCGCAATCGTCGCCGAGTCCCAGTACACGCGCTCGCACACGAGCTTGTCTCCGCCCGGCTCGAACAGGAACAGCACCATCATCCGGCAGCGGAAGGGCTTGTGGCTGGGACGGGGGCCGCCGGTTTGTGTGCCGAGCAGCCAGAACTCGACCACGATCGCGTCGTCGCCGGCGTGGCGCAGCGAGAGGATCTCGTTGCGCTGGTCGGGGACGACCTCGCGGCCCGCGCGGAAGTACTCGCGCACGGCGGCTTCGCCGTCGTGCACCGCGCCGGTCGCGATCAGCTCGTAGCGCGGGTGCGCGAAGGTCGCGATCACGGCGTCCCAGTCGTGGTGGATCTCGCGCTCCATGTGGGTGCGCACGGTCGCCTCGCGGCGCGCGCGCAGCGCGGCATCGCCCTCTGCGGCGCTCATTCGATCTCGCCTCGCTCGATCGCGCTCGAGTCGGCCGGCAGCGTGATCAGCATGCCGTCGTCCGCGAGCACCCAGCCGCTCGGCCGCACGTCGGCGACGCCGCGCACGAAGGCGCGCTCGATCAGGGCGTTGGGCGGCGGCGGCGTCAGGTGGCTCATCACGAGCAGCTTCGCGTTCGCCTCGTTCGCCGCTTCCGCCGCTTCGACGGGCGTCGTGTGGTAGCTCGGGATGTCGGCCATGATCTGCGCCGCGCGCGGTCGCGACGGCGCGGCGGCCTCGCCGAGGATCTTCACGAGGTGGTTCGCCTGCGCCTCGTGCACGAGCACGTCGGCATCCTTCGCGACGGCGATCAAGTTGGCGTTCTTCACCGTGTCGCCGCTCACGACGACCGAGCGGCCGCGCCAGTCGAAGCGGTAGCCGACGGCGGGCACGATGGGTGGGTGATCCACGAGGAACGCCGTGATGCGCAGGCCGTCCGCGTCGTGCACGACGGCGCGCTGGGCGCCGTCGGCGAACGCGATCGGCGCGGGAGTCATCAGGCCGAGCGCGGGCACGTTGAAGTGCGCGCCGTGGTGCGCGACGCGGTAGTCGCGGTCGAGCGCGTAGGCCTGGTTGAAGCCCGCCACGACGCCTTGCACGCCCTCGGGCCCGATCACGGAGAGCGGCGCGGGCCGGCCCGCCACCCAGGTCTGCAGGTTCCACTCGCCGAGCTCGCCGATGTGGTCGCTGTGGAAGTGCGTGAGCAGCACCGCGCCGATGCGCTCGCCCGAGATGCGCCAGCCGCCCATGTGATTCCACGAGCCGGTGCCGACGTCGACGACCCAGATCTTGCCGGCGGCGAAGACGGCGGTGCAGGGCCGCGCGCGCGTCGGATGCGGGAGCGGCGAAGCGCTGCCGCAGATCAGCACGCGCATCGCGTCGTCGCCGTACAGGTCGGTCCGCGGCGTCGCAAGCCGCGCGGCCACGCGGCGGATCAGCGACTCCTCGGCCTTCTCGCAGCCGAGCAGGGGGAGCGCGGCGGCGAGCAGGAGGGCGACTCGAAGGACGAGGCGAGGCATGGGGGCTCCAGTGCACGCGCAGTTTCGGCACCCAGAATGCCACAAGACGACGCGCCGGATCGGCGTATCTTCGCGCCGACGAGGAGGCTCCCGATGAAGCTCTACACCTATCCCGGCGCCCCGAACCCGCGGCGCGTGCACGTCTACCTCGCCGAGAAGGGCCTCACGGTGCCGTTCGAGAGAGTGGACATCATGACGCGCGCGAACCGCACGCCGGAGTTCCTCGCGAACGTGAACCCGCTCGGCGGCCTTCCCGTGCTCGCGCTCGACGACGGCACGCACATCGCCGAGTCGTTCGCGATCTGCCGCTACTTCGAGGCGCTGCACCCCGAGCCGAGCTTGTTCGGGCGCACGCCGGCGGAGATCGGGCGCATCGACATGTGGAACCGGCGCATCGAGATGACGTTCATGCAGCCGGTCGGACTCGCCTGGGTGCACGGCTCGCCGCTCACGAAGGCGGTCGTCAAGCACCAGCTCCCCGAGATGGCGGACCAAGCGCGCGCGCTCGCGCGCAGCGCCTTCGCGTTCCTCGACGGCGAGCTCGCGAAGCGACCCTTCATCGCAGGCGACGCCTACTCGATGGCGGACATCCTCGCGCTCACCACCTTCGACTTCGCGGGGCAGCTGAACCAGCTTCACCCGGAGCCCGAGCAGAAGCATCTGTTGCGCTGGCATGCGGAGGTGAGCGCGCGGCCGAGCGCGAAGGCGTGAGCGGAGGCGCGCGAGATCTCAGAACGCGCCGGTGGGAGCGCTCTGCAGTTGAAATTGCGATTCGCTCTGGATCGGTTCGCCTTCGACCGTCTGGACGATGAGCTGGCAGACCGCGGCGCCCGCTCGAAGGATGAGTGGAAACTCGCCGAGATTGATCATCTCGAGCGCGATCCTACCGGCGAAACCCGCGTGGATCGTGGGCGCCGTGAAGTGGACGAGCAGGCCTGCGCGTGCGAAAGAGGATCGCCCCTCGATCCTCGCTGCCAGGCAGTTCCCGGAAAGAGGGAGTGCCACTTCCTCGATCGTCTGACCGAGCACGAATCGGTTCGGGTGGAGAACGAAGCCCTCTGTCGGAAGGATCCGCGACTCGTAGAGCGCTTCGAGGGTCGCCGTGATGGGGCCTCGGACATCGACGCCGAGGTGCAACCCGTCCCGAGGCACGTAGAGCGTCGGGGATAGCCGGAGATCGATGGAGCACGTGCCGAACGGAGACCCCAAGGCGGGCGGCACCGGGCCGGGCCTAGGCGTGATTCGCAGCCGTCCCTCGTCCAGCGCGGCAATGAGCGAGCGGTTGCTGAGTACCCCCATCCCTCACGCGCCCGCGGCTCGATCGTGAACCCCGGGCCTCGCAAGCAAGCTCGCCGGGACTCCGATCCAGTAACCGAGCTCGACGCTTTGCACGGGAAGCATGCACACAGCGACCTCTCCATCTTCACGAGCATCGACTCGCATGAACCCCGCGACCCGGCGCCCGCGCTCCGGCGTCTCGGTGACCCGCACGAGGCTCTTGTCGACGAAGATCGCGGTGACCTCGCCTTGTCCGGGGACTTCGATTCCCACCGTGAATTCGGAGTCGAACATCCCCGGTCGAACCGTGCACTGAAGCCAGCGCTCTGCCAAGTTCGTCTCCCTTCGTTGTTCGTTGAAAACTACACTGCCTGCGTGACAGCCGCGGTCGCAAGGTCGGAAATCCTACTGTTCCATTGCCGTGACCGTCGCCGGGAAACAGCGCCAAAGCGAGGCAAACCATGACGAGAGCGACGAGCACCGACGCAGCCCTGCGCAAGCGCGCGGCCGCCGTGATTCCCGGCGGCATGTACGGCCACGAGTCCACGCTGCTCTTGCCGCCCGAGTTCCCGCAGTTCTTCTCGCGCGCGAAGGGCGCGCGGCTGTGGGACGCGGACGGCAACGAGATCCTCGACCTGATGTGCGC
>CAZCTH010000220.1:0-3781 GCA_964501435.1 uncultured Spirochaetales bacterium | reverse complement strand
GGCCGCCTCGGCGCGCGCGCGGCGCCGCAGCGCGGGCGACGCCCCGCGCAGCAGGTCGTCGGCGTCGCCGAGGAGCTCGACCGAGGCCGCCACGCCCTGGGCTCGCAGGCGCGCCTCCGCCACGAACGCCAGCTCGACGCCCGCCGCGCCGGCGCCGACCACGAGCACGCGCAGTGGCTCGCCCGCGCCGCCGGCGCGCCCCGCGAGCGCGCGCTCGATCGCCGCCTCGAGGCCCGCCACGAACGCGCCGATCGGGCGCGTCGCGAGCGCGTGCTCGCGCACGCCGGGCAACGCGAGCCCGCGCACCGTCGAGCCCACGTCGAGACTCGCGAGGTCGTACGCGATGGCGGGACGCTCGGCGAACGCGATGCGCCGCGCGCGCGCGTCTACCGCGGTCGCCGCCGCAAGAATCACGCGCGCACCGGCGCGCCGCGCGAGCGGCACGACGTCGATCTCGCACGCCGCCGCGCCGTAGTCGCCGGCGACGACCCCCGGCACCATCCCCGAGTACAGCGCCTCGCCCCGATCGAGCACGACCGTCAGCCGCGCCCCCGGCACCGGCGTCATCGCCCAGCGCCGCAGCACCTGCACGTGCGCATGCCCGCCCCCGACGAGCACCACCTCCCGCGGCGCTTCCGCGCGCACCCTCATGCCGCCCCGCTCATCGCGTCCATCCCGATCCCGAAGCGAGTGGCCGCGCTGCCCACCCGAGCGAAGCGCGCAACCCGAGCGAAGTGAGGGTGAGAGCGCGAAGCGCTCGTACGCGCCTCCTTGGCGCGCACGGCGAAGCCGGAGCCGAAAGCGAGAGGGCCTCGCACGAGCCCGCCTTCACCCGCCGAGCTTGAACATCTCGATGCGGGAACCTGCACGCTCCTCGGCCCTCTCCGAGCGCTCCTCCGAGTACCGATCGTCGCGCCGGGCCCACACGCCGGTGATCACGTCGCGCAGCGCGTCGTCGCTCGCACCCGCTCGGATCGGCGTCTTCAGGTCGCGGCCCTTCGTCGCGAACAGGCACGTCACGAGCGAGCCCTCGGCGGAGAGGCGCGCCCGCGTGCAGTCGCCGCAGAACGGCTGCGTCACCGACGAGATGATGCCGATCTCCCCCTGGCCGTCCGCGTAGCGCCAGCGCTTCGCGACCTCGCCGCGGTAGTTCGCGCCGGCGGGCTCGAGCGGGAAGCGCTCGGCGATGCGCGCCACGATCTCGCGGGCGGGCACGACTTGCGTCATCTCCCAGCCGTTCGCGGTGCCGACGTCCATGAACTCGATGAAGCGCACGATGTGGCCCGTGCCGCGAAAGCGCTCGGCGAGATCGACGAGCGTGTGGTCGTTCACGCCGCGCTGCACGACGCAGTTGATCTTGATGGGCCCGAGGCCCGCCGCGACTGCGGCATCGATGCCGCGCAGCACCTTCTCCGGCGCGGAGGCCCCGCCGCTCATCTTCCGGAAGACCTCCGGGTCGTGGCTGTCGAGGCTCACCGTCACGCGGCGCAGACCCGCGCGCGCGAGCGGCTCGGCCTGCCGCTCGAGCAGGTGTCCGTTCGTGGTGAGCGCGATGTCGTCGACGCCGGCGATTCGCGCGAGCTGCTCGATCAGCTCGGGCAGGTCGGTGCGCACGAGCGGCTCGCCGCCGGTGATGCGCAGCTTGCGCGTGCCGAGCGAAACGAAGATCCGCGCGAGCCTCGCGATCTCCTCGTACGTCAGCACTTCCTTGCGCGGCAGGAACTTGAAGCCGGGGCCGAAGGTCTCTGCCGGCATGCAGTACGGACAGCGGAAGTTGCAGCGGTCCGTCACCGAGATGCGGAGATCGCGAAGCTTGCGCCCATACGCGTCGGCGAGCGCGGGAGAAGCCTCCGCGCGCTCGCCGTCTCGGTCGGTGTGCGTCGCCACGGTCACGTGCTCCTGCCAGGGCGCGGGTCCGCAGCGTAGTCGTTCGCGCCGCGAAGGCGCGGCGCGCGCGGCCTCAGTCCGCGTAGCCCCACTTCTTCTTGTTCGCGAGCACCTGGTCGGGCGACGGACGCGGCTTCTCGGTCTTGCTCGGCACCTCGAAGTCGTCCTTCGTCTCGGTGATCGAGGCGTTCAGCTTCACGTCGGCGGTGAACACGTCCGGGACGCGCTCGTCCTCGAAGATCGCCTCCCAAGGACACTCCGGCTCGCACACGCCGCAGTCGATGCACTCCTCGGGATCGATGAACAGCTGATTCGGGAACGAATCGCGGTCGTCGCCCTTGTACTCGTAGATGCAGTCGACGGGACAGACCTCGACGCAGGCTTGATCGACGCAATCGCGGCAGAGGCTCGTAATGACCCAGGGCATCTTTCTTCTTCATCCTCGACGGGTTGGAGGGCCGAACGCGTTGACCGATTCCTACCCCATTACCTACGTTGGCGGCAAGCGGCGGGGCCCACGGCCCGCGAAGGTTGCGCGGCCCGCGACGAGGAGAAATCGGCCATGGCGCTGGACGAGAATACCCGAAAGCGGATCGCGGAGACGATCGCCTCCGACCGCGTCGTGCTGTTCATGAAGGGCACGCGCGACTTCCCGCAGTGCGGCTTCTCCGCGCGCGTGGTCCAGATGCTCGACCGGCTGGTTCCCGACTACACGACGGTGGACGTGCTGGCCGACGCGGCCGTCCGCCAGGGCATCAAGGACTTCGCCAACTGGCCCACGATCCCGCAGCTCTACGTGGCCGGCGAGTTCATCGGCGGCTGCGACATCGTCACCGAGATGTTCCAGAGCGGCGAGCTCCAGGCCTTGATGCGCGAGAAGGTCGCGCAGTAGGGAAGCGGCGGGAGACCATGGCTGCTGCGGGTGCATTCGTCATCGACGTGACCGACGCGACCTTCGAGCGCGAGGTGCTCGAGCGCTCGAAGACCGTGCCGGTGGTCGCGGACTTCTGGGCGCCGTGGTGCGGACCGTGCCGCACGCTCGGCCCGATCCTCGAGCGCCAGGCCGCGCAGGCCGGCGGCGCGTTCGTGCTGGCGAAGATCAACGTCGACGAGAACCCGCAGATCGCCCAGGCCGCCGGCGCCCGCAGCATTCCCCTCGTGATCGCGTTCCGCGACGGCAAGGCGCTCAGCGAGTTCGTCGGAGCGCAGCCCGAGCCGGAAGTGAAGCGCTTTCTGGCGGCGATCCTGCCGACGCCAGCGGACCGTTTCGCGAAGGAAGGCGGCGAGTTGCTCGCGGCGGGTCACGACAATGCCGCGGAGGAACGCTTCCGTGCGGCGCTGGCCGAGGACGCCCGGCATCCGCTCGCGCTCGTCGGCCTCGCGCGCGTGCTCGGCGAGCGCGGCGCGCTCGAGGAGGCGCTCGCGCTGCTCGAGCGCGTCGTCGGCACGCCCGCCATCGAGCAGGAAGCCGAGCGGGTCGCAGCCGAGCTGCGCACGCGCGCCGCGGCGCCGGCTGACGGCGGCGAGCTGACCGCGCTCGAAGCGCGCGCCCGCGCAAACCCGAGCGATCTCAGCGCGCGCATCGAGTATGGCCGCGCGCTGGCGGCGGCCCGCCGCTACGAGCCCGCGCTCGCGGAGCTGCTCGCCTGCGTCGAGGCCGACGCGCACTTCGGCGAAGACGCCGCGCGCAAGGCGATGCTCGACGTGTTCGGCGTACTCGGCGGTGCCCACGACCTCGTGCAGGAGTACCGCGCGAAGCTCGCCGGGCTGCTCTTCCGCTAGCCGCGCGCGAGCCGTCGAGCGCCGCCGAGCCGCAGGCGAGCAGAGCCCGCGCGCCGCGAGTTGTGGATCGAAGATTGTTTCTTCTCTCGGTGAAGCCCTGGCCGCAGCAGGG
>CAZCTH010000219.1:0-3821 GCA_964501435.1 uncultured Spirochaetales bacterium | reverse complement strand
GCACCGGCCTCGAGCCAGGCCTCGACGCGCGGGGGCCCGACGCGCGGCGGCAGCGCCCAGGCGACACGCCCGAACGCGAGCCGCGTCCCGCCCGGAAAGCGCTCGACTTCGGCGACGACGCCCTCGACCACCGCGTCCGCGGGAGGCGCCGCAAGCGTTGGGGCGCAAGCGGCGAGGCGAGCACCCAGCAAGCTCGCTCCAGCCGCGGCGGCCGCGATGCAAGCCGCGAGCAGGCGCGCAGATCCCGCGCACCGCAGCAGCGCGGCGAAGGCGAGCGCGGCGAGGGCGAGCGCGCGCGCAAACGGCGCGGCTTCGGGCCAGCGGTCCCCGAGCACGAGACCGATCGCCCACGCGGCGGCGAGCCAGGGCGCGAGCCGGCGCATCGCGCGCTCCCAGGGACCGGGAGTCGCGCGAGCCTAATGGATGGCGACGCGGCGGTCAGCGCGCGCACCACAAAAACGACGGCGGGGCCGTCGCGCAGCGTCGCGCGCCGCGTCGGCCCCGTCCGAGTCCGTGTGTCTCGCGCGCGCGAGAGGGCGCGGCGCGCCGCAGGCGCTCAGTGCAGGACGCGTCCGTTCGGCGGCGCCGGGTGCGGATTCTTCATGCGCACGACGTAGGCGGCGAGCGTCTCGAGCGCCTCGTCGAGCTTCTTCAACTCGTCCGTGAAGCTGGTCACGAGGCGCTTCATCTCGCCGAGCTCGTCCGCTGCCTTGCGCAGCGCCTCGACTTCGCGGCGCTGGGCCGTGACGGCGAGCGCGACGCCCGCGATGACGCCCTGGTAGCGGCCGGCGTCGAGCACCGGCGAGCGCTTCTCGATGGCCTGCGCGAGACGCCGCGCGAGGCCCGGCTCGAGACCCCGGGCCACCAGATCCGCCTGAATCGATTCGACCGTTCGTTCCACGCCGTGTCTTGGGAGCAAGCCCGGTGCCAGCGCCGGCGCACCGGCAACTGCCGCGCAGCTGTGTCCGTAGCGCCGCGCGCGCTCACGCTTCCGGCGCGGCGGGCCCGTCCGGCGCCGCGTCGGCGATGGGCGCTTCGGGCTCCATTCGTGGGAACTCGGTTACCCCCACGTCGCTCGCGAGCGCGCGGAAGAAGCCGTGGATGCGCTCGGCGTCGCCCGGCGCGACGCCGGGCACCGCGGCCAGCTCGGCGACGCTCGCCTCGCGAATGCGCTTCAGCGAGCCGAGCTCGCGCAGCAGCGCGCGCCGCTTCGTCGGGCCGACGCCCGGGATCTCCTCGAGCACCGAGCGCATCCCGACGCGCTGGCGCAGCGAGCGCTGGAACTCGATCGCGAAGCGGTGTGCCTCGTCGCGGATGCGCTGCAGGAGCAAGAGGCCCCGCGAGCTCGGCAGGAGCAGCACCGGATTCACGCGCTCGGGCAGGAACACGCGCTCGGCCTTGAGGCCGCCGCTGCGCTTCACGCGGATCGACGGGCTCTCCTCGTCGCGCTCCTTGGCGAGGCCGACGTGGTCCTGCACGAGGCCGCGGTCGCGCAGCAGCGTGGTGGCGACCTTCAGCTGCCCCCGCCCGCCGTCGAGCACCCAGAGGTCCGGCAGCGGCTCCTTCTCGCGCTTCTCGAGGCGGCGCGTCAGGACCTCGCGCATGCACGCGAGGTCGTCGCCGGCCGGCGCGTCCTGGATGCGGTAGCGCCGGTAGGCGTTCTTGTCGGGCGCTCCGTCCTCGAACACCACGCGGCTCGCGACAGCGAGCGTGCCGGCGAGATTGGAGACGTCGTAACACTCGATGCGGCGCGGGAGGCGCGCGAGGCCGAGCTTCTCCTGCAGATCGGCGAGCGCGCTGTCGAGCGTCTCGCGCGCGGCGATGCGGCGCTCGAGCGTGCCGTCGGCGTTCTTCACGGCGAGGTCGCACAGCTCGCGCGGCGCGCCGCGCTGCGGCACGCGCACCTCCACCGCCCGGCCGGCGCGCTCGGCGAGCCACGCGGCGAGCGCGTCGTCATCGCTCGGCGTGACCGAGACGAGCACCTCCGCCGGCGCGGCGCCGCTCTCCTCGCCCGCGTAGAACTGCGCGAGGAAGCTCGCCATCACGTCCTCGTCCGCGATCTCGACGTTCGAGAACGCGTGCGCCGAGGCGCCCGTCACGCGCCCCTCGCGCACGTGCAGCACCTGGATCTCGACCTCCCCCGCGCGGCGCGCGAGGCCGAAGACGTCGCGATCCTGGGCGCGCTCCGAAACGATCTGCTGGCGCGTGACGGTGTCCTCGACCGCCGCGATGCGGTCGCGCAGACGCGCGGCCAGCTCGAAGTCCTCCGCTTCCGCCGCGCCCGCCATCTTCGCCCGCAGCAACTCCGTCAGCTCGGCGGAGCGGCCGCGCAGGAACAGCTCGGTCCCGTCCAGCAGCTCGGCGTAGGCATCGGGCGCGACCCGCCCGACGCACGGCGCCGGGCAGCGCTTCATCTCGTGCTCGATGCAGGGACGCCCGCGGCGCGCGTAGTCGCGGAACACGCCCTCGCTGCAGCTGCGCAGGGGGAACAGCCGGCGCAGGTGGTTCAGCGACGCGCGCAGGTTCACCGCCGAGGTGTAGGGCCCGAAGTACTGCGCGCCGTCCTTCGCGAAGCGCCGCACCTGGGTGAGCCGTGGCCATTCCTCGCGGCGATCGAGGCGCAGCGCGAGGTACTGCTTGTCGTCGCGCAGCCGCACGTTGAACGGCGGCTTGTGCTGCTTGATCAGCTCGTTCTCGAGCAGCAGCGCGTTCTTCACGCCGTCCGTCACGAGCACGGAGACGTCGCCGACCCGCGCGACGAGGTTCGGCACCTGATGCCGCCCGTCGCCGCCGGCGAAGTATTGCCGCACGCGGCTGCGCAGGTTCTGCGCCTTGCCGACGTAGAGCACCTTTCCGCGCGCGCTCTTCAGCAGATACACGCCCGGCGCCTGGGGCAGCGCGTCGACGCGCTCCTCGAGCGCGCGGGCGAGTTCGGCGGCGGCGTCGGTCACGCGCGCAGGGTACCGGGGCGCGGGCGGAGCGGACCGGGAGTGCCCGCGAGATCGCGGTCGCCCCGCCCCGCCTCGGTCGGCGGGCAGTCGAGCGCCCACGGCGGCAGCGCGAGCGCCGCCCGCCGTCGCGCCCGTGCCGTCAGCCCTTGATCTCCGCCTGGTGCACGACCTGATAGACGCGCTTCGCGAAGTACCAGCGGCCGCCGCGCTTCACGTAGTCGTCTTCGTAGCGGCCGTTGACGCTGCGCTTCACGCCGTCCTTGCCGTGCAGGAACTCCTGCTGCCACCACGTCGCATGGGCCTTGTCGCCGTTCACGACGATCGGCCCCGCCGAGGCGTAGAACCCGACGAACGAGAACCCCGACATCATGCCCTTCCACATGGGGAAGAACTTCTCGCGGCCAACGACGTCGCCCATGCCGGGCAGCGACCACACCGCATCCTCGAGCCAGTTCTCCTTCCACGCATCGCCATCGAAACGCATCACGGCGTCGTTGTACGACTCGACGAGCTCCCGAATCGCGAGGCGATCCTCCACCGGTCCACTGCTCACCACGTCTCATCTCCTTCGTGCTTCACCCGAGCATGCCGCGACGCCGCACGAATCGAAAGCCAATCCTTCCGCGCGCGAGTCTTCGACGCGCGCCTCCCCACCTCGCCACGCGATGGCGAACACGAGCACGAGCAGCCGCGGCGGGGCCGGGGGCGCGCGGCGGGCGCGTAAAGCGCAGCTCGGCCCCGTGCATCCGGCAGCGCAGCGGCTCGCTGCGGCGCCCCTCACCTCGCCGCCGCGGTGCACCCCCCAAAAGGGGCCGTCAGCGAGCCAGCGCCCGCCGCGCGCCCCCCGCCCCGCCGCGGCGGCGGGGGCCC
>CAZCTH010000218.1:0-3843 GCA_964501435.1 uncultured Spirochaetales bacterium | reverse complement strand
GTGCGATGCCGACGCGGACGCGAGCGGCGAGCGGCCGCCCGTCGCCGGCGCCGCCGTCGTCGTCGAGGCGCATCGCCCCGGCGCGGCGCCGCGCGTCGTCGCGCGCGGCACGACGAGCGCGGACGGGATCTTCGGCTTCGCGACGCCGTCCGACGTGGACTCGCGGCAGATCGGGATCCGCGTGAGCGCGAGAGGGCTCAATCCGCGCCACGTGCTCCTCGACGGCACGCGCCTCGCTCTCGACCTGCGCGCCGCGCTGTACGGAGCGAAGGCGGGCGCGTGAGCGACGCGCGGGCTGGCCGCTGGCGCTTCTGGATCGATCGCGGCGGCACGTTCACGGATTGCGTCGCGCTCGCACCGGACGGCGCGCTGCACGTGCGCAAGGTGCTCTCGAGCGAGGACTCGCCCGTCGCCGCGATCCACGCGGTGCTCGCCGACGCCGTGGGCTGGCGCGCCGGCGCTGCGCTTCCGCCCTGCGAGGTGCGGCTCGGCACGACGCTCGCCACGAACGCGCTGCTCGAGCGCCGCGGCGCGCGCACGCTGCTCGTCACGACGCGCGGCCTCGGCGACCTGCTCGAGATCGGCACCCAGGAGCGCCCGGAGCTGTTCGCGCTGGCGATCGAGAAGCCCGCGCCGCTCCACGCCCGGACGCTCGAGCTGCCCGGCCGCGTGGACGCGCGCGGCCGCGAGCTCGAGGCGTTCGACGCCGACGCGGCGCGCGCGGCACTCGCCGGCGCGTGCGCCGAAGGCTTCGCCGCCGTCGCCGTGCTCGGCATCCACGCGAGCCGCTTCCCGGCCTGGGAGCAGCGCGTCGCGGCGCTCGCGCGCGAGCTCGGCTTCGCCCACGTGGTGGCGTCCCACGAGATCGCGGCGGAGCAGGGCATGCTCGCGCGCGGGCAGACCGCCGCCGTCGACGCCTACCTGACTCCGCTGCTGCGTGCCCACCTCGCCTCGCTGGCCGGCGCGCTGCCCGGCGCGGCGCTGCGCTTCATGCAGTCCTCGGGCGGGCTCACCGACGCGGCGCGCTTCCGCGGGCCGGGCGCGTTGCTGTCGGGGCCCGCGGGCGGCGTGATCGGGGCGGCCGATGCCGCGCGCGCGGCAGGCTTCGCGAGCGCGATCGGCTTCGACATGGGTGGCACCTCCACGGACGTCTCGCTGATCGTCGACGGTGCGCCCGATCGCTCGTTCGAGACGGCCGTCGCCGGCATCCGCGTGAAGGCGCCGATGCTGCGCGTCCACACCATCGCGGCGGGCGGCGGCTCGCTGTGTCGCTTCGACGGCGTGCGCCTCACCGTCGGGCCCGAGAGCGCCGGCGCCGATCCCGGGCCGCTTTGTTATGGGCGTCCGCACGCGCGCGAGCTCACGCTCAGCGACGCGAACTTCTGGCTCGGCCGCCTGCCGGCGGAACGCTTCCCGTTTCCGCTGCGGCGCGAGCCGGTCGAGCGGGCGCTCGCCGCGCTGCAGCGCGAGCTCGCCGCCGCCGGGCTGCCGCGCACGCTCGACGAGATCGCCGCGGGCTTCCTCGAGGTCGCGAACGCGGCGATGGCGCAGGCGATCGCCGAGGTCTCGATCGCGCGCGGCGTCGACCCGCGCGGGCTCGCGCTCGTCGCCTTTGGGGGCGCGGCGGGGCAGCACGCCTGTGCCGTCGCGCGCCGCCTCGGCATGGCGACGATCGTGCTGCATCCGCTCGCCGGCGTGCTGAGCGCGTACGGCATCGGACGAGCCCCGCGGAGCTGGGACGGGCAACACGACAGCGGCGGCGCGTGGCTGACCGACGACGGCGCGGCGCCCGCAGCAGCCGTCGCCCGACTCGACGCGCTCGCCGCAGAGGGCGCGCGCGCGCTCGCCGCAGAGGGCGCCTGCGCGCCCACCGCCGAAGGGGCGCCGCCGGAAGCGCTGCGCTGCGAGCGCGCGCTCGACCTGCGCTACGCCGGCGCAGAGACGGCGCTGGCGGTGCCCGAGCCGAGCGGCGAGAGCTGGGCGGAGGCGTTCGCGCGCGCCCATCGCGAACGCTTCGGCTACGCGCGCGCAGGCCGCCGCATCGAGGTCACCGCGGCGAGGGTGCGCGTCCACGCCGCCGAGGCAGCGCCCCTCACGGAGCAGGCGCTGCGCGGCGCGAGCGGCGCGGCGGGCGAGCGTGGCGAGCGTGGCGAGCGTGGCGAGCGCGAGGCGTGGTTCCCGGGCGCGGGCCGCGTTCGCGCGCGGTGGCTCCCGCGCAGCGCCGTCGCGCCCGGCGAACGCCTGCTCGGCCCCGCGCTGCTCGTCGACGACGCGAGCACCTTCGCGCTCGACCCGGGTTTTCGCGCAGAGGCGCTCGCTAGCGGTTCCCTCGTGGTGCGAGACGTCGGCGCCGCGCCGACGCTGCACTCCGCGCCCACAGCTGCGCGCGATGCGCGCGATCCCGTGCGGCTCGAGGTCGCCGCCAATCGCTTCATGTCCATCGCCGAGCAGATGGGCCACGTGCTCCGCAACACCGCCGTGTCCGTGAACATCAAGGAGCGCCTCGACTACTCCTGCGCGGTGTTCGACGCGAGCGGGGGCCTCGTCGCGAACGCGCCGCACATCCCCGTCCACCTCGGGGCGATGGGCGCGACGGTGCGCTTCGTGCGCGCGCGCTTCCCCGCGCTCGCGCCGGGCGACGCGATCGCCACCAACGACCCCGCCGAGGGCGGCTCGCACCTGCCCGACGTCACGGTCGTGTCGCCCGTGTTCGTGGGGGGCGTGCTGCGCTTCTTCGTCGCGAGCCGCGGGCACCAGGCGGACATCGGTGGCAGCGCGCCGGGCTCGATGCCGGCGGACTCGCGCACGCTCGCGGAGGAGGGCGTCGCGATCCGCAGCCTTCCCCTCGTGCGCGGCGGCGCCTTCGACGAGCGCGGCTTGCGCGCGCTGCTCGCGAGCG
Organism: uncultured Spirochaetales bacterium; assembly: GCA_964501435.1. GTDB lineage: Bacteria > Myxococcota_A > UBA9160 > UBA9160 > UBA6930 > VGRF01. The sequence goes on along the minus strand of CAZCTH010000218.1, from coordinate 944 downwards.
GGCGCTTCCCGGCGCGCAGCCCCGACGACAACGTGGCGGACCTCGAGGCGATGGTCGCGGCGAACCGCGCGGGCGCGCGGCTGCTCGCCGCGTGGGCCTCCGAAGAGAGCGCCGAGGCGCTCGGCGCGCGGATGGCCGCATTGCAGGACGCCGCGGGCCGCAAGGTGGCGCGCGAGCTCGCGCGGCTCGGCGACGGCGAGCGCACGTTCGTGGATCGCCTCGACGACGGCGCGGAGATTCGCGTGCGGCTGCGGCTCGCGGGCGGCCGCGGCGAGATCGACTTCGCCGGCAGCGCGCCGGCGCACGGGGGCAACCTGAACGCGCCGCGCGCGGTGGTCGAGGCGGCGGTGATCTACGCGCTGCGCTGCCTCGTCGCGGAGCGCATCCCCCTGAACGGCGGCTGCCTCGCGCCGATCGCGCTGCACGTCCCGCCGGGGTCGCTGCTCGACCCGCCGCCGGGGGCGGCCGTGGTGGGCGGCAACGTCGAGACCTCGCAGCGCGTGGTAGACGCGCTGCTGGGCGCGCTCGGCCTCGCGGCCGCGAGCCAGGGCACGATGAACAACCTCGCGTTCGGCGACGCGCAGTGCGGCTACTACGAGACCCTCGGCGGCGGCTCCGGCGCGACGCCGCATGCGGACGGCGCCTCGGCGGTGCACACGCACATGACCAACACGCGCATCACCGATCCGGAGGTGCTCGAGTCGCGCACGCCCGCGATCGTGCGCGAGTTCTCCGTGCGACGCGGCTCGGGCGGGGCGGGGCGCCGCCGCGGCGGCGACGGCCTCGTGCGCGAGCTCGAATTCACTGCGCCGGTCGCGGCGTCGCTGCTCAGCGAGCGCCGCGTGCTCGCGCCCTGGGGCGCCGCCGGCGGCTTGCCCGGCGCGCGCGGCGCCAACTGGCGCGTGCGCGCGGACGGCACCCGCGAGGCGCTCCCCGGGCACGCC
>CAZCTH010000217.1:0-3946 GCA_964501435.1 uncultured Spirochaetales bacterium | reverse complement strand
GCGTTCCCGACGCAGCTCGCCGCGGTGGCCGCCGCCGCGCGCGGCGCGAACGGCGCGTGGCGGCTCGAGCAGGCGCCGCTCGCGCTGCGCAGCGGGCGCGAAGTGCTGGGCGAGCGCGACGCGACCCTCGCGCTGCAGCGCGCGATCAAGCGCGCCTACGATCCCGCCGGCGTGCTCAACCCCGGCCGGGAGCTCGGTGCCAGCGCATGAAGACGCCCGACGAAACTCGGATCGACGCGCGTCCCTCGGCGAGCCCGGCGCCGCTCCGCGAGCTCTACCCCGCCACGCTCGACTGCGTGCACTGCGGCCTGTGCCTCTCGTCGTGCCCGACCTACCGCGAGACCGGGCGCGAGACCTCGTCGCCGCGCGGCCGCGTGTACCTGATGCGCGGCGTCGCCGAGGGCCGCATCCCGCTCGGCGACGTCGTCGCCGACGAAGCCGCGCTGTGTCTCGGCTGCCGCGCCTGCGAGACGGCGTGCCCGTCGGGCGTGCAGTACGGCGCGCTGCTCGAGCAGACGCGCGCCGCGGTGGAGCAGGCGGGCCTGCGCCGCGGGCCCGCGCGCGCGATCGAGCAGCTCGCGCTGCGCCACGTCGTCCCGAAGCCGCGCGTGCTCTCGGCGCTGACGTCGCTGCTCGGCGCCGCGCAGGCGCTGCGCGTCGACGCGCTCGTCGCGCCGCTCCTTCCGGCGCGCTTGCGCGAGATGCACGCGCTGCTGCCGCAGATTCCGCCCCGCGCGCAGCGCAAGCGGCTGCCCGCGCTCACGCCCGCGCTGGGCTCGCGCCGCGGCCGCGTCGCGCTGCTCGAGGGCTGCATCATGCCCGAGCTGTTCGGAGCGGTGAACGCAGCCACCGTGCGCGTGCTCGCCGCGGCGGGCTTCGACGTGCTGGTGCCCGAGACGCAGGGCTGCTGCGGCGCGCTGCACGCTCATTCCGGAGATCCCGCGCAGGCGCACGCGCTCGCGCGCAACAACGTCGCCGCGTTCGGCGCCGCGGACGTGGACGCGGTGATCACGAACTCCGCCGGCTGCGGCGCGGCGATGCGCGAGCTGCATCACTGGCTGCCCGGCGAAGGGGAGGCGCTCGCAGGCAAGACGCGCGACGTGTGCGAATGGCTCGACGCTGCGGGCTTGCCCGAGCTGCGCGGCGAGGTCTCCGGCAGCGCTTGTTACGACGACCCGTGCCACCTCGCCCACGGTCAGCGCGTCGTCGACGCGCCGCGCCGGCTGCTCGCGAAGATCCCCGGCCTGCGCCTCGTCGCCCACGACGACCCGGGCGCGTGTTGCGGCGCCGCCGGCATCTACAACCTGACGCAGCCCGCCATGTCCCGCGCCGTCCTCGCCCGCAAGCTCGACTCCCTCGCCGCCGCCGACCCCGACTACATCGTCACCGGCAACCCCGGCTGCCTCATGCAACTCGCCGCCGGCGCCCACGGGCGCGCCCTCCGCGCAAACGTCGTGCACCCCATCGAGCTCCTCGACCGCGCCCTGCAACCGCTCTGAACCGAATCGCGGCAGCCACCCAAGCAGGGCGACGGGCGGCGAGCGCAGCGATCACCAAGAGCGCGGCGTGCGGCGCGTCGACGGCGCCGCACGCCGCGCCCCCCAACCCAGTGAGGCCGCCATCCCCGCAAGCCCCTCGCCCGAACCGGCAAGAGCGTCGGAGCCGGGGCCGGGGGCGCGGAGCCGAGGTCAAAGCGCAGGCGCGGCCCAACGCAAAGCCCGCCTTCCTACCCGAGCCCGCACGGAGACAAGCCCACTTCCCCCCAAAGGCCGCGCCGAGCCACGAGGCGCAGCGCCCCCGGCCTCGGCTCCGACGCGGTACCCCGAGCGAGCGCGCGAACGCGAGGCTTTGCGACGCGCGAGCCGCCCATACCTACCGACAAAGGATCTGGTCTTACCGATAGAGGATCTGGTCCGGCGTATCGTTCGGCATCCGAATCCGCGGAAACGCGCCGAACCCAAAGTCTTCGAGCCCGCTCTGCACCACCAGCTCGACGGGCAGGATCGACTCTCGGCCGCGCACGATCCCGTACGTCTCGCGCATGCCGCGGAACGCGAACTCCGAGTCGGCGCCCGCGACGAGCGCTTCGTCGGCGAGGCCGAGCCGCGCGCGCTCGAAGAAGGTCTCGCGGCCGGAATCGGCGGGGAAGGTGGCGTCGCGATCCACGCGCGTGCGGCGCAGCGCGCTCTCCTCGAGCGCGGCGGCGATGCGCGCGAGGTGGTCGTCGCTCACCTCCACGCGGCGCGTCTCGGCCGGCGCGTTCTTGCCCTCAGGCCCGACGTAAGCGAGCTCGATCCAGCGCCCGCCGATCAGCGTGACGCCGTCGGCGTGCAGCTCTCCGTTCTCGTACTTCTCGTCGAGCAGGCCGGGCTGCAGCGCGAAGCCGCTCGGCCCGGCGACCGCGGGGTTCTCGATCAGGTACTCGCGGCTCACCTGGATGCGCTGCGGCGTCGCGCGCTCGATCTCGCGACGCACGAGGTCGCGCGCGCCTTTCGCGGCTTCCGTGTCCGGGTACATCTCCGCCGCGCGGGCGATCAGCTGCACGCGGCCCGCGCGCGTGCGCTCGCGCGCCGAAGCCTTGATCACCTGCTCCGCCGCGCGCTCGCGCATCTTGGCGAGCGCCTTTGCGTCCACGTCGCTCGCGCCGTCGGCGAGCGCGACGGCGGCGACGTCGTTGCCCCGCGCGGCCTCGTACTCGCGCAACCACGTGCGCACTTCCGCGGCGCGCTCGCCGTTCGGAACGCGCTCGAGGTAGCGCCGCGCGAGCGCTGCCGCGGCGCGCTTCTCCGAGCGCCCGTACGGGTAGGCCATCAGGCGCGAGGGCAGGCCGAGCACGACGCTCGTCACCGTCGGAACTTCGGCGAGCCACTCGACGGCGCGCGGCAGGTCGTGATCGCGCGCGCCGTGGGCGAGCGGGCCGAGCAGCAGCTGCCGCGCGTTCTCCTTGCTCTTCTCGCGCCGCGCGATGCGGAACGCGCGGTACGGGTTCGCGTCGAAGTCGCGCAGCATCGCCTCGGCGTGGCGCCCGATCGCACCCTCGCGCTTCGCGACGCGCTCGATGCGCTCCCAGGCTTCGCTCTCGCGGCCCGCCTCGCGCGCGGCCAGCGCGAGGGCGAGCTCCGCCGCCTCGTGCGCGTGCGCCGACGCGGAGGCTTCCGCCTGCACCGCGCTCGCGGCGGCCGCGAGGTCTGCGCGCGGGTCGAGCAGCGCGCGCGCGAGGCGCTGCTCGCGGTCGGTGAGCGGAACGACGGGGCTCGCGACGACGAGCGTGCGCGCGCGATTCTCGTTCCATGCGCGCCCGGCCTTCGTGGACGCTTCGGAGAGCGCGCGCGCCTCGGAGTCCTCGCTGCGATAGCGCAGCGCGCGCTCGGCGAGGAACGCGGCGAGGATCGGCTCGTCGGCGTCCAGCGCGGCCTCGCCCTGCTTCACCGCGCGGTCCACCTGCATCTCGATCCAGCGGCGCTGCGCCGACTCGATGTCGTCCACCAACGCTGCAGCCTCGGGCGCGTTCGGATTGGTCTCGACGAAGTCCTTCCAGTGCTTCAGCGCCTGCCGCTCGCGCGGCGTCAGCTCTTCCTCCTCGTGAAGGCGCAGCGCGACGCGCACGAGCGACTGGGTCACGCGCACGGGCACGAAGAACGGCGTCACGATCGAGCCGCCGAGGCTCTCGGAGACTTCGTTCGCCGCGCCGCCCCAGCGAATCACGCGGTCCTCGCGCAGACGCTTGCGCGCGAGCGCCAGCGGGTCGTCGGCGACGTCCTGCGCGATGCGCGTCTCGAGCTCCTGCGGCACGTCCTTGCGCTTCAGCACCCGCTTCTGCGCGGCGCGGCGCTCGGGGCCCGCGGGCAGCAGCGCCGTCTCGGCGTCGCGCGCGTAGGCGGCGAGCCCCGTCGGCGCGAGCTTCTCGGACGCGCGCGCCGTCTCGATGCGCTCGAGCGCCTCCGCC
>CAZCTH010000216.1:0-3952 GCA_964501435.1 uncultured Spirochaetales bacterium | reverse complement strand
GAGGTCCTGCCCGCCGATCTCGAGCGCGCGGCGCATGGCGGACATCCCACAGCCGCCGTGCTCGCCGACCGTCTGGAGCGGATGGTGCGCCACCACGACCGCGGGCGGGCACGTCGCGCAGGCGAGGGCCGCGGCGAGGCGCGCTTCGGCGGCGCGCACGTCGTCGCAAGCGGCGGCGCGCAGCGCGCAGCGCCCCGCGGCGCTGCGCCACGCCTCCGAGTCGATCGCCAGCACGCGGAAGCGCGCGTGCGCCGGCTCGATCGCGGCAGGGCCGAGGGTTCCGATCTCCGGGCGCCAGGTGGCGCTCGAGCCGGCGACGATCGCGTCGATGCGCGCGCGCTCGAGGTCGTCCGAGAAGGAGACCCCGCGGTCGTGCCACTCGTGGTTGCCGGGCACGAACCAGGCATCGCCGCCCGGCGCCACGGCCCGCTGGCGCGCGAACACGCGCGCGACGCGCTCGTCGGCGCGCGTCGGGTAGTAGTTGTCGCCGAGGAACACGACGCTGGTCGCGACCGGACGCGCCGCGATCCACGCCTGCGCTTCGTCGAGGACGCTCGGCTGGTCGGCGTCGACGCCAGCGTCGCCGATCAGCACGAGCCGCGCGGCCGGCTCCGCGAGCGGCGGAAGCGCGCCGAGCGCGAGCGGCGACGGTGCCGGCGCGTGGGCGCAGCCGGCCGCGAGCGCGGCCGCGAGCGCGAGAGGCGCGGCGCGCTTCACTCGCCGCCGCTCGGCGCCTTCGGCTTCGGCGCATACGGGCGCTCGGCGCCGATCTTCACGAGGAAGCCCGCCGCGAGGCGCTCGTCGCCGCGCAGCCCGTTGTAGAGCGCGGTCTCGGCGGCGCTCCACGCGTTGCCGCTGCGCTTCGAGACCTGTTCGAGCGTCTCGCCCGACTTCGCCGGCACGAGCGCGAGGCGCGTCTCGACGATCAGCGCGCGGTCGTCGTGACTCAGGCGCCGAAAGCTCGCGAGCGTCCGCGCGAAGGCGTCCTCCCACGCGCTCCACTCCTGCTGCAGCGCCATCGCTTGAAACGCGTACACGCTGCCGTCGTGGGCGAAGTAGGTGCGCTCGACGAGCTGGCCCTCGGGCGTGACGAAACGCACCGCGTGGCCGCTGGCGGAGCCGACGCGCACCGCGCCGCCGTCCTCGGCCGCGACGCCCTGTTGCGCGGCGTCGGAGAGCAGCTTGCGCGCCGCGCTGCGCGGGTCCGCGCCTTCCTTCTTCGGGACCGGCAGGAGGCCGATGATCGCGTTGCCCTGTGCGGGCTTCGCCATCACCGCCTGCGGCGAGTTCTGCGTCTGCCAGCCCTTCGGGAACTTCACGGCAAAGTCGAGATCGGGGTGCAGGAAGAGCGTGTCGCGCAGGATGCCCTGCGCGGGATCGGGCCCGACGAGCAGGCCTTCGGTCCGGCGCACGAAGTCGCTGCGGTCCTTCGCGATCGGCGCCAGCGCGGCGCGCGGGATCTGCGCGGCGCGCGCCCGGGTGTCGCGCACGCGCTCGTCGCTGCTCGGGTGCGAGTCGAGGAACGACGCCTGACGCTTCTCGCCGAGCTTCAGCTCCATCTCGCGGCCGAGCGCGCCGAGGAACGTGCCGATCGCGCCGGGGTCGTAGCCCGACTGGCCTGCGAGCTTCTGCCCGATCGCGTCGGACTGGCGCTCCTGGTCGCGGCTGTAGCTCGCGAGCCAGCCCTGTGCGCCGGTCTGCGCGAGCTGCCCGACGCCCTTCGCGAGCTCGCCGCCGCCGAGGATCGCGGCGCCGATCGTCGCGATCGCCGCGCCGATGCCCGCGATCTGTCCGCGCGTCTGGCGCTGCGCGCTGTGGCGCGCGGCGACGTGACCGATCTCGTGGCCGACGACGCCCGCCAGCTCGTCCTCGCTGTTGGCCAGCGCGAGCAGGCCGCGCGACACGTAGACGTAGCCGCCGGGCAGCGCGAAGGCGTTGGTCTCCTCCATGTCCACAGCGTGGAACTCGTACTTCACGTCCTGGCGCGGCGAGTACTGCGCGAGGCGGCTGCCGAGCTGCGACACGTAGCTTTGCAGCTGCGGATTCTCGACGAAGCCCATTTGTTGGGCGACTTCGGCCGCCGCCTGCTTGCCGACCTGCATCTCCTGCTGCGGCGACATCGTCGTGTACTCGCGCTGTCCGGTGACCGGATTCACGACCGTCGTGCACGCCGTCGAAACGACGAGCGTCAGTGCGAGCGCCAGCGCTCCGGCGCGGCGAGTCCTGCGGCACTTCGTTTGCGGCACGGGCGAATGGACGCGGCGGCGGATCATCGGATTCGTCTCCTCTGGCGAAGGGGTGCCTGGACACTTGCCTATCGTGGGCCGCACGTCATGTCGGTGATGCCGCTCGCGCTGCTCGCGTTCTTCGCCTTCGGCGTGCTGCTCGTGCTGCCCGGCGCCCTGCAGCCCGCCTTCGCGCAGGCGTTCGCCCTCGACCTGGCGCAGAGCGGCGGCGTGGCGTCCGCGCTGATGGTCGGCGTGGGGGTGGGGGTGGTCGCGAGCGGACCGGTGGTGGACCGCTCGGCACGGCGCCCGCTGTTCGTCGCGGCGTCGCTCGCGGGCGTCGCCGCGCTCGCGGCCGCGAGCTTCGCGCCGAGCTACGGCGCGCTGCTGGTCGCCTTCGGCGCGCTCGGCATCGCGGGCGGCGGCTACGAGACGCTGCTCAACGCCGCGGTGCCCGAGGCGTTCCCCGCGCGCGCGGCGGCGCGCCTCAGCGTCGCGCACGCCTCGGCGACGCTCGGGGCCGCGCTCGGTGCGCCGCTGCTCGCGCGGGGCGCGAGCGCGTTCGGTTGGCCCGCGACGCTGGCCACGCTCGCCGCGGCGGTCGCGGCGCTGGCCGCGCTCGGGCTCGTCGCACGCTTTCCCGCTCCGCCCGGCGCGCACGCGCCCCGCGCGGCGCAGGCGCCGCTGCCGCTGCGCGCGCTCGCGCCGCTGGCGATCGCCGCGTGCGCCTACGTCGGCGTCGAGACCGCGTTCTCCGCGCTCTTGCCCGCCTACGCCGGCGCGCTCGGCATCGCCGAACGGCCGGGCGCGCTCGGCTTTCCGCGCGGCTCCCTCGCGATCTCGGGATTCTGGGTCGGGCTGTTCGCGGCCCGCATCGCGTTCGCGCGCCTCGCGCTGCCGGCGCGCCCCCGCGAGCTCGTGCTCGGCGGCGCGCTCGCCGCGGCGTTGCTCGCGGCCGGCGCCGCCTTCGCGACGACCTGGATCGAGGCCTGGAGCGCCGCGATCGGCTTCGCGCTCGGAGCGGTGTTCCCCGTGCTCGTGGTGCTCGCGGGCGATGCGGCGCCGCAGCGTCGCGCGACCGCCCTCGCGCTCGTGGTCGCGTTTGGCTCGCTCGGCGGCGGCGCGATTCCGTGGCTCGCCGGCGAGGCCGGCGGCGTGTTCGGCACCGCGGCCGCCATGTTCGTCCTGGCCGCCGGCAGCGCGGCGATCGCCGGCGGCGCCGCGTTCGCGCGCCGCCCTCCAGCCTAGGCGCGCGCGCGGCCGAGCCACGCCCAGGCGCCCGCCACGACGCCGAAAGCGAACAGGACCGTCTGCCAGACGAGCCCTTGGGCGAGGGCCGACGTCGCGGGCACGCCGAACGGCGCGAGCAGCAGCGCGAGCGCACCCTCGCGCACGCCGAGACCGCCGAGCGTGAAGCCGACCATCGCCACGACCTTCGAGAGCGGCCACGCGAGCAGCCAGGCGGCGGCGCCGGGGGCGACGCCGATCGACGCGCCGAGCCAGGCATTCATCGCCACGAACGCGCCTTGGGTGCAGAGCGCGAGCGCGAACGAGGCGAGGGCGGTGCCTGGCTGCGCCGCATAGGCCGCGAGCACCTCGCGCACGCGCGTCAGCGGCCCCTGCGCGCGCGCCGGCACGACGCGCATCGGGACGGCGTAGAGCAGGGCGAGCCCCGCGAGCCCGGCGAGCGCGAACGCGACCGCGCCGGCGCGCAGGATCGGCGCCGC
>CAZCTH010000215.1:0-3999 GCA_964501435.1 uncultured Spirochaetales bacterium | reverse complement strand
GCGGCGACCGCGAGGGCGCCGAGGCCGCGCTCGAGGAGGCGCGCCGCGCGCCCCTCGCCGGCGGCGACGCGGCGGCGCTCGCCCAGCTCGTCCGCAAGCTCAGCGGCGACCGCGGAGCGCAGGAGTTATTGGGGATGGCGGCCGCTCCCGACGCCGATCTCGACGCCGCGCGCGCGCAGGGCGTGCTCGGCGTCGCCCTCCCACTCACCGGCCCGCTCGCACCGTACGGCGAGGAGTCGCTGCAGGGCGCGCTGATCGCGGCGGGCTTCTTCCGCGCTCCGGGCGCCGCCGCGCCGGGCCTGCGGATCGAGGTGCGCGACACGCGCGGCACCGCGGAGGGCGCGCGCGAGGCGCTCGAGGCGTTCGCGGCGGATCCCGACGTGCTCGGCGTGGTCGGGCCGCTCAGCGGTGACGAGTCCGAGGCGGCCGCCGCGGTGGCGGAAGAGAACGAGCTGCCGCTGATGACGCTCTCGCGCCGCGAGGAGATCGCCGCTGGGCGCGCCTACGTGTTCCCGCTCGCGCTCGCGCCCCGCGTGGAGGCGGAGCTGGTCGCGGAGTACGCGACCGCGACGCTCGGCCTGCGCCGTTTCGCGCTGCTCTACCCCGACGACGCGTATGGCCTCGCGGTGCGCGCCGCGTTCTGGGACGCCGTCGTCGCACGCGGCGGCGAAGTCGTCTCCGTCGTCCGCTACGCGCCCGCCACGCAGGACTTCTCCACCACGATTCGGCGCCTCGTCGGGTACGACTTCCTGCCGGCCGGCGCCGTCGCGGCCGTGCGCGAGCGCGACGCGATGCGCAAGCGCGCGAAGCGCATGACGCCCGCCGCCGCCGCCGAGCTGCGCCTCGCGGCCGACGCGCTCACCGCGCCCGACGGCTCGCCGCTCCCGCCCTACGTCGACTTCGAGGCGCTCTTCATCCCCGACTCCGCCGGCAACGTCGGCTTGATCGCGCCCCACCTCGCGTTCCAGAACGTGCTCGGCGTGCGGCTGCTCGGCACGAGCGGCTGGCACGAGCGCAGCCTGCTCTCGCTCGCGGGCCAGCACGTCGACGGCGCCGTCTTCCCGAGCGGCTTCGTCGCCGGCAGCACGCAGCCGCAACTGATGGCGTTCCAGGCCGCGTATCAGCGCGCGTTCGCGCGTACGCCCACGTACCTCGCTGCGCAGGCGTACGATGCGCTGCAGCTGCTCGCGCGCGAGTTGCTGGCGGGCGCCGACGACCGCGGCGAAGTCGTGACGCGGCTCCGTGCGGGATCGCTCCACGCGGGCGCATCGGGCGTGATCGCGATCGACCGCACGGGGCGCGTCACCAAGCGCCCGCACCTCGTGGGCGTCGAGCGCGGCGCCTTCATGTCCGTCGACGAAGCCGGCGGTGCGCCCTTCCTGCGCGCGCGCGGCGCACCGCCTGCACCGGTCGCGGCACCGGCGAAGGACGCTTCGCGCTGACCACGTCGCGTTTCGCCGGCGCGCGGCGCTCTTCCGTCTCAAGTCGGCTTTTCGCAGCGTCGAAACTTCCCCTGATGACCACCCGGCGCGCTGCGGACTTCGAGCTTCCCAACGAGCTGCCGATTCTGCCCCTGCGCGAGTCGGTGGTGTTCCCGTACATGGTGATGCCGCTCTTCGTGACGCGGGAGAAGAGCGTCGCCGCGATCGAGGACGCGCTCGCGGGCGACCGCCTGATCCTGCTCGTCGCGCAGCGCAACGCCGAGCTCGAGAATCCGGGCGCCGACGATCTCTACCGCGTCGGCACCGTGGCGATGGTGATGCGCATCCTGCGCATGGCGGACGGCCGCGTGAAGGTCCTCGTGCAGGGCGTCGCGAAGGCGCGCATCGAGTCGTTCGTCGAGAACGAGCCGGCGCAGTGGGCGCAGGTCGCCGCGCTGCCCGAGGACGAAGAGGCGTGGAGCGCCGAGACCGAGGCGCTCGCGCGCACCGTGCGCGGGCGCGTGGAAGAGCTGCTGCCGCTGAAGAACCTTCCCCCCGAGATCCTCTCGATCACCGCCAACATCCACGAGGCGGGCCGGCTCGCGGACCTGATCGCCTCGAACCTTCGCCTGCGCCTCTCGGAAGCCCAGGAGGTGCTCGAAGCGATCGATCCGCTCGCGCGCCTGCGCCGCGTGGACGCCTTGCTGCGGCGCGAGCTCGAAGTGACCTCGATGCAGGCGGAGATCCAGTCGCAGGCCAAAGAGGAGATGTCGCGCGGGCAGCGCGAGCACTACCTCCGCGAGCAGCTGCGCGCGATCCAGGCCGAGCTCGGCGAGACGGACCAGCGCCAGGAAGAGACGGCGGAGGTGCGCCAGAAGCTCGACGAGGCGGGCCTCACGCCCGAAGCCCACGAAGAGGCGATGAAGCAGCTCCGGCGCCTCGAGCGCATGCATCCCGACAGCCCCGAGGCCCAGGTGGTGCGCAGCTACCTCGAGTGGATGTGCGAGCTGCCGTGGTCGAAGGTGTCGCCAGATCGCCTCGACCTGAAACGCGCGAAGCAGATCCTCGACACCGACCACGCACACCTCGAAGGCATCAAGGAGCGCATCCTCGAGTTCCTCGGCGTGCGCAAGCTGCGCCAGGACTCGCGCGGGCCGATCCTCTGCCTCTCCGGCCCGCCCGGCGTCGGCAAGACCTCGCTCGGTCGCTCGATCGCGCGCGCGATGGGGCGCGAGTTCGTGCGCATCTCGCTCGGCGGCGTGCGCGACGAGGCCGAGATCCGCGGCCATCGCCGCACCTACGTCGGCGCTCTGCCCGGTCGCGTGCTGCAGGGCCTGAAGCAGGCGAAGACGCGCAACCCGGTGTTCGTGCTCGACGAGCTCGACAAGCTCGGTGCGGACTTCCGCGGCGACCCGTCGTCGGCGCTGCTCGAGGTGCTCGACCCGGAGCAGAACGCGAAGTTCAGCGATCACTACCTCAACGTCCCGTTCGACCTCTCGTCGGTGTTCTTCATCGCGACCGCGAACGTGCTCGAGCGCGTGCCGCCGCCGCTGCGCGACCGCATGGAAGTCGTGCGCGTGCCCGGCTACACGCCGGAAGAGAAGCTCGACATCACGCGCTCGTACCTGATCCCGCGCCAGACCGAGGAGGCGGGCCTGCCCGAGGGCCGCATCCGCTGGAGCGAGGCGGCGATGCGCACGATCGTCACGGACTACACCTTCGAAGCGGGCGTGCGCGAGCTCGAGCGCAAGATCGCCGCGGTGTGTCGCAAGGCCGCGCGGCGCGCCGCCGAAGGCGACACGCGCGTGGTGCGCGTCGAGCCGAAGACGCTCTCGAAGTTCCTCGGCCCCGCGCGCCACGAGCAGACGCTCGCGGGCGAGGTGCCGGAGGTCGGCGTCGCGACCGGGCTCGCCTGGACGGAGGCCGGCGGCGACGTGCTGCGCATCGAGGCAGCCGTCACGCGGGGCCGCGGCCTCGTGCTGACCGGCCAGCTCGGCGACGTGATGAAGGAGTCCGCGCAGACGGCACTCACCTGGGTGCGCTGGCGGCTCGACGATTTCGGCGTGGACGAGGACTTCTTCTCGCGCCGTGAGCTGCACGTGCACGTGCCCGCCGGCGCGATTCCGAAGGACGGGCCGTCCGCGGGCGTGACGATGGCGACGGCGCTCGCGTCGATCGCGACGGGCATCCCCGTGAAGACGAGCGTGGCCATGACCGGCGAAGTGACGCTGCGCGGCCGCGTGCTGCCGGTGGGCGGGGTTCGCGAGAAGGCGCTCGCGGCGCTGCGCGCGGGCATCCACACGATGGTGTTGCCGGAGAAGAACCTCGACGACCTGCGCGAAGTTCCGAAGGAGCTCGCGAAGAAGATGAAGTTCATCGGCGTGGCGCACATGGACGAGGTGCTGGAGCACGCGCTCGAGCGGAGCGTGGGGGCAAGGAAGCGCGCGCGGCGGGAGCCGGTGCGGGTGGCGACGCGCGGGCACGTGGCGAGTGTGAAGGCGCGCGGGCGGCGGTAGAGAGGGCGCTCGTGCGGGCAGCGCCGCGCTGCGAGGGGTGCGCTCGTGCGGGCAGCGCCGCG
>CAZCTH010000214.1:0-4111 GCA_964501435.1 uncultured Spirochaetales bacterium | reverse complement strand
CGCGGGCGAGGTGCAGCGCGCCGTGCGCGAGCGCATGCGCGCGCGCGCCGAGCAGCTGCGCGCCGAGACGGGCCTGCTCGACGAGGCGCGGCTCTATCACGAGGTCGCGCTCGCGGCCGAAAAGCTCGACGTCGCGGAAGAGCTCGCGCGCCTCGCGAGCCACGTCGAGCAGTTCGTGGCCGCGTTCGCGAGCGCCGAGCCCGTCGGCCGACGCCTCGACTTCCTGACCCAGGAGCTCGCGCGCGAGGCGAACACCCTCGGCGCCAAAGCCGGCGACGCGCCGCTCGCGCACCGGGTCGTCGATCTCAAGACCGAAGTCGACCGGATCCGCGAGCAGGTGCAGAACGTCGAGTGACGCGTGACGCTGCGAGTCCAACCCCGAGGCGAAGCGGAGACCGCGCAGTGACGGACGCACGCGAGCCGAAGCTCCTGAACGTCGGCTACGGCAACGCCGTGACGCGCGCGCGCGTGGTGGCGGTGGTGGGTGCCCAGTCGTCGGCGAGTCGGCGGCTGCGCGCCGAGGCCGAGAAGCGCAACCTGCTGATCGACGCGACCCAGGGCCGACGCACGCGCTCGATCCTGGTGATGGACACCGGCCACGTGGTGTTGTCCGCGGTGAACCCCGAGACGGTGTCGGCGCGCATCGAGATGGGCGAGGAAGCGATCGCGTGAGCGGAGCGCGCACCGGAATCCCCTTCGTGGTGTCGGCGCCGTCGGGCACGGGCAAGACGACCGTCTGTCGCCGCGTCGTGGCGCGCGACGCCGGCATCGTGTTCTCGATCTCGCACACCACGCGCGCGATGCGGAAGGGCGAGGAAGACGGCCGCGACTACCACTTCGTCTCGCGCGACGCGTTCCAGCAGCTGCTGGCGCAGGGCGCATTCGTCGAGCACGCCGAGTACGCCGGGAACCTCTACGGCACGAGCTGGAAGTCGCTCGACGCGCCGCTCGCAGCGGGGCAGGACTTGTTGCTGGAAGTGGACGTGCAGGGAGCGCTGCAGCTGCGCGAGCGCCGGCGCGACGCGCGCTTCGTGTTCCTGCTCCCGCCCTCGCGCGCCGAGCTCGAGCGCCGGCTCGTGGGCCGCGGCACCGACGCCCCCGAAGCGATCGAGCGGCGCCTCGCGGCGGTGGACACCGAGCTGCGCGCCGTGCACGCCTTCGACTACGCCGTCGTGAACGACGACGTCGAGCGCGCCACGCAAGCCCTGCTCGCCATCATCGCCGCCGAGCGCACCGGCAACACCGCCCCCGCCCACGCCCAATGGGACCGCGCCCAGGTCGTCGCAAGCCTTTCCGCGACCCTCCCGATCCAGCCGCGCTGACGGGTTCTGCGAACGAAGCCTCGCGGGCCGGCCGTCGGAATCGCCTCGCGCACTTCCGCGCTCGCGACTGGACACGGCCCCGGGGCAGCGGCGCGCCCGCGGCTCGAAGCCGCGAGCGCGCCGTTCCTCGTCCAAAGCCGTGGACACCTCCTCGCCGAGGAGCGGATTGCGGGGGGCCGGGGGCGGCGGCCCGCGAGTAGAGCGCAGCCGAGGCCCCGCGAGAATGCGGGTTTGGGGCACGCTGCGTCGTGGCCCACCGGCAAAGCCGGGTCTGCCGCCCCGGGCCGAGCGAGCCATCGCGCGCCGCCGCCCCCGGCCCCCCGCAATCCGCGGCGCCCGCGTTCAGTGGGCCCCGCAGCGAAGCCGAAGAGAGAACGACACCCGCCCCCGCTACGTTCGCCCTCCCGAGGAGGTCGCCCACCCGCGTGCTGCGCTTCAACGACATCGCGGACCGCGTGCTCGAGTACGCGCCGGACAGCGATCTCGAGCTGCTGCAGCGCGCCTACGTGTTCACCGCGAAGGTGCACAAGGACCAGAAGCGCCACTCGGGCGAGCCCTACCTGATCCATCCCCTCGAGATCGCGGGCATTCTCGTCGACATGCGCCTCGACGCCGTGACGATCGCGGCGGGGCTCCTCCACGACACGGTCGAGGACACGCTCGCGACGCAAGAGGAGATCGAGCAGCTGTTCGGCTCGGAGGTCTCGTTCCTCGTCGAGGGCCTCACCAAGATCGCGAAGGTCGAGTTCACGTCGGCGCGCGAACGGCAGGCCGAGAACTTCCGCAAGATGCTCGTCGCGATGTCGAAGGACATCCGCATCCTGCTGATCAAGCTGGTCGACCGCCTGCACAACATGCGCACGATCGGCTTCCTCTCCGAGGACAAGGGCCGGCGCATCGCGCAGGAAACGCTCGACATCTACGTGCCGCTGGCGCATCGGCTCGGCATCTACTGGATGAAGCGCGAGCTCGAGGAGCACGCCTTTCGCACGCTGCACCCCGATGCCGCGGCCGACCTCGAGCGCGTCGTCACCGTGCGCAAGGTCGAGCGCGAGGGCTACGTCGAGGAGGTGCGCGCCGCGCTCCAGGCGAAGCTCGACGCCGCGGGCCTCGCGGGCGACGTCGCCGGGCGCGTGAAGGACCTCTCCTCGATCCACGCGAAAATGCAGAAGCAGGGCGTCTCGCTCGAGAAGATCTACGACCTCGTCGCGTTCCGGATCATCCTCGAGGCCGACCACGCGGCCGTCTACCACGCGCTCGGCCTCGTGCACGCGACCTGGCCCCCTGTCCCTGGCCGCTTCAAGGACTACGTCGCGCTGCCGAAGGCGAACGGATACCAGTCGCTGCACACGACGGTGATCGGCCCCTACGGCGAGCGGATGGAAATCCAGATCCGCACGCGCAAGATGCACGAGCTCGCGGAAATGGGCATTGCGGCGCACTGGCGGTACAAGGGCCACGCCGGCGACGCGCGCGACGACCAGAAGTTCGCGTGGCTGCGGCAGCTGCTCGAGCGCCAGACGGAGCTCGCGGACCCGAACGAGTTCCTCGACGTCGTGAAGGTCGACCTGTTCGCGGACGAGGTGTTCGTGTTCACGCCGAAGGGCGACGTCTTCAACCTGCCCACCGGCGCGACCGCGCTCGACTTCGCCTACGCGATCCACAGCCAGATCGGCGACCGCTGCACCGGGGCGCGCGTGAACGGCATGCAGCGCCCGCTCCACCATCCGCTCGCGAGCGGCGACACCGTCGAGATCCTGACCAGCGCGCAGCAACACCCGAAGAAGGACTGGCTCGACTTCGCGATCTCGGGCAAGGCGCGCAGCCGCATCCGCCACGCCGTGCGCGAGGAAGAGAACGCGCGCGCCCGCGAGATCGGGCGCACCGTGCTCGACAAGGCCCTGCGCCGCGCCGGCCTCTCCCTCGCCCGCGCGCTCGACGACGGCAAGCTGGACGAGCTGGCGGCGAAGCACGCGAAGGGCGTCGTCGAGGACTTGTTCGCCGCGATCCATTATGGGCGCGTCGAAGCCGCCGACGTCGTGAAGCACCTGCGCCCCGACTGGCGCGAGGACGAGGCGCCGGCGGAGCCGCCCGCCGAGTCCGCCGTGCGCGGCCTGCGCTCGATGTTCGGCCGGCGCGAGAAGCCGAGCGGCACCGGCATCCGCGTGAACGGGCACAACGACGTGCTGGTGCGCATGGGCCAGTGCTGCTCCCCGATCCCGGGCGACGAGATCACCGGCTTCGTCACGATCGGCCGCGGCGTCACCGTGCACACCCGCGACTGCCGCTCGATCTTCGCGCTCGACCCGAGCCGCAAGATCGACGTCGAGTGGGACATGGACGCGGGCGTGCCGCGCCAGGTGAGCGTGAAGGTGACGACGCGCGACGAGCCGGGCGTGCTGGCGAAGCTCACGAAGATCATCTCGACCGCATCCGTGAACATCGGCGGGGCGCGCGTGACGACGCACGAGGACCGGACTGCGACCCACGCGTTCGACCTGTGGGTGACGGACGCCGCGGTGCTGAACGGGCTGATGAAGGAGCTGGCCAAAGTGAAGGGCGTGCACTCGGTGGAGCGGGTGCGGAGCTGAGGCTGGGCTTCGGAGGGCCGGGGTCGAGGACTCCCCGGCCCGGACGGGGCAGCGGGGCCGCGCGTCGCCTGCACGTGGCAGCGGCGCGGCGGCGGGCGGGGCCGGCGGCGGCGAATGGCTCGCTATCGGCCCCGCTCTGTGGGTGTCCCGCGCTCAGGCGCGAACGCGCGGCGGCTCGGCGTCGCGCTGCGTGGGTGC
>CAZCTH010000213.1:0-4133 GCA_964501435.1 uncultured Spirochaetales bacterium | reverse complement strand
CAGCGCGCGATGCGCGCGGCGAGCGCCGCGCCGGCCAGCATGCCCACGTTCATCCACGACGCGAGGTGCACGCCGGCGAGCGCGCTCGCCGAGCCGCACCACGCCTCGGGCGGCAACCCGGCGCGCGCGGCGGGCGCGAGCGCGGAGAAGCCGAGGTCGGCCCACCAGCCGAGCGTCATGCCGAGCCCGCCGTAAGCCAGCGCCTCGAGCGCGCCCGGCCACGCGCGAGCGAGCGAGCCGAGGCCGAGCGCGAGCGCGACGAGTGCGGCACCGCGCACGGAGCCGAGGCCCGCGACGTGGGCGAGCAGTGCCGACTCCGCTCCGAGCGCGAGGAGGGCGGCAGCGTGACGCAGGCGCGACATGGCCCGGCGGGAGTGCACGCGGCGTGCCCCGCCGGACGCTCGCATGCGCGCGCCCCGGCCGCGAGCCGCGGCGGGCCGCCTCGCCGGCTGGCCCGATTGGGGCAACCGCCCCCGTTCGCCGCCGCGCTCGGGGAGCCGCTGTGCGGTCAGGCTTCGGGTAGCGCCGCCCAGACGAACAAGTCCCCGCCACCGGGCGCGATCGGGTGGGTGCCGATCCGAGCAAAGCCGGCGCCGCGCAGCGCAGACGCGAGCACCGCGAGGTCGGGCAGGCCGGAGAGGTTGGCGTGGGCGCGCAAGAACAGGTCGAAGGTGGCGAGCGAAGCGCGCCGGCCGCTGAGCCGCGCGAGCACGCCGTCCGGTAGAACGGGCGTCTGGATCGCGACGAGTCCGCCCGGCGCGAGATGCTCCGCGATGCGCGCGAACAGGGCGGGCCAACGCGCCTCTTCGAAGGTGTGGAGGTCGTTGCGCAGCAGCGCGAGTCCGAAGCCGTACGGCAGCTCCGTGGCGAAGAAGTCCCCGGCGCGGATCTCGCCGCGCCGCTGCACGTGCGCCGCTTCGAGCGTGCCGCGCGCGCGTTCGGCGACGCTCGCGTCGCGCTCGACGCCGGTACCGAGCGCGTCGCGGTAGCGCGCGAGCAGGCGCGCGAGCGCGTGCCCTTCTCCGCAACCGACGTCGAGGATGCGCCGCGCCCTCCGCACGCCCGGAATGCGGTGCAGCGCCGCGAGCGCGCGGCGCTCCCCGAGCCGCGCGAGGCGCGCCGTACGCAGCGACTCCTCGCGCGAGCCCCAGACCGGACGGCGCGCGCTCTGCATCAACTCCGGCAGGTGCGAAAGAACCGGCGCATGGGCGTACGCGCTCTGGTCGAGGGCGGCGGCGGCGGCATCCGCGTCCGGGCCTTCGAGCATCCAGCGCGCGAGGCCGGCGACGCGCAGGCGCTCGCCGTCGCGCTCGGTCAGGCCGTGGGCCTCGAGGGCAGTGAGCCACGCGTGACACAGGCGCTTGTCGAGCGACTGCGCGGCCGCGAGCGAGTCCGCGGTCGTCCACTCGCGCAGCGCGGCGAAGAGGCCGGAGCGCAGGCCCGAGCGCAGCAGCGCCGCGCGCGCTTCCGCGCGCATCAGGGCCGCCAGGGCAGCGCCGTGCCGGAGATCGTCGAGCATCGGGGGCTCATCGGCAGGCCGACGCCCCCGCGCGAGCACAGACGAAACTTCCCGAATCGGGGTCAGACCCCGATTCGGGAAGCTCACCCGAGCTCGAGGTTCGCGTAGCGGACGAGCACGGTCTTCACGCCGGCGCGGTCGAACTGGATGCGCAGCTTCTGGCCCGGTCCGCGGCCGATCACCTCGAGCACGACGCCGGAGCCGAAGATCGGGTGCTTGAGCCGCGTGCCCTTGCGCACGCCCGCGTCGCTCGCGGTGTCGTCGCCGCCGCCGCCTTGGTCGTAGGAGTAGTCGTAGTGGCGCCCCTCGTTCCCCCGCGCGCGCTGCGGCGCAGAGGACGCGTGGGCGGAGGGACGCTCGAAGGCCGCGCCGCCGCGGAAGTCGAGCAGCTTCTGCGGGATCTCGCGCAGGAAGCGCGAGGGCGAGCCGAAGGTGTGCTGGCCGTAGCGGCGGCGCTCGCGCGCGTAGCTGAGCGTCAGCTTCTCCATCGCGCGCGTCATCGCGACGTAGCAGAGCCGGCGCTCCTCCTCGACGTCGCGCCCGTCGCGCGCCGCTGCCTGGTGCGGGAACACGCCCTCCTCGAGGCCGGCCACGAACACGACCGGAAACTCGAGCCCCTTCGCGGAGTGCACGGTCATCAGGGAGACGCGGTCGTTGCGCATCTCGGCGCTGTCGAGGTCCGAAACGAGCGCGACTTGGTCGAGGAAGCGCTCGAGCGGGGTGCGCTCGGCGTCGACCACCTCGGCGCTGTCGGCGGAGAAGTCCTCGGCGCTGGCCACGAGCTCGCGCAGGTTCTCGAGCCGCGACTCCGCCTCGGGCGTGTTCTCGCGCTCGAGGGCGAGCAGGTAGCCGCTGCGCTTCAGCGTCTCGGCGATCGCGTCGGCGGGCGCGAGGCCCACGAGATCGCGGCGCAGCGCGTCCATCAGCTCGAGGAACGCGATCAGCTTCGGGCGCGCGCGGCCCGCCTGCTCGCTCGCCGCAAACGCGCGCAGCCCGTCCTCGAACGACACGCCGCGCGTGCGCGCGATCTCCTGCGCGCGCTCGAGCGTGGTGTCGCCGATGCCGCGCGCCGGGCGGTTCGCGATGCGCGCGAGCGCCGCGGCGTCGGCGGGATTCACGACGGCGCGCAGGTAGCAGAGCACGTCCTTCACTTCGGCGCGGTCGTAGAAGCGCACGCCGCCGACGACGACGTAGGGCACGTCGTACTTCAGCAACTCTTCCTCGATCGGCCGCGACTGCGCGTTGGTGCGGTAGAACACGGCGCAGTCGCCGTACTTGCGGGCGCCGTCGCGCACCTCTTCCAGCATGCGCCGCACGATGTGCTGCGCCTCGTCGCGCTCGTCGCGCGCCTCGTAGAGCACGATGCGCTCGCCCGCGCCGCCGCGCTCCGCGCTGAGCTGCATCGCGGGGCCGCGGTTCTTCTCGACCACCGCGCCGGCGCCGGAGAGGATCTCCTGCGTCGAGCGGTAGTTGCGCGTCAGCTTCACGACCTGCGCGTTCGGATAGTCGCGCTCGAAATCGAGGATGTTGTTGACGTCGGCGCCGCGCCACCCGTAGATCGACTGATTAGGGTCGCCGACGACGCACACGTTCCCGTGCAGCGCCGAGAGCTGCTTCACGAGCCGGTACTGCACCCGGTTCGTGTCCTGGTACTCGTCGATCAGCAGGTACTGCCAGCGCTCCTGGTAGTGGCGCAGCACCTCCGGGAAGCGGTCGAAGAGGTCGACCGTGAGCAGCAAGAGGTCGCCGAAGTCGAGCGCGTTCGCCTCGGTGAGCAGGCGCTGGTAGGTCGCGTAGATCTCCGCGGCCTGGCGCGCCTCGATGTCGCGCGCCTTCTCGGCGGCCGCCGCGGGCAGGTCGCCCGCGTTCTTCCACTGGTCGATGCGCCAGCGCAGACGGCGCGCGTCGGGGCCCTTCGGGTCGAGGCCGTGGCGGCGCATCGACTCCTGCACGAGCGAGAGCGCGTCCGACTCGTCGTACACGACGAAGCCGCGCGAACGGCCGAGATGCCCGATTTCGCTGCGCAGGATGCGCACGCAGGTCGAGTGGAACGTGGCGAGCCACACGCTGGCACCGTCGGGCCCGAGCAGCTTCGCGACGCGCTCGCGCATCTCGCCGGCGGCCTTGTTGGTGAACGTGACGGCGAGGATCGCCTCGGGCGCGATGCCGCACGAGCCGATCAGGTACGCGATGCGGTGCGTCAGCACGCGCGTCTTGCCGGAGCCCGCGCCCGCGAGCACGAGCACGGGGCCTTCGGTCGCGAGCACGGCCTCGCGCTGCTCGGGGTTCATGCCCGAGAGCAGTTCGTCGACGGCGAGCAAGTGCGGTCTCCGAGAGAAGGGAGCGGGGTGCGGCGGGGGCGTCGAAGCTAACCGCTCGGCCGCTCGGCTTCGAGCGCGAATTCCGAATCGGGGTCAGACCCCGATTCGGAATTCTTGGGCTCACGGGGCGGGCGCGATCAGCGCAGCGTCCGTCTTCGCGATTTCGCTGCGCAGCCAGCCGCCGAGCTGGAAGTTCGCGCCGTCGCGCGCGAGCAGCGCCGCGAGGGCCGCGCGCTTCGCGGCGAGCGCGTCGCGGCTCGCGGGCTCCGCGGCGAGCGCGGCGTCGACGAAGT
>CAZCTH010000212.1:0-4198 GCA_964501435.1 uncultured Spirochaetales bacterium | reverse complement strand
TCGCCGACCCGCCGATGCGTTTTGTGTATCTGACGCTGGGTACCGGCGTGGGCGCGGCGGCGCATCTGCGCGAAACAAGCGGCGCGGGCTAGCCCGAACCGCGCGCGCACCGCACACTCCGCCGTGCCGTCGCCTCGCCGCCGCCGCAGGAGCCCCCGATGCCGAAGATCGAGCCGCACGCGAGCTGGCTTCCGCTCGAAGCCCGCGCCAAAGCCGAGAGCGACCCGCGCGTGCGCACGCTGCTCACGGCGGTGCGCGATCACATGGAGCACGAGATCCGCGGCGAGCTCGAGCCGCTGATGGCGACGCTCACCGCCGAGCCCGTCTATCACTTCTGGAACCCGGCGGGCTCGTTCAAGCTCGAGGGTCGCGCCGCGGTCGCCGGCTTCTACACGAGCATGATCGCCGCCGGCGGAAACCAGTTCGAGGTCGTGGTGCGCAAGATCGTGGCCGACCGCGGCAACGTCGTCACGGAAGGCCAGGTGAAACAGGTGCAGACCGGCGCCGCGCTGCTCGCCGCGGGCCGCAAGGAAGTGGGCAGTGCGCCAGTGCAGCCGGACGAGCTGTTCCTGACCTGCGCGCAGCTCGTCACCGTGTGGCCGGGCGACGCCGCCGGCAAGCTCGTCGGCGAGGACATCTACTTCGGCGAGGACGCGCTCGCGACCGCCGTGCGCATCACCCGCGCTGACCTTCCCGCCTATCACCGCCTCGCGCAGTAGCGAGCCGCCGCGCCGCACGCGCGCACGAAGGAGAATCCGATGGCCGATCTCGACTTCCCGAAGAAGACCAAGGCCCCTGCCGTCACCGGCACCCCGCTCGAGCGCATCGCGCGCCTCACGGAGGTGATCCGCGACGGCGGCGACCGCGCGCAGCAGATGCGCCGCCTGCCCCAGGACACCGTCGACGCGCTGATCGACGCCGGCATCTTCCGCATCGCGATCCCGCGCGAGCTCGGCGGCGACGACGCCTCCATCACCGAGACGGTGGACATCCTCGCCGCGATCGCGCGCACCGACGCGTCGGTCGGCTGGAACGTGATGCTCGGCTCCGAGATCAACGCGATGGTCGCCGGCGGCATGGACAAGGGCCTCGCGAAGGAGGTCTACCTCGACGACCCGCGCGTGGTGATGTGCGGCGGCGGCGGCCCCGGCACCCAGCCCTCGCGCGCCGTGAAGCAGGCCGACGGCAGCTTCAAGGTGTGGGGCCAGAGCACGTTCATCAGCGGCTGCCACAACGCGACCTGGTGCCTGATGATGGCGCCCGTGTTCGAGAACGATCAGATGGTGACGGACGCGAAGGGCATGCCGCAGATCCGCACCTGGTTCCTGCACCGCTCGCAGTGGGAGATCCTCGACACCTGGGACGTCGCCGGCCTGCGCGGCTCGGGCAGCCACGACGTGCGCGCGAACGGCGCGATCGTGCCCGCGAAGTGGGCGAACGTGCAGCTCTTCACCCTGCCCGCGCAGTACCCGAACCCCGCGTTCCGCGTGCCCGTCGCGCTGCGCCTCGCCTACAACAAGGCCGCCATCGGCATCGGCATCGCACGCGGCGCGCTCGACGAGTTCTACGGCCTCGCGCAGTCGAAGGTGCCGTGGCTGTCGAACGCCGCGCTGCGCGACCGCCCCGTCGCGCAGCAACGCGCCGGCGAGGCCGAGGCGCAGTTCCGCTCCGCGCGCGCGTACCTGATGGAAGCGCTGCACGAGGTGGAGGAGGAGCTGCACCGTGGGCGCGAGATCCCGTCGCCCGAGAAGACGCAGAACGCGCGGCTCGCCTGCACGCACGCGGCGAACGCGACCATGCACGTGGTCGACCTCGTGCACAACACCTGCGGCACGAGCGCGATGCGCATGAACAGCCCCCTCGAGCGCAAGCTGCGCGACGCCCACGGCACCGCGACACACCGCTGGGTCGCACACCCGCTCTACGGCGAGCTCGGCAAGATCCTGCTCGGCCACGAGGCGACGCCGGAGTTCCAGGGCCTGCAGTGAGCCGCGTTTCCCGAATCGGGGTCAGACCCCGATTCGGGAAGTTTCGCCGTTTCGGCGCTAGACGTGCAGCGCGCGGCCGAGGCTCGCGAGCACGGACTCGTGAATCGACTCCGAGAGGGTCGGGTGCGGGAAGATCGTCTCGATCAGCTCGCGCTCGGTGGTCTCGAGGCCCATCGCGATCGTGAAGCCCTGCACCAGCTCCGTCACGCCGGGGCCGACGAGGTGGGCGCCCAGGAGCTCGCCGCTGGCCGCGTCGAAGATCGTCTTCACGAAGCCGTTCGCGTCGCCGATCGCGATCGCCTTGCCGTTGCCCACGAGCGGGAAGCGCCCGACGCGCAGCTTGCGCCCGCCCTCGCCCGCCTTCGCCTCGCTGAGGCCCACGCTCGCCACCTGCGGGTGCGCGTAGGTGCACGCGGGGATGCGCTCGCGGCGGATCGCGTGCGTCTCGTGGCCGGCGACGTGCTCCATCACGAGCACGCCCTCGTGGCTCGCCTTGTGCGCGAGGCACGGCGGCCCGGCGACGTCGCCGATCGCGTAGAGGCCGGGCTCCGCGGTCTCGAAATGCGCGCCGGTCACCACGAAGCCGCGCTCGGCGCGCGCCCGCGTCGTCTCGAGCCCGAGCGTCTCGACGTTGCCGGTCACGCCGACGCTCAGGATCGC
Organism: uncultured Spirochaetales bacterium; assembly: GCA_964501435.1. Classification (GTDB taxonomy): domain Bacteria; phylum Myxococcota_A; class UBA9160; order UBA9160; family UBA6930; genus VGRF01. Next base: position 1,550 of record CAZCTH010000212.1, on the reverse strand, counting down.
GCGGTCGAAGCTCGCCTCGAGCGCGCCCTGCTCCGTCGCGATCCGCGCCTCGAGCGCGCCGCCCGCGCGCGCGAGGCGCTCCAGCTTCGCGTTCGTGTGGATCGCGATGCCGTCCTTCTCGAAGGCCTTGCGCGCGAACGCGGAGATCTCCTCGTCCTCGGCCGGCAGGATGCGCGGCAGCACCTCGATCACGGTGACGTCGCTGCCGAGGGCGCGGTAGAAGCTCGCGAACTCGATGCCGATCGCGCCGGAGCCGATCACGAGCAGGCGCTTCGGGATCTCGCGCGGCGTCATGGCCTCGCGGTAGGTCCAGACGAGCTCGCCGTCGGCCTCGACGCCCGGCAGCGCGCGCGCCCGCGCGCCCGTCGCGAGCACGATCGCGTCGCTGCGCAGCTCCTGCGCCGCGGCGCCGTCCTTCGTCACCACGAGCCGCCCCGCGCCCGCGAGCGTCGCGTGGCCGTCGAGCACGGTGACCTTGTTCTTGCGCAGCAGCGCCTTCACGCCGCGCGAGAGCTGGTCGGCCACGGCGCGCGAGCGCTTCACCACCTTCGCCGCGTCGTAGGACACGGGGCCCGTCACGAGGCCGTACTCGTCCGCGCGGCGCATCTCGCGCAGCAAGTCGGCCGTGTGCAGCAGCGACTTGGTCGGGATGCAGCCCCAGTTGAGGCAGATGCCGCCCAGGTGCTCTCGCTCGACGAGCGCGACGCTCAGGCCGAGCTGCGCGGCGCGGATCGCCGCGACGTAGCCGCCCGGGCCGCCGCCCACCACGATCGTGTCGTACTGCTGCGTCATCGCTGCTCCTGCCATCGTCGAGGCGCTGTTGGGGAGAGGCTGCCGCCCGGTGCGGCGAGTCGCCGCCCGCTCACACGAGCAGCCGGAACGGCGCCTCGAGCAGGTCGCGCACGCTGGCGAGGAAGCGCGCCGCGGGCTCGCCGTCGAGCACGCGATGGTCCCAGGTGAGCGACAGCGTCATCGCCTTGCGCTTCACCGGCCGGTCGCCGTCCCAGCCGACGTCGTCGCGGATGCGGTTCACGCCGAGGATGCCCGACTGCGGCGGGTTCAGGATCGGCGTGAACGAATCCACGCCGAACATGCCGAGCGTCGAGACGCTGAAGGTGCCGCCCGCGTAGTCGTCCATGCTGAGCTGGCCGTCGCGCGCGGCGCGCACGAGCCGCGCGGACTCCTGCGCGATCTCCTTCACGGAGCGCTGCGCGGCGTTGCGGATCACCGGCACGACGAGGCCCTCGTCGAGCGCCACCGCGATGCCGACGTGCACGTCCTTCAGCAGCGTGATCTCGCCCTCGCCCATCGCCGCGTTCATGCGCGGGTGCTGCGCGAGCGCCTTCGCCACCGCACGCACGGCGAGATCCGTGTAGCTCGGCTTCACGCCCTCGCCGGACCATTCGGCGATCAGCTGCTCGCGCAGCTTCACGCACTCGTCCATGCGCACGTCCATGTTCATGGTGAGCTGCGCGGTGGACTGCAGGCTCTGGAACATGCGCGTCGCGATCGTCTTGCGCATGCCGCGCAGCGGCATCGTCTCGCCGGCC
>CAZCTH010000211.1:0-4256 GCA_964501435.1 uncultured Spirochaetales bacterium | reverse complement strand
CGCGACATGCGTGGGCAGAGAGCACGCGGCGTGCCAGGAACAATCTTCGATCCACAACTGACGGGCTGATCGCTCAGCCGAGCCTCGGCAGCAGGCGCTCGCCGATCAGGCGGATCGTCGCGAGCTGCGCCGCGCGCTCGTAGCCCCCGCGCGGGTGCGGGATCGTCACCTGCACGTGATCCGCACCGACGGCGTCGCACGCCTGGCGCAGCTGCTCCGCGCACTCCTCCGGGCTGCCCCAGATCACGCGGTCCGCGGAGACGATCTCCCAGGTGAGCTCGCGCGCGTCGCGCACGCTGCGCATCCAGGGCTCGTACTGCGGCAGGAACGCGGCGTTCTGGAAGTAGTAGCGGTACTGCGCGAGCAGACCGTCGCGGTAGAGGGCGAGCGCCTCTTCGCGCGTGGGCGCGACGAGCAGCTCGCGCATCAGCACGACTTCCGCGGGGCGCCCCGCGACGGCGGCGGCCGCGCGGTACGCGCTCGCGAACTGCTTCAGCGTCGCGAGCGTTTGGATCGGATCGGTGACGTAGGCGTCCCCGAGCCGGCCCGCGCGCTGCGCGCCGGCGATGGACCACGCCGCGAGCCAGAGCGGCGGATGCGGGCGCTGCACGGGCCGCGGCGTGACCGCGACGTCGTCGAAGCGGTAGCGCTTGCCGGCGAACGAGAAGCGCTCCTCGGTGAACGCGCGCCGCAGCACGGCGATGCCTTCCTCGAAGCGCGAGACGCGCTCTTCGAACGGCACGCCGAACTGGCGGAAGTCCTGCGGCTGGTATCCGAGCCCGAGGCCGAGCACGAGGCGACCCCGAGAGATCGCGTCCACCATCGCGGCGGCCTCGGCGAGCTGCACCGGGTTGTAGAGCGCGCTCAGCAGGATCGAGGTGCCGAGGCGGATCGTGCGCGTGCGCGCGGCGAGGGCCGCGAGCAGCACGAGCAGCTGCGGGCGGTCGATGCCCGGCGCGCCGTGGTGCTCGCCGAAGAAGCAGCCGTGGAAGCCCACGGACTCGGCGCAGGCGACGGCCTCGGCGAGCTCCTCGAAGTCTCCGGACGGATGGAACAGCGACAACCGCGGCATGGGCACCTCGCGCGCCGAAACGGACGCGGGGAAGCATGCGCCGTTCCGAGCGGGCGCGGAAGCGCCGCGCCCCGCGCGAGCTCAGGCGCGCCGCCACGCCCCCGCGGCGATCGCAGTCGCCGTGGCGACGCCGTACGCGGCCATGCCGCCCGCGACGCAGGCGAACACGGCACCGACGCCGTGGCCGAGCACGCGCACGGCGACGAGCGAGCCGCCCACGGCGACCGCGAAGCGCAGCGCGGTCGCCGACACCGGCCAGAACATCGCGCGCGCGCCCTGCGACGCGAAGTAGAGCGACAGGCCGAGCCCCTGGAACACGTAACAAGGGCCGACCGTCCGCAGGTAGGCGGCGCCCGCCGCGAACACCTCCGGGTCGTCGGTGAACGTGCCCACCCAGAGCGCGGGCCAGAGCGCGAGCACGCCGCCGATCGTGCCGGTGAGCGCGGCCGCGGTCGCGCTGCCGATCCACGCGATGCGCAGGGCGCGCACGAAGTTCCCGGCGCCGAGGTTCGTGCCGACCATGGCGGTGAGTGCGGCGCCGATGCCGAACACGAGCGGGATCAACAGGAACTCGAGGCGCGAGCCGATGCCGTAGCCCGCGAGCGACGCGGAGCCGAAGCCCGCCACGAGCCCGTTCACCGCGACGATCGTGAACACCGTGAGGATCGGCGAGAGCGCGGAGCCGAGCCCGACGCGCAAGATCTCGCGGAACGCCTCGGCCTCGAAGCGCAGCGCCGAGAGCCGGAGGCGCACCGCGCTGGTCGCACGCGCGAGGCGCACGAGCGACGCGAGCGAGGCGAGGCTCGCGATCGCGATCGCCGAGAGCGCGGCGCCGGTGACGCCGAGCGCGGGCGCGCCCCACCAGCCGAGGATCAGCGCACCCGAGAGCGGCACTTGCAGGACGGCACTCGCGAGCAGCACGAGCGCGGGGAAGCGCATGTCGCCCGAGCCGCGGAACACCGCCCCGAGGATCGCGTTCAACCACAGCGCGACACCGCCGGCGAACACGATGCCGAGGTAGGCGCTCGCCTGCGCGAGCACGTCGCCGTCGCCGCCGAGGCGCGCGAGCAGCGCGGGGCCGAACGCCGCGAACAGCCCAGCGAAGACGAGCGCGCCCCCGACCGCGATCGCGAGCGCGTGCCAGACGAGCGCCGCGGCGCGCTCGCCGCGACCCGCGCCCAGCGCGCGCGCGATGGCGCTGCTGACGGCGCCACCCATCGCGCCGCCGGACATCGTCTGCGCGAGCATCAGGAACGGGAACGCGAGCGCCATCGCCGCGAGCGCCGTTCGCCCGAGCCGGCCCACGTACCAGACCTCGGCCATGCTCACGCACGCCTGCACGAAGAACGCGAGGCTGTTCGGCGCGGCGAGGCGCAGGAGCAGCGGAAACGGGCGCGCGGAGAGGAGCTGCTGCGTGCGCGCCGCCTGCGCGCTGGCGGCCGTGGGTGCGGACGTCATGGGGCCTCGCTGCGCGACGTGGGGGCGTCGAGGTAATGCGCGCGCGATCGGAGGCGTAGGCCATATCGTTTCATTCTGCAACCAATTGAGCGTGTCCGCGATGGTGCCGCGCGGGCTGCGCGACGAGGGGGCTTCGCCGGCCCGCGCGAGTCCCTACCCTCGCGCGGCCATGGCCCACGACGAAACCCCTCCGGCGCCCGGCTTCGCAGCCATCGGCGTCGAGCCCGATCTCGCGGGCGCGGTCGCCGCGCTCGGCTACGAGGAGCCGACCGCGATCCAGCGCGCGTCGATCCCGCCGTTGCTCGCGGGGCGGGATCTGCTCGGCCAGGCGGCCACCGGGACGGGCAAGACGGCGGCGTTCGCACTGCCGATCGTGCAGCGCGTGGTCACCGGCGACCCCGAGCCGAACCGCCCGCGCGCCCTCGTGCTGGTGCCGACGCGCGAGCTCGCGATGCAGGTCGCCGAGGCGCTGCACCGCTACGGCCGCGCGAAGCACGCGACGGTGCTGCCCATCTACGGCGGCCAGTACATCGGGCAGCAGCTGCGCGCGCTGCAGCGCGGCGCCGAGGTGGTTGTGGCGACGCCGGGCCGCGCCCTCGACCACATCGAGCGCGGCACGCTCGACCTGACCGGCGTGCAGATGGTCGTGCTCGACGAGGCCGACGAGATGCTCGACATGGGCTTCGCCGAGGACCTCGACGCGATCCTGAAGCGAACGCCGAAGGAGCGCCAGACGGCGCTGTTCTCGGCGACGCTGCCGAAGCGCATCCTTTCGATCGCGGAGAAGCACCTGCGCGACCCCGTGCGCATCGCGATCGCCGCTGCGCGTCCGCAGGCGGGCGAGGCGCCGAAGGTGCGGCAGGTCGCGTTCGTGGTCGCGCGCCCGCACAAGCACGCCGCGCTCGGGCGCGTGCTCGACATGGAGTCGCCCACCTCCGCGATCGTGTTCTGCCGCACGCGCCTCGAGGTGGACGAGCTGACCGAGGCGATGAACGCGCGCGGCTATCGCGCCGAAGCGCTCCACGGGGGCTTCTCGCAGGAGCAGCGCGACCGCGTGATGAAGCGCTTCCGCGGCGGAGCGGCCGACCTGCTGATCGCCACCGACGTCGCGGCGCGCGGCCTCGACATCGAGCACGTGACGCACGTCTTCAACTACGACGTGCCGACGGAGCCCGAGGCCTACGTGCACCGCATCGGGCGCACGGGACGCGCGGGCCGCGAGGGCGTCGCGATCACGTTCGTCGAGCCGCGCGAGCACCGGCTGCTGCGCAACATCCAGTTCGCGACGAAGCAGAAGATCGCCGTGGGCACGCTGCCGACGGTGAACGACCTGCGCAACCGCCGGCTCGAGCTGACGCGCGCGGCGCTGCGCGAGGCCGTCGAGGCGGGCGAGCTCGATTCGTTCCGCAAGCTCGTCGAAGACCTCGCCTCCGAGTTCGACCCGTTCGACGTGGCCGCCGCCGCCGTCAAGCTCGCGCACACCGCGACTCACGACGAAGAGGGCGCGCGCGCCGACGAGCAGGACATCCCCGTGCCGCGCGTGTTCGATCCGCGCGACCGCGGGCCCGCGCGCGGGCCCGGCGGACGCGACTTCGGGCCGCGCGGTGGCGAGCGCGGGCCGCGCCGCGGACCCGAGCGCTTCGCCGATCGCGGACCCCAGCGCGGCCCGGACCGCGGCCCCGAGCGCCGGCCCGAGCGCCGCGACGAGGGCGGGCGCGATCCGCGC
>CAZCTH010000210.1:0-4410 GCA_964501435.1 uncultured Spirochaetales bacterium | reverse complement strand
GTCCCTGGCCTGCGCCGCCGCGGCGGCCGCGACGCGCGCCTCCTCGAGCGCGGCGCGCTCGCTGCGCGCGCGCGCGAGCAGCGCCCCGTCCTCGTCGAAGAGGCGCTGGAGCACGCGGATGCGCGTCAGCCGATCGCGCAGCGTGCCCGGCGAGAACACGAGTGCGAGCGGACCCGCCTCGCCCGCCTTGTACAGCGACACCGCGCGGCGGCGCAGCTGTTGCGCAGTGCGCGCGACCTCGGCCTCGAGCGCGCTGCGCGCGCGCTCGAGCGTCTTCAGCCGCACGGCGGAGTCGCGCGCCGATTTCTCCGCGCGCGTCACCTCGCGCGTGAGCGCGCGCGCCGAGTTGTCCACCGCGTCGATGGCGTCGAAGATGCCTTGCTCCTGGCGCTCGTAGGCCGCGACCCGCGCGCGGCGCTCCTCGATCGCCTGCTTCAACGCCCCGAGGTCGGCGGGCGACTCCTGCGCCGACGCCGCCAGCGCCGCGCCGAGCGCGGCCGCGAACGCGAGGGCGCGGGCGGCGGAGCGCATCAGCGCCGCTCGCGGCTCTGCAGCAGCGCCGCCGCCGAGCCTGCGAGGCCGAGCAGCGCGCCGGCTCCGACGAGCCACGCGCAGCCGCTCGCCGACAGGAACTCCGGGGTGGTGTCGCCGATCAGCAGCGTGAGGCCGCCGCGCAGCACGGGCGAGAGGCCACGCCACGCGCTCCACAGCAACACGAGACCCATCGCGCCGCCGGCCAGCCCCTCGATCAATCCCTCGAGCAGGAAGGGCGCCGCCACGTACGTCCGGCTGGCGCCGACGAGACGCAGAATGTCGATCTCGTCGCGGCGGGCGTAGATCGAGAGCCGGATCGTGTTCGCGACGATCAACAGCGTCGCGAGCGCGAGCACCGCGCCGATCGCGAGGCCGACGCTGCGGATCAGCGCGACCGCCTGGGCGTAGCCCTCGATCCACTCGTTGCCGCTGCCGATCTCCGCGACGCCCGGCAGCGCCTCGAGCATCGCCGTGACCGTTCGGACCGCGGCCGCACTGCGGCGATCCGGCGCGAGCCGCAGCTCGACCGACGCGGGCAGCGGGTTTTCCTCGATGCCGTCGAGCAGGACCGCGCGCTCGGGCTGCGTGCGCCGGAAGCGCTCAGCCGCCTCCTCGGCGCTCACGTACTCGACGGTCTCGACGCCGGGCTCCGCGAGCGCGCGCTCCATCAAGGCGTCGAGCTTTTGCTGGGCGAGGCCGGGCTCGAGGTACGCGACGACGTGCAGCTCCTCGCCAAAGCGCGCGAGGATCGCCTCCATGTTCGCGACCACGAGCGCGAACGCGCCGGCGAGCAGCAGGCACACGCCGATCGTCGCCGCCGCGATCGCGCTCGTGACCGGGCTGCCGCGGAGCCCCGCCACGGTGTTCGCGAGCGCCGAGCGCAGCTGCGCGAGCCCGCTCATCGCGGCGGCGCGCCGTCGTGCGCGATCGCGCCGCCCTCGAGGCGCAGCAGGCGCTTCGCATAGCGCGAGACCAGCGCGTGGTCGTGGGTCGCGACGAGCACCGCGGTTCCGCGCGCGGCGGCGTCGGCGATCAGGTCCATGATCTCGAGCGTGAGCTGCGGGTCGAGGTTGCCGGTGGGCTCGTCCGCGAGCAGGAGCTCCGGCTCGTTCACGAGCGCGCGCGCGATGGCGAGGCGCTGCTGCTCGCCGCCGGACAACGTGAGCGGGTGGTGGTGGCGGCGGTGGTGCAGGCCGACGCGCTTCAGCATCGCGAACACGCGCGCCTTGCGATCGCGGGGCGGCACGCCCACCACGTCGAGCGCGACCCCCACGTTGTCCTCGACCGTGCGGCGCGTCAGCAGCTTGAAGTCCTGGAACACGACGCCGATGCGCCGCCGCAGCGCCGGCAGCCCCGCCGGCCCGAGCCGCGCGACGTTGCGGCCGAGCACGAGGATCTGCCCCTCGCTCGGCTGCTCCGCGCCGAACATCAGCCGCATGAGCGTCGACTTGCCGGCGCCGCTCGGACCGGTGAGGAACACGAACTCGCCCTTGCCGAGCTCGAGGGTCACGTCGCGCAGCGCATGGGTGCCGGCGAGGTACGACTTCGAGACGTGGAACAGGCGGACGAGTCCGCTGCCGGTCTGGAGCGCGCCTTCGGCACTCTCGGTCATGAGCGCACATCCTGACGCGCTCCGCGCGAAACGCAGCAGGGCCGGGCCTGTTCGCCCTTCGCTCGGCTCACGCGAGCCAAGAGCTCGCGTGGCCTCGCTGCGCGCGGCGAAGCGCCGCTTGCCGTCACGCACGCAATGCCCGGACTCGCGGCACGCGGGCGTACCGCACCCGGAGGCCCCTGTTCGAGCTTCGCTCGGCTCACGCGAGCCAAGGGCTCGCGTGGCCTCGCTGCGCGCGGCGAAGCGCCGCTTGCCGTCACGACTTCGCGCGGCGCTTGCGCGCGTTCTCGATCAGGTAGCCGAGGATCACGTCGTCGAGCGGTCGCTCGGACACGATGCCCTCGCCGAAAGAGCGCGAGGCCGCGTCGGGCGCGGGATCGGGCGCGATCACTGCGCTTTCGCTCGGCGCGTCGTCGCCGAGGGGCGAGGTGTCGGTCGGCTTGGTCTTCGCCTTCGTGTCGCCATCGGAGGGCGCCAGCACGTCGCCGAGCCGCTCGCGGATCGCGTCGTTGAAGTCGCCGGCGCGCAGGCGCTTCAGCACCGCCTTGTGCTGGCCTTCCATCAGCTCGCGCACCACGTCCTCGAGATTCGGCTCCTCGACGCGGCTCGCGTAGCTGCTCTTCTCGGAGAAGATGATCGTCCCGCCGTGATACAGGTGCGTGATGATGTGCGGATGCGCGCGCCCGCTGTCTTCACTTTGGACGTGAAACAGGACGCCGCGGTGGCGGATGTTGGTGTTGAACCCGGTCAGCATCTTCGCTTCGCGCCCGGTTCCTTCACGCTTGTTAGGGATCCGACAGGGCGCGGCGCATTCTGCGCGACACCCCGGCCCCTTTCAAGCAAAGCGGGCCACCAGCGCCTATCGGCGATCCCGGCGAGGGGCTAGAGGACTAGTCTCACACCCGCCCGACCGCCGGCTCGCGGCGCTCGTCCGCCCCGACCCCGCCCCGCCCCGCGCTGCGGGGCGGGCGGATTCGCCGACACGGCGCAGTGCGGTGAGGCGGGCGAAGACGCCGCCGAGCCGGAAGCCCCGGCGCGCGCCGATGGGCAGACGCGCCGGGGCGCATGCGCCGGCGCGCGACTACACGGTCGCGGGTGCCGAGAGACGCCGGCGCACGAGGAACGCGAGGGCGGGGGCGAACAGCAGCAGGGGGCTGGGTTCGGGCACGGCTTGGAACGTCGCGGCCCCGGGCGTCGGTGTTCCCGCGACCCAGTCCGCGGCGTTGTCGTTCGTGTCGAGGTCTGCGAAGCGACGCGCGATCGCGAGCCCCGGGGCCGGGTCGGGAGCGGCAGCGCCCTCTCCCGCAAACGTGTCTCCCGCGCCGAACGCCCCGTAGCCCACCGCGTCGAGGGCACCGCCGGCGTCGCGCAGCACCACCGAGTCGGGCCCGTTCTGGAAGTCGAAGTCGAGCACGAGGTCGGCGTTCGCCACCTGCGTGCCGCCGCCCGCGACGCCGTCGGCGACCACGAACAGTCCGCTCGCGCCGATCGTGCCGGAGAGCGCGAGCGTGTGGGTGACGCCCCCACCGGCGCCGTTGATCGCCTCGATCGTGAGGCCCGAAAGCGACGTACCGGGCGCGCCCGAGAGCTCGATGAAGCTGAGCCCGTCGTCACTGCCGACGGCGTCGTAGAACACCTCCGACAGCAAAGGAGCGGCGCCGGCGTGCGTCGCCCCCATTCCCAGGGCCGCAGCCAGCGCGAAGCGAAGAGGATTCATGGCGTGATCTCCGAAGCGGGACGTTCGGGGGAGGAGCTCTCGAGCTGCGCGCTCCACCAGCCGCCCGTCCAGGCGTCGAGGCCGGCGGCAAGCTCGGCGGCGCGCAGCGCGAGGCGCGCAGCGGCATGTGGGTCGGCTTCGCGCGCGCCGTCGAGCAGCGCGCGGCGGCGCTCGAAGTAGAGCTGGCTGACCTCGTCGAGGACCTCGTCGCGCAGCTCGAGCCACTCGCGCGCTTCGCGCGAGGCGTCGATTTCGTCGGGGTGAAAGACCGCGCCGCCGAGGTTCCAGCGCACGCGCACGCCGGCGTCGTAGTCGCGGCCGCGGTCGCGGCGGCGATCGAAGAAGATGCGGTCGAGCCCCGAGGTGAAGGTCTCGTCCCGGTCGTGGGTCGACGAGCGATCGCCGCCGAGCGTGCCGAACAGCTCGAGCTCCGGTGCGAGCGCGCTGCGGCGCGGGCGCTCGCGCAACGACGCGATGCGCTGCGGCTCGAGCGCGAGGTGCCGGAGCGCGGCGCGCTGCACGGCCAGCACCGCGGGCTCGCGCGACG
>CAZCTH010000209.1:0-4474 GCA_964501435.1 uncultured Spirochaetales bacterium | reverse complement strand
CGCGGCAGCGGCGGCGCGTCCTCCCAGTCGAGCGCCCGCCAGGGCGCGCCGTGGGCGTCCAGGATGGCGCCGCCCGCGCGGATCACCTCGAGCGCCTTTGCGTGGGGGTCGCCCCGATTCGTGAGCAGGTCCGCGAACGAACGCGCGGCGTCCGGCTCGGGCGCGTTGCCGGGCTTGCGCGACCACGAGACCACCAGGCGCTCGCGCGCGCGCGTCGCGGCGACGTAGAGCAGGCGCACGCGCTCGCACTTCTCCACGACGCGCTGCTCGGTGCGCGCACGCCAGGCACCCGGCGACGGCATGTCGAGCAACTCGAACGCGCGCTGCCCGCGGCCGCGGTAGATGCGGGTCTCCTTGTCGCCGGTGGGCTTCGGATCCTCGCGGTGCCCCTGCAACAGGTACACGTGGTCGAACTCGAGGCCTTTGGCGCGGTGGATCGTCATCACCTGCACCGCGTCGCCAGCGAGGGCGCGCGGCCGGCCCTCCTCGTGCTCGCGCGCGACCGTGCCGGAGCGATGCAGCGCGGCGAGCAGCGCGGCCGCGGAGCCGTCCGCGTCCTCGAGGCCGCCCACCAGGTCGCGCAGCAGGCGATCCACGCTCGCGACGCGGTGCGCGCCGAGAAAACGCGACGCCTCCGCAGCCTCGAGCAGCCACACCTCGCGCATGCGCTCGACGAAGCGCTCCGGAGAGTCGGCCGCGAAGCTGCGGCGCAGCGCGGAGAGACCGGCGAGGAACGCGGCCAGCGCGGCCTCGAAGCCGGCGAGCCACTCGGCGCCGGGCACGTGCGGCATCGCGCGCGCCGCGCTCTTCGCGACGTCGCGCAGCGCGGCGAGCCGGTCGGCGTCGGCCGCAGCGTCGCCGCCCAGCTCCGCCACGAGGCGCGGGAACGCGCGCTGCCAGAGCGGCACGAGCGCGGCGTCGGGCACGCCCACCGCGGGCGCGCGGAGCGCGGCGACGAGGGCCAGCTGGTCGTGCGGGTCGAGCACGCAGCGCAGGAACGCGCGCGCCTCGACGAGCTCGCGCCGCTCGCCGTGTTTCGTCTCGCGCTCGACGACGAACGGGATCCCGGCGCGACGCAGCGCGCCGAGCACCGACTCGAAGGCGGTGGTCGTGCGCAGCAGGACGCCCACGCGGCCGAGCGACTCGCCGCGCTCGCGCAGGCGGAGCAAGTCCCGCGCGAGGGCGGCCGCCTCGAGGCGGCTCACGGGGCCGACCGGGTTCTTCGGATCGATCCCGCCGTCCGGCGCACGCACGAAGCTGAGCCAGTGCTCGAGGCGCGGCTCCGCATCGGCCGCCTGTGGCACGCGATCGGGGTGCGGCTCCAGCGCGCGATACGCGGGCTGCAGACCCGGGGCGGCGATCATCACCGGCGCGACGAGCCGCCCGACTTCTTGGAGCAGCGCCGGACGCGAGCGCCGATTGACGACCAGCTCCGCGACGACGCCTCCGCCTCCGCGCACGCGCTGGCACATGCCCTGATAAGCCGCGAGGTCCGCGTTGCGCCAGCCATAGATCGACTGCTTCGGATCGCCGACGAGGAACAGCGCGGGGCGCGGCCCGTCGGCGAACGCGAGGGCCTCGATCATCTCGCACTGCAGCGCGTCCGTGTCCTGGAACTCGTCGACGAGCAGCTGCCGGATCTCGCCGCGCACCTGCGCCGCAACGTCGGCCCGCGTCGTCAGCAGGGCGTGCGCGTCGCGCAGCAGCGCGCCGAAGGTGGCGACGCCGGCGGCGCGCATGCGCCCGGTGCACTCCGCGAGGAGGGCCTGCAGCACGCGGCGTGCCGCCGCGAGCGCGGGCGCATTCAGCTTGGCGAGCTGCTGCAGCCCGCTTCGCAGCGGGCCGGACGCTGCCGCGACCGCGGGTGCGCGTTCGCCGAAGCACCCTTTTTCAGCGTCCCCGAGAGTCCCCTTCGCCCACTTCGCGAGCGTGTCGATCGCCCCCTCGAGGTCCTGCTCCGCGAGCGCGCCGAGCGCCGCGAGGCCGATCCCGTCGATGCCCGGCTCGGCGATCGCGGAGACGAGCGCGCGCAGGCGGGCACACGTGGCCGCACCGGCCTTGGCGCGCGTCCCGGCGAGACCGCCGGCCTCGATCTCGAGAATCGTGCGCGCGAGCGCCGCGAGCTCCGACGCGAACTCCGTCGCGGCGCGCGGCCCGAGCAGCTCCTCATCGAGATCCTCTTCGCGCGCGCCGTCTTCGAGCAGCCTTCGCAGCGCCGCGTGCAGCGCGCGCGGCCCGATGCCGGCGTCGGCGAGCGCGGCGAGGTCGGCGTCGAGCGCCGCGCCGCTCACCGAAGCGAGGCGCTCCTCGATCGCCTCGCGCGCGATCGCGTCGGCCTGGATCGCGTCGGGATCGACCTCGAGCTCGGGGTGGAGGCCCGCCTCGAGGGGATGCGCCGTGAGCAGCCGGCGGCAGAACGCGTGGATCGTGCGCACCGTGAGATGGTCGAGCGCGCCGATCAGCGCCCGCGCGCGCGCGGCGCGCACGGGCGGCGGGGGAAGCGGCGCCTCGGCGAAGTACGCCGCCGGCGTCTCGCCCGCCGCGAGCTTCGCGAGATCGAGCGCGATGCGCGTCGCCATCTCGGCGGCGGCGGCTTCCGTGAAGGTGATCGCGACGACGCCGGAGAGCACGCCCGCAGCGGCCTCGGCCTCGCCGCGCTCGCGGCTCGCGAGGTCCCAGCCCGGACCGGCGGCCCACACCACGACGCGCGCCACCAGCGCGGCGGTCTTGCCGGTCCCGGCGCCGGCTTCGAGCAACAGCGGGCGGTCGAAGCACGTCTGCGCGAGGCGACGCGCGGCGGCGTCGATCAGGGGCTCGTCGCTCATTGCGCCCCCTCGGCATCGCCCGCGCCCGCCGCCTTCGCGCGCGCCTCGCGCCAGGCCGCGAGCCGCCGCTTGGCGCCCGGATCGTCCTTCCAGCAGGCCTCGCTCACCTCGCAGAACTTGCAGGTCTCGCCTTCGCTCTCGGCGTCGTCGCCAACCAGCAGCGGCGTCAGCTCGCCGCTGCGCCAAGTGTGGATCGCGCGCTGGGCGGCCTCCTCGAAGGCCGCCACCTCGGCTCCGGCGTCGGCCGCGACGCGGACGTCGGCGTTCGCGTCCTCGACGCCGGGCTTCAGGAACAGGTATCGGCCGGACGCCGCAGGCTGGGCGGCCCGCGCGTAGGCGACGATCTGCAGCTTCTTGCCGTCCCCGATCTGCGCGACGAGATGGTCGCGACGGGTGTCGTCCTTCTTGGCGTCGGAGATCGCCTTGCCGGTCTTGTAGTCGGTCAGCACGAGCCGCTCGCCCGCCTGATCCACGCGATCGGCCCGACAGGTCAGGGTGAGCGACGCGTCGCCGGGCACGTCGAGCTCGACCGCGCACTGCACCTCGACGCCGCGCACGCCGGGCCGGACGCCGTGCGACCAGTCCAGCTCGCGCGCGCGCTCGAGGGCCGCGCGCGCGCGGTGCGCGAGCAGCTCGTCGAAGCCCGGCATCAGCACCCCCTGGTCGCGCGCCGCGGCCCGCGCCGCCGCCGCGACGATCGCGCGCAGCGCTTCGCCCGTGGGCCACGGCACGTCGCGCGGCGGCGACGCGAGCGCCTGCTCGAGCGTCTCGTTCGCGGGCACCCCCGCGCGCTTGGCGATCTCTTCGAGCGCGCCGTGCACCGTGTTGCCCAGCAAGAGCGGCGTCAGCTCCGGCAGCGCCGCGAGCGCGTCGGGCGGCGGCTCGAGGCCGAGCAGCTTCTCGAGGAACGCGCGCCACGGGCAGTAGGCGATGGCCTCGAGGCGCGTCACGGAAAGCGCGCGCGTGCCGGCGAGCACAGGGCCGATCTGTCCGAAGTGGGGACCGAGCTCGCGCGGCGTCTCGAGCTCGTCGCGGAAGGCGAGCGACGCGATGCGCGCGCCGGCTGCCGCGCTTGCCTCCGTGCCGAGCAGCGGCGCGAGCGCGAGCGACGTCGCGTGGGCGGCGCCGCGCGCGTCGCCGGCGAGGCCGGCGAGCAAGGCGTGCTCGTGGGCCGGGCGCGGCGCGGCGCGCTCGCCCCACACGAGCGGCGCCGCGGGCGCCTCTTCTGTCAGGCGGTGCGCGATGCGCAGGTGCTGCACGAGCGGCGAGACCGGGCGCTCCTTCCCGTCGTCGCTCGTCTCCTGCCACGACAGCGTCACGCGCTCCGCGGCCGCGCACAGCTGCGCAAACAGGAAGCGCTCCTCGGCGTAGCCGCGGGACTTGATCGGGACGTCGGGCAGGACCGCGGCGAGCTGACGGCGCAGGCGATCCGGGAGCAGCGCGTCCTCGCTCACGATGCGCGGGAACACGTCGCGCTCGAGGCCCAGCACGAACAAGTGCGAAAACGTGCGCGCGCGCGCCGCCGTCGCCGTCAGCACTTGCACGCCGCCGCCCGCTCCGCCGAGCGCCGCGATGCCGACGTCGCGCAGCGCGCGCTTCAGCACGAGCCGCAGCTCGGCGGGCGCGAGCGCGAGGTCGGCGGGCAGCTC
>CAZCTH010000208.1:0-4498 GCA_964501435.1 uncultured Spirochaetales bacterium | reverse complement strand
TCGTGTCGCTCTCCTAGTTCAACGTCACCTAACCACCACAAGCCGCGCCGGCGTTCAGGCTGCCGTCACCGAAGATGCTGCCCACCACGCAGCCCGCGGCCGCGCCGGCATGACACGGGCCGCCGTCCACGGCGCCCGGGTTGAACGTCGGGCTGCTCGCCGTGAGGATGTCCTGCACGCGCGGGCCCGAGAGGTCGTTCTCGAACACGCGCGACAGCTCGGTGCGACCGCGCTGGGCCGAGAAGTCGTAGGTCCAGCCGTCCGCGAACGGCAGATCGCCGCGGAAGCCCGCGACCAACTGCCAGGCCTGCGTGCGGTTGCGCGTGACGCGCGGACCGACCTCGATCGTGCGGCGGCCGACCGCGTAGGTCGCGACGTCGCCCGCGCCCACCGAACCGCTGCCGTCCGAGTCGAACGCCAGGTCGTAGGCCCCCGTCCCGCCGAAATCGCCGAACAACACGCTGCGAGACTGGGGGGTCAGGTAGATCGAGTCGAACGGGATGTCGAACTCCGAGAAGAACGTGCCCGAGGGCGCGATCACCGTGTCGACCTGCGTCTGCGCGAACGCGAAGTTCGCGTAGAACGTGACGAACTCGTTGATGTCGTAGTGGCCCATCGCCATCGCCTGGTACCGCTCCTGCGGAACCTGGAGAAGGTTGAACGGGTTGAAGTTGAAGCGGCGCGCCCCACGAGGGATCAGGTCGCCGTTCGCCGAGCCGAAGCCCACGAAACCCTGTGCTCCGAAGTTCGGACCCGCCCCGCCGGTGTACGAGCAGCCGCCGCAGATGATGTTGCCGTTGGTGTCGGTCGAGGAGCCACCGACCGCGCCGGACGCGGTCGTGAGCGAACCCTCCGAGAACCAGCGGTTGCCCTGGCTGACCGCGTCGCGGCTCGTCCAGCCGGCGAACAGGGTCAGGTTGCCGCGCTCGTCCGGCGCGTTCACGCCGAAGGTCGCGCCGAAGCTGTTGGTCGCCTCGCCGCCGCGCAGCGCGTTCGTGTAGTCGTAGTCGAACTGCGCGCCTTCGAAGTTCTCTTTCAAGACGAAGTTGATCACGCCCGCGATCGCGTCCGAGCCGTACACGGCCGACGCGCCGCCCGTCACGACGTCGATGCGCTCGATCAGGGAGGTGGGGATGTTGTTGACGTCGACGATGCCCTCGCTGTCGTAGCCGACGAAGCGCTTGTTGTTCACGAGGACCAGGGTGCGCTCGTCGTCCAGGGCGCGGAGGTTCACGGTCGCGACGCCGGGGTTGCCGTTGTTCACGCCCGGCGAGATGCCCGGGATGGCCTGGGGCAGCTCGCGGATGACGTCTTCCGCGTTCACGGTGGACGTCAGGGTGATCTCGTCCGCCCCGAGGTTCACGATCGGGCTGTTCGCCTGCAGATCGGTCCGCTTGATGCGGGAGCCGGTGACGATGATCTCTTCTGCTGCACCCGGAGCTTGAGCCGCGGGAACCGGTTGGCCGGTTTGAGCGTCTTGTGCGGTAGCAGCCACGCTTCCCGCAAAGACGAGCGCCGCCACGGCGACGCGAGACGTGTATCTCTTCACTTTGGGAGTTCCCCTGGAGACGCGCAGCCGACATGGCCGCGTTGGGGGCGCACTCTGCCAGCCGATATGGCGATTCTCCAGAGTTTTTTGAGCATTCCTGCGGAGTTGCGACGGACTCCGAGTCACTGTTTCAGCATTTCCGGCAGCATTTCGGCGCAGTCCCGCTGGGGCCCGCACGGGTCGCTGAGGCGCCTGGGCGACGTTTTTTCCGTGCCGCGGCGACGAGCGCCGCGTCTCGACCGGGCCGGGCGGCGAGATCGTTCGACACGGCCGCGGCGCAGGCGCCCCGGTAGCCGACGGGCTTCGCGGCGAGCACGCCTACGAACGGGGACGGGACGGGTTGGAGCGCGAGACGGGAATCGAACCCGCGACACTCGGCTTGGGAAGCCGATGCTCTACCAGCTGAGCTACTCGCGCGTGGCGGCGATGGTACCCCGCGCGCTCGCCGGGGCAACGCGCCGGGCGCGCGATCTACTCGTCGACGATGTCGGCGAACAGGTCTTCGAGCTCCGCGCTGTCGTCGAGGCGCAGGTCGCGGTCGTCGCCGACCGGGAGCGCCTCGTCGTCGAAGCCGCGCGCGAGCGCGGTGACGGCGGGGCTCGCCGCGGCGGCGCGCCGGCCGGTCGGCTCCGCCACGATCTCGCCCAGCTCGAACTCGCCTTCGGAGTCCGTGAAGAGCGAGTCCACCGGCGACGCGGGCGCCTCGCGGCGGCGCGGCGACGGGGCGGCTGCGGCGGCGCGCTCGACGCCCGCGGCGCGCTCTGCGCGCTCGACCCGATCGGGACGCTCGCTGCGGACCGCTGCCGGCATGGCCTCCGGCGCGGGCGCAGAAGCGGGCGCCGGCGCGGCGACGGACTCGTTCGGATCGCGGAGATTCGCGGCGGCGCGCTCGACGTCCGCCGCCGTCGCGCTCACGCGGCCGGCGCGGTGCGCCTCGTAGAGCGCGTCGTCGGCGAGCGCGTTGATGCGGCGCGGCACGCCCCCGCACAGCTTCGTCAGCGTGGCGACCGCGCTCGATTCGAAGATCGCAGGATTGCCGCCGGCGGCCCGGATGCGGTGGTGCAGATAGCCGACCACTTCCTTCACGTGCAGCGGCTGGATCGTGAGCCGCAGGTCGACGCGCTCGGCGAGCGCGGGCTCGTTCGCGACCGCGTCCGCGAGCGCCGGCGTGCCCACGAGCACGAGCGTCACGAGGCGCTTCTCCTCGTACTCGAGGTTCAGGAGCCCGCGCAGATCGCCGAGGATTCCGCGCTCGGCGAGCACCTGGGCCTCGTCCACGATCAGCACGGCCTTGCGCCCGTCCTCGCGCACGATCGCGAGTTGCTCGTACACCTGCGCGAGCACCGTCGCGGGATCCGACGACGGCGCCTCGACGCCGAGCTGCTGCGCCCAGCGCGAGAGCAGCCAGCGCGTGTCCGTGATGCCGGGCACCGCGACGAGCATGCTCGCGTCGAAGACTTCCTCTTCGAGGGCCTGGAGCAGATGGCGCACGAGCATGGTCTTGCCGACGCCGCCCCGGCCCGTGACGACGCACAGGCCTTTCGCCTGCAGCGCGGCGCGGTGGAGGCGCTGGGTCGCGTCGGCGAACCCCGCCGCCTCGAAGTACCAGAGGAGCTGGGCGTCGCAGCCGAACGGATCGCGGTCGAGGCCAAAGGTCGCGAGATGCTCCAAGGCGAACTCCAGTCTTAGACGAAGGAAATCTTCTTCTTGCGACGCGCCGGCGCGGCCGCGGGAGCTGCCGGCGCCGGAGCGCTCGGCGCGGTGGGCGCCGGGGCAGCCTCGGGTCGCGGCTCCGGCGTCTCCGGCGCAGCCGCCTCGGGCGCGGGCTCTTCGGCGGGCGGCGGCGCGAGCGTCACTTCTTCGCGCAGCTCGATCTCGCTCGCGGCCTCGGGGGCCAGCGCGAGGTCGTCGTCTTCGGTCGCCCCCGGCGGCTCCGCAGCGGCGAGCGCCTCCGCGGCATCGTCGGACATCAGCTCGTCGAACGACTCGTACTGCGGCTTCTGCGGCTCTGCAGCCGGCGCCACCGCCGCCTCCACCGCGTCGTCTTCCATCAAGTCGTCGAACGACTCGAGCGCCTCCGCGGGCTCGGCCACCGGCGCGGGCGCTGCCGTCGCGAGCTCGGCGAGCAGCCGCTCGATGCCCGCGAAGCTCGGCTCCGCCGCCCGCGCCGCCTCGAGCTCGACACGGGCGCGCGCGACGTCGCCGCAGGCGTGATGCGCGCGGCCGAGATCGACGCGGAGCGCAGCCTCTTGCTCGGCGGGAAGCGGGCCGCCGGACAGCGCCTCGGACAAGTGAGCGACGGCATCGGGGCCGCGCCCGAGCTCGAGCGCGCACACGCCCATCAAGTGCAGGCACGGGATGCGGCGGCCGGCGTCGGCGAGCGCGATGCGGAACTCGCCGATCGCGTCCTCGAGCAGGCCCATTTCCTTGTAGGCGATGCCGAGGTCGTAGTGCGCCTCGGTGTCGCCATCGCCGACCTCGCGCTTCACACCGGCCTTGAAGGCGGCGAAGACTTCCTCGAAGCCTTCCGACTCGGCGGTCTGCGCGGGCGTTCGGCCATCGGGCTCTTCGCCGAGCGCACCCGACAGCTCCGCGGCGAGGTCGAAGTCCGCTCCGTCCGCCGCGGCGATCGGGGCCGCCGCCTCGTGCGCATCCTCCGCCGGATGCGGCGCGAGAGCCGCGGCGGCCGCGGGCTCGGGCTCCGGCTCGACGGCGAGCGACGGCTCGGCGGCCGCTGCCACGGGCTCCTCGATCTCGGGAGCGGCAATCGCCTCGCGCGTCGGCTGCGGCGGCGGCGCCACTTCCGGCTTCGGCGTTGCCGCCGGCGCGGGCGGCGTGACGATCGGCGCGGCCGCTGGCGCCAGCTTCACCTCGGCCTTCGGCGTGGGCGCCGCCTTCGGCGCGGGCTCCGGCTCCGGCGCGGGAGGGGGCGCAGCCGCGGCGGCGCGC
>CAZCTH010000207.1:0-4604 GCA_964501435.1 uncultured Spirochaetales bacterium | reverse complement strand
GCCGCCGCGAGCAGCGGCGCCGCGGCGTCCTCCTCGCGAGCGGCCGCCTCGACGGTCCGCACCACGCCGGGCATCGCCAGCAACTCGGCGACGCCCACGCGATCGACGACGCCGGATTCGCGCGACAGCTCGCGCGCGATCGCGAGATAGCGGCCGACCAGCTCGCGGTCGATCGCGAGCTCGGCGCGCGGCGCCGTGCCGGCGGCGAGGGCGACGCCCAGCTCCACCTTCCCGCGCGCGAAGCGCTGCCCGAGCCCTTTGCGCACCTCGGGCTCGAGCCCGGCGAGGCTGCGCGGCAGCCGCACCGACAGGTCGAGGTTGCGCTGGTTCACCGTGCGCAGCTCGACGGAGAACGTGGCGCCGGCGACCTCGAAGGTCGCGCGTCCGAAGCCCGTCATGGAGCGAATCACGCTGCGCCTCTCCGGCTTGCGAGTCGATGGGCACCGCGGCGAGGGAGCTCGCGCGGGGCCTGGCAAGGCGAAGGACTCTAGGGCACATCGCGGGATTCCGAACCGCGCTCGCCCGGACGGCGCCCCACGGTCCTCGCTGCCGGAACTCCGTAGCATGTGCCCCATGCGCATCCCCGTTCGGCTGTGGCGCCTCGTCCTGCGCGAGGTCTGCGTCTACTCCGGGGTCGGCGCCATCGCGTTCGGCGGACTGTTCGTGCTGCAGAATCTCCTGCGCCAGCTCGAGGACCTGCTCGGCCTCGGTGTACGGCCGGGCGACGTCGTGGGCCTGGCCGGCGCGGTCGCCTTGTTCCTCGCCGGCTACGTCCTGCCGGTCGCGCTGCTGTTCGGCGTCCTCGTCACGTTCGGACAGCTCACCGCGAACAGCGAGATCCGCGCCGCGCGCGCGGGCGGCATATCGCTCGCACAGCTCAGCGCGCCGGTGTTCGTGCTGGCCGCGCTCGCGAGCTGGGCGACGGGCGAGCTGCTGCGCGAGCGCGAGCCCGCCGCGCGTCGACGGCTCGTCGAGGTGACGGCGCAGGTGGCGGGCCGCGGAGGCCTGATCCAGCCCGGCGTGCTCTCGCCGCTCGATCGCGCGGGCGAGCGGCTCGTGCTCGTCGACGCCCGCGACGAGCGCGGACTCCTGCGCGGTGTGTTCGTCTCCGACCGCACGAGCCCCGCCCGCCCGTTCGTCGTGACCGCGCGCGAGGGCGAGTTCGCCCTCGACGCCGCGACGCGCACCGCCCACCTGCGGCTGCGCGACGGCGAGATCCAGCTCGAGCACGGGCGGCGCGACGACCCGCGCAGCCAGCGCATCACCTTCCGCGGCCTCGACTACGCCTTCGACGTGAGCGCGGTGAAGCTGCTCGCGAAGAAGTTCCGGCCGCGCGAGATGACGGAGCCGGAGCTGCGCGACGCCATCGCGCGCACGGCGGCCGAGCCGCCGCCGCAGGGCTCGAAGGAGCCGTCGCGCGCCGACTACGAGATCCAGCTCCACCGCCGCCGTGCGCTGCCGCTCGCGCCGCTCGTGTTCGCGGGGCTCGCGGTGCCGCTCGCGCTGGGCCAGGCGCGCAGCGGCCGCTCGCGCGGGGCGCTGCTGTGCGCCGGCATCACCATCGCGTACTACGTCGCGCTGTCGGCCGCGGAGGTCACGGCGAAGAAGGGCCTCGTGCCCGCCGCGCTCGCGCTCTGGCTGCCCAACGCCCTGTTCGGTTGCCTTGCGCTCTGGCTGCTGGCGCGCGCACGCCGCGCGGAGTCGTGATGCGCGCGGACGCAGCGCCGGGCTTCGTGCGCGAGCACGGCGCGGGGTCGCTCAGCGTGGTGCGAGCCGACCTCGAAGCCGGAGCGCGCGCCCTCGGGCTGCTCGAGCCGGACGGCATCGCGCGCGCCTTCGCGGCGGGCACGCTGCTCGCGGGCGGCCGCGCCCCGGTGGCCCTCGTCGCGTGGCCGAACGGTGGGCCCGAGGTCGTCGTGCGCCGCTTGCGCCACGGCGGCGCGCTCGGCCCGTGGCTCGGCGGCGCCACCCTCGGGCCCGGCCGCGTGCTGCGCGAGCTCGCGCTGACGAGCGCGCTCGCAGGCAGCGGCAACGCGCTCGTGCCGGAGCCTGCGCTCGCGCTCGCGCGGCGGCGCTGGGGGCCCGTCTGGGAGTGCGCGATCGGGACGCTGCGCGTGCCCGGCCGCGACCTGCTGGCGCTGCTGCGCGAGGCGCGCGGGGCGGCCGAGCGCGAAGCCGCGCTCGCCGCCGCCGCCCGCGCGGTGCGCGCCTTCCACGACCTCGGCGCGCGCCACGCCGACCTCAACGCCTCGAACCTGTTGCTCGCGCCGCGCGGCGGCGCGCTCGCCGCGACCGTGATCGACCTCGACCGCGCGCGCCTGCGCGCACGCGTGCCCGCCCACCGCCGCGCCCGCGAGATCGCGCGCCTGTGGCGCTCGCTCGCGAAGCGCGGCGGCGACGCACGCCTTTCCACCGCCGAGCGCGAGGCCTTCCTCGGCGCCTACTGCGCCGGCGACGACGCCCTCGCGCGCGCGCTGCGCGTGCACCTACGCCGCGAGCGCATGCGCACGGCGCTCCACGCCTGGCGCTATCCCCGCGGCTGACGATCCGCCCGGAGACCTGCGCGCGCGATCACTTCGCGACGTCCCCGGGACCGTGGAGCCCGCACTGCGGGAACGCGCCGAAGAAGCCGTGCTCGTACAGGCCGTAGCCGACGTGCCCGCGGTACGCGAAGCGCCCGACCTGGTCGACCACGCCGTACTGCCCGAGCGGCACGACCTCGTCGTGCTTCTTTTCGAGCCCCTGCACCACCAGCTTCCCCTGATGCATCCCGTGCCGCCAATCCGCGTCGAGGCCGTAGCCCGTGCCGATCGACACCATGCACGGGAGGATCGGCGTGCACGCGACGTCGAAGCCGCCGCCGGGCGCCTCCGGAAACGAGATCGTCGAGCCGCGCAGCAGCCGCGTCCCCGGCACGAATTCGTGGCGCCACGCGGGGCGGCCCAGGTGCTCCGCGGGCCGCGCGGGGTCGGCCCACACGCGCACCGCCTCCTCGAGCTCGCGCACGCCCGCGGCCGTCTCCTGGCAGATGTAGAGGATCGAGTGGTCGGCGAACTGCATCGGGAAGTAGTTCCACATGCCGCTCATCGACGCCTCGCCCTGGCGGATGCCCGGATGCTCGGGCTCGCCGACCGGTCGCACGCCCCAGGAGCGGTCGCGCGTCCCCCACCAGCGGTCGCGCGCGATCGCGATGCGCTCGCCGCCGACGTCGAGCGTGCCCGCCCACGTGCCCGTCTGCGCGAAGCGCGAGGTGTCGAACAGCACGCGCCCGTGGCGGCGGATGAAGTGGTTCTGCTCCTGCCACGCCGGCATCGCGCCTTCCCACGTCACGTCGAACGCGATGCCGTGCTCGTTCGGCGCGAGCACGAAGCGCAGCCTGCGCAGGGGCTCGAGCACCTCGATGCGGAACGGCCCGACGGAGAGATCGCTGCGGTCGCCCAGCTCTCGCGACGCCCGCACCACGCGGTGCTGGGAACCGCGGCGCACGACGGCGAAGGCGTCCTGCGTGCCGAGGTTCGGGTAGACGCCCATCCCCATGATCATGAACAGCTCGTCGGAGCAGCCGTGCAGGTTGAAGTAGTACCGGTCGTAGAAGTTGCGGTCGCTCGTGGCGACGAAGCGGACGGGTTGCGCGGTCTGATGGACGGGGAAGTCGTCCCAGGCGGAGATCATGCGGGCTCCTCGGAAGGGGGCGCGCAGACTAGTGCAGCGCCCGCCTCGAGCGCGCGCGCGCCGTCACGGCGTCGGCGCATCCGCGCTAGAGCCGCGCCTCGAGCCACGCGAGAAACTTCTCCGGCTCCTCGATCGTCGTCTCGAGCGCCAGCACGCGCACGTCGGCGCGCGCGCACCAGGCGGGCTCGAGCTTCACGGCGTCCTTCTCGGTCGTGATCCAGAGCGGCGCCTGCTTCGCGAGGCCCGTCAGGTCGGCGGCGGCGTAGCGGTGATGATCCGGGAAGCTGCGCTCGGCGACGACCTTCGCGCCGAGCGCTTCGACGGTGGCGCGCAGGGCATGGGGGTTCGCGAGCGCCGAGAGCACGCCCACTTCGTAGCCCGCGAGCGCGGTGGCGGGCGCCGGCTCGGCCTTGGGGCTGCGCGTCCCGAGCACGCGGATCTCGCGCGGGGTGCGCGTGGCGGTGAAGCGCGCGGCGTGCGGCGCCGTGCGCGCGATCAGCGCCTCGTCGCGGTCGGGCAACGCGCCGCCGGTGGTGAGGATCGCGTCGGCGCGGGAGAGCGCGGCGAGCGGCTCGCGCAGCGGGCCGCGCGGGAGCACCTCGCCGTTGCCGAGGCCGCCCGCGCCGAACACGACGAGCTCGACGTCGCGCGCGAGCGCGTGGTGCTGAAAGCCGTCGTCGAGCACGAGCACGCTCGCGCCGAATTCGGCGACGGCGCGCTGGCCCGCGAGCGCGCGGCGCTTCGCCACGAGCACGGGCACGCCGGGCGCGAGCTGCGCAAGCAGCACCGCCTCGTCGCCCACGATCGCGGCGCTCTCGCGCACGCGCGTGCCGTCGCTCGCCACGTGCACGGGCTCGCGGGGCGTGCCGCCGTAGCCGCGGCGCGCGAGCGCGACGCGGCGGCCGCGCGCCGCGAGCTGGGCGGCGAGCCAC
>CAZCTH010000206.1:0-5028 GCA_964501435.1 uncultured Spirochaetales bacterium | reverse complement strand
TGCTCTACGAGCCTGACGCGGGCGTCGTGCGCGCGCGCCGCGCCTGCGAGTCCGCAGCCGAGCGTCGCCCCGGCGCCGGCCGACGCGCGCGAAGAGTCGATCCCCGAAGCGCGCGAGTGGGGCGCGCCGGCGCTGATCAGCGTGGAGCCGGGGAGCGGCGGTCCGTGACCAGGCTGCCGCCGCGATCGATCCACGTGAAGGTGATCTCGGTCTCGACGTTCGGGCGATCGACCGCGACGCCGTTCTCGAGGCGCGGCGAGTAGGCGAAGCGCTGCGCGGCCTCGATCGCGGCGGCGTCGAACACGCCCGGCGGGTCCGCCGCAGTGACGCGGATGTCGCGCGTCGTGCCGTCGGCGGCGACGGTGAAGATCAGCTTCACCCAGCCCGAGAGCCCGCGGAGCTGCGCGTCGGGCGGGTACTTCGGAGGCGGCCGGCGGAGCGCCTTCACTTCGCGGAATTCGCCGCTCGTCGCAGGCGGCGGCGCAGCGGGCTCGGTCCGCTGGACGGCGACGACCCCGACGCCACCCGCGGCCTCCGCCGGCACCGACGATTGCGGTGCGGCGAGGGCGGGCAGGGCACTCGCGTCGGTCGTCGCCGTCGCCGTCGCCGGCGTCGCGCCCGTGAGTGCGGACGGCGCCGCCGCGACGACGCCGGGCTCGGGAGCGGGCGGCGCGGCCTCGCCGGCCGGGTCTGCTGCGGACGCCGCAGCTTCCGCCGCGATCGGCGCGGCTTCGCCGGGGGGCTGCTCGCTCGCGACGTTGCAGAGCGGCGGGCTCGGCGGCGAGCGCCGCCACTCGCGCACGCCCCGCACGCGGTAGCAGTACCGCACGCCGGCGCTGACGCTGCGGTCGGTGAAGCGCGTCGCGTCGCCGCCGACGCGCGCGATCGGGACGAACTCGCCGCCCACGCCCTCGACGCGGCGCTCGACCTGATAACCGTCCACCGCGACGGCGAGCGGCGCCCAGGCGACGACGAGCTCCGCGGCGCGCGCGGCCGATGCCGCGCTGGCGAGCAGCGCGAAGGCCAGGCTGCGCGCGATCGCCGGCACCGCGTTACTTCTCGTACAGCTTGATCACGCGCACGCTGCCCGCGGGCGCGGCCTGGATGCACAGGTCGCACAGCACGCACTCGTCGAGATTGTCCGCGACGATCTTCAGCGAGCCGTCCGCGTTCTGATCGAAGATGTCGACCGCGCACACGTCGGCGAGCTTCTTGGCGAGTGCGGCGTCCTTGGCGACGCTCGCGTCCACTTGTACGTCGATGAACAGACCCGGCATCAGAGCGTCACTCCCTTCGCCGCGAGGCGCTTGCGGATCAGGCCCGGGATCTCCTCGATCCGCTCGGCGACGCTGATGCCCGCGGCTTCCATGCGCGCGATCTTCTCGGCGGTCGTGTCTTCCTTGCCCTCGACGATCGTGCCGGCGTGGCCGAAGCGCATGCCCTTCATCTCGTCCATGAAGCGGCCCGCCATGAAGGCGACGATCGGGAGGCGCGACTTGTTACGCACGACCCACTCCGCGAGCTCCGCCTCCATGCGGCCGCCGGGCTCCGAGTAGATCGCGATCGCCTTCGTCTCCGGATCCGCCTCGAACAGCGGCATCAGCTCGGCGTAGGTCGTGCCGACGATCGCGTCGCCGCCGATCGAGCAGCAGGTGCTCTGGCCGAGGCCCGCCGCGGTCAGCGTCGAGGCGATCTCGGTGGTCATGCCGCCGCTGCGCGACATCACGCCGATGGGCCCCTTGGTGTACGCCTGCCGCGTGTTCGCGGCCGGGCCGCCGACGCCGCCCATCTTCGCCTCGCCGGGGGAGATCAGCCCGAGGCAGTTCGGCCCGATGATGCGGGCGCCGCGCAGCGCCGCGAGCTCGACCATCTGCGCGACTTCCTTGCGCGGGATGTTCTCCGTCACGACGACCACGAGCTTGATGCCGTTCTCGAGCGCCTCGAACACGGCGTCCTTGGTGAAGCGCGGCGGCACCGAGACGATCGAGCCGTCCGGCTGGCCGTGCTTCTGCACGATCTCGCGCACCGTGTCGTAGACGGGCACGCCGTAGATGTCGCGGCCCGCGCGGCCCGGCGTCACGCCGCCGATGATCTTCGCGCCGTACGCGAGGTTCTCGCGCGTCAGGTTCACCGCCTCGCGGCCGGTGATGCCCTGGATGATGAAGGTCGTGTCTTTGGTGATGAGGATGGACAACGCGCGGCTCCGTCCCGATGGGAGGCGCACGGTATCGACGCTGGCGCCCGAGGCAATGCTCAGGGGCAGGGCACGACGACGCCGAGCGCGCTCGCGCAGGCGTTGTCGCCGAGATTGACGAAGCCCGTGCCGGACACGGCAGCCCCGTCGTTGTCCGCGATGACGTTCGCGCGGTATGCGGAGCCCTGCAGGTCGAAACGCAGCCCCTCGCCGCGATTGTCGGTGATCGAATTCTCGACGGCGAGCGCGCCGCGTCCGTTCAGCTCGATGCCCGCGCCCTGGTTCTGCGTCGCGACGCAACGGCTGACGAGGCCGCCCCGCACCAGCGAGAGCGCGGCGATCTGAATGCCGTTGACCCCGTTCTCGCGCGCGGTGCAGTCGGTCACGGCGCCCCCGGCCTCGACGAGGATGCCCGTCCACCCGTTCGACGATGCCGTGCTGCCGGAAACGTTCGCTCCGTCGCCGCCCCGGATGCCGTACTCGCCATTGTCGTGGGCGGTGCACGAGGCCACGCGCGCGCGCGGCCCCACCGAGATCCCGCTGGAGCCGTTGCGCGTAGCGACCACGCCCTCGACCAGGGCCGCGGCGGAGTCGACGCGAATTCCTTGGAAGCCGTTGTGGGCGGCGCGTACGTTCCGGATCACGTGGCCTTCGCCGATCGGCGCGAAGAGGCCGACGCCGCCCACCCCGACGACGCTGCCGTTCGAGATCTGGACGCGGTCGGTCGGGCCCTCGTTGCCGGCGGCGACTTCGATGCCGAAGCCGGTGCCCGCATATGCGCAGCCGCCGGACGTTCCGTTGCAGACGTTCAAGCCGCGGATCGCGAACCCACCCAGATCGAGCGTGACGTTCGGCGCCGAGACCACGATTCCGGAGACCACCGGGCTGCCGAGATGGAGGTCGCTGGTCAGCCGATAGCTGCGACCCGCGCAGCCGGTGATCGTGACGGGGAGGTACTGCGCGTCGCCGCAGAAACAGCCGGTCGGCGAGTCGGCGCAGGTCTGGTTGATCTCGACGACGCCGTCGCCGGCGACGGCGGGCGCCGCGGCGAGGGCGAGGACGAGAGCGAGGAGTCGACGTACGGGCGCCATGCGGGCGGACCTCCGGCCTCGAGAAGTGGCAGCACGCTGGCGCGTGTTGGCACCGAGAACCGTGAGGTCTGCGTGAGTTCCCGCTCGGTCGAGGCCCTACTGCGCCTTCATCTTCGCGACGGCGCGGCCCGCGGCCTCGTACATCGACACGCTGCGGTCGCAGTAGTCGACGCCGTATTTCTTCAGGATCTTGAAGCCTTCCTCCTCCCACGAGCCGGGGATGCGGAAGATGGCGATCACGTCGCTCGGCTTCTTGCCGGCCTCGAGGCAGCCCTTGATCACGCCGCGCGCGACGATGTCCACGCGCGTGTTCGACACGACGTTCATCATCACCGCGATCTTCTCGACGCCGGGCTTCGAGAGGATCAGCTTGGTGAGGTTCTTCGCCTTGCCCACGCTGGGATTGCCGCCGATCTCGCAGTAGTTGGCGGGCTTGCCGCCGTGCTTGCGGACCGCGTCGAACAGGGTGAGCGAGCCGCCGCCGGCGCCGATGATCAGGCCGAGGTTGCCGTCGAACTCGACCACGTTGCCGGCGACGCCGCGGTGGTCGACCGCGTTGACGCGCACGCCCTCGAGCTCGAACGGCGTCGGCGGGCGCGCGAGGCGCGTCTCGTCGTCGCCAATGCCGAGCTCCGCGAGCAGCGCCTTGTGCGCGCCGCGCGCCTCGGCCTCCATGTCCACGTGGCCGTCGAGCACGATGAACTTGCCATTCGTCAGCTTCGCGAGCGGATTGATCTCCGCGAGCGTGAGGTCGAAGTCGAGGAACAGCTGCATCAGCTTGTAGACGATCGGGATCAGCGCGTTGAGGTCGTCGCCCGTCACGCCCACCGCCGAGATCGCCTCCTTCGCGACGCGCTCGCTGATCGGCAGGATCGACGAGAAGTGCGTGCGCGAGAGGTGCTCGGGGTGTTTCTCGGCGACTTCCTCGATGTCGATCCCGCCCATGTCCGAGAACAGCAGCACGGGCTTCTTCGCGCGGCCGTCCCAGGTGACGGACGCGAAGAATTCCTTCGCGACCGGGGACTTCTCCTCCACGAGCACGCAGCGCGCCTTTTCGCCCTTCACGACGATCGGCAGCACGTGCTCGTACTTCGCCGCGGCCTGCTCCGGCGTGTCGGCGAACTGCACCGCGCCCGCCTTCATGCGGCCGCCGGAGAGCACCTGGCTCTTCACGACGACGGCGCCGCCGATCCTTTGGGCGGCAGCGCTCGCCTCGCTCGCGCTGCGGACGACCTCGCCCTTGCCGAGCGGCATGCCGCGCTTCTTGAACAGGGCCTTCGACTCGTACTCGTAGAACCGCATCGCTCACCTTCGTGGGGGACGGCACGGTATGGAGTGCGAGCGGAGCGGGCAAGCCGCGCGTGCTCAGGGGCAGAGTTGTGGATCGAAGATTGTTTCTTCTCTCCGTGAAGCTCCCGCCGCAGCAGGGGATTCCGCGCGCAAACGGAGATCTCGTCCGCTAGATCGCGTAGCGCAGCGCGTGGACGCGGCAGTTCGCGACGGCGCGCGTGGGGATGCGCCCGTGGTATGCACCCGCGACCCAGGGCGCGAGCGCGTGGCGCCACGGAAAGCGCCGCGCGGCGAGTAGCTCGCGGAGCGGGAGCCGCTTGGCGCGCAGCCCGAGCGCGACCGCGGGCGGCGCGTCGCGCCGGTTCTCCGAGCGCGACTTCATGAAGTTCCGCCACACGGCCCACACCGCGGCCCGGTAGATCGCCCCCTGCCGGCGCTTCGAGAACGCGATCG
>CAZCTH010000205.1:0-5076 GCA_964501435.1 uncultured Spirochaetales bacterium | reverse complement strand
CGAGCCACGAGCGGCCGCGCGCCCCCGGCCCCGCCGCGGCTGCGCTGCCCGCCACCGCCTCCCCTACCGTCCCGCGAACCCCCATGCCCGCCCTCGACGACCTCCTCCTCCTCCCCCGCCCGCGACGCCTCGAGGCGCTTCCCGGGCGCGGGCCCGCGCGCGACGCCGCGCCCGCGACGCGCGTCAAGCGCTCGCTCGGCGCCGAGGCGTTCACGCTCACGCTGGACGCGCGCGGCGTGTGGATCGAGCACGGCGACGCCGCGGGCGAACGCTACGCGCGGGCGGCGCTCGCGCAGATCGCGGAGCAGAGCGCCGGCGAGCGGCTGCCGGCGCTGCGCATCGCCGACGCGCCCGACTTCCCGGTACGCGGCACCCTGCTCGACGTCTCGCGGAATCGCGTGCCGACCCGCGAGAGCCTCGCGCGTCTCGTCGAGCTCATGGCGCTGCTGCGCCTCAATCACCTCCAGCTCTATACGGAACACACCTTCGCGTACGCCGCGCACGAGCCCGTCTGGCGCGACGCTTCGCCGCTCACGCCGGACGACGTGCGCTGGCTCGATGCGCTGTGCCGTGCGCGCGGCATCGAGCTGTGCGCGAACCAGAACACGTTCGGCCACATGGACCGCTGGCTCGCGCACGACGCGTATCGCGCGCGCGCCGAGTGTCCCGACGGGTTCGCGTCGGCGTTCGGCGGTCATCTCCCGCCGGGCTGCCTCGCGCCGACCCCGGAGAACGCCGCGCTCGCGCTCTCGCTCTGCCGCGAGCTGCTCGCATGCCACACGAGTCGCCGCATCGCCGTGAACTGCGACGAGACGTTCGAGCTCGGCAAGGGCGCGAGCGCCGCGGACGTCGCCGCGCGCGGCAAGGCGCGCGTCTACCTCGACCACCTGCTGCGGATCGCCAATCCGCTGCGGGCGGAAGGCTGCGAAGTGCTGTTCTGGGGCGACATGCTGCGCGACCACCCGGAGCGGGTGCGCGAGCTGCCGCGCGACGGGCTCACCGCGCTCGTCTGGCAC
The DNA here is from genome assembly GCA_964501435.1 of uncultured Spirochaetales bacterium. Taxonomy (GTDB): domain Bacteria; phylum Myxococcota_A; class UBA9160; order UBA9160; family UBA6930; genus VGRF01. The sequence continues at coordinate 4,060 of CAZCTH010000205.1, read as the reverse complement.
TACGAGCGCCCGTTCGAGCGGCCGCCGCTGCCCGACGCGCTACTGCCGGTGCTCGCGGAGCTCGGCATCACGGAGCGCGCCTTCCGCGGCTTCGCGGCGCAGACCGAAGCCTTCGCCGACGCCGGCTTCCCGTTCTGGGTGTGCCCCGGCACGTCGACCTGGAACGCGCTGCTCGGGCGCTGGTCGAATGCGCGCGAGAATCTGCGCGACGCGGCGACCGTCGGGCTCGCGCGCGGCGCGCGCGGCTTCCTGATCACCGATTGGGGAGACAACGGCCATCTCCAGCCGCCGAGCGCGAGCTGGCTGCCGCTCGCGTACGGCGCCGCGCTCGCGTGGTGTGGCGACGCGAACCGCGAGGTCGAGATGGCGCCGCTGCTCGACGCCTTCGTGTTCCGCGACGCGACGCGCACCCTCGGCGCCCTCGCCGTCTCGCTCGCCGAGGCCTACCGCGGCACGGGCAAGACGTGCATCAACGGCAGCCCGCTCTTCACCGAGCTCGTGCGCGGCGGAATGCTCGGGAGCTTCGGCGAGGCGAACGCGGAGCGACTCGCCGCCACTACCGCGCAGCTCGGCGCCGCCCTCGAAGCGCTGCCGCGCGCGCGCTGTGCGGGCCCGGACGGCGCGCTCGAGCCCCGCGAGCTCGCCGTCGCCGCGCGGCTCGCGCGCCACGGCGCGTGGCGGATCGCGCGCGCCGCCGGCCTGCCCGCGCCCGACGCGGCGGCGCTCCGCGAGGACCTCGCGGAAGCGATCGCCGAGCAGCGCGCCGCGTGGCTCGCGCGCAGCCGGCCGGGCGGTCTGGCCGACAGTCTGTCACGTCTCGAGAGAACCCTCGCCAGCTACGTAGATTGAGCGGCATTCGCCTCAAGAAGCCCCGGACACCGCGCGATAGGAGGGCAGCATCGGGGGGTGTCCATGGCGGTTCTGCGCCTCTTGCTGGCGGCTTGGGTCGCGCTCGCGGGCGCGCTGCTCGCCGCGCCCGCCGCGCAGGCGAAGTCGTCGGACGACACCGCGCGCGCGACGTTCCTGATCCTGCTCGGCAAGTACGTGACGTGGCCGGCGGGCGCGTTCGCCTCGCCGACGGCGCCGATCGTGGTCGCGGTGGTCGGCAATCCCGCCCTGGTCGACGAGCTGCAGGCGCTCGCGCGCGGGCAGCAGATCGACGGGCGCGCCGTCGAAGTGCGCTCGGCGACGGATGCCGCCGCCGCGGCCGGCGCCCACATCGTCTTCGTGTCCGACGCCGCGCAGTCGAACGAGCTCGCGAAGGCGCGACCGCTGCGCGTCTCCGACCGAGGTCGACTCGCCGACACCGACATCGCGATCCGCATGGAGGCAGGCCGCGTGGCCTTCGCCGTCAACCGCAGGGACGTCGAGCGGCGCGGGCTCAAGCTCAGCTCGAAACTGATGCGCCTCGCGTCGAGCTTCGACTGATGGCGGCGCACACCGAGGCGTCGCTCCGACACGCGCTCGCGCGCGCGATGATGGCGTGCACCGGCGGCGCACTCGGCGTCTCGCTGGTGGCGATGGTCGCGCTGCAGGTGAATCTCGTCTCCGACGATCAGGCGCGCTCGCTCGCGAACGTCGGCGCGGTGATCGCCGCCGGGACCCAGGCCGCGCTCGAGTTCGACGACCCGGAGGCCGCGGGCGAAGCGCTCGCAACCCTCGCGTCCGACCCCGATGCCGAGTTCGCAGTCCTGCTGCGCGCGGACGGCAAGCCCTTCGCGTCCTGGGGCGACGCACCGACCGACGTCGCGCGCAGCGCCGCGCGCGAGACTGGCGTGTCGCTGCTCGACAACAACGCCACGTTCCGCATGGAGATCGAGAGCGACGGCCGGACGCTCGGCACGCTCGTGCTCAGCAAACGGCTCGACGCCGGGCTCGCGCAGCTCGGATCGATCGTGGCCGTGATGGTCGCGATCGCGCTCGCCGCGCTCGCGCTCGCCTGGGCGATCGCGTCGCGCGTGCGCGAGGGCCTCGCCACGCCGCTGGTCGCGCTCGCGCGCAGCGCCGAGGCGATGGCGAGCGGCGACCTCTCCGCCGAGGCCCGCGTCGAGCGCGACGACGAGATCGGCGGGCTCGCGGCCAGCTTCAATCGCATGACCGCGGGCCTGCGCGCCCTCGTCGCCCAGGTGCGCGAGAGCACCGTGGCCGTGGCGCGCGAGAGCGAGCGACTGGCTACCGCGAGCGAGTCGATGTCGGGCGAGGCGCGCAGCCACGAGCGCACCGCAATCGACATGGCGAGCTCTGTCGAGGAGCTCAGCGCGCAGATCGCGGAGCTGAGCCGCACCGCCAGCCAGCTCGCGGAGAGCGCCCAGCAGGCGAGCCGCGCGACGGCCACCACCGACCTCGCGCTCGGCGCGTCCGCGCGCAGCATCGACCAGCTGTTCGCGACCGTGGACGAGAGCGCGTCCTCGGTGCTGCAGCTCACGACCGCCGTGCGCCAGATCGCGGGCAACGCCGACCAGCTCGGCGCCGCGACGCGCGCCACCTCGCAGTCGATGCTCTCGCTCGACGGCTCGCTGCGCGAGGTCGAAGCCAACGCGCGCGAGAGCCGCGGCGCCACTGAAGAGGCCGCCGAAGCCGCGCGGGTGGGCGAGCGCGCCGTGGGCGCCGCCGTCGCGGGCATGGGCGAGATCGCGGAGAGCTTCGGCGACGTGCAGCGCATCGTCGGCGCGCTCGCCGATCGCTCCAAGGCGATCGAGCAGGTGCTGCGGGTGATCGAAGAGGTCGCCGACCAGACCAACCTGCTCGCGCTGAACGCCGCGATCATCGCGTCGCAAGCGGGCTCGCACGGGCAGGCGTTCTCGGTGGTCGCGAGCGAGGTGAAGGCGCTCGCGAAGCGCACCGCCGGCTCGGCGCGCGAGATCGGCGACTCGATCGGCGCGGTGCTGCGCGGCATCGACGCCGCCGTCGCCGCGACGCGCGCCGGCGCCGAGCGCGTGGATTCGGGCAAGCGCCGCTCCGAGGAGGCCGGCGACGCGCTGCGCGCGATCCGCGCCAGCGCCGAACGCTCGAGCAGCGCGGTCTCCGCGATCGCGAACGCGACCGAGGACCAGGTGAGCGGCGTCGAGACGGTGGCGGCCGAGTTGACGCGCGTGAAGAACATGGTCGACGAGATCGCGCGCGCGACGCGCGAGCAGGACAACGCGGGCAGCGAGATCCAGCGCGGCATCGAGACGGTGCGCGAGCTGGCGGAGGGCCTGAAGCGCTCGACCGGAGAGCTCTCGGACCAGAGCCGCGTGTCGTCGAAGGCCGTGGGCAGCGTGGCGAGCGCGCTCGCGCAGATCCGCGACGGCGCGGAGTCGCAGCGCACCGCGGGCGCACAGATCCTCGAGGCGGCGCAGCACTTCCGTGGCGGCGCTTCCGAGGCGACGCGGCGCGCGGAGGAGATGCGGGCGACGGTCGACGCGCTCCGCGAGCGCAGTGCGGCCCTCGAGCGCGAGCTGGCGCGCTTCCGCTAGCCCCTCGCGGAGCGCCGCTCACTCGGTCGCGTCCCCCGGACACGTGGCCTGCGCCGGCGCGACCTCGGCGCCCACCACCCATTCGGACGGAGGCCGCGCACCCGCCGGGTCGGCGCAGCGCACGCGGATCTCGTTCAGCAGCCCGCCGGGCCACTCCCACGCACAGGCGCCGGGCGGAAGTCGCGGGTGCTCGGGATGCGCGCGCCACGCGCCGCTCGCGCGGTCGAACACCTCGAGCTCGAGCTCTCCGCCGCACGCGCCGGCGGGATAGTGCACGCGCACGCGCCCCGGCGCGCCCGCGGGCGCCGCGGCGACGACCGGCGCCGCCGCCGTGCAGCCGCACGTCCATCCGATCGCGAGCGCAACGCCGAGTCGCCTCATCGCCGCAGCCTCCGCGCCCGGACGCCGACCTCGGGGTGCGCCGCCAGGTACTGCGCCAGGCTCGCGAAGCGGCGCGGCGGGGGCAACGCGAGCAGCGCCTGCACCGCTTCGTCGCCGAGCCCGCGCGAGGCGAGCACCCGCGCGCCGCTCTGCGCGACGGCGAGCGCGTCGCCTTCGGCGCGCGGCGAGACGGCGCGCAGCACCTCGGCGAGCTCGCGCGC
>CAZCTH010000204.1:0-5083 GCA_964501435.1 uncultured Spirochaetales bacterium | reverse complement strand
GCGGCGCTGGCGCAGGCCGCGTCCGCACGCGCCGTGGTGTGCGCGTTCGACGCCGCGCGCGAGGCCGAGCTCGAGCGGGCGGCCGGGCTCGCGGCCGCGCTCGGCACCCCTTAGGGCGTCGCGCGCGAGCCCGCGTTCCGCGGCGCGCGCAGCGTATGATGCACGCAACGGAGGGGCGATGAACAAGCTCGCGAAGCTCGGAGTGTGGGCGCTCGGGATCGCCGCGTTCGGCTACTTCGCGATCGGCGCGCTGCTCTACGCGCTGCCGATCGGCCTCGACTGGCGCGCGTTTCCCCTCGGCGGAGCGATCGAAACGGGCTTTCGCGGCCTCGGTTATCAGGGAGACAACGCGATCTCGGCGGTGTTCTGGCTCGCGGTCTGCCTGCTCGCGCTGTGGGCGGCGGTGCTGCTCGCGCGCCGCGGTGCGAAGCACTCCGAGCCCAATGCGCTGCGCCGCCGCGTGCTGACGGGCGGCGCGCTGTTCGGTGCGACCGCGCTGGCCGGCGGCGTCGCAGCCGTGCGCGCACTGCTCGGGCTCGGCACCGGCTCGAACGGCTGGGGCCCCGTGAGTCGCGGCATCAACGCCGCGAAGGTCGAGACCACCCACCCGACGTACCCGGACGCATGGAAGAACGCGCGCGTGCGGGGCTTCCGCACGCTCGGGCGCACGGGCTGGAAGATCTCCGACGTCGTGGTCGGCTCGGGGCGCATCAAGGAGCAGAAGGGCACCGACGTCGTGCGCCTCGCCCTCGAGCGCGGCGTCACGTACGTCGACACGGCGCCCGACTACTCCGCGGCCGGGAGCGAGGAAGCCGTCGGCCGCGCGATCCGCGGCGTGCGCGAGCGCGTGTTCCTCGCGACGAAGTTCTGCACGCCCTGGGGCCACCTCGGCGCGGGCACGCCCGTCGCCGACTACAAGCGCGTCGTCGAGGACAGCCTGCGGCGCCTCGGCACCGACTACGTCGACCTCGTGCACGTCCACTCGTGCGACGAAGTCGAGCGCCTGATGGATCCGAACGCGCACGAAGCGTTCGATCGCCTGAAGGAAGAGGGCAAGGCGCGCTTCCTCGGCTTCTCGTCGCACACGCCGCGGCTCGAGCGCGTCGCCGACGAGGCGATCCGCTCCGGCCGTTTCGACGTGATGATGCTGGCCTACCACCACGGCATCTGGCCGAAGCTGCCGGAGCTGATCCGGCGCGCGCGCGCCGAGCAGGACATGGGCGTGATCGCGATGAAGACGCTGAAGGGCGCGAAACACAATGGCCTCGCGGGCTTCCGCGAGCAGGCGCCGGCCTACAGCCAGGCGGCGCTGCGCTGGGTGCTCTCGAATCCGGACGTGTCGGCGGCGGTGATCTCGTTCTTCGAGTTCCAGCACGTGGACGAGTACCTGCAAGCGTCGGGCGGGACGGCGACGCCCGAAGACCTCGCGCTGCTGGGCGAGTACGACCGCCAGATCGTCGGCACGTATTGCGCGCCGCATTGCGGGGCGTGCCTGTCGTCGTGCCCCGAGGGCCTCTCGATCCCCGACGTGCTGCGGCACCGCATGTACTTCGAGGACTACGGCGACGAGAAGGAGGCGCTGCGCCTCTACGCGAAGCTCGAGAAGCAGGCCGACGTCTGCACGGGCTGCGCCGCGCCGTGCCTCGGCAGCTGCCCCGTCGGCATCGACATCCCGACGCGCACCCAGGGCGCGCACCGCATGCTCACGCTCGGCTGAGCGCGGCCTCGATTCGCTTTGCGAGCGCGACGTCGCGCGCCGTGATCCCGCCGGCGTCGTGGGTCCAGAGCGCGATCGAGACGCGGTTCCACACGTTCGACCAATCGGGGTGGTGATCCAGCTTCTCGGCAGCGAGCGCGACGCGCGTCATGAACGCGAAGGCCTCGGAGAAATCGGCGAACACGAGCTCGCGCTGCAGCTTCCCCGCGCGCAGCTCCCAGGCCGGCAGCTCGCGCAGCGCAGCGGCGATCTCGTCGGCGCCGAGCCGCGCGCGCGTCGCCGGCGTCACGCGCGCCTAGCTCTCGTGGATCGCGCGCACGAAGGCGTCGTGCAGCGCGCGCCGGATGGTCGCGTTGTCGGCCTTCTTGTACTTCGCGCGGAACGCCTTCACCGGGATGATGCCCTTGGCCATCGAGCGGTGGCCGCCGCCGATGCCGAGGCCCTCGACGACGGCGCGCACGACCTCGCCCGCGGCGCGGACGTAGCCGACGTTGCGCACCGAGAACACGAGATCGCTACCGACGATGCCCGCCGCGATCGACCATTCCGCGCCCTCGGCCTGGAGGCCGAGGTCCGCGACCTGCGGGATCACGTCCTCGCGCACGCGCCCGAGCGCGAGCAGGTGGATGCCCTCCTCGACGCGCGTCGTGGAGAGCGCACGGCCGAGCGCGCGCAGGCCGTCGAGCGGCAGCGCGGGGCGCTCGATGCGCCGTAACAAGGCAGGGCTGTGCGAGGCGTGCACCGTCGAGAACGCGTCGATGTCCTGCGGCTCGGTGCCGCGGCCGAGCAGCTGCGTGTCGCTCTTGATGCCGTAGAGCAGGCCGGTCGCGAGGCGCGGCCGGATCTCGAGGCCCGCGGCGGTGAGGTACTCGGTGAGGATCGTCGAGGTCGCGCCGTACTGCGTGCGGATGTCGCGGATCGTCGCGTCCCAGCCGCTTCGCTCGGGATGGTGGTCGATCACGAGGTCGACGTTCTGGAGGCGCGCCGGGATCGGATCGCCGAACACGTTGGGCTGCACGTCGACGAGCGCGATGCCGTCGTATTCCTCGAGCTGGTCGAGGTCGATCGTGCGCACCTCGAGGCCGAGCGCTTGAATCATCGCGACGTTCTCGGGCCGCTTGGCCTCGCCGAACGACACGAGCGGCGCGGTCGGTGACTTCCGGCCGAGCAGGGCGCGCAGCGCGAAGCCGCAGGCGATGCCGTCGGGGTCGGGATCGGGCTGGAGCAGGATCGCGATCTTCTCGCGCTGCACGAACAGGCGCTGGATCTGCGCCACGCGGTGCAGGTTCGTGAGGTGCGAGAACTCGCGGTCGAGGTCGCGGCGCACGCCGTCGCGCAGGCCGGTGAGGCGGATGCACAGGTGCATCGGCAGCTCGTCCGCCTGCAGGTGGTCGGAGCACACGAGGATCGGCACGGTCGGCAGCGCGGTTCCGATCACGGCGACCGCGTTGCGCAGCCACACGCCGTCGTCGGCGATGACGGCGAACTCGTCGCCCTCGTTCGCGCCGAGCCGGTCGAGGCCCTCGGGCGTGAACGGATGCCCGAGCGACCGGAAGCCCGGCGGCCGCGCGCGGAGCTCCTCCTCGCGCGGCACGAAGACGAGCTCCTCGCTCTTGCCGGAGAGGATCTGCGCCCATTCGCGCGCCAGATCCGCGCCGTCGCACACGATGAATCGCCTGCCCAAGTCCGGTCGTCTCCGCGAAGCCCGGGGTGAGTGCCGAGCCGTGGCTTCGGGGGACGCATTCTAACGGCGGGATCGCGCGGGGCTGCGTGGCTTTTGCCGCCAGGCGCCGCCGGCAACGATTCCGGGCCGCCCCGCGGCGCGACCGGGCCGGCAGCGGCACAGCCGACTCTGCGGGCGCCGGCGGGCGTCTCCGAGCGGAGTTGCCGGCTGCTGGACCCCCGCGGCGCGGGCGTCCAGGCCGGCGCTGGTCGCCTGCCGCCCGCCCGCGTATAGAGGAGCGCCCATGACGCAGCGAGTCTTCGTCGGCGACGTACAGGGCTGTGCGGACGAGCTGGACGCGCTCGTCGAGCGCGCCCATGCCGACTTCGCCGGCGACTTCGAGCTGCTGCTCACGGGCGACCTCGTGAACCGCGGGCCGGCGAGCTTTCGCGTGCTGCAGCGCGTGCGCGCGCTCCAGGACGCCGGCCGCGCGCGCACCGTGCTCGGGAACCACGACCTGTGGCTTGCGACCGTGGGCTACGGCCTCGCGGCTCCTTCGCGCGGCGACACCCTCGGCGACGTGCTCGAGCGGCCCGACGCTGCGGAGTGGCTCGACTGGTTGCGCCGCCAGCCGCTGCTGGTCGCGGGCGACCTCGGCGACGCGCGCTTCGCGCTCGTGCACGCCTCGCTCGCGCCCGACTGGACGCTCGCGCGGGCGAGCCAGCTCGCGGCGCAGCTGTCGGCGCGTCTCGCCGATCCGAATCGCGCCGCTTCGCGCGCCTTCCTTGCCGCCGCACACGCCGCCCGTCAGGCGCGCAAACGAGCGGATGCAGGCCGCTCCCCGCAGGCCGAGCCGTCGGGCGAGCCCGAGCCGTTCGGCGGCGAGGAGTCTGCGCTGCTCGACGCGCTCGGGCGCTTCATCACGGCGCGCGCCGCCACGCCCGGCGGCTGGTCGGAGCGGCTGCCCGGAGAAGTGCCGGTCGGCGAGCCGTGGCACGCGGCCTGGTCGCGCTTCGGGCACGACTACGGCGTGGTGTACGGGCACTGGGCGCTGCAGCGGCTCCACGTCGCCGAGCGGCTGCGCGGCCTCGACACGGGCTGCGTGCACCACGGCCGCGGCGGCGACGGCTACCTCACCGCGTGGCTGCCCGACGCCAGCGCGCGGGATCCCTTCGCGGTCCCGGATGCGCGCTTCTGGCACGAGCGCGCGCGGCGCGCGTACTGGACGTGAGGCACGCCAGCGGGCCTAGGAGCGCTTCGCGGCGGTAGGCGGGGGCAGCGCCGCGAGGCCCGCGTGCCCGAGCCCGCGCAGCAGCGGCGACGCGCTCGCGGCCCAGGCCGCGTACACGCCGCGCAGCGCGGCCGCGTCCTCGCCCGCGGCGAGGAGGGCCGGCAGCGCGACCGCGAGCGCGCGCGCCTCGGCGTCGTTCGCGATCGGCACGACCTCCGCGGGGTCGCCCGCCAACACGTAGGGCGAGCGCGCGCCGCGCAGGAACAGCAGTGCGCGGTCGCCCGCCGCGAGCGCGGGCGGGCGCAGCGGAGAGCGCTTCAGCTCGAATCCCTCGGGCACGGTGCCGCGCAGCTCGGCGTCGCGCGCGACCGCGATGCGCCCGCGCTCGACGCCCGTCACGCGCGCGATCGCGATCGCCTCCGCATCCGCTGCGCGCTCGTGCAGCGGGCGGCCGAGCGGCGGGATCGGATGC
>CAZCTH010000203.1:0-5117 GCA_964501435.1 uncultured Spirochaetales bacterium | reverse complement strand
TCAGGGAGCACGCCCCGTGCCAGGAACAATCTTCGATCCACAACTCACGTCGCGCCACAATGCAGCGCCCGACCGCGGCTCGAGAAGCGCAATCCGTCCAGCACCCGCGCAAGCGGGTGCAGACGGCGCGCAGCGAGCCGCAGGCGAGCGGAGCTCGTTAGAGATGGCCCGCGGATTCATCGTTCAGCCTGCAGTACGCGTCCGCGACGGCGTCGCGATCGTGCAGCTGCATGGCCGGCTCGAGAGCGGCGACGCGTTCCTCGTCGAGGACGACCGCTTCCGGCCGTACTTCTTTGCGAGCCCGGAAGCCGAGCGCGCGGCCACGCAGGCAGGCGGCCACGTGACGCCGAGCGAGCTGCGCGATCTCGCCGGGCGCCCGGTCGTGCGCGTCGAGGCCCCCGTGCCCGGCACGGTGCCCGCGCTGCGTGAGGCGGTGCAGCGTGCCGGCGGAACCGCCTACGAAGCCGATCTCCGCTTCGCCTACCGCTACCTGATCGACCACGGCCTGCGCGCCACGCTCGAGATCCGCGGGCGCGGCGAGCAGCGGGCGGACGGCGTCGTGGTGTTCGCGAATCCGGACCTGCTGCCGGCGCCGGCGCCGCGCGTCGTGCTGCGCACGCTGTCCCTCGACCTCGAGACCACGCCGGACGCGAGCCGCATCTTCGCCGCGGCGATCGCGGGCTGCGGTGTCGAGGAGGTCCACGTCGTCGCGCAGGGCGCCGTCGCCGGCGCGATCGTGCACCCCGAGGAGCCGGCGCTGCTCGCGGCGCTCGTCGCGCGCATCCGCGCGCTCGACCCCGACGTGCTGCTCGGCTGGAACGTGGTGGACTTCGATCTGCGCGTGCTGCTCGCGCGCTGCGCCGCGCTGCGCATCCCGTGCGCGATCGGACGCTCGCGCGAGCCGCCGCGGCTACTCGTCGACCAGGGGCCGTTCTCGCAGTCGCGCGCGGAGGTGCCCGGCCGGATGGTGCTCGACGGCATCCCGCTGGTGCGCGACGCGCTCAAGCTGCCCGATTACCGGCTCGAGACGGTGGCGCGCGCGGTGCTCGGCCGCGGCAAGAAGATCGACCAGGAGGTTCCCGACGCGGCCGCCGAGATCCTGCGCCTGTGGCGCGAGGAGCCCGCGGCGCTCGCGGCCTACAACCTCGAGGACGCGCGCCTCGTGCCCGAGATCCTCGCCCACGAGGGCCTCCTCGAGCTCGCCATCGAGCGCAGCCGCCTTACCGGCATGCAACTCGACCGCGTCGGAGCGAGCATCGCGTCGTTCGACCTGCTCTATCTGCCGGAGCTGCGGCGCCGCGGCGTGGTGGCGCCGAGCGTCGCCGAGCGCGAGCCCGCCGGCGTCACCGGCGGCGCGCTGATCGAGTCGGTGCCCGGCTTCCATGCGCGGGTGGCGGTGTTCGACTTCAAGAGCCTGTACCCGAGCCTGATCCGCACCTTCGGCCTCGATCCCCTCGCGCACGCGCGCGCGGGAGCCGGCGCGCTGATCGCGCCGAACGGCGCGCGCTTCTCGCGCGACGAGGCGATCCTGCCCGCGCTGCTGACGGAGCTCGCTTCGCGTCGCGACGCCGCGAAGGCGCGCGGCGACCGCCACGCCGACCAGGCGATCAAGATCCTGATGAACGCGATGTTCGGCGTGCTCGGCGCGACGGCCTGTCGCTTCTTCGACCCCGACGTCGCGAACGCGATCACCACCTTCGGCCAGCAGACGCTGCGCTGGACGCAGGAGGCGTTCGAGTCCCACGGCTTGCGCGTGCTGTACGGCGACACCGACTCCGTGTTCGTGCTGCTCGGTGCCGCGAGCCCGCGCGCGGGCGACGTGGAGGCGCTGCGCGCGCGCGTCGAGGCGGACGTCGCGGCCCGGGTGCGCCGCGAGTACGGCGTGACGCCGCAGCTCGTGCTCGAGCTCGACGAGCTCTACGACCGGCTCTGGCTCCCGCGCGTGCGCGGCGGCCGGGCGGGCAGCAAGAAGCGCTACGCGGGCTGGGCCCAAGGCAAGCTGCTCGTGAGCGGGCTCGAGTCGGTGCGCAGCGACTGGCCCCCGATCGCGCAGCGCCTGCAGGAAGGCATGCTCGAGCGCGCCTTCACCGATCGCGACCCCGCGCCGTTCGTGCGCGAGCTCGTCGCCCGCGTGCGCAGCGGAGCGCTCGACGCGGAGCTCGTGTACACGAAGCGCATCCGCAAGGGCCGCCTCGACCGCTACGCCGCGAATGCGCCGCACGTGCAGGCGGCGCGCAAGGCGGGCGGCCGGCCCGGGCCCGTGATCCGCTACGCGATCACCGCGACGGGCGCGGAGCCCGTCGTGCCGGGCCGCCCGCTGCCGCCGCGCATCGACCACGCCCACTACATCGAGAAGGTGATGCGGCCCGTCGCCGAGAGCCTGCTCGTGGATCTCGGCACGAGCTGGAGCGCGGCGCTGGGTGAGCCGCAACAGCTCCAGCTGCTGTGACCGCCGCGCTCACGCGCGCGGCAGCACCTCGACGAGCGACAGCTCGCCGGGCACCCCGACGCGCAGCGGGAAGCCGTAGAAGCCGGTGCCGCGGTGGACGTAGAGACGGCTCGCACCGAGGCCGAACAGCCCGTGATCCGGCCAGCGCGAGCGCGCGAGCACCGTCCAGTCGAGGCCGAACGACACGAGCCCGAGCTGGCCGCCGTGGGTGTGGCCCGACAGCGTGAGGTCGACCTCGCCCTTCGGCACGCTGCGGAAGCCGAGCGGGTCGTGCAGCAGGAACAAGCGGAAGTGACCCGGACGGCGCGGGAAGCGCTTCAGCAGCGCGGGAATGCGCTCCTCTCGCTCTTCCCAGTAGTGGTCGGCACCGACGATCTGTACGGGCCCGGCCGCCGTGTCCACCAGCGCCTCGGCGTCGACGAGCAGCGGGATGCCCGTCGCGGCGAGCGCCTGCTGCACCTCTTCCGGCGCCTCGTGGTCGTGGTTGCCGTAGATCGCGAAGCAGCGGCCGGGGAGCGCCTTCAGCGGCGCGAGCGCCTGCGCGAGCGCGCCGGGGGTGCCGTTGCTCTCCATCGTGAGGAAGTCGCCCGTCAGCAGCACCAGATCGGGATCGTGGGCGACGAGCTCGGCGACGCGCCGCTCGAGACGATGCACGGGCTGCCAGGGCCCGATGTGCGGATCGGTGATCTGCACGAGGCGAAGCGGGCGACGTGCGGACGCCGAGAACGGCGTGGCGCGGCGCTCGACCGCCACGCGCTGCAGGAGCTCCGGCTCGCCGCCCTGCGCGAGGTCGATGCGCACGAACTCGCGGCGTGCGCCGAAGGACGTCGCGAGCGCGTGGGCGATCGCCGCGACCGGCAGCCAGTCCGCGTAGGCGAGCGCCGCGAGGGCGCCGTGCGCGCCCCCGAGCTCGAGCAAGGCGCGCACCGGCGCGAGCACGAGCAGATACGGCAGAGCGAGCGCTCCGAGCGCGAGCATCGTCATGCCGGGCACGCTCACCGCGTAGCGCACCCAGCGCTGCCGCAAGCGCGCGCGCACGAGCGAAGCCATGTGCACACCCGTCGCGGCGAGGGCGTACACGAAGAGCCACCCGACGACCGCGCCGAAGCGCGGCCCCGCGAGGTCGATCAGCCGCGCGGCGAGGATCACGCCGGCCGGGAACGAGAGCGCGACGAGCACCAGGGCGAAGAGCGCGTAGGTCCGCCCGCGCGCCTTGGCGGCGAAGAGCGGAACGCCGACGCCGATCGCGGCAGCGAGCGACGGGAGCAATGCGTCGGGGGGGGCGAACACGGCCCTGCAGAATACGCAGCGCCTCGGGAGTTGTCGGCCTCGCGGTCGCCGCGGACGCTGCCGAGCGGCTTCAGGGGCGAACGACTCGGCCGCGAGCGGTAAGCTGCGCCGCCATGTCCGCCGATCCCGCCGCCGTCGATGCGTATCTGAGCGATCTCCAGGCGCGCATCTGCGCCGCGCTCGAGGCCGAGGACGGCGCCGCGCGCTTCCGCGGCGCGGAAGCCGCGGCACCGGGCGGCGCGCTCTCGCGGCCCCGCGTGCTCGAGGGCGGCGCGGTCGTCGAGAAGGCGGCCGTGAACTTCACCCACGCACGCGGGCAGTCGCTGCCGCCGGCCGCTACCGAAGGCCGGCCGCAGCTCGCGGGGCAGCCCTTCGAGGCCGTCTCGCTCTCGCTGATCGTGCATCCGCGCAATCCCCACGCGCCCACCACGCACATGAATCTGCGGCTCTTCGCCGCCGGCCCGACGTGGTGGTTCGGCGGCGGCTTCGACCTGACGCCGTATTACGGACGCGACGAGGATTGCGTGCACTGGCACCGCGTCGCCCGCGACGCCTGCGCGCCGCTCGGCCCCGATGCCTATCCGCGCTTCAAGAAGTGGTGCGACGAGTATTTCTTCCTGCCCCACCGCGGCGAGCCGCGCGGCATCGGCGGCGTGTTCTTCGACGACCTCGCCGCGCCGGACTTCGCCGCCTGCTTCGCCTTCGTGCGCAGCGTGGGCGACGCCTTCCTCCCCGCGTACCGGCCGATCCTCGCGCGCCGCAAGCGCGAGCCCTACGGCGAGCGCGAGCGGCAGTTCCAGCTCTACCGCCGCGGCCGCTACGTCGAGTTCAACCTCGTGCACGACCGCGGGACGAAGTACGGCCTGCAATCGGGGCGGCGCATCGAGAACGTGCTCGCCTCGATGCCGCCGCTGGCGCGCTGGGAGTACGAGTACGCGCCGGAACCCGGCACGCCGGAGGCCCGGCTCACCGAGCACTACCTCGTGCCGCGCGACTGGGCGCGCGCCGGCGCGAGCGATTAGGGCGCGCGATGGCGGACACCCGCGACCTCGCGCTCTCCGGCGGCCGCACGATCCCGGCGCGCGCGCTCGAGATGCGCGCCAGCCGCTCCGGCGGCCCCGGCGGGCAGAACGTCAACAAGGTCGAAACGCGCGTCGAGCTGTGCCTCGACCTCGGCGAGACGGCCCGCGCGCTCGGGGCGGAGAGCGCGGCGCGCATCGCGGAGAAGCTCGCGGCGCGCCTCGACGCCGAGGGCCGCGTGCGCGTCGCGTGTAGCGAGACGCGTTCGCGGGCCCGCAACGCCGAGCTCGCGCACCTGCGCCTCGAGGCGCTGCTGGCCGTCGCGCTCGCGACCGAGCGCCCGCGCCGCGCCACGCGG
>CAZCTH010000202.1:0-5219 GCA_964501435.1 uncultured Spirochaetales bacterium | reverse complement strand
CAGCGAGCCGCGCGCCGCGGGCGCCGAGGGCGGCCGCGGGGCCGACGAGCAGGCGCGCGCGCGCGGCATCGAGGCCGACGACGTAGCGCGGCTCCGCACCGCCGGCGCCGAGCCCGCGGCGCTGCCCGACGGTGAAGTGATGCACGCCCGCGTGCGCGCCGACCACGCGTCCGCTCTCGGCCTCGACGATCTCGCCGCCGCGGGCCGCCCCCGGCCGGATCTCTTCGACCACGCGCGCGTAGTCGCCGTCCGGCACGAAGCAGATCTCCTGGCTCTCCGCCTTCTCGGCGGTGCCGAGCCCGAGCGCGCGTGCGCGCTCGCGGACCTCCGGCTTCGTGAGCTCGCCGATCGGGAAGTGCGTGTGGCGCAGCTGGTCCGCGGACAGGCGGAACAGGAAGTAGCTCTGGTCCTTGCGCGGGTCGCGGCCGCGCAGGAGTCGCGGCGCGCCCGTCGCGGCGTCGCGCGCGATGCGGGCGTAGTGGCCGGTCGCGACCGCGTCGGCCCCGAGCGCGCGCGCCCGCGCCAGCAGATGGCTGAACTTGAAGCGGTCGTTGCAGGCCACACACGGGATCGGCGTCTTGCCCGCGAGGTACGCGTCCGCGAACGGCTCCATCACTTCCTCGCGGAAGCGGTCCTTGTAGTTGGCGACGTAGAAGCGGATGCCGAGTTGCTCCGCGACGCGACGCGCGTCGTCGGCGTCATCGAGCGAGCAGCAGCGACTCTGGCTGCCGGCGAGGTGCATCGTCACGCCGACCACCTCGAAGCCCTGCTCCACGAGCAGCGCGGCGGCGACCGACGAATCCACGCCGCCCGACATCCCCACGACGACGCGCGCCGGCATCACGCCCCCGCCGCGCGCACGCGCGCGACGAGCGCGGGGAGCACGTCGAGCGCGCGCGCGATCTCGTCGTCGGTCGTGCCCGGGCCCACGGAGAAGCGCAGGGCACCGCGCGCCTGCGCGGGGGTGCGGCCCATCGCGAGCAACACCCCGGACGGCTCGATCGACCCCGAGTGGCAGGCGGCGCCAGCCGAGACGGCGATGCCCTCGCCGTCCAGCGCCTCGAGCAAGATCTCGCCGGCGGTGTCCTCGAGCTCGACGTTCAACGTGTTCGGCAGGACGAAGCGCGGGGCGCCGTTGCGGCGCACGCGCGGGATCGCGCCGGCGATGCCCGCCCACAGCCGGTCGCGCAGCTGCGCGAGGCGCGGCGTGCGCTGCGGCAACTCCGCGCGCGCGAGCGCACAGGCGACGCCGAAGCCGACGATGCCGGCGACGTTCTCCGTGCCGCCGCGCCGCCGCCGCTCCTGACCGCCGCCGAGCAGCAGCGGCGGGAGCGCGATGCCC
Organism: uncultured Spirochaetales bacterium; assembly: GCA_964501435.1. GTDB lineage: Bacteria > Myxococcota_A > UBA9160 > UBA9160 > UBA6930 > VGRF01. Next base: position 3,877 of record CAZCTH010000202.1, on the reverse strand, counting down.
TTGCGCGCGACCAGGCAGCCGGTGCCCTTCGGCCCGTTCAGCTTGTGTGCCGACGACGCCAGCAGGTCGGCGCCGAGCGCCTTCGCATCCACGGGGATCTTCCCCACGGCCTGGGTCGCGTCCACGTGCAGCCACGCTCCGCGCGCGTGGGCGGCCTCGGCGATCTTGGCGACGTCCTGGAGCACGCCGGTCTCGTTGTTCGCGAGGATCACCGCGACGACCGCCGTGTCCTCGTCGATCGCAGCGGCGAGCGCGCCGAGGTCGAGGCGGCCTTCGGCGTCGACGGGCACGCGCGTGACGCGGTGTCCGCGCTCGGCCAGCGCCGCGAGCGGCTCGGCCACCGACGGATGCTCGGTCGTCGTGGAGACGAAGTGCCGCCGCTCCGGCCGGGCGGCCGCCGCGCCGAACAGCGCGGCGTTGTTCGCCTCGGTGGCACCGGCAGTGAAGATCACCTCGCTCGGCGCCGCGCCGAGCAGCGCCGCCACCTCGCCGCGCGCACGCTCGATCGCGGCGCGCGCGGCGGCGCCCTGCGCGTGGGTGCTCGACGGGTTGCCCCAGGTCGCGCGCAGGGCCTCGACCATCGCAGCGACGACTTCGTCGCGCAGGGGCGTCGTGGCGTTGTGATCGAGGTAGACGCGCATCGGCGCAGCTTAACTGGCGGATCGCACGAGATCGCCGGCGCCTCTCAAGCGCGCGGCGCGTCGCCGATCAGGTCGCGCAGGTTCCGGCCCTCCGCGACGGCGCCGCCCGCCCGCTCGACCTCGGCGATCACGCCGTTCACCGTGCGCGAGAGGTCCGGCAGGCCGAGCGGGACGGTCGCGTTGCCGCGCAGGGCCGTCAGCACGTCGGAGACGCGCACTTGCTCGGCGGGCCGCGCCATCTGCACGCAGCCCGCGAACTCGCCGCCGCAGGGCGCGAGGATGTTCGCCTCTTCGAGGGCGCGCACGACGTCCCGCACGGTGCGCAGCGGGACGTCGAGCGTGTCCGACAACGCGTCGGGGTGCCACGGCTGCGTGCGGTCGCGGAAGGCGCGCGCGCAGCACAGCGCGATCGCGAGGCCGATCGTCTCGCGCGCCGCCGACCCCGCGACCTTGCCGCGCACCTCGCGGCGGTAGAGCGACAGCGTCTGGTGCGCGTAGGCCACCTCGGCGCCCAGCAGGACGATCGCCCACGAGATGTAGACCCAGACGAGGAACATCACGACCCACGCCGAGGCGGCGAAGGCCTCGTCCATGCGCTCCTTCGCGCCGATCGTGAGGTGCACGTAGGCCACCTGGGCCCCGTTGAAGAGGATCGCGGCGACGACCGCGCCGAGGAACGCGGAGCGCTTGCGAACGCGCGTGTTGGGCAGGAACCAGTACAGGAAGCCGAACGCCGCCGTGATCAGCAGCAACGGCGCCCAGCGCAGGCCCTTCACGTAGAGGAGCTGGAGGAGCGGCACCTCGAGCGCACGCTGCACCAGCGTCTGGCTCTCGAACGACGCGCGCAGGGAGATCGCGAGGCCGACGAAGAGCGGCGCGATCACGATCACGGCGAGGTAGTCCGGCACGCGCCGGGACCACGGGCGCCGCTCGGTCACGCCCCAGAGCGCGTTGAGCGCATGCTCGACGCGCCCGACGGCGAGCACCGTCGTCCCGAGCAGCACCGCGCTCGCGATGCCGCCGAGGGCGCGAAAGTTGAAGTGCGCGACGCGCTCGAGGAAGTTCGCCTTCGCCTCGGGCGCGACCGCGAACACGTCGAGCAGCCGCGCCGCCGCGAGCTGGCCGTCGCTGATCAGGTCGACCAGCGCCACGCCGAGGGCGAGCAGCGGCACGATCGAAAGCAGCGTCAGGTACGCCAGCGAATTCGCGCGCAGCAGCAGCTCGTCGCGGACGAAGCCTTCAGTGATGAGCACCGACAGCTGGAAAAAAGACCGGAGCCACCCGAGCGGCTTGGGCTCGAGTGGCTCCGGGTTCCAGAGATTCTCCGCGACGAAGGCGCGGAGCCGGGCGAGAGCTCCCGTAGTGGGGTTACTCCTGGACCTTGAGCTCCACGCGCCGGTTCAGCGCGCGGCCCTCGTCCGTCGCGTTGTCGGCCACCGGCTGGCTCTCGCCGTAGCCCGCCGTCGACAGGCGGCCGTTCTCGACGCCCTTGCCCACGAGGTAGTCGCGCACCGAAGACGCGCGGCGCTCCGACAGCGACTGATTGTACGCGTCGCTGCCGCTCGAATCCGTGTGGCCCTCGACGCTCACGCGGGTGCCCGGCACCTGCGACAGCTGGTTCGCGGCCTCATCGAGAATCACGCCCGCGTCGGGCCGGATGTCCGACTTGTCGAGGTCGAACTGCACGCCACGGAGCACGATGCGCTGCGACTGCGGAGCCGGAGCCGCCTCGGGCTCCGGAGCGGGTGCAGGCGCCGGGGCCGGCGCGGGCGCCGGTTCGACGGCTGCGGGTGCCGGCTCTGCGGCCCCCTCGCCCACGCCCATGGCCTTGCACAGGAAGTACGCGACGGTGCCCGTCGCCGCACCGATCGCGACGCCGTAGCCGATGCCGGAATCGATGTCGTGATTCTTGTCGTGGTTCGTGCCGTAGGTGGCGCCACCCGCCGCACCGACCAGCGCGCCGATCGCCGCGCACGTCTTGGGGGTCACACCGCCGGTCGCGCATCCCGTCGCCAGCGCGAGAACCGCGGCCAACGAGATCGCGAGCGACCGAACACCGAGCTTGTTTCGAGCCATCGCTACGCACTCCTTATCCCGCGGAATCGCGGTGCGCCGCAACTTAACCTGTGGTCGCGCGCTCGATCAATGGCCAAACGGGCGCAACTCGTGCTCGCAATTGGGCGGGAGAGCGACGAAAGCCAGCGCGCCCGCGAGCGCTTTCAGGGTCGCCGGACCGACCCCCGGCACCGCGTCGACGTCGGCGAGCGAGCAGTGCGGGCGCGCCGAGACGATCTCCGCGGCCCGGGTGGGCCCGATCCCAGGCAACAGGGCGAGGACGTGCGCGGGCTCGCGATTCGGGTCGAGGGGGGCGCCGTACAGCAGGCGCGCGGCCCCCGTGGCGGGCGCTGGCCGCGGCGCGACCGCGGCGGCCGGATCGCCGTCCGCGACCGCCCGCACCAGCAACGCGGCCGCCACCAGCGCCGCCGCGCGGGATGCCGCCCGCGACCGGGAGCCGGGGGCCGCGCCCGCGAGACGACCGGGCCGGGTCGCCCGCGGGTTCACGCGCCTTCGCGCGGCGCCTCGGCGCCGCTCTCGACGAACGCCGCGTGCAGCGCGCGCACGGCGAGCTCCGTGTACTTCTCCTCGACCACGACCGAGATCTTGATCTCGCTCGTGCCGATCATCTGGATGTTGATGCCTTCCTGGGCGAGCACGCGGAACATCTGCGCCGCGACGCCGGCGTGGTCCTTCATGCCGAGGCCCACGACCGAGACCTTCGCGATCGACTTGTCCGCCTCGACGCGCGAGGCGCCGACCTGCGGCACCACCTTCTCCGCAATCTCCTTCGCGCGCGCGAAGTCGTCCTTGGGCACCGTGAAGGTCAGGTCGGTGGTGCCGTCGGCGGAGGCGTTCTGCACGATCATGTCGACCACGATGCCGGCGTCGGCGATCGGGCCGAACAGCTTCGCCGCGACGCCGGGCGAGTCCTTCACGCCGATCACGCGGATCTTCGCCTCGTTGCGGTTGTAGGTCACGCCAGACACCACGAGCCGTTCCATCACGTCCTCCTCGCGCACCACCCAGGTGCCTTCGCTGTCGTCGAACGACGAGCGCACGTGCACCGGCACGCCGAACTGCATCGCGAACTTCACCGAGCGAATCTGCAGCACCTTCGCGCCGAGGCTCGCCATCTCGAGCATCTCCTCGAAGGAGATGCGATGCAGCTTCCGCGCCCC
>CAZCTH010000201.1:0-5349 GCA_964501435.1 uncultured Spirochaetales bacterium | reverse complement strand
CCGCCGCGCTCATGCTGCGGGCGACCCGAGCCCGGCGCCGCACGCGGCACAGAAGCGGTGCTCGGCCGCGGCGGTGGCGCCGCACTGGCCACAGACGCGCGGCGCGCTCGGCGCGGCCCCAGCGCGGGCGCCGGAGGCCTCCGACTGGATCAAGGTCGCCGCGCGCGCGCGCAGCGACTCGCGCAGGCGCGTGTGGTCCTCCGCGGAAACCTTCGCCGTCTCGAAGTCGTGGTCGAGGTCGCGGATCGCGTCGTAGATCGCCTCGCGCTCGTTGCGGCCCGGCTCGTCGGGCTCCGCGTCCGCCGCGGGCACCCCGCGCCGCGAGAACGGCCAGACGATCCAGGCGAGAACGGCGAGGCCGAGCGCCGCTGCGACGGCCCGCGCCGCGGTCGGGCTTGCCGCGCCGCGGGGCGGCAACGGCTCGAGCGCGAGGGCGACGTCCTCGCCGGCTGCGACGTCGAAGGCTTCGAGGGCGAGGTAGTTCAGGTCCTCGGTGCGGATCGACCGCGCGCGGTGAAGGCGCGGGGAGCTCGGGATCACGCGACCGGTGTCGGCCAGGAAGACGCGCAGCAGCGGGACGCGCACGCCGAACGAGCGCGTCAGCCGCGCGCCGTCCGCGGCGACCGGCACGCGATACGCGATCTGCACCGCGACCTCGCCGGGCGAGAGGCTGCCGAGCACTGCCACGCCACCGCCCGGGTGCGCGGCGAACTCGAGGCCCTGGGCCTCGCTCCCGAAGCGCACGTCGCTCGCGTCGCTCGGGATCGGCACGCGCAGCAGCGGCGTCTCCAGCGTGCCGAGCACGAGGCCGTCGCCGCCGACCGCGACCAGGTGCGTCTCCTCGACGGCGATGGCCGCGTCGTCGGCGTGCAGCTGGATTTGCACCTCGTGCACCGAGATCGCGGAGGGGTCGATGCGCGCCGGGGGCGCGACCAGCGCGACCGCGATCGGGCCGCTCGGCTTCGCCGCGCTGAAGCGCGTGACGGCGCGGCCGTTGTCCTGGGCGGCGCCCGCGTTGGGGAGGCCCTCGACCTCGAGGCCGCTGAAGCCGTCGGGCACGAGCACGCTGACGCGCTCGGCCCCGGGCGCGGGCGTGAGCGAGAACCGGAAGCGCGCGCCCTCGGGCGTCTGCGCGCCGCCACCCAGCCGATAAGCCCACATCAAGTCCTGCATGCCGGGATAGAACGGCCCGTAGTAGCTGAGCGCGGCGCCGCTGCGGACGAGGCCCTCGGGAATCACGCCGAGCGGCATGCGGAAATCCGAAGCGCCCGCTGGCAGCGTCGCGCGCAGGCCCGGCGGCTTGCGCGCGCGGTCGGCGGCCGGCACGTACGCGATCTCCGGGCCGGCGAGCTCGAGCGCGAAGCTCTCCTCGACGCGCACGCCGTCCGCCTCGCGGAACAGCCGCAGCGTCTGCTCGCGAATCCGCACGCCGCGCATGTCGGGCGTGAGCTCCGCGACGCGGATGTCCGCCGTCGCGCGCCGTTCGCCCGGCGCGAACTGCACGCGCCCGCCCGGCACGGGGATGCCCTGGTGACGCGCGCCCACGAGGTAGGCGACGGTGGCGGCGTTCGACACGCCCTCGAACGCGTAGGTGCCGCTCGCGTCCGTCTTCGCATGGCGCACGCCGGGCGTGCCGTCGGGCGAGAGCGCGTAGAGCACGACTTCGACGCCTGGGACCGGTCGGTCCGCGTCGCCTTGGAGCACGCGCCCTTCGATGCGCGCATCCCCGGAAGGGACGTCGGGCGGCGCCTCCGCGGCGGCCTCCGCCGGAGCGGGCGCCGCCTCCTGGGCGCGCGCCGGGAACGCGAGGGAGAGCGCGAGGAGCGGGAGCGCGAGCAGCCGATGCGCGCCCTTCACGCGGCGGCCCGCCGCGGGTGCGGCCACATCACGAGCGCGGTGCCGATCACGAAGGTGAGGCCGCCGAGCCAGATCCAGCTGACGAGCGGATTCACGAACACCTTCAGCGTCGCGGAGCCGTTCGGCTCGATCGCGGTGAGGATCACGTAGAGATCCTCGCCGAAGGTCGAGTAGATCGCCGGAATCGAGCTCGGTTGCTGCTCGAGCCAGTACATGCGCTTCTCGGGCGTGAGCGTGCCGAGCGGCTCGCCGCGCTTCGAGACGCGGATGCGCGCCTCGGCGCCGCCGTAGTGCAGGTCCGGCAGCGCGTGGGCGGTCAGGTACTCGAGCCGGTAGTCGCGGATCTCGACGGACCCGCCGGGCACGATGTTCTCGAGCTTCTCCTCGTCGAGCGCCTGCCCGGCGAATCCGATGAAGAAGAACACCACGCCGAGGTGCACGACGTAGCCGCCGTAGCGCTGCTGGTTCGTGCGGAACAGCTTCGCGAGCGCCCCGAGCGCGCCCTCGCCGCCGCGCATCTTGGCGCGCAGCGCGCGCCAGAACTCTCCCGCGATCGTGGTCGCGACCAGCGCCGCGATGCCCCAGTTGAGCGCCGCGAGCCACTCTTCGACGCCGACGATCGCGAGCAGCGCCGCGAAGGTCGCGAGCCCCGCGCCGACCGGTGCGATCAGCTGGCGGCGCAAGCTCGCAGGCGTCGCGCGGCGCCAGGCGAGCAGCGGCCCGATGCCGGTGAGCAGCAGCAACGGGAGCGCGACCCACACCAGGTAGCCGTCGAACCAGGCCGGCCCGAACAGCACCTCGCGGCCCTGCACGAAGGTCGAGAACTTCGGGTAGAGCGTCCCGAAGAACACCACCGCGAGCATCGCCATGAACAGCCAGTTGTTGATGACGAAGCTCGCCTCGCGCGAGACCACCGATTCGAGGCGGTTCTGCGAGCGCAGCGCGGGCACGCGCCACGCGAGCGCCGCGGCGAACGCCACGACCGCGAGGCCTACGTACCAGGCGAACAGCACGCCGAAGATCTCGGTTTGCGCGAAGGCGTGGACGGAGCGCACGAGGCCCGCGCGCGTGATCATCGTGCCGAACAGGCAGAGCAGGTAGGTGAGGCCGATCAGCACGAAGTTCCAGATCTTCAGCATGTCGCGCTTTTCTTGCACCATCACCGAGTGCAAGTAGGCGGTGGCCGCGAGCCAGGGCATGAAGGACGCGTTCTCCACCGGGTCCCACGCCCAATAGCCGCCCCAGCCGAGCACTTCGTAGGCCCAGCGCCCGCCGAGCAGGATGCCGATCGAGAGGAAGCCCCACGCCCACAGCGTCCAGCGCCGCGTGACGCGCATCCAGGTCGTGCCGAGCTGGCCCGAGAACAGCGCCGCGAGGCCGAACGCGAACGGCACCGAGAAGCCGGTCATGCCGCTGTAGAGCACGAGGGGGTGGATCATCATCACCGGGTGCTGGAGCAGCGGGTTCATGCCGTTGCCGTCGGACATGACGTGCTGCGGAGGCAGCTTCTCGAACGGGTTCGAGACGAAGTTCAAGAGGATCAGGAAGAACGCGGCGTTCACCGCGAGCACCGCGCACACCCACGGCACGAGCACGCGCTCGCGGCGCTGCACCGTGATCGCGACCGCGGCGTAGGCCGTCGTCATCCACGTCCACAGCAGCAGCGAGCCCGCCTGCGCGCCCCACACCGCGGCGATGCGATAGGGCAGCGCCATCGTGCGCGCGGCGTTCTCGGCGACGTAGGCGAGCTGAAAGTCGAGCGTCGCCACGGCGAACATCAGCGCGGCCAGCGCGAGCGTCGTGAAGCCGAACAGCGCGTAGACGCCGCGCCGGGCGACGGCGGCCCAGTCCTCGGAGCGGGTGACGCCCGCGACGATGCCCGCGATCGCGGCCGCGGCCGCGGCGAGGAGGGCGAGCTGCGCGCAGAAGGCACCGAGGTCCGAGATCACGCGTGTTCACTCCGCTCGTGTCGAGGGACGGCCCGCGGAGCTTTGCGCTTCTGTTCGCCCGGCGCAGCGCATCGAGCCCGCCGCGCGCCTAGATCTGCTTCCCAGCCGCAGCCTCTTTCGCCTTCGCCTCGAACTTCGAGGGGCACTTCGCGAGCAGATTGGTCGCGTGGAAGTCGCCGGCCGCGGTCAGCTTGCCCTCGACCACGACCTCCGCGCCGTCCTTGAAGAGGTCGGGCGTCTCGAGGCTCAGGTACTCGACGGCGAGGGCGCCCTCCGGCGATCCGCCGCCGTGGGGCGCCTTCTCCTGCACCTTGAACGTGACGCGCTTGGCGGCGACGTCGCGCTCGATCGAGCCGAGAGCGACGAAGCCGTGGACGCGCACCGGTTCGCCGACCGCGCCGCTCGCCTTGAACTCGCCGAGCGTCTGGAAGTAGGTGAATGCCGCGTCGCTGCTCTGGGAAGCGCCGAGCCAGCCGACGAGGCCCGCGATGAGCAGCGCGCCGAGCGCGATCTGGACGCCCTTGGACATGGCCGCAACCTAGAAGGCGAGCCCGGAGGCGTCAAAGCCGGGCGCCGTGAAAGCGTCACAAAGTCGCGGGCTTGGCTCGCCGAGTTGACGCCGCCCGCGGCTTCGCCGATCCACTCGCGATGCCGGGCTCCGACCACCTCGCCGCGCTCTCGCCGTTCCTCGCGATGGAGGTGATGGAGCGCGCCCAGGCGCTGGAGCGCGGTGGCGCGCGCGTGATCCATCTCGAGATCGGCGAGCCCGACTTCGCGCCGCCGGCGGCCGCGATCGAGGCCGCGCGCGCCGCGCTGGCTGCGGGGCGCACGAAGTACACCGCCAGCGTCGGGCTGCCGGAGCTGCGGGCGGCGATCGCCGCCGACAAGCAGGCGCGTACGGGCGTCGCGGTGGACCCCGACTGCGTGCTCGTCACGAGCGGCACGTCGCCGGCGCTGATGATGGTGTTCGCCGCCCTGTGCGAGCGCGGCAGCGAGGTCGTCATCCCCGCGCCGCACTACGCCTGCTACCCGAACTTCGCGCGTTTCGTCGGCGCCGAGCCGGTGCCCGTGCCGTGCGACCCGGCCGCGGGCTGGGCCATCGACCCCGACGCGGTGAAGCGCGCGCTGACGCCGCGCACCCGCGCGATCGTGGTCGGGACGCCCGCGAACCCGACCGGCGCCGTGCAGTCGCTCGCGACGCTGCGCGCGCTCGCGGAGCTCGGCGTCCCGCTCGTGAGCGACGAGATCTACGACGGCCTCGTCTACGACGGCGCGGGCGTGGTGAGCGCGCTCGCCGTGAGCCCCGGGGCCTACGTGCTCGACGGCTTCTCGAAGCGCTACGCGATGACGGGCTTCCGGCTCGGCTACGCGATCGCGCCCAGGTCCGCGATGCGCACGCTGCAGACCCTCCAGCAGAACCTGTTCATCTCGGCGAGCGAGTTCGTGCAGCACGCGGGCCTCGCGGCGCTGCGCGACGGCGCGGGAACCTTCGCGGCCGCCCGCGCCGCTTACGCGCGCCGGCGAGCCCAGCTGGTCGCGGGCC
>CAZCTH010000200.1:0-5456 GCA_964501435.1 uncultured Spirochaetales bacterium | reverse complement strand
CGCGGCGACGGCGGCGCAGCGCCTTCCCCACCGGTCGAACCTGGCCGCGACGTCGCTTCGCATGCGTTCCCGCCCCGCTTGACCGCCCAGCTTAGTGCCGTTCGCGCGGGCGTCGGCCTGGCCCGCGCCGCCGCAGCCCGTGGCATCACGCCGCGCCGCCGCGCCCAGCCGCGCCCCACGCTCGGAGTCTCGCGTGCGAATTCGCCGGGAACGCGGTTTGCACATGTGCAAGGCACAGCTCACAGGAGGCTTCGCATGCGAACCAAACGGCACCCGCTGTCGGGCGCTCTCTACGACGTGCGACCGGACGGTCTCGTCGAGGTCACCAAGGGCGACAAGCGCGGCGTGTTTCGCCCGGACGGCAGCTGGGTCGAAGGCGAGCTCCGCTCGTGCGACGCGCACCTCTGCGGCTGGATCGCCGGTCCGCAGATCCCCGGCGGGCGAAACCCGAAGGATCGGCCCGCCGTGAGCGGCCCCGCGCGGACGTAGCCCGCGCGCGGCGTACAGGCGCCGCATGCGCTCGAGCGAATTCGAACCGGGGCTCCCGTGCGCAAGTGCGCGGAATCGGTGCCCCGCCCAACCCAAGAGGACCCCCGAACGATGGCGAACACGAACGCGCGCGGCATCAGTTATCAGGCGCTGCTCGATTCCGACACGCGCGAGGTGCCGAAGGTGTTGCGGCTCACCTCGCCGATGGAGCCCGGCCCGACGCGCGTCTCCGCCGAGCGCTACACGTCGCGCGCCTTCCACGAGCTCGAGCGCGAGAAGGTGTGGAAGAAGGCGTGGCAGATGGCCTGCCGCGAGGAAGAGCTGGCCGAGGTGGGCGACCACGTCGTCTACGACGTCGCGGGCCTCTCGTTCCTCGTCGTGCGCTCCGCCCCCGGCGTGATCAAGGCGTTCTACAACGCCTGCCTGCACCGCGGCCGCCAGATCCGCGAAGAGGACGGCCGCGTGCACGAGCTGCGCTGCGCGTTCCACGGCTGGTGCTGGGGGCTCGACGGCGCGCTGAAGGAAGTGCCGTGTCAGTGGGACTTCCCCGACGTCACGCCTGCGAAGTACCGACTGCCGGAAGTGCAAGTCGGCACCTGGGGCGGGTTCGTGTTCATCAACCCCGATCCGAACGCCGAGCCGCTCGAGCGGTACGTCGGCGATCTCACGCGCCACTTCGAGCGCTGGCCGCTCGAGGAACGCTTCAAGGAGGCGCACGTCGCGAAGATCCTGCGCTGCAACTGGAAGCTCGCGCAGGAAGCGTTCATGGAGGCGTACCACGTGGTGGCGACGCACCCGCAGCTGCTGCCCGGCATCGGCGACGCGAACTCGCAGTACGACGTGTTCGGCAACTTCTCGCGCGCGATCACGCCGAACGGCACGCCGAGCCCGCACGTGAGCTGGCAACCGAGCGAGCAGGACATGCTCGACGCGATGATGGACCGCAACCTCGACGACCCGCCGGCGCTGGTCGTGCAGCAGGGCGAGACGGCGCGGCAGGTGGCCGGCCGCGCGCGGCGCGAGGGGCTGCGCGCCGTGCTCGGCGCGAAGGCCGACCAGCTCAGCGACGCGGAGATGGACGACAGCTTCTACTACACGCTGTTCCCCAACTTCCATCCGTGGGGCGCCTACAACCGCATCGTCTACCGCTTCCGGCCGAACGGGGACGACCATCGCACCTGCATCATGGAGTGCATGTATCTCTCGCCGTTCAGCGGCAAGCGTCCGCCGCCCGCGAAGATCCACTGGCTCGGCGCCGACGACGACTGGACCGATGCGCCGGAGCTCGGCCTGCTGGCGCGCGTCTTCAACCAGGACGTGTTCAACCTGCCGAAGGTGCAGGCGGGGCTCGAGGCAATGAAGGTGCCCGAGGTGATCTTCGCCAACACCGGCGAGACCAAGCCGCGGCACTTCCACCAGAAGCTCGACGAGTTCCTCGCGAAGTAGCGCGGCGTGGATCGCTTCGCGGAGCCGTGCGCCCGCGCGCACCGCGAAGCGCACGCCGCGCTACGGTGCGCCGCCCTTCGAGGAGACGCGCCGATGGAGCCGCTGTACGCCGGAGCCGAGGGCTCGCGATGACCCTGCCGCCCCGCACCCCCGTTCTGATCGGCGTCGCACAGGTGGAGCAGCGCGAGAAGGATCCGCTGCAGGCGAAGGAACAGCTCGAGCTGATGGTCCTCGCGACGCAGCGCGCGGCCGAGGACGCCGGCTCGCGCGAGTTGCTGACGCGCGCCGACGCGGTGCGCGTGATCCGCGGCATCTGGCAGTACGGCGATCCGGGGCGCGTCGTCGCGCAGCGCATCGGCGCCGCGCAGGCGAAAACCGCGATCACGCCCTACGGCGGCAACTTCGTGCAGACGACGCTGAACCGCACCGCGCTCGAGATCCAAGCCGGCAGCGTCGACATCGCGATCCTCACCGGCGGCGAGTGCGGCTACACCCAGGCGCGCGCGCGCAAGGCGGGTGTGCGGCCGAAGTGGAGCGAGGCACCCGGCACGCCGGACGTGCAGATCGGCCACGACGTGCCGATGCTGCACGAGGCCGAGCTGAAGGCGGGCGTGAAGCAGCCCGTGCAGATGTATCCCGTGTTCGAGAACGCCCTCCGCCACGCGCGCGGCGAGACGCTCGCGCAGCACATCGAGCGCGTCTCGAAGATGTGGGCGGGCTTCAGCGCGGTGGCCGCGAAGAATCCCCATGCGTGGATTCGCGAGGCGAAGACGGCCGAGCAGATCCGCACGCCGGGCCCCGACAACCGCATGGTGAGCTTCCCGTATCCGAAGCTGATGAACAGCAACAACGCCGTGGACCAGGGTGCCGCGCTGATCCTCACCAGCGTCGAGACGGCCCAGCGGCTCGGCATCCCGCGCGAGAAGTGGGTGTTCCCGTGGGCCGGCACCGACGCCCACGACTTCTACTACGTCTCCGAGCGCGACGACCTGCATTCGTCGCCGGGCATCCGTTTCGCGGGGCGCCGCGCGCTCGAGCTGGCGGGCGTCTCCCCCAGCGACCTCGGGCACGTGGACGTGTACTCGTGCTTCCCCGTCGCGGTGCAGGTAGCCGCGCGCGAGATCGGCCTCGACGAATCGAAGCCGCTCACCGTGACGGGCGGCCTCACCTTCGGCGGCGGGCCCCTCAACAACTACGTGATGCATGGCGTCGCGCGCATGGCCGAGGTGCTGCGCGCCGACCGCGGGAAGGTGGGGCTCTGCACCGCCAACGGCGGCTTCCTGACCAAGCACGCGATGGTCGTCTACTCGACCGAGCCGCCCGCGCGGCCGTTCCGCCACGAGGACGTGCAGGGCCTCGTGGACGCGACGCCTCGCCGTGAGGTGCTGCTCGCGTACGGCGGAGAGGGGACCATCGAAGGCTATACCGTCGACTACGCGAACGACGCTCCCGCCCTCGGACACGCCGCGGTCCGAACGCCGGACGGCAAGCGGGCCTGGGCGAACAATGCCGACCCCGACGTCGCGCGCGCGATGACGCGGGAGGAGTTCTGCGGCAAGCGCGTGCGCGTCAAGGACGGGGGCTTCGAGGTCGCCGGGTAGCCGGTCGCGGGCATTCAGGATCGGGGCCTCCGCGCCGATGGGAGAGCATCTCCACCCATCCGGAGGAGCGCCGATGGAGCCGTCCGCCAAGGGCAGCGTCGTCTCGGAGACCGTGGCCGCGCTGAGGCGCCTGCGCGAGAAAGGTCGCGTCGGCGAGCCGCAGCTCGCGGCGCGCCTCTCGAAGGCGGCGCTCGAGCTGCTCGACACCAAGGTCGAGGTCGGGCGCTGGTACCCGATGGGCGCCTATGCCGAGCTCGTCGACTTCGTGTGGGAGCTCGGCGCCCGCACCGACGACGCGATGCGCAAGGCCGGCGCCAAGTCGGCGGACGCCATGTTCGAGCGCGGGCTCTACCAGCAGCTCGACTACGCGGAGCGCGTGCAGCGCGCGCCGTCGCGCGAGGACTTGTTGCGCCAGACGCGGCTCATCACGAGCGTCGCGCTCGCGCTCTACAGCTACCTCGACGTCTCGACGCGCCTCTCCGCGAACGGCGCGGAGGTCGAGATCGTCTACCGCAACGCCGCGCCCTTCACCGAGGCGCTGCGCATCTCGACCGAAGGCTTCATGAATCGCGTCAACGAGCGGCAGGGCTCGAAGCGGCGCTGGACGAGCGAGCGCACGCGCCCCGACGAGATCGTGTTCCGCATGCGCGTGCCGGAGCGTCTCGCTCCGAAGGCCTGACCGGCGCGTCGCTCGCTCGCGCGTTGGCCGCCGCTCCCGCGGCGCGCCATGCTGCGCGCCTTCCCGCGCGCACCGAAGGAGCACCGCGATGTCCCGCCCGACCACCAACAAGCAATGGCTCTTGGCCAAGCGCCCGCACGGCATGATCAGCGAGGCGAACTGGAAGCTGCAGGACGGTCCCGTGCCGCAGCCCGCCGACGGCGAGGCCCTCGTGCAGACGCTCTACCTGTCGTGCGATCCCACGCAGCGCGGCTGGATGGAGGATCGCCCGAGCTACATGCCGCCGGTGGGGATCGGCGAGGTGATGCGCGCGGGCTCGATCGGCCGCGTCGTCGAATCGCGCTCGCCGCTGCTCGCGCCGGGCGATCTCGTCGAGGGCATGGCGGGCTGGCAGCAGTACTCCCTCGTGAAGGCGGGCGGCCCGTTCGGGGCGACCAAGCTGCCGCCGGGCGTCGATCCGAAGCTGCTCATGGGCGTGCTCGGCGTGACGGGCCTGACCGCCTACTTCGGCCTGCTCGACCTCGGACAGCCGCAGGCGGGCGAGACCATCGTGGTCTCGGGCGCCGCCGGCGCCACGGGCTCGATCGCGGGCCAGATCGCGCGCATCCACGGCTGCCGCGTGATCGGCATCGCCGGCGGGGCGGAGAAGTGCGCGTGGCTCACGAAGGAGGCGCGCTTCGACGCGGCGATCGACTACAAGCGCGGCGGCGTCGGCGAGCAGCTCGCGAAGCTCGCGCCGCAGGGCGTCGACGTGTTCTTCGACAACGTCGGCGGCGAGATCCTCGACGCGGTGCTCGCGCAGATCCGCATGAAGGCGCGCGTCGTGCTGTGCGGCGGCATCTCGTCGTACAACGAGGTCGAGCCGCCGCCGGGGCCGCGCAACCTGATGAACCTCGTGATCATGCGCGCGCGCATGGAGGGCTTCATCGTGATCGACTACGCGGCGCGCTTCGGTGCGGGGCGGGAGGCGCTCAAGCGCTGGGTGGATGCCGGGGAGATCGCGCATCAGGTGGACGTGGTGCGGGGGATCGAGCGGGCGCCGGAGGCTTTGCTCAGGCTGTTCTCGGGGAAGAATCTCGGGAAGCAGGTGGTACAGGTGGCGGAGTAGGGGAAAGAGAAGAAGAAGAGAAGATGCCAGCGCGCTTTGCGCGGCTGGGGACGTCTCGTGCGCGGCGCGGCGGGGGCGGCGCGTGCGCGGAGGGTGTTGCTCGTCCATCTGGTTGGGTGGGGCGTGGCGCGCC
>CAZCTH010000199.1:0-5482 GCA_964501435.1 uncultured Spirochaetales bacterium | reverse complement strand
CCCCGTGCATCCGGCAGCGCGACCGCCCGAACGTGCGCGCCTCTCCGCCGAGCCTCGACACGCCCCCCAAAAGGGGCCGTTAGCGAGCCACGAGGTGCCGCGCGCCCCCGCCGCGCCGCCCGCGCTGCCCGCACCCCACTCACTCCCCAACCGACAACCGCGATCGCAACCGCAACCGCAACCGCAACCGCTACTCGACCAACCACCCCCGCAAAGCCGCCACCTCCGCATCCCCAATCCCCGCCTTCTCCCGCAGAAACCGCTCCGCCCCACCGTGCTCCGCGTCGAGATGCGCCAGCGTCTCCTCCATCGCTTCGCGCCGCGCGGACAGTACGTGGGCCGCCTTCTCGGGCTCGATGCCGCGCTCGGCGAACCATTGGTCGGCCGCGGGGATGCGGTTGTTCGTGTAGAGCGCGGTCAAGCTGTAGTCGCCGATCACGACCTCGCGCGGCACCCCCAACAACAGGAGCAACAGCGCCGAGATCACGCCGGTGCGATCCTTGCCCGCCGTGCAGTGAAAGACCGCCGGGGAAGGCGCCGCCGCGAGCTGCTTCAGCACGGCGCCCACGCGATGCGCGCGCTCGTCGAGGGTGCGCCGATAGCCGCGCACGAGCCAGGTGGCGTCGATCTCGCCGAACTCGCCCGATTCGAACTTGCGCGCCCATTCCGCGGGCGAGAGATCGCTGTCGCCGATCGGGAGCTGCACGTATTCGAACCCGACGCGCCCTGCGAGCCGGTTCGGTCGCTCGCTGATCTCGCCGTCGCCGCGCAGATCGACGACGCGCGCGAGGCCGATGCGCGCGAGGTACGCGACGTCGGCGTCCGTCAGCTCGGCCAGGGAGTCGGCGCGAAACACCTGGCCCCAGCGCACGCGGCGGCCGTCGTGGGTCGGATAGCCGCCGAGGTCGCGGAAGTTGCGCGGCCCCTCGAGCGGAAGCTTGCGCTCGGCGATCTCGACGCGATTGCCGTCGGCATCCTCGAGCGCGAGCACGTGGCGGAAGCGCGGATCGAACGGCCCCAGCAGCGCGTGGGTGCCTTCGCGGACGACGGCGACGGTGTCGCCGCCCGCGCGCACGGTGAGCGGCGCCGTGACGGGGCGGGCGAGATGCAGCACGAGCGCGTCACCGTCGCGTTCGAGGTGCCATTCGCTGTTCGTCGCATCGAGGAATCGCCGGGGCATGCGTGCACTTTCGCGCGGGTTCGTCCGGGGCGCCCGGCCCATCCGCGTGACGTTTCGGTTCCGAGCGCGCACGTCCCTCGGTATGGTCCTCGGCCCATGTCCAAGCTCGATCGCATCGTCATCGTGGGCGCCTCGCTCGGCGGCCTGCGCGCCGCGCAGGCGCTGCGCCGCCTCGGGTACGCGGGCTCGCTCGTCGCGATCGGCGACGAGCGCGAGCTGCCGTACGACCGGCCGCCGCTCTCGAAGGAAGTGCTGGCCGGCAAGTGGGACGCTGCGCGCACGAACCTGATGCGGCCGGAGGACGAGCAGCTCGGCGTGACGTGGAAGCTCGGCGTGCGCGCGGACTCGCTCGATCTCGCCGCGCGCGAGGTCGCGCTCGCGAGCGGCGAGCGAGTCGCCTACGACGCGCTCGTGGTTGCGACCGGCTCGGCGGCGCGACGCATTCCGAACACGCCGCCGCTCACGGGCATTCACGTCCTGCGCACCCTCGACGACGCGCTCGCACTGCGCGCGGCGCTCGAGCGCGGCCCGCGCGTCGCCGTGATCGGCGCCGGCTTCATCGGCATGGAAGTCGCGGCAACCTGCCGTGCGCGCGGCCTCGACGTGACCGTCGTCGAGTCGCTGCCGGCGCCGCTCGAGCGCGGCCTCGGCCGCGAGCTCGGCGCGTACGTCGGCGATATCCACCGCGAGCGCGGCGTGGACTTGCGCTGCGGCGTCGGCGTGGCGCGCTTCCTCGGCAGCGAGCGCGTCGACGGTCTCGAGCTGGCGGACGGCGCGCGCATCGCGGCAGACGTCGTCGTCGTCGGCATCGGCTCCTCGCCGAACACGGCGTGGCTCGCGAGCTCGGGGCTCGAGCTCACCGACGGCGTAGTGTGCGACGCGGCGTGCCGCGCGACGCGCGCGCCGAACGTGGTCGCGGTCGGCGACGTCGCGCGCTGGCCGAACGCGCTCTTCGACGGCGAGTCGATGCGCATCGAGCATTGGACGAACGCGACGGAGCAGGCCGACCACGCGGCCGCGGCGCTGCTCGCGGGCGACGGCGCCGTCGCGCCCTTCGCGCCGGTGCCGTTCGTGTGGTCCGACCAGTTCGACTGCAAGCTGCAGATCGCCGGCCGTATCGCTCCCGGCGACGAGGCGCGCGTCGTGGACGGATCGCTCGCCGAGCGCCGCTTCGCGATCGCGTTCGGGCGTGGCGGCCGGCTCACCGGCGTGGTCGGCATGAACCGCCCGCGCGTCGTGATCAAGCTGCGCGGCATGATCCGCGAGCGTCGGCCGCTCGCCGACGCCGCCAACCTCGGCTGAGCGCCTCAATGCCCGCGCGCGTCCCCGCCGCTCGAAAAACGAGCGCGATAGTCGCGCGGCGGGACGCCGAGGCACCGACGGAAGGCTCGCAGCAGAGAATCCTCGCTCCCGAAGCCCGCACGCTGAGCGACGCGCGCGAGGGACCAATCGGTGTCTTCGAGATACAGCTTCGCCCGCTCGATGCGTGCGGTCTCGACGAATCGCGCGGGCGACAGGCCGGTCTCGCGCCGAAAGACGCGCGCGAAGTTTCGCACGCTCATCCCGACTCGGTGGGCAATCCGCGCGACGTGAAGATCGGATTCCGGGTGCTCGTGAATCCACTGGATGAGATCGCGCAGACGATCGCTCGCGCCGGATTGAGCCGATAGCGCCGCGCTGTACTGCGCCTGGCCCCCGGGGCGACGGACGAACAGCACGAGATCGCGCGCGACGGCGAGGGCAACGCGTCGACCGAGATCGGCCTCCACCAGCACCAGACACAGATCGATGGCGGCGGTGACACCGGCCGACGTGAAAATCGGCGGATCCGCGACGAATAGCGCGTCGGGCTCGACGACCGCCTCGGGAAAGCGCCGCGCGAGCTCCGCGCAGGAGCCCCAGTGCGTGACGACCCGGCGCCGCGCGAGCAGGCTCGCCTCCGCGAGCAGGAAGGCGCCGGTGCACACGCTGCACATGCGGCGGATCGAGCGCGCGCGACGACGCAGCCAGCGCAGCGTGCGGCCGTCGGCGGCGACGGCGTCGCGTCCGGCGCGATCACCTCCGGCGATGACCAGCGTATCGACCGGAGCGCGCAACTCGGCGAGTGCGAGGGTCTCCGCGAACGCCAAGCCGGAGTTGGCCCGCACGGTCCCGCCCGCGGGCGAAACGAGGACGACCCGGTAGCCCGGATCCTCCGGCGACCTCCGGCGGTTCGCAGCGGCGAAGACGTCCGCCGGACCGACGACGTCCAGCGTCTGCACGCCGTCGTAGGCGAGCAGCGCGACCGTGCGACCCCGATTTGGCCGAATCTGCGGTGTCTTCGTCATTTTGGACATCGCCGCCGACCGTAGCCTCCGGACCTCGAAGAAGAGGGAAAGCATGCGGCTGTGGTCGAGCATCGTCATCGCCACCGGATGCGTCTGCGCGCTCGGGCCCGCCGCGAATGCCGTGCCGCCCCTGATCGCGATCGTCGCGCACAACGCCGGCACGGAGACGACCGACTTCCTCGTTCCCTTCGGAGTGCTCTCCGCAGCGGAGGTCGGCGACGTCGTTCCCGTTGCGCTGCGGGAGGGCAGAGTCGAGCTGCATCCCGCGCTCTCGTTCGCTGCGACCGAGTCGCTCTCCTCGTTCGATGCGGCGCATCCTCGCGGCGCGAACGTGGTGATCGTTCCCGCCCTGATGTTCGACGACGACCCGCGGATCCTGGCGTGGATCCGCGCCCAAGCGAGCAACGGCGCTCTGGTCGTATCGATCTGCGATGGTGCCCGCGTGCTCGCAAAGGCCGGCCTCCTCGAAGGCCGCGACGCGACGGCACACTGGGCTTCGATCGAGAGGCTCAGCCGCGACTTCCCGAGTACCCGCTGGGTGCGCGACCGCCGTTGGGTCGAGTCGGATCGGGTACTCACCACCGCCGGAGTTTCCGCGTCGATTCCCGCTTCGCTGGCGCTGGTCGAACGACTGGCCGGAACCGCTCGGGCGCGCGAGACGGCTGCACGGCTCGGAGTGGCCAGTTGGAGTCCTCGGCACGACTCCCGCTCCTTCGGCTGGGGTCCGATGTTGATCCGCGGCGCCCTGAACTGGCTCGAATTCTGGAAGCACGAGCGCGTCGGATTGCGTGTCGCGACGGGCGTGGACGAGGTCGCCCTCGGCGTCGTGGCAGACGCTCTCGCCCGTAGCTGGGTCGCGAACCCGATCGCCGTCGCAGACACCGATTCCGTCGTGTCGCGCCACGGACTCACGCTCTTCACGCAGCCCGGACCGGTCGACCGCTTCGAGCCGCTCCCGCTGGCGCGTGAGTCGGAGAGTGCGCTCGACGTCGCTCTCGCGCGAATCGCCGCGCAGTATGGAGAGTCGACGGCGGCGCTCGTGGCGACCCAACTCGAGATGCCTCGTCCTGCGCCGAGGTGACCGATCTAAAGCGTGTCGCCCGCAACGCCGATCCCGTGTCGTTCCGCGAGGGGGCACGCCGTGATCCTGACGACCACCGAAGAAGTTCCGGGCCGCACGATTCGCGAGTTCTATGGCGTCGTGAGCGGCAGCACCGTCCGCGCGAAACACATCGGCAAGGACTTCCTCGCCGGCCTGAAGAATCTCGTCGGCGGCGAGCTCAAGGGCTACACGGAGCTGCTCGGCGAGGCCCGCGAAGAAGCGACGGTGCGCATGGTCGAAGCCGCACGCGGCCTCGGCGCGAACGCGGTCGTGAACGTGCGCTACGCGACCAGCTCCGTGGCGCAGGGCGCCGCCGAGATCTTCGCGTACGGCACCGCCGTCCGCGTCGACTGACGCGATGGGAGAGTTGATCGTCTCGGTCGTGCTACTCGCCCTCGGCTTCGCCTCCGGCAAGACGATCGAGCATCTCCACTTCCAGGACCTCGCCAAACGCGAACGGCGCCAGCGGCGCTTGCCCGCGCTCACCACGCTGCGCATTCCCGCCGACTGGCGCGTCGAAGACGCGATGCTCGTCACCGGCTCGGTCGTGATCTCCCTCGATTACTGGAAGCGCTTTGCGGCGAGCATCCGGCAGGTGTTCGGCGGGAACGTGCGCTCCTTCGAGACGCTCTTCGAGCGCGCCCGGCGAGAGGCGATCCTGCGCCTCAAGGAGAGCGCCGCCGCCAAGGGCTTCGACGCCGTCGTGGGCGTCCGGCTCGAGTCCGCGGAGCTCGCGAACCAGATGGGCAACGGCAAGGGCACGGCCGGCGTCGAGCTGATCGCCATTGGCACCGGGCTGCGCACGAAGCGCGAGGCCTGAGTTGTGGATCGAAGATTGTTTCTTCCGTAAGCGAAGTCTCGATCACATCAGCC
>CAZCTH010000198.1:0-5527 GCA_964501435.1 uncultured Spirochaetales bacterium | reverse complement strand
GCCCCGCGTCGAGCCCGCGCGCCTCCCGCCCGCTCCCGCCGCGCCGTCCGCCGGCGACTTCGCGTTCGGCGACGCGGGCGACGAAGCCTTCGTGGACGAGAAGCCCGAGCCGGCGCCGCCCGGGCTGCGCCCCCTGCAGGTGAGCGACGCGACGCCGCAGCGCTTCGGCAGCGACGCGCTCGTGATCGAGATCGCCGGACGCGGCCGCGCGAAGCTGGCCTACGCGAAGATCGACGCGGTCGCCGCCGCGGGCGTGAAGGGCCTCTCGGAGAGCGGCAAGCCCGTCCTGCTGATCGACCTCGCGATCGGGCACGGCAAGGCCGCAGGCGAGCTGCGCGTCGTGCGCCTGCGCGCCGACGGCTTCGACCCGCGCAAGCTCGTCGCCGGCCACGCCTCGCCGCTGGCCGCGCTGCGCGCCTTCGTCGCCGAGCTGCGCGCGCGGTCGCGCGCCACGGCGTTGCCGGCCGCGGGCGAGGCCAACGCGCCGTTCCGGATCTTCGCCGACCTCGCGACCTACGAGCGCGAGGTGCTCGGCGCGGAGGCTGCGGCGACGAGCGCGCCGTAGACGCGCCGCGCGTGGTCCGCGTCCATGTCCTCGGGGTGCCACTGCACGCCGAGGGCGAAGGCGGCGCCCGGCGGAGACTCGATCGCCTCGACCACGCCGTCGGCAGCGCGCGCGCTCGCGACGAGGCCCGCGCCCGGCCGCGAGACGCCCTGGTGGTGCCGGCTGTTCACCGCGATCTCGCCCGCGCCGCCGAACGCTGCGGCGAGCCGCGAGCCCGGCGCGAGGCCGATCGCATGGCGCGCCTCCGGGCCGAGCCGGTGCGGCGCGGCGCCCGGCACGTCGTGCGGGATGTCGTAGACGAGCGCGCCGCCGGCGGCGAGCGCGAGCAGCTGCATGCCGTAACAAATCCCGAGCACGGGCAGGCCGCGCGCGCGGGCGACCCCCACGAGCGCGAGGTCGCGCGCGATCTGCTCGGGAGCCGCGGCCCGGAAGGCAATCCCGGGCGGGTAGGGCGTGGGCGGCAGGAAGTCGTCGCCGCCCGGAACGACCAGCCCGGCGATCCCGTCGAGCGCGTCCGCGCCGTCGCCGCCGGCCGCGAGGTGCACCGCCCGCCCGCCCGCCGCCTCCACGGCCGCGGCGTAGGCCGCGTCCGCGAACCACGTGCGGCGGCCCGCCCGCAGCTGCGGGTCGAGGGTGAGCGCGATGGCGATGCGCGGTCGCACGCGTTCCACCGTAGCCGGGGGCGAGCGACTTCGTCCGTTGCGCCACGTCCGCTGCGGCGCGATGGGGCTATGCTGCGCCGCTTTCCAACCCCTGGAGGATTCATGGCGATCAAGGTCGGAGACAAGGTTCCCTCGGCAAAGGTGAAGGTCGTGACGGCGGACGGCGCGAAGGACGCCGACATCGCGGAGCTGCTGGCCGGCAAGAAGGCCGTGGTGTTCGCGGTCCCCGGCGCGTTCACGCCGCTCTGCTCCGCGCAGCACCTGCCGGGCTTCGTGAACAACGCCGCCGCGTTCAAGGCCAAGGGCGCGCAGGTCTTCTGCGTCTCGGTGAACGACGGCTGGGTGATGACGGCGTGGGGCAAGGACAAGAACGTCGGCGATTCCGTCACGCTGATCGCCGACGGCAGCGCGAACTTCACCAAGGCGATGGGCCTCGAGCTGGACGGCACGGGCTTCGGCCTCGGCACCCGCTCGCAGCGCTACGCGTTCATCGCCGACAACGGCGTGATCAAGCACCTCGCCGTCGAGGCGCCGATGAAGTTCGAGGTCTCGAGCGCCGAGGCGGTGCTCAAGGCGCTCTGATCGAGACGCCGCCGTGGGCCAGCCTGCACCCGCGAACGCCTCGTGTGCCGAGGCGGAAGGCGACGCCCTGTCGCTCGCACGCTGGCGCTATCCCGCGGGCGCGACGCTCCGAGAAGCCCGCGCGCAGTACTTCCTGCGCGCGGGCTTCGACGCGTCCACCTACACCGACGCGTGGGTGACGCTCACGATCGCGGGCCGACCCGTGCGCGCTTTCCCCAACACGGCGGGGCGCATCCGGGCGGTCCAGCTGCACGATCTCCACCACGTCCTCACCGGCTACCCGACGACGTGGGCCGGCGAGGGCGAGATCGGCGCGTGGGAGCTCGCCTCCGGCTGCCGCGACCACTGGGCGGCCTGGTGGCTCAACTTCTCGGCGGCGTGCATCGGGCTGTTCGTCGCCCCGCGCCGCGTGCTCCGCGCCTTCCTGCGCGGCCGGCGGCAAGGCAACCTGTACGGCGAGGAGATCACCGATGCGCTGCTGGGCGAGACGGTCGGCGCGATTCACGCGCGACTCGGCATCGATGCGGCCTGACGCTCCCGCGCTCGCGCTGACCCTCGCCGCGTCGCTGCTCGGCGCCGCGTGCGGCAGCGGGCAGCCCGCCATCACCGAGTGCACGGCGGCCGGCCCGCTCACGCCCGTGTGCCAATTCCAGAACCCCGAAGACCTCGCGGTCGTGGGCGACTGGATCCTCGTCAGCCAGTTCCCGGCCGGGGAGAAGGCCGGCAGCCTCGTCGCCTTCCGACCGAGCGACGCCGCGATCCGGCCGCTCTACCCGCTCGACGGCGACGCCACGCCGCGCGGCGCCTGCGCGGTGGGCGTCGCACCGGAGCCCGCCGAGTTCGCGCCCCATGGCATCGACCTCGCCGGCACGACGCTGCTCGTCGTGAACCACGGCAGCCGCGAGGCGATCGAGGAGTTCGCCCTCGGCGCCGACGGCGAAGGGCCCACGCTCACCTGGACGCGCTGCACGGCACTGCCCGACGACGCCAGCGCGAACGACGTCGCCGCTCTCAACAGCGGCGGCTTCGTGACCACGAAGATGATCCAGCGCCCGCCGTGGCTCGGGATGTTGAAGCTCGCGCTCGGCGGTGAGACCGGCGCGCTGCTGCGGCACCCGTCCGGTGACGGCGACTGGGAGGTCGTTCCGAACACCGCCGGTCGCGGCCCGAACGGCGTCGAGGAAGCGCCCGACGGCATGCTCTACGTCGCGGAGTGGGCGGCGCAGCGGCTCGTGCGCGTCGCGCCCGACGGCAGCGGCCGCACCGAGATCCCGCTCGACTTCTCGCCGGACAACCTCAGCTGGGCGTCCGACGGCCGCCTGCTCGTGACCGGCCAGCGCGCGACGGCGCTCGAAGTGCCGAGCTGCCTTTCCGTGGACCACGGCACGTGTCCGCTCGCCTCGGTCGTGGCCGCCGTCGATCCGCGCACGCTCGCGGTCACGAAGCTCCTCGACGAGGACCCGGCCGCCACCGTCGGTGCCGCGTCGGTGACGGTCGAGCAGGACGGCGCGCTCTGGATCGGCACGTTCGCCGGGGATCGCATCGTGCGGCGCGAAGGCACTCACTAAGCAACGGCGGGCGCACGGCGCCCGAGGAGATCGCGATGGGGAGCCTCGACGGCGAGCAATACGTCAGCCTCGGCACGTTCAAGAAGAACGGGCAGGAAGTCCTGACTCCGGTCTGGTTCGCGGCGGATCCGAAGGATCCGAAGCGGCTCTGGGTCTACACGAACGTGACGTCCTGGAAGGTGAAGCGCGTGAACAACAACGGCCGGGCGCGCGTCGCGCCGTGCAACGCGACCGGCAAGCTGAAGGGCGAGTTCGCGAACGCGAAGGCCCACATGCTGAAGGCCGGCGACGCCGACTGGCAGCGCGGCTGGGACGCCCTGCACGCGAAGTACTGGATGCTGAGCGTCGGGCTGTTCGTGTCGCGCTTCACGGGGCGCTACGCGCAGCGCGGGCTGATGGCGGTGGACCTGATCTGAGCGACGCGCGCCGCGCGGCGCGATCGCCCTTGCGAGCGCGCGTTTCTCCGTCGCTGTGACCGTCCCTGTCACTGCGCCGCGATAGCTTCCCGCGCGTGACGCAAACCAGCTTCGACTTCGCAGCGACTTCTCAGGGCGCCTCGCCTGGCGAGCCCGGACCGCCCTCGTCCGAATGCGTCTGGATCGCGCGCGGCCCGCGCGCCGTCGAGCGTTTGCTGGTGGAGGCGATCGCGCGCGAGGTCGCCGCCGCGCGCGCGGACCGCCGCCTGCTCGCGCTGCCGGTGCGCGTGATCGTGCCGTCGCGCAGCCTGCGCGAGCACGTCGCCGCGCGGCTCGCCGAGGAGCACCGCGGCCTCGCGGGCGTGGTGGTCCAGACGCTGCGCGGCTTCGCGCGCGAGCTGCTGCACCGCGCCGGCGAGCCCGACGTCGGGCGCGGCGGCGAGCTGCTGGTCCCGATCCTGGTGCGCCGGCACGCCGCGGAGTGGGATGCGCTGCGCGAGGTGCTCGGGGCGCTCGACGAGGGCTACTCGCCGGTCGTCGACAGCGTGCGCGACCTGCTCGACGCCGGCTTCGACGAAACGACGCCGGCAGCGGATGCCCTCGGCGAGCTCGAGGACGCCGCCTCCGTGCGCCGCGCGAGCGCGATCGCCGAGCTCGCGCTGCGCGTGCGCGCGGAGCTGGGCGCGCTCGGCGTGCCGGCGCCGACCGCGCTCTTCGAGCGCGCGACCGCCGCGCTCGAGCGCGACGCGTCGCTCGCCCGCGCGCGCGCCGTGTTCGTGCACGGCTACGCCGACGTCACCGGCGTCCAGCTCGAGCTCGTGAAGCTCCTGACGACGACGGCCGGCGCCCGCGTGCTGCTCGACCACCCGGTGGATCCGACGGGAGCGGGCGGCGTCGGCGCCTTCACGCAACGCCTGCGCGAGCGGCTCGTCGCGCCGCCGCTGCCGCCGGAGCCGGCGCAATTGCCGCCGCCGCCGGAGTTGCTGCGTGCGCCCGGCGCGCAGGCGGAGGTCCGCGCGATCGCCGAGCGCATCCGCGCGCTGCTCGACCGGGATCCGCCGGTCGCCGCGGAGTCGATCGGCATCGTGGCGCGGGACCTGCGGAAGCATCGCCTCGCGATCGCGACCCACCTGCGGCGGCTCGGCGTCCCCTTCACCGGCGGCCCCGGCTTCGTCGACCCGGCCGGCCGCCGCCTGCGCGCGCTGCTCGCGCTGCTCGACCAGACGGGCCGCGCCCCCGCGGATCGCTGGCTCGACGCCGCCGACCTGCGCCGCGACCAGCGCCTCGACCTCGCCGACCTTCGCGTCGCGCTCCACGCGCTCGGGCGCGGCCGGGTCGCGGAAGTCGCCGCGCTCGACGTGGAGGCCGTGCTCGCGAAGGACGCGCGCTATCGCCTGCCGGTGCGCACGCGCCTCGTGGGCGACGCGGACGGCGCCGACGAGGCGAGCGCGGAGCCCGAGCGAGAAGGCGGCGCGCCGGACAAGGGCGTGCGCGTCGAGCGCGCGGCGCGGCGGAGCGTGTCCAGGCGCTCGCTCGAGTGGGCGCGGGACGACGCGCGCGCCGCGCTCGCCGCCTGCGCGGCGGTCGAGGGCGCCTCCACGCTCGCCGAGCAGTTGAGCGCGCTGCGCCGCCTCACCACGGAGGCGCTGCGCTGGAGCCGGGAGACGCCCGGGCGGCGCGCCTTCGACGGTGCGCTCGCGGCGCTGGCGCGCGAGCTGCCCGCCGACCTCGCGC
>CAZCTH010000197.1:0-5532 GCA_964501435.1 uncultured Spirochaetales bacterium | reverse complement strand
GCCGCTCAACTTCTTCGTGCGCGTGACCTTGAAGTCGCTGAACGTGAGACCATTCGCCGTGGTGAACGTTTGGCCTCCGCTGACGAGGTCCTGGAGCGTGAAGGTGACGGCACTCGCGGCCGTCGCGCACAGCGACAGCAGTGCGACCAGCGCGACCTTTGCGAGCGAGCTTCGAATCAGGGTCATGGATTCC
Source organism: uncultured Spirochaetales bacterium (assembly GCA_964501435.1). Taxonomy (GTDB): domain Bacteria; phylum Myxococcota_A; class UBA9160; order UBA9160; family UBA6930; genus VGRF01. Next base: position 5,339 of record CAZCTH010000197.1, on the reverse strand, counting down.
TCATGAGGTGGTTTGCGCGGCTCGGCTCGCGAGCCGTGGGCCCACGTGGAAGTGGTCGCGTATGGCCGGAAGTGGCACGGGTCGAGCGAGATTTTTCGCTGGACCTGCTCGCATTTCGCGGCGCCGCTTGCCGGTCGCCGGGCGCGCAGGGGGGCGGCGCTAGGCGCGCGCGGCCTCGGCGATCAGCTCGTAGGACCGCACGCGCGCCGCGAAGTCGAAGCAGAGGGTGACGATGCCGAGCTCGCCGGTGCCGTAGGCCGTGGCGATTTCCCGAAGCTGGGCGCGGACTTGCGCCGGATCCCCGACCGTGGCCGGCATGCCGTTGCGGGCCAGGTAGTCGAGCTCGGCCGGGCTGTACGGGTACGCCAGGGCCTCCTCCGGGCTCGCCATGCCGGTGTTCACGCCCCGCGCGAGGTTCAGCCGCGAGAGCCGCAGGCTCGCGGCATGGTGCTGCGCCTCGGCCTCGGTCGGCGCGCACAGCGCCATCACGGCCACGTGCGCGCGCGGCGCGGCGCACCAGCGCGAGGGCGCGAAGCGCTCGCGGTAGGCGGCGACGATGCGCGGGCCGCTCCCGGCGTGGGCGCCGAAGAAGTGCGCGAAGCTGAAGGGCAGACCGCGCTCGGCGGCGAGCAGTGCCGAGTCGATGCCCGAGCCGAGCAGCCACACCTCCGGCATGCCGCCCGGCGTCGGGCCCGCGTGGAGGCCGCGGAACGGATGGTCCGGCGGGAGCTCGTCGGCGAGGTAGCCGAGCAGGTCGTCCACCTGCTCGGGGTAGCGGTGCACGTCGCGCATCGGCCCCGGGAACGCGAGCGCCGCGGCGGTGCGCTGGTCGCTGCCCGGCGCGCGGCCGAGGCCCGCGTCGATGCGGCCCGGGAACAGCGCCTCGAGCATGCGGAAGTTCTCGGCGACCTTGAAGGCGCTGTAGTGCGTGAGCATCACGCCACCGCTGCCGACGCGGATCGAGCGCGTGCGCGCCGCGATCTGCCCGATCAGGATCTCCGGGCTCGTGCTCGCGATGCCCGGCAAGCTGTGGTGCTCGGCGACCCAGTAGCGCTCGTAGCCGAGCGCCTCGCAGCGCTCGGCCAGCGCGAGCGACTCGCGCAGCGCGTCCGCCGCCGTGCCGCCCTTGCGCACGGGCGCCTGGTCGACGACGGACAGCCTGAGTCGCGGCTCGCTCACCGGCTTCGACGCGCCTCCGCCCCGCCGCGCAGGCTCAGAAGCTCAGCGTGAGTCGCGTGTAGACGTACCGGCCGTTCACGCCGATCGGCGACAGGATGTCGTACGGCAGGTTGCCGAAGTACGTGATGTCGGGGATCGAGCGATCGGGGTAGTTGTCGAACAGGTTCGCGACGCCGAGCGCGACGCCGACGTTCTCCGTCACGTGGTACTCGCCCTCGAGGTCGACCTGCAGCTCGGCGCCGTAGCGCTGCGCCGGCTCGAAGCCGCCGCCGAAGTTGAACACGCGCTTGGCCGACGCGAACGCGGAGAGCCGCGCGAGCGCGGAGAAGCGGTCGTTCTCCCAGTCCGCCGTGACGACCGTCTTCCACTTGGGCGCGGCCGTCTCGAGCGTGTTCGTCTCCTCGACGCCGACGATGCGGAAGTACGAGTAGAGATTCGTGAGCTCGCTGGGCGTGCGCGCGTAGCGGTCGATGTTCGTGTCCGCGTAGCTGAAGGAGGCGTCGAGCCCGAACGCGCCGCCGAGCAGCTCGTGGTCGTAGGTGAGGACCACGTCCACGCCCTTCGTGACCGTGTCCACCGCGTTCGAGAAGAAGCGCACCGACTGCACGTCGGCACCGCCGGGCAGCGTGCTCACGAGGTCCACGAGGAACGTGTTGACGCCGTCGTCGAAGAAGCGCTCCGAGAGCGTGATGCGGTCGTCCACCGCGATGCGGAACAGGTCCACCGAGGCCGAGAAGTCGCCGAGCTCGGCGGTCACGCCGAAGCTCAGGTTGAACGAGGTCTCCGCGTCGAGATCCTTCGCGCCGAGGGCGCGCGCGATCGGGTCGCGCACCGGCAGCGTGCGCGTGCGCACGAGCGTGCTGTTCGCGCCGAAGCTCGTGCTCGTGTCCGCGAAACCGTCCTGCTGGATGCCGGGCGCGCGGAAGCTGTTCGAGACGGCGCCGCGGAAGGTGAGGAACTCGGCGACGGTGTAGGCGGCCGAGAGCTTGCCGGTGCCCTGGCTGCCGAAGTCGGAGTAGTGCTCGTAGCGCGCCGCGGCGTCGAGCAGCAGGTTCGGGAGCACTTCGGCCGCGAGGTCCACGTACAGGCCGAACACGTCGCGATCGAGGTCCACCTCGTCCGCGGGCGTGAGACCCGGGCCCGCCTGCGCGCCGATCGCGAGGGTCGCGGCGAACGGGCCGGCCTGATAACTCGCGAGCTCGCCCGCGCGCGTCTCGTAGGTTTCGTGCCGGAACTCCATGCCCGCGAGCAGCGTGAGCGGGCCGTCGAACGCGGCGACCTCGATCTCGCGCGTGCCGTCGAAGTTCACGACGAGCTGCTGGAACTCGTACGCGCCGGAGTCGAAGCGCGTCGGGCTGGTCGCGCCGAGGGAGGGGTTCAGCGAGTCGTCGACGCCATACTGGAACTCGTTGCGCCCGAAGCCGACGCTGGTGTCGAAGTCCCAGCCCGAGAGCGTCCACTCGAGGCCGGTCGTGAACGAGAGGTCCTGGTCGTCGCCGCGGGTCTTCGGGCGATAGCCGTCGGGATAGACGCTCGGCACGTTCTGGAAGCCGATCGGGTAGCGGAAGAACGCGGCGCCGCCGCGCGTCTCGCGCTCGCCGTAGGTGCCGAAGCCGTAGAGCGTGACCTCGCCGAGCGGCAGCTCGCCGTTGAACCAGGCGCCGTAGGCGCTCGCGTTCGGGTCGCCCATCGTGTAGTTGCGGCGTCCGCCGACGAGCGGGACGTTCGCAGGGTCCTCGAAGAACGGGACCTGGTCGAAGCCCGCGCGGTTCGTCTTGTTGCGGTTCTCGACGTCGAGGCCGACGCGCAGGAAGCCCTCGTTCGGCAGCGCGAAGCCGGTGCTCGCCGCGAGCGTGAAGGTCCCGCCGTCCTTGATGTCCTGGTCCGTCGCGTCGAGGTGCGTCACGTGCTCGCCGAGCGTCAGCTCGATGTCGGTGCGCGACGGGTCCTCGTCGAGCAGCACGTTGATCACGCCCGCCACCGCGTCGCTGCCGTACTGCGCGCCCGCGCCGTCGCGCAGGATCTCGACGCGCTCGACGGCGGAGAGCGGGATCGTGTTGAAGTCCACCGCCGCCGTGCCGCGGCCGATCTTGGTCTCGCTGTTCACGATCGACGAGCCATGGCGGCGCTTGCCGTTCACGAGCACGAGCAGCTGGTCCGGCGAGAGGCCGCGCAGCTGGCCCGCGCGCACGTGGTCCGAGGAGCCGGAGTTCGACTGCCGCGGGAAGTTGAACGACGGCGCGATCACGGCGATCGCCTGGCCGAGCTCCGAGCTCACGGCGCCGGCGCGCGCGAGGTCTTCGCCGCTCAGCAGGTCGATCGGGACCGGGCTGTCGAGCACCGTGCGGTCCTTCGCGATCGTGCCCGTGACGATCAGCTCCTCGACGTCGTCGCTCGGCGGCGGCTCTGCGGCGGGCGCGGCAGCCTGCGCGGTCGCGGTGAGCGGAAGAGCGAGGACGAGCGCGGCGAGCGCGAGGCGATTCCCGAGAGCCACGGCGAGTTCCTTCCCGATGGTTGGGCGCAAAGCGAGCGTCGAAGGGGGGTGAAACCGTGCGCGAAGGCGCCCGGCGAAGGCGCGGCACTCTATCGAACGGCGTGGCGGTGCTGAAGGCCCCGGCGCGCTTCGGGGCGCGGCGCGCTCGCCGCGCTCAGCGCCGGTAGGACGCGTCCTCGCGGCTGCGCTTGCCCTGTTCGAAGGCGTCGTGGGGGTACTCGGCCGAGATCGGCTCGATTCGGCTCCAGTCGTGCACGACCTGCCGGTGGCGGATCCGCCACTCGCCACCGCGCTTCTCGAAGCGGTCCAGGTAGCGGCCCGCGAAGGTCTCGAGCGCGAGCCGGCCGTCGCGGCGCACCTGGTGGCGCGCGAGCGTGTAGCTCTCGACGTGCGCCACCGGGCCCTCCAGCGCGATCGACACGTTCGCCACGAGATGGGTCGTCGCGAGCGCGTGGGCGTTCAGCGCCCGGACGACGTAGGGCGCGAAGCCGGGCCCGCTCCCCTTGTAGACCCCGTGGTCGTCGGTCGCGTCGGGCCAGTAGACGCCCGCGATCAGCGCCTCGTCGCCGCGATCCACCCCGCGGCAATATTGCACGAGCACGCGCCGGATCGCGGCCTCGTCGAGCAGCCGTTGCAGCTCCTCCATGGCGACCTCCTCGCCGCCGACGTTGCGTCAGCGCGCGGCGCGCGTCAGCGCCCCGCGCGTCAATGCGGCGGAACGTGGAAGGCGAGCGCGGCGCCGCCGGATCCGAGCGCGACGCGGCGCGCCTCGGCAGGCAACGCGTCGAACCCGCCGCCGAGCGCGACTTCGAAGGCCACCGTGCCGCCCTCCGGCAGCTCGCCGCGCGCGCGCAGGGCCGCGAGCGCCCGCCGCACGTGGCCGATCGCGACGGTGCCGACGGTGAAGCGAGCGTTCAGCTCGACCACCGGGCGCACGGTCTCTGTGCCCGTCTCGGGATCGCGGTACGCGAACGCGTCGACGCCGCACGGCCCGCGATAGCCGGCGCGCGCCGCCGCCTGGGCGACGTGCAGCGCCGCTGCGCGCAGCACCGCGTCGCAGGCGAGGCCCGAGCCGATCGCGCCGTCGGCGCCGACCACGCCGCGATGCCCGCGCGGCGCACCGGCCGGCGTCAGCGACTGCAGCAGCGTCCCCAAGCTCTCGACGCTGCCGTCGTCGCGCACGAGCCACTGCGCCGACGCATCCCAGGTGCGCGCGAGCCACGGCTCGAGCAGCGCGCCGCCGCGCTCGGCGAGGCGACCGAGCGCGGCGTGCCAGCGCGTGTCGCGTCCCTCGCCGCCGCTCGCGCGCCCGCGCGCGCTCGTGCCGAAGCGCGGCTTCAGCACGAAATTACGCCGCGCCCAGGCGGGCCACGCGGCGACGATCGCCTCGATCTCGCGCGCGGCGCCGGGTGCTCGCAGCGCGCTGGGCTCGAGCACGGTGATCAGCTCGCGCAGGTTCGCGGGCGCGAGGCCGGCCTCCAGCGAGAGGCGCCACGCGAAGGCCTTGTCGTGCACCGCGCGCACCGCGCTCGCGGGCGCGCCGAAACGCGCGCGGTCGGCGTCGCGCGCCGCCTCCTCCACCGCGTGGTCGTTGAGCCAGGCGGCGACGCCCGCGCGCGGCAGCCAGTCGAAGGCGCGCGGCTCGTCCCACAGCGCGCGCCAGAGC
>CAZCTH010000196.1:0-5557 GCA_964501435.1 uncultured Spirochaetales bacterium | reverse complement strand
CGCGCCCGCGGCGGGGGCGGCTTCGACAGCCGGCGCTGCGGCCGCGGCCGTCGGCTCGGCGCGCGGCGCGGGCTCTTCGGTCGCGAGCAGCGCCACGGGCTTCAGGCATACCAGGGCGACGAGGAGGCGAGCGACGGTTCGCATCGCTCCAGTCTATCGCCGCGCGCGGCCGCTCGGCGTTGACTCGCGCGCGACCGCGCGTTCCAATCCGCGACCGCGTGGGGGGCGAGCATGATTCTCGGCGTTTCGGGCTTGAACGCGTCCGGCAAGGGCGAGGTCGTCGCGTTCCTCACGCAGCGATCCTTCTATGCGCACTCGTTGTCCGACGTCCTCCGCGGGGTGCTGAAGCAGAAGGGCCTCCCGGAAACCCGCGAGCGCATGATCGAGACGGGCAATGCGCTGCGCGCGGCCGAGGGCCCGGCGGCCCTCGCGCAGCGGCTCGCGGGCCAACTGCACAGCGACCGCAACTACGTGATCGACTCGATCCGCCATCCCGCGGAGGTCGAGGCGCTGCGGCGCGCGGGCCAGCACTTCCGGCTGCTTTGGGTCGAAGCGGACGAGGCGGTCCGCTTCGCGCGCATGCGCGCGCGCTCGCGCCCGGGCGACCCCGAGACGCTCGAGGAACTGCGGCGGCTCGAGGGGCGGGAGCTCGGCAGCGCCGATCCGGCGGCCCAGCAGCTGCTGGCGGTGCGCGACATCGCGGACGAGATGCTGCGCAACGACGGGCCGCTCGCCGCGCTGCACGAGCAGGTGGGGCGCGTGCTGCGCGCGAACGCGAGCTTCGAGCGCCCGGATTGGGACTCGTACTTCATGAACATCGGCCGCGTGGTGGCGACCCGCAGCAACTGCGTGAAGCGCAAGGTGGCGGCGATCATCACCGTCGACCGCCGCATCATCGCGACCGGCTACAACGGCACGCCGCGCGGGGTCACGAACTGCAACGAGGGCGGCTGTCCGCGCTGCAACTCGTTCGGCGCCTCGGGCGCCGACCTCGGCGAGTGCCTGTGCTCCCACGCCGAGGAGAACGCGATCACACAGAGCGCCTATCACGGCGTCTCGGTGCGCGGGGCGACGCTGTACACGACGCTTTGCCCGTGCCTGATGTGCACCAAGATGATCATCAACGCGGGCATCGCCGAGGTGGTCTTCAGCGCCGAATGGCCGCTCGGGGAGGTGTCGCTGCGGCTCTTGCGGGAGGCGGGGGTGAAGGTCCGGCAGGTGGGCACAAGCTGAGGCCGCCGCGGCGCCGGGGCCCCCGGCCGCGCGAAGTCGGGCCGAGGACCTTGCCCCGCAACTTCGGGTTGGATAGAAGAGGTCCCGCTTCCGCGTCGGCCATCTCGAAGGCGCGGCGGAGATCCTCACGCCGATGACCCTTCGACCGCTGCGCGCGCTCTGTTGCCTCGCCCTGGCTGCGCTCTGCGCCGCCTCCGCCGCCGCGGACACCGCGCGGGTCGCGGTCCTTCCGGTGGTCATCCACTCGATCGAGGAATCGGCGTATCTGCGCGCCGGCATTTCGGAAATGCTGAGCTCCCGGCTCAGCCAGCAGGCCGGCGTGAGCGCCGTGCGGGTGGACGATGCCGCCGCCGCGACCGCCGACCTCGACGCCGCCCGCGCCGCCGGCCGCGCCGCCGGAGCGGACTGGGTGGTGTTCGGCTCGTTCACGCGCTTCGGCGAGGGGGCGAGCCTCGACCTGCGCTGCGTCCCGGTCGCGTCGGATGCCCCGGTCTCGCAGCGCTCCGTCTTCGTGCACGCGGGCAAGCTCGACGAGCTGATCCCGCGCATGGACAGCGTCGTGCAGCGCATCGGCGCCCACGTGCGCGGCGGCGTCGCGAACGCGAACGCGCCGGTCGCCGCGGGCCCCGACGCGCCGAACGTGATGGCGGAGTTGCAGGCACTCAAGGCGCGCGTCGAAGCGCTCGAGGCGCAGCGCGCGCCCGCAGCCGCGACCGCGGCGGGGAGCGCCAGCAATTAGGGCCTTTGGGGCGGTGTAGCTCAGTCGGTAGAGCAGCGGTTTCATAAGCCGCGTGTCCCCGGTTCGAGTCCGGGCACCGCCACCAGTCCTTCGCGTGCTTCGCTCACTCGGCCCGCGGCCTGCGGCGCCGTACGACGCGAGGCCGCATGCGGAATGCAGGGACTTCCTTTGGTGCGCGCAGCGCCTCGAGGGGCTACGACTTGCGGGCCGCCGGGCCCTCGCTTCGCGGACAGACACGCCCGCAGCGTTCGCGCACTGCGCCGGCGCGCGGAGCGACCGCGCGACTAGCGCGCCGCGGGACCTCCTCCGCGGGCTCGCTTCGGCCGGCGCGCCTTGCGAACGGGAGGCGGCGCGGCCGTCCCGTTCTGCGCCAGCTCCTTCAGCACCTGTTCGCGCCGCGTGCGCAGCAGCGCCCGGATCGCGCGCTCGGCGCCCTCCGCGTCGCGCGACTCGAGCGCACGCCGGGCGGCCACTGCAACGCGCGCGAGCTCTGCGCCGGGCGGCCGGCCGCGCTGGAGCGCGGCGACTGCGCTCGTCACCACTCCCAGCAGGCCGTTCCCCACCATCCGCAGCACCAGGTTCCGACTCGCCTCCGCGATCCCCTCGACGAGCGCGCGCATCGTCTCGAGAAACTCCGCGTGGGTGACGTCTCCGCGCGCGAGGTTCGTGAGCAGGGCGTGCGCGCGGGCGAGCTCTTCGTCGCTGCCGCGCTCCACCGCCAGCCGCGCGGCGCCAACCAGGAGCAGCTCGTGGACGTCGAGCAGCTGGGCCATCAACTCGGCGTCGGGCCCGCCCGGCGCATCGATCAGGTGCGCGAGCACGTCGAGGTTCGCGCGATGCACGGGGATCACGCGGGCGCCGCCCGGCTGCACCTCGATCAGGCGCTGCTGGGCCAGGATGCGCAGCGCCTCGCGCGCCGAGCTGCGGTGCACGCCCGTCTGCGCGGCGAGCTCGCGCTCCGACGGAAGCCGCTCGCCGGGGCGGCGGCGCCCATGCAGGATGTCGTTCCGGATCTCGCGCGCGATCGCTTCCGGGCGCGGGAGGCCGCTCACGACGCGGCGTCCTGCGCGGCGAAGGGTCCGAGCTTCCGGCGCTTCAGCTCGGCAGTCATCAGACGCTGGAACTCGGCGTTGCGCGCGAGCACGAGGGGGAACATCGCGAGGTAGCCGCGCGGCAGGAGCGGCGCCTCCGGCTGCACGCGCAGCTCCGGGTACGGGCGCGCCGCGTAGGCGTGGTGGTCGGCGTGGCGGGTGAGCCCGGTGAGCGCGTAGTACGTGAAGCGGGAGTGCGTGTCCCACGAGTCGACGGGCTGGACGCGCTTGCCGGTTCGCACGAGGCCCCAGTGCTCGAAGTAGTTGACCACCTCGAGCGCGCGGGACGCGAACACCGCGTGGAGCGCGAACACCGCCAGCGACGTCGGGCCCCCGAACGCGAGGATCGCGAGCGCGAGGCCCGCCTCGGCGAGCACGCCGTGCAGGACCCGGTTGCGCCACTGGCGGACGTCGCGCAGCGGCATGTCGACGTCCCCGAGCCGCTTGGTCTCGAGCCGCCAGGCGCTGCGGAACTGGGCGGGCACCGTCCGCAGGTAGAAGCGATGGAAGCTCTCGCCGAAGCGCGCCGTCGCCGGGTCTTCCGGCGTGCCCACGCGGGCGTGGTGGCCGCGCACGTGCTCGGTGGCGAAGTGCTCGTAAAGCACGGTGCACAGCAGCAGCCGCCCGAGCTGTTGGGCCGCCCGGCTCGCGCGGTGGATCAGCTCGTGGGCGACGACGATCCCGGAGTAGGCGGAGCTCGCGCCGACGAGCAGCACGGCGGCGAGGGCGTCCAGCGAGAGCAGCGGCAGGGACGCGAACGCTCGGACGAGCAGCCCGACGTTCGCGAGCTGGAGCACCGCGAGGGTGAGCAGCAGCGCGTCGAACGGCCACGCAGGGAGGCCGGAGACGGGCTCGTGGACCTGCTCGCCGGACCAGCGGTCGGCGAGCTGGAGGCCGATCGCGGGCAGCGCGACGAACGCGAGCGCGGCGAGGGCGGAGTGAGGGGCGCTGGCGAGGAAGCAGAGGCTCGCGAGCGGGAGCAGCAGCGCGGCGGTGTGGGGCGCGACGATGCGGAGCAGCGCCGCCGGGCGCAGCGCGGCTGCCGGCGCGGGGCTCGGCGGAGTCTTCGACATGCGGCCTCCCGGGCCGGCTCGGTTGGTCCGGCCAATCTGGTCGGACCAGATGCTGGCCGGGGCGAGCGGGCGCGTCAAGCGCCCGACGCCGCGCCGCCCGTCAGCTTGAACTTCTGCACCTTGCCGCTCGCCGTGCGCGGCAGCTCGGCGACCTGCACGAACTCGCGCGGCACCTTGAACGCCGCGAGCCGTTCGCGGCCCCACGCGACGAGGGCAGGCGCATCGAGCGCGGCGCCGGGGCGCAGCGCGACGAACGCGCGCCCGACTTCGCCCCAGCGCTCGTCGGCGACGCCCACCACCGCGATCTCGAGCACGTCGGGGTGCGCCTCGTAGGTCGCCTCGACCTGGCGCGGGTAGACGTTCTCGCCGCCCGAGATGTAGAGGTCCTTCGAGCGGCCAGTGAGCGTGACGAAGCCCTCGGCGTCGCAGGTCCCGAGATCACCGGTCACGAGCCAGCCGCCGTCGCGGATCGTCTCGGCGGTCGCTTCCGGCCGCTCCCAATAACCGAGCATCGTGATCGGGCCGCGCACGACGATCTCGCCGGTCTCGCCGGGCGCGCAGTCGCGCCAGGCGCTCGGCGGCTGCGCGAGGCCGTCGCTGCGCACGATGCGCAGCTCGACGTGGAGCACGGGCCGTCCCACGCTGCCGGCCTTGCGCACGGCGTCCTGCGCGTCGAGGCAGCACAGGATCGACGTCTCCGTCTGCCCGAAGCCCTGCTTCAGCACGAGGCCGCGGCGCTCGAAGGCGTGGATCTGCTCGACCGGTATCGCGGCGCCGGCGGTGAACAGGAAGCGCAGCGAGCTCACGTCGGGGCGGTCGCGATCGAACGCTTCGCCGAGCGCGCGGAACATCGTCGGCACGCCGCCCATCAGGGTGATGCGCTCGCGCGTCACCGTGCGCCACGTGTCGACGGGGTCGAAGGAGCCCTGCAGCACCACGGCCGCGCCGGCGTAGAGCGCGGGGAGCGACAAGATCGCCAGGCCAAAGGAGTGGAAGAGCGGCACGGCGACGAGCACGCGGTCGGCGCGCGTCAGCTCGAAGAAGAGCTGGGCGTTGAGGCTGTTGAAGAGCGTCTTGCGATGCGGGAGCAGGGCGCCCTTCGGCACGCCGGTCGTGCCCGACGTGTACATGAGGATCATCGCGTCTTCGGGGGTGACCTCGGCGTTCTCCCGCACGGGCGTGGCGGACGCGAGGGCCGCCTCGTAGGCGTCGGCGTCGCCACCGACCGCGAGCGCGAGCGCGCAGGCGTGGCCGGAGGTCGCGAGCGCGCGCTCGGCCAGCGGCGCGAGCGCCGCCTCGTACACGAACGCGCGCGGCCGCGCGTCGGCGAGCAGCTGCGCGACCTCCGGGGCGGCGAGGCGCGAGTTGAGCGGAGCGGCGATGGCGCCGAGGCGCGCGCACGCGAAGACCAGCTCGAGCGT
>CAZCTH010000195.1:0-5606 GCA_964501435.1 uncultured Spirochaetales bacterium | reverse complement strand
GCGCCGCGCAGCGTCGCGTGCGCCTGGAAGAATCCGCGCGGCGAGATCGCGACGATGCCGCCGCGCGCGGCGAGCGCGATCGCGCGCTCCGCGAAGCCCGCTGCGCGCGCCCCGGAGAGGCTGACGGTGCCGTCGTCGCCGCACGCGAGCTCGAGCTCGCCGCCGCCGCTCGGCGGCTTTGCGGAGAGCTGCGCGAGGGCCGCGGCGAGGGGCGGCGCGAGGATCGGGCACGCGTCCGTCGCGACCAGCTCGTGCGAGCGGCCGCGGCGATACCCGACGCGTCCGTCGCGCAGCAAGAGGCGTGCGCGGCTGCGCGTCCCGTAGGGCTCCGGCGACGGAGCGATCTCCACCGGCGCCGCGAGCGAATCCAGGCTCACGCCCGCGACGCGGGCGAGCGCGTCGCGCAGGATCGCGCGCTTCGCGTCGAGCTGGGCGCCGTAGGCGACGTGCTGCCAGCCGCAGCCGCCGCACGCGCCGTGCACCGCGCAGCGCGGCGCGACGCGCAGCGGGCTCGGGCGCAACAACTCCGCGATCTCCGCGCGCGCGAAGCGCTTGTGTGGCTCGACGACACGGGCGCGCACGAGATCGCCCGGCGCTGCGCCGCGCACGAAGAGCACGCGCCCGGAGCGCTCGCGCGCGACGCCCTCGCCGCCCGCGGCGAGGGCGCCGATCTCGACGACTTCGGTCTCCGTTGCGTCGCCCACGGCGCCCCCTGAGAAGAGGCGCAGCTTGACAGATCGAATCCGCCGCCGGCATATGCTCGCGCGATGCGCGGCAGGACTCGTTGGATCATCGGCCTCTCGTGGCTCGCCTGCGTCGCGATCGTGTTCGTGCGCGCCGAGCTGAAGCCGCGCGAAGGCGTGTCGCGCATCGCGAACGTCGAGCTCGCGCCGGCGGTCGGCGACGCGCCACCCACGCGCGGCGCAGCGGCGTGGCGCGCCGCGACGCTGCCCTGGGACTGGCAGCCGCGCGGCGACGGACGCGACGTGTGGTGCCGAGCGGCGTTCTCGCTGGCGGGCGAGCCGACCGAGCCCGTGCAGCTGTTGATCGGGCAGGTCGCGTTCGGCGCCGACCTGTTCGTGAACGGCGCGCGCATCGCGGCGACTGGGCGCGGCGCCGCCGGTGGCTGGGGCCGGCGCGAGCCCGTCTGGCTCGCGATCCCCGCGCGCGACCTGCGCGCGGGCGAGAACGAGCTCCTGTTGCGCCTGCGCGTGCGCCCCGAGTTCGCGGGCTACCTGACGCCGCTGTTCGTCGGCCCCGCCCAGGCGCTGCAAGGCGGCTTCCGCGCGCGTTCGGCCGTCACCTCCGGTCCCGACGCGCTGGTGCTGGTCGCCGCGACGCTCGCGATGGTCTACTTCGCCGTGTACCGGCGGCTGCGGCGTGGCGAGTGGGCGTGGCTGTGCACCGGGATGGCGGTGCTCGCGGTCGGCGGTCTGCCCTTCCGCACCGCCGACTTCTGGCTCTGGCCGCTCGCGCTCGCCCTCGCGACGATCTGCGTGGTGTGCGGGGCGCATCGCGCCGGCGCGCTCGAGCGGCGCGCACTCGAGCGCGCGGGGTTCGCGGCGATCGCCGCGCTCGGCGCCGTCGCCGCGCTCGGACCGCGCGGCTGGCTCTACCCCCTCGCGCTGCTCGCCGCGACGCTCCTCGGCGCGGCCGCGATCTACCTGCTCGCGCTCTACCGCACCGAGTCGGTGAAGCGTTGGTTCGGCGACACCTCGGGCCTCCAGCTCGCGCTCGCGCTCGCGATCTTGTGGGGCTCGAACGACCTGCCGCTGTTCTGGAACCACGCCCCCAACGTCGGGCTTCCACTGCTGCCGATCGCGCACTTCCCGCTGCTCGTCGCGAGCTTCGTGCACGTGACGGGCTACCTCGCCGACGGCCTCGAGCGCTCCGTCGCGCTGAACCGCTCGCTGCAGGAGAGCCAGTCGCGACTGCTCGCCCTCGAACGCGAGCGTGCGACGCGCGTCGAGCGCGAGCGCGTGCAGCGCGAGCTGCACGACGGCGTGGGCGCCCAGCTGATCGCGGCGCTCGCCGCCGCGGAGCGCGAGCCGCGCGACGACGCGTCGCTCGCCCGCGCGCTGCAGCTCGCGATCGGCGAGCTGCGCGGCGCAGTCGACTCGCTCGACGACGGGCCCGCGGAGCTGCTCGAGGCGCTCGGCGCGATGCGCTCGCGGCTCGAGCCGCTCGTCCGGGTCTCCGGTGCGCGCTTCGCGTGGCGCGTCGGCGAGGTGGAGACGCAGCCGAGCCTCACCCACGAGCAGATCCTGCACTTGTTGCGAATTCTCCAGGAGGCGATCACGAACGCGGTGAAACACTCGGGAGCGCGCACCATCGAGGTCGCGAGCGGGGCCGAGGCGCGGGGGGGCCGCAAGGGCGCGTTCGTCGAGGTGCGCGACGACGGCGGCGGGACGCGCGCGCCGGGCGTCGGTCGCGGCATCGCCAACATGCGGCAGCGCGCGAGCCTGCTCGGCGGCGAGCTCAGCATCGAGTCGAGCGCGGCGGGAACCTGCGTGCGGCTCTGGCTGGCGGCACCGGAAACAATCTTCGATCCACCCCTCAGTCGGTGAGCTTCAGCAACCCGAGCTGCGCAGCTTCGTAGACCGCCTCGCTGCGCGAGCTCACCGCCAGCTTGCGGTACGCGCGCTGCACGTGGGTCGCCACGGTCGTCGCGCTCACGTCGAGCACGCCGGCGATCTCGTCGTACTTGAGGCCCTTCGCGATGAGCTGCAGCACCTCGAGCTCGCGCGACGAGAGGTGCGGACGTTCGGCGGCGGGCGCCTCGGGCGTCGCCGGCGCGGCCGCAGGGCGCAGGCGCCGCAACACCTTGCGGGCGATGGCGGGGCTCATCGGCGAGCCGCCCGCGAGCAGCTCGAGCGTGCAGCGCACGAGCTCTTCGGGCGCTTCGTCCTTCAGCAGGTAGCCGAGCGCGCCGGCCGCGAGCGCATCGAACACGGTGGCGTCGTCGGCGAACACGGTGTTCACGAGGCAGAGCGTGGGCAGCCCGGCCTGCGTGACGGCGCGGATCAGCGCGATGCCGCTGCCGTCGGGCAGGCCGAGATCCGTGACGAGCAAGCTCGGGCGATGCTGCTCGAGCAGCGCGCGTCCGCTGGCGACGGTGCCCGCCACGCCGACCAGCGCGAGGCGCGCGTCCGACCCGATGACCCGCCGCAGCCGCTCGCTGGCGCTGGGCTCGTCCTCGACCAGCACGACGGTCGCGGGCTTCGATTCGGCTTGCGGCAAGGCGTACTCCGAGGCCGTCGCGGCGGACTCGCCCGCACGTGGGGAGAGGAATGTGGCACGGCCGGGCCTTCGGTGGCGCGTTCGCGCGTCGTCAGAAGTGAGGACGGCGCGGCACCTCGCCCGCGTGCAGAGTGGAGAGGCTCGAGTCGCTCCACCCCGGACGGAGATTCCCATGCGACCCCTCTCGCTCCTCGCCGCGCTGCTCCTCGCCGGCCACGCCGCGCACGCGACCCCGACGATCACGACCTTCGCCCAGTACTCGGTCGGCCCCCTCGCCGACGCGGACGGCCCCGTCGTCCAGCAGCCCGGCGATCCGCCGCTCACGTCGTCCGTGACGACGACCAACGGCGCGTCGCTGTGCGGGATCACGGGCAGCTGCGCCCCGGGCGCGAACGCGAACGCCAATGCGGTGGCGTCGCAGCGCAACACGGTGTTCGGCGTGTTCTCGGGGCTCGTCGCGGACGCGACCTTCTACAACGGCAGCTCGACCGTGCAGACGATCACCTCGCGGACGACCTGGGAAGAGAGTCCGAGCGTCGCGGGCCCGAACTCGATCACGCTGTTCATCAAGCCCGGCGAGCTCGCGCTCTCGGACTTCGCGAGCATCAGCTTCCACCACACGACGATCAGTGCCCGCTTCCGCATCGAGCTGACCGTGAACGGAACGACCGTGTTCTTCTCGGAAGCGATCCTCCAGGGCGGGCCGGGCGGGCCGACGCTCACGGAGACGGGAACCGATCTCGGCGGAACGGGCTTCGCGCACCCGGTCTTCGGCAACAACATCCGCGGCTACACGTTCGACGCACTGCTCACCACGATCGCTCTCGGCAACCTCTCGACCAGCGACGTCGTCCGATACACGATGGAAGTGAGCGTCAGCGGCCCAGGCTTCGAGACGGGCGGCTACGCGCGCGTCGGCGACCCGTTCGACCTCGCCGGCGGGGGCGGCTCGATCGCGTTCGTGCCCGAGCCGAGCGCGGCGCTGCTGCTCGGCGTCGCGGGCGCCCTCGGGCTCGCGCGTCTCGGGCGGCGCCGCGACTGAGCCGCGCGCTCCGTGGGCCGGCCGGCCAGCCACGCGGCGACGGCTCGCAAGTCGCTCGCATCCCCCGAAAGAGTTGGCCCCGCTCGAGACGGGATCGCGCTTATCCCCTGGCGCTGCTGCGTCCGTCGCATCCGACGGGCCCGCGGAGGCGGTCGGCCGCGCGCCGATCTGCGAGGCGATTCGGGAGCGCTCGCATTCGAGTTGCGAGCTGACACCTGAGCGCACGGGCGGCCACTTCGATGCGACACGGACGTGGCGATCGGGACCTCGCCGTGGCCCGCGCGGGCGACACCGCGCGCAGAGGAGATCGCTCGCATGTTTTCGAAGCTTCGAGTCGCCGGGATCGTGCTCGCAGTGTGCGCCTGGGCGGTCACGGCGCAGGCCGCGCCCATCACGTACACCGGGCAGGCGCAGATCGTTTCGGTGACCTCGACCCTCGGCTTGCTCCCGACCTACCTCGGCTCGACGCCGAGCGTGGGCGACATCGTGACGTTCACGCTCACGTACGACGCGGCGACGCTCGGCCCGCAGCAGCTGGTCCAGCCGCCCGAGACCGTGCTCTACCCCGGCGGCATCACGTCGTTCTCGATGACGCTGAACGGTGTCACGCTCGCCGAGCTCGACACGAGGCAGCCCGGGGAGTCCTCGGTGTTCGTGACGACGTCGGCCACACCGGTGCTCGGCATCCCGTTCTTCATCGACGGCTACTCGATCACCGCCGGTACGACGAACGATGCGAGCGGCAACCACTGGGGTGCGAACCTGTTCTTCTTCGACGGTGGCCTCACCGGCCTCTCGGCGCCGTCGGCGATCCCGGACCCGGCGCAGTTCCAACTCTCGGGCCTCGGCTACCGCTCGTTCAACGCCCAGGGCCAGTTCGACTCGTTCGGCGCTACGCCGCTCTCGATCTCGGTCGTGCCCGAGCCGGCGACGGCGGCGCTGCTCGCGGGCGGCGCGATCGCGCTGGCGGCGGTGCGGCGCAAGCGCTCGCGCTGAGCCCAGCCGGCCGCCCGCGCCCCGAGCGCGGGTGGCCGCTGACGTCGCGGCGCGTCCACCGTACGGTGACGCGATGCGGACCCAGTGCATCGGCCTCGCGGGGCTGCTCGTGTGTGCCTGGACGGCGGCGGCCGGCGCGCAGGATGCGGCCGGTGCAGTCGAGCACCAGGATCAGGGCGGTCTTGATCGACAACGTGCGGATGACTTCGGCGTACAGCGCCGGGATCGCTTCCTTCGGCAGTTGCGACAACGCCTGCTCGGGCTCGCGATCGTCGATCAGCGCGGCGAACGCTTCGGCGAACACGCGGCGCTCGATCAAGTGCTCGCG
>CAZCTH010000194.1:0-5620 GCA_964501435.1 uncultured Spirochaetales bacterium | reverse complement strand
TCGCGTTCAGCGGCGCGGTGGGCACGAAGTTCGCCGTGAGCGCGGCGATCGGCGGCAGCGGCGGCGCGGGCGGCGCGGGCGGCGCGGTCGAAGTGACGGGCGGCGGCGCCATCGCCACCGGCGGCGACTTCGCGCACGGCGTGCTGGCCGAGAGCGTGGGCGGCGGCGGCGGCTCGGGCGGCATCGCGATCGCGGAGTAGGAGTCGGAAGGCGTTTCGGCCTCGCTGGCCTTCGGCGGCACGGGCGGCTCGGGCGGAAGCGGCGGGAAGGTCGACGTCGACGTGTCGGGCGCGATCGAGACGACGGGTCTCGGCTCCGCCGGCGTGTTCGCGCAGAGCGTCGGCGGCGGCGGCGGCAACGGCGGCCTCGCGGTCGCCGTCTCGCTGACGATCCCGCAGCCCGCCAAGACGACGAACTTCGGACTCTCGCTCGGCGGCAACGGCGGCCCCGGCGGCATCGGCGGCGACGTCGACGCGACCAGCCGCGGCGCGATCGTGACGCGCGGCAACGAGTCGAGCGCGATCTTCGCCCAGAGCGTGGGCGGCGGCGGCGGCAAGGGCGGCGGCGGCTTCACGGCCGTGATCAACCCCGCGGCGGCCGGCGGTCAGAACGTGAACCTCGGCATCGCGGTGGGCGGCGGAGGCGGCAGCGGCCGAACCGGCGGCGCGGTGGACGTGGCCAACACGGGAGGCCTCGCGACCTTCGGCGAGCTCTCCCACGGCATCTTCGCCCAGAGCGTCGGAGGCGGCGGCGGCGCGGGTGGCAGCTCGCGGGCGCTCACCGTGCAGTTCGGCTTCGACAGCCCGGCCTCCAACAAGTCGGCGGTGTTCTCGATCGGCGGCAGCGGCGGCGGCGCGAGCGACGGCGGCGCAGTCACCGTGAGGAACACGGGTGCGATCGTCACGCAGGGCGCGGACTCCGTCGGCGTCTGGGCGCAGAGCGTCGGCGGCGGCGGCGGCGAGGGCGGCAACGGCGCCCACGGCGTCGGCAACGCGACGACGCTCCCGCCCGGCCTCAGCGCCACGAAGATCTACAAGGACCTGCAGGTCGTCGTCGGCGGCAGCGCGGGGAGCAGCGGCAACGGCGGCGCGGTGCGCGTCGAGCAGACGGGCTCCATCGCGACGAGCGGCGACGGCGCGGACGCCATCTTCGCGCAGAGCATCGGCGCCGGCGGCGGCGTCGGCGGCAAGGCGATCCAGGGCCTGACGGGCAAGATCGCGGTGGGCGGCGCCGGCGGCGCGGCCGGCAACGGCGGCCGCATCGACGTCGTCCTCGACGGCGACATCGAGACGCGCGGCACCGCGGCCTACGGCGTCAGCGTCGCGAGCATCGGCGGCGGCGGCGGCGCGGGCGGCAACGTGGACCGCGGCTTCCTCGGCTTCGGCATCGCGCCCGCATTCGGCCAGGGCGGCGGCAGCGCCGGCAACGGCGGCGTGGTGGAGATTCGCGGCGCGGGCGACATCACGACGTACGGCGCCGCCTCGCACGGCATCTTCGCGCAGAGCATCGGCGGCGGCGGCGGCCTGGTCGGCGACTTCGGCGGCGGCCTCGCGTTCGCCGGCAGCGTCGGCGGCGACGGCGTCGGGGAGGACGTCACGATCGCGCACGCCGGCGACGTGCGAGCGAACGGCGCCGGCTCGGACGCGATCTTCGCGCAGAGCGTCGGCCCCGACGGCAACGGCGACGTCGCGGTGACGATCGCGGCGGGCGGCACCGTGCAGGGCGGCAGCGGCGCGGGCGTCGGCATCCAGTTCGCCGACGGCGCGGCGAACCGGCTCACGAACGCCGGCACCGTGTGGGCACTGAGCGGCGTCGCGATCACGGGCACGACCGGCAACGAGGCGATCGCGAACGACGGGCGCGTGGTCGGAAGCGTGCTGCTGGGGACAGGCGCAAACGCCTTCCACAATCGCAGCGCGGGCTGGCTCGACGCCGGGTCGCGGCTCGACCTCGGCGGCGGCCTGCTCACGAACGACGGGCTGCTCACGCTCGGCGCGGCGGGCACCTATCACGACACGCTGCTGTCGGGCGCGTTCCAGCAGAACGCGACGGGCTCGACGCTCGTGCGCATCTCGTCGCTCGGCGGCGCGGATCGCCTGCTCGTCACGGGCAACGCCGCGCTCGGCGGCGACCTCGCCGTGCAGCGTGGCCCGGGATACATCGTGAACGGTACGACCTGGGAGGTGCTGCACGCGGCGAGCGCGACGGGCACGTTCGCGACGGAGACGTTGCCGGCGGCGGCGCCGCTGCTGGCCTTCGACGTCGACTACCAGACCGGCACGGCGCTGGGCGCGAGCGTGGTCGTGCGCGCGAGCGCGCTGCCGTTCGACACCTTCGCGACGACGCGCGTGGGCCGGAACACGGCGCGCTACCTGCAGTCGATCGCGGCGATCACGACGGGCGGGCTGAACCTCGCGATGGGCGAGTTGCAGGTGCTGCCGCTCGGTGCGCACGATCCGGCGTACGTGGCGCTCAGCTCCGAGACGCACGACGCGTACACCACCGCGACGGTGGACACGAACAAGCGCTACGGCGAGAACGTGCGCGAGCAGATGCGCGCCGGCCGCGCCCTCCAGCGCGCGCGCTACGCGGACTACCTGATCTCGAGCGACGGCGAGGAACAGGCGTTGCCGCCGGTCGGCGCGCTGCGCGAGTTCCACGGCTTGCAGATGTGGATCGCGCCGCTCTACGACGGCGGCGAGGTGGAGGAGCAGGGCGGCTTCACCGGCTACTCCGCCGACGTGTGGGGCACGTCGGCCGGCGCGCAGGTGCGCCTCGATCGCCGCTCGTTCTTCGGGTTCTCGGGCGGCTTCGCCAAGACGCGCCTCGACCTCGACCAGAGCGAGGGCATGGGCCAGGTGAAGAGCGGCTACGCGACGCTGTTCGGCAGCGTGTGGGGCAATCGCTGGTTCGGTCAGGCGCTGCTCTCCTACGGCCACCACCGCTTCGAGGACGAGCGGCTGACGCAGTTCGGCGCGATCGACGAGGTCGCGAAGAGCGACCACGACGGGCAGAGCGTCTCGCTCGCGCTCGACCTCGGGCTCGACGCGCGCGCGATCCGCGCCTGGAACGCCGCGCCGTACGCAAGTCTCGAGTACGCGTACCTCACCGAGGACGCCTACACCGAGCGTGGCCCCGGCGCGCTGTTGCTCTCGATCGAGCGGCGCGACACGAACTCGCTGGTGAGCGAGCTGGGCATGCGCTTCGTCGCGGCCCCGCGCGCGTTCGGTCCGGTGACGCCGGAGCTCACGCTCGGCTGGCGGCACGACTACGACGTGGACGCGCGCACGCTCAGCGGGCGCTTCGTGACCGGCCCGGTCACGCCGTTCGCGCTCGCGGGGCGCTACATCCAGCAGGACGCTGCGCGGCTCGGCTTCTCGCTGCGCGTGGACCGCGAGGACTCCCCGTTCAACGTGACGCTCCAGAGCCAAGCGCTGCTCGGCAGCGACGCGCGGGACTATCTCGCGAATCTCCGCTTCGGTTACGCGTTCTGAAGGGAGCCGCGCGCCTGCTTCAGCTCCGCGCGCATGCCGTCGCCGAGCGCGATCTGGTCGGCGGACACGGTGATCATGCGGAAGCCCATCTCGCGCCGGCGCGCGGCGAGCGCGGCGGTCGCGTGGATGCCGGGAACGATGCCGCGGGCGCGGCATGCCGCGACGATCCGCTCGAGCGCGGCCACGAACTCCGGGCGGTCGTCGTTGTTGCCGGGCGGGAGGCCGAGCGTGATCGAGAGGTCCGCGGGGCCGACGTAGACGGCGTCGATGCCCGGCACGTCGAGGATCGCGTCCAGGTTCGCGACGGCCTGCGCCGTCTCGATCATCGGGATGCAGGCGATCTCGGCGTTCGCCGTCCCGTAATAACGCGCGCCGTCGCGTAGGAAGCCGCGCAGCGGGCCGAACGAGCGGGAGCCCGCCGGCGCGTAGCGGCAGGCGGACACGGCGGCGCGCGCCTCTGCCGGCGAGTTCACCATGGGCACGATCAGGTTCATGGCGCCGGCGTCGAGCATGCGGCCGATCACGCCGGGCTCGTTCCACGGCACGCGCACGACCGGCGCGCTCGCTCCGAGATCGATCGCCTGCAGCATGTGCACGGCCGCCTCGTAGCCGACGAGGCCGTGCTGCAGGTCCACGCACACGTAGTCGAAGCCCGTGCGCGCCACGACCTCGGCGGAGACCGCGCTCGGGATCGAGAGCCAGGCGCCGTGGGCGGTTGCGCCCGACTTCCAGAGCGTTCTCAGTGCGTTCGCCATGCGCGTGGGGCCTCCGCGGTGCGCGTCAAGAATTCGAGGCGGCGCGCGCGAAGTCGGGCGCGCTGCCGATCACGCCGTCGCGCTCGAGCGCGTCCAGCTCCGCCTCCGCGAGCCCGAGCAGGCCGCGCAGCACATCGCGCGAGTGCTCGCCGAGCGTCGGAGCGGGCCGATCGATCGCGTGCGGCGCGTCGCTCGTGCGATGCGGCGCGGAGGGCGTGGGCTGCGTGCCCACGACGTCGCGATCGATCCACTGCCAGAAGCCGCGCGCCTCGAGCTGCGGGTGGGCGAGCACCTCGTGGACGTCGAGCACGCCCGCCGCCGGGATGCCGCGCGCCGCGAGCACCTCCACCAGCGCGTCGCGTTCGCGCGTCGCCGCCCAGGCCGCGAGCACGGCGTCGATCGCCGCGTGGCGGCGTTGGCGCTCCGCGAGGCGCTCGAGCGCCGGATCGCGCAGGGCCGCGTCGCCGACCAGCGCGCGCAGCGCACGCCACTGCGCGTCGCTCTCGACGGCGAGCGTGAGCCACTGGTCGTCGCCTGCGCAGCGGTAGTTGCCCTGCGGCGCACACGCCGCGTGACGATTGCCGAGCCGTGGCGGCCGCTCGCCGCGCACGATCTGGTGGGCGAGCCCGTGCAGGCCGAGCGTCGTGAGCGCCTCGGTCTGCGAGAGGTCGACGAGCTGCCCCTCGCCGGTGCGGCGCGCGTGGAGCAGCGCGAGCACGAGGCCGGCGCCGCCGTGCACGCCCGCGACCGGGTCGCCGAGCGCGACGTGCAGCATCGTCGGCGGCTCGCCCTCCGCGCCGTTCAGCATCGGCAAGCCCGACGCCTGCTCGACGGTCGAGCCGTAGGCGCGGAAGTCGTGCTGCGGCCCGCCGCGCCCGAACGGCGGCATCGTCACGAGCGCGAGGCGCGGATTGATCGCCCACAGCGCGTCCTCGCCGAGCCCGAGCTTTTCCATCACGCCGGCGGAGAAGTTCTCGATCACGGCGTCCGCCTCGGCGACGAGGCGCCGGAAGAGCGCCGCGCCCGCCGGCGCCGTCAAGTCGAGGGTCATGCCGAGCTTGTTGCGGTTCACCATGTTGTGCGCGGGCGACTTCTCGTACACGCGCTCGCGCAGGAACGCCTCGCTCACCTCCCAGCCGCGCCACCAATCGAGCCGCTGCCGCGACTCGATCTTGATCACCTCGGCGCCGAGGTCAGCGGCATGGCGCGCCGCGAGCGGGCCCGCCCAGCCCATCGTGAGATCGAGCACGCGCAGGCCGCGCAGGAGTGCGGGCCGCCGCACGGGCTCGCGCAGCGGCGTACGCGGCGCGGGCGTCGCTGCCGGGGTTGCTTGGGCACGCGGCGTCGGCGGTGTGCCGCACGCGCCGAGCG
>CAZCTH010000193.1:0-5768 GCA_964501435.1 uncultured Spirochaetales bacterium | reverse complement strand
TCTCGATCACGACGTTGCGGCCCTTCGGGCCGAGCGTCACGCGCACGGCGTTCGCCAGTGCGTTCACGCCCGCGAGGATCTTGTCGCGAGCGGCCTGCTCGTAGCGGACTTCCTTGCCTGCCATGTTGATTCTCCTGCCTCTGAGTTACTTGCCGAGTACCGCGAGGACGTCTTCCTCGCGGATGATCAGGTGCTCTTCGCCGTCCAGGGTGATCTCGCTGCCCGAGTACTTGCCGAACAGGATGCGATCGCCGACGGCGACCTCGAGCGGGATGACCTTGCCTTCGTCCGTGACCTTGCCGTTGCCGACGGCGATCACGCGGCCCTCCTGGGGCTTCTCCTTGGCGGAATCGGGGATGATGATCCCGCCCGCCGTCTTCTTCTCTTCCTCGACCCGCTTGATCAGAATGCGGTCGTGGAGGGGACGAACCTTCATGGAACCTCCTGCAGTCGTTGCGTTGTTCAAGAGCGCGCCACCGGGCCCGCCCACCTGGGCTTGGCAGTCGGATGGCGCGAGTGCCAAAACGGCGGGCGGAGAGTTGGCACGGAGCGTCCCTCGGTCAAGCGCGCAGGCGACAAATTTCGCGCGGATGCCCTGTGCGGGACCGACCGACCGACTGCCCGCTCGGCTCAGCGCGCTGGGCCGGCGCCCAGGAGCCCGGCGAGGCGATGGGCCGCCTCGACCGCGAGGTCGGGCGGCACGACCGTGAAGCACAGCCGGACCCACGTGCCGTAGGCCTCCCCGGCGGCGCTGCCGGGCGCCACGACGACCCCGGCGGCGAAGCAGTCCTCGAGGAAGCCTTGCAGCCCGCGCGCGTCCAGCCGCCGCTCGGCGTTCGCGAACAGGAAGCAGCCGCCCTCCGGCGCGGGCAGGCCAAGCGCGGAAGCCGCCGCGGCGCCCGCCTTCGCGTACGCCGCCCGGGCGTTCGCGACCCACTCGGCCCCGCCCTCGAGCGCGCGCAGCCCGGCGACCTGGGCCGCTGTGGGGGCGTGGTAGGCGCTGTGGACGGAGACCTTGTGCGCCTCGGCGATCACGGCCGCCGGGCCCACCAGGTAGCCGGCCCGGTTTCCCGCCATGCCGTAGGCCTTCGAGAACGAGTAGGCGCCGATCGTCCGCTCGGGGGCGAAGCGCGCCATCGAGATCGCCTCGCCGCGGTAGACGTAATCTTCGTAGACCTCGTCCGCGAGCAGCCAGACGTCGCGTCGCCGCGCCCACGCCGCAATCGCCTCGAGCCAGTCCGCGGGCAGCACGCGGCCGGTCGGGTTGGACGGGTTCGAGAAGTACAGCGCGACGGTCTTCGGCGAGAGCTTGGCCTCGAGCGCCGCGATCGCCTCGTCTGCCGTCGCGACCCGATCGAAGAACGGCACCTCGACCGGCGTGGCCCGGACGGAGCGCACGATGCCCCGGATGAGCGGCCAGAACGGGGCAAGGATCAGGACCTCCTCGCCCGGGTCGGCGAGCGCCGAAACCGCGCACGCGAGCCCCGAGGTGGCGCCCGCGGTGACCATGACGTCGGCCCGCTCGCACACTAGGCGATTTCGTTCGCGAAGTTTCTGAACGATCGCGTCTACGAGGCTTGGAATGCCTCGGGTGTCGACGTACCGGTGCAGGCCGGGGAAGTCGCGCTCGGTCAGGTCCTGCATGCGCGCGCCCACGCACGGCTCCATCCAGGTGTCGCCCACGTGCAGGGCGATCACGGGCCGCTCGGCCTTCGAGAGGTCGAACGGCGTGTAGACGGCCCCGGGCAACGCCGCGATGGCTGCGGACGCTCGCTGGTCGGACGGCTTCGGCACGGCTCAGTCCTCCGCTCGCACGGGCTACTCCGCCTCGACCGGCGCCGGCGGCAGCCCGCGCTCGAACAGGTCGCGCAGCAGCGCGCCGAGCTTGTGAGGCGCGAACCGCTCCGGCGACGCCTCGATCTCCTCGACACGCCACCAGCGGTAGCTCTCGATCTCGCTGCGCTCCGCCTCGGTGGGGATCGCCGCGGCGCTCGGCTCGAAGCGCGCGGTCGGCGTCCAGAAGTACGTCTCGCGCTGCACGAAGGGCGGGTCGGCCCACGGGATCGGCACGCTGCGCGTCCACACCGCGGGCCCGATCGGCGCGCCGGCGAGGCCCGTTTCCTCGTGTACCTCGCGCGCCGCGGCCTCGCGATCCGTCTCGCCCGCCTCGATGCCGCCGCCGGG
Organism: uncultured Spirochaetales bacterium; assembly: GCA_964501435.1. Classification (GTDB taxonomy): domain Bacteria; phylum Myxococcota_A; class UBA9160; order UBA9160; family UBA6930; genus VGRF01. The sequence continues at coordinate 3,584 of CAZCTH010000193.1, read as the reverse complement.
CGTGATCCAGAAGCGGCGTCCGATCGCGTGGGCGACGTAGCGGACGAGCAGGATCTCGCGCGCCGGGGTCACCAGCAGCGCGCGCGCCGTGCTGCGGACGCGGAGGGTCGTCTCCATCCGGGCGAGCGTGGCACACTCGCGCCCTCGCGAAACAGAGGAGACCCGCGATGCCCGCGTACACGACGCTCGATCTCAAACAGGACGGCCCGGTGATCTGGTGCACCCTGAACCGGCCGGACTCGCTGAACGCGCTCTCGCGACAGCTCGTGGAGGATCTCCACGCCTTCTACGACGCCCTCGCCCAGGACACCCAGACCCGGGTCGTCGTGCTGCGCGGCGCGGGGCGCGCCTTCTGCGCGGGCCTCGACCTGAAGGAGAGCGGCCAGCCCGGCCCGCGCGCCGACATCGGCGCGCAGCTGCGCGGCCAGCACCGCATCGCGGAGCTGTCGATCAAGATGCGGCGCCTGCAGCAGGTGTTCGTGGCCCTGGTGCACGGCCCGGCCTGCGGCGGCGGCTTCATGCTGGCGCTCGCCTCGGACATCCGGATCGCCGGCGAGTCGGTGCGCATGAACGCGGCCTTCATCAAGCTCGGGCTGTCCGGCTGCGACGTGGGCGTCTCGTACCTCCTGCCGCGCCTCACGAACGCCTCGGTCGCGGCCGAGCTGATCCTCACGGGCCGCTTCATCCACGCCGCGCGCGCCCGCGAGCTCGGGCTCGTCTCCCAGGTCGTCCCCGACGACCAGCTCGAGGCGACCGCGCGGCCGCTGATCGAGGACCTGCTGCTGACCTCCCCGCTCGGCCTGCGCCTCAGCAAGGAGGCGCTGAACGCGAGCCTCGACATGAACAGCATCGAGTCGGTGGTCTCGATGGAGGACCGCAACCAGATCCTGGCCGCCCAGAGCAGCGACTTCCGCGAGGGCATCCGCGCGTTCCTCGAGAAGCGCAAGCCCGTGTGGGGGAAGCCGGCGTAACTCGCGCAGCGGGCGTGACGTAGCTCTCAAGCCGGTGGGCGCGCCGAGACGATCTCTCGGGGGCGGCCGCGGGTTCGTGCGCCGCGCGGGGAACGGGACCCCTCGGCTGCGGGGTCGAATCCGCCGACCAGTCAAGCCTCGGGAGTGGTTCGGATGCGTTCGTTCGCGATCGCCGCGCTGATGACGGCCCTGGTGGCGGGGCTCGGCTTCGCGTTCGGCCCACGGCTCGCGCTTCCGTCCGAGGGCCAGGCGGCAGCCGCGCCCGAAGCGCAGTCCGCCCGCCCGACGCGCACGTTCTACCAGTGGACGGACGAGCGCGGCGTCGCGCGCTTCGCCCGCTCGCTCGACGACGTGCCGCCCGAGTGGCGCGAGCGCGCAGGCCAGATCGAGGTCGATGCCGCGGCGTTCGCGCCGAAGAACGCGGCCGCCGTCGCGGAGCGCGAGGCCGCCCACGAGATCACGATCTACACGGCGCCGTGGTGCGGTTGGTGCCGGAAGACGATCGCGTTCCTCGACGAGCGCGGCGTCGACTACGTGAACAAGGACATCGAGGCCGACCCGGCGAATCAGGACGAGCTGATCGCCAAGTCGGGCGGCAAGTCGATCCCGTTCGTCGAGATCGATGGCACGCAGATTCGCGGATACAACCCGCACGAGATGGCGGCGCTGCTCGAGTAGCGCGCCGCGCGTTCGCGCGCGCGGACCGCGCGGCTACGTTGCGCCGCGTTTCTCAGGGTGACATCGCGGCAAGGAGAGCGCCGTGCAGATCGGAGCCGGAGACCGCTTCGTCGTCGAGGGCGGTCGCAGCGTCGGCGGCGTGATCACGCCCGCGGGCAACAAGAACGAGGCGCTGCCCGTTCTCGCGGCGACGCTGCTGGCTCCTGGCGCGTCGCGCATCGGCAACCTGCCGCGCATTCGGGACGTCGCGACGCAGCTCCAGATCCTCGGCGAGCTCGGCGCGAGCGCGGTGCGCGACCCCGACACCACCGAGACCGTGATCGACGCCAGCGACCTCGCGCCGCGCGACGCGAGCACCGAGCTCGCGCGAACCATCCGCGGCTCGTTCCTGCTCGCACCCGGGTTGCTCCACCGCCACGGCAAGGCCGTGCTGCCGCGCCCGGGCGGCGACCGCATCGGCCGGCGCCGCATCGACACGCATCTGACCGCGCTGCGCATGCTCGGCGCCGAGATCGAGACGCGCGAGCGGCACTACCACCTGACGCTCGCCGGCCGCTTCCGCGGCGCCGACATCTTCCTCGACGAAGCGAGCGTGATGGCCACCGAGAACGCCGTGATGGCCGCCGCCGTCGCGGACGGCGTCACCACGATCGCCAACGCCGCGTGCGAGCCGCACGTCCGCGGGCTCTGCCAGTTCCTCGTGGCGATGGGCGCGCAGATCAAGGGCATCGGCACCAACGTGCTCGAGATCGAAGGCGTGCGGGAGCTACGCCCGGCGCGGCACCGCATCGGCCCCGACCACATCGAGCTCGGCTCGTTCGTCGCGATCTCCGCGATGACGGGCGGCGAGCTCACCGTGAACGGCATCGTGCCCGACGACCTGCGCATGATGCGCATGGTGTTCCGCCGCCTCGGCGTCGAGACGCGCCTCGAGAACGGCGCGCTGTTCGTTCCGGCGAAGCAGGAGCTCGTCGTCCAGGACGACCTCGACGGCGCGATCCCGAAGGTGGACGACGCGCCCTGGCCGGGCTTCCCGAGCGATCTCACCTCGATCGCGCTCGTGCTCGCGACGCAGGCGCGCGGCAGCGTACTGATCCACGAGAAGATGTTCGAGAACCGCCTGTTCTTCGTGGACCGCCTGATCGCGATGGGCGCGCGCATCGTGCTGTGCGACCCCCACCGCGCCCTCGTGACGGGCCCGTCGCGCCTCTACGGCGAGACCATCACCTCTCCCGACATCCGCGCCGGCATGGCCCTGATCGCCGCCGCCCTCTGCGCCGAAGGCCGCAGCGTGATCATGAACGCGCATCAGGTGGATCGCGGGTATGAGCGCATCGATGAGCGCTTGCAGCGCCTTGGGGCCTCGATCTCGCGGTCTTAGCGGCGCTGGGGTGTGCGGGGCCGCGAGTTGTTAGGCGTGCTCGCATCGAGGTTCGCCTTTCTCCTTGTCTACTTCGCTGCGCCGCTCGAAGACTCGCGGCTCCGCAGTGCGCGCCGATGCGGCGCGTACGAGGGCTTCGCCCTCTCGCCCTCGCTTCGCTCGGGCTGCGCGCTTCGCTTGCGTGGGTGCACAAGCCCATCGAGCAAGGGATGACCGAGGTCGTTCCCGAAATTCCTCAGTGCATCATTCCCTGGTTGCTTGCGCGGTCCGCACCTCCCGCACGCCCAGCGCGCGAGTCTTCGACGCGCGCATCCCCCAACGAAATCTCCGGCGCCTCAAAGGCGCCGGAGATTTCGCCCCACCCCCCAGGCCCGCAGCTCGGCGCCGAGCAAGAGCGGGCGGCGCGGCGGGGGCGCGCGGCACCGAGGTCAAGCGCAGCTCGGCCCCGTGCATCCGGCAGCGCGACCGCCCGAACGTGCGCGCCTCTCCGCCGGGTCCCGACACGCCCCCCAAAAGGGGCCGTTAGCGAGCCACCAGGTGCCGCGCGCCCCCGC
>CAZCTH010000192.1:0-5872 GCA_964501435.1 uncultured Spirochaetales bacterium | reverse complement strand
CAGACCCGTGCCCGTCCAGATTACGGTTAATCCGCCGCTGCCCACGCGCACGCCCGCGCGCTCCGCCTCGAGCGAGCAGGCGAGCACCTCGCCGCGCGGGCCGGGCGCCGTCGCGATCGCGAGGGGGCGCCCGCGCAGCTCCGGGTCCGCGCGCAACTCGGCGGCGAGGGAGAGGGCGGGGGTGAGGAGACAGGCGATGCGTGGGCGCGTGGGCGTTGCCTGCGCTCGGACGTTCCGCGCGTCGCGCCGCACGGTTTTTCCCGTGGCCTCGCTCGCCTCCGCAGATTCCGGCTCGCGGCGCGCTCGCTCGACTTCGCTCGGCTTCGCCTCGCTGCGCGCCGCGTCGTGCAGCGAGCGCGTACCCGCTTGGGCGCGCGCGGCTTGCGGCGCACTGCGAGCCCGCGTTCCGTCGGCAGGGGCAGGGCGCGCGGCTGGGGCGCCGCTTCGCTCCGCTTGCGCGCTGTGGGTTCGGTGAGGCGTGCTCGAATGGAGCTGGCGCTGTGCCGCGCGCTCTTCGGCGGCGCGGGCTTCCGCGGCTTCGCTCGCGAAGGCGCGCTCGATCTCGGTTTCGCGCGGGGGGCGCACGGGGTACGCGATCGATCAGGCTGCAAACGGCGCGAAGCGCACGAGGGCAGTGCGCTCGGTGGGGCCGGCGCGGTTGCGCACGAGCTGGACGCGGCTCTCGAGCGCCTCGAGCCAGCTCGGCTGCGCGCCGAAGCGTGCGCGCGCGACGGCGAGCTCGAGGGCGAGGTCGGCGGCGGCGCCGGCGAGGCGGCCGTGGCTGAGCAAGACGAGGCCGGCGTCGGCGCTCGCGGCGCTCTTGCGCAGGCGCGGCCAGGCGGAGTCGGGGATGCGCGGCCGCTCCCGCGCGGTGGCGAAGGCGAGGTCCACGATCACGAGGTCGAAGCCGCCCGCGCCGAGCACGTGCTCGGCGCAGCGCAGCGCCTCGGCGATGCCGAGCGGGCGCGCCCAGAGCACGCGCGCGAGGTCGATGCCCGCGGCGTCGGCGGAGCTCGGATCGAAGGCGTCGGCGGCGTCGATCACGCTCGCGAGCGCGCCGCGCCGCGTGGTCTCGGCGAGCAGCGCGAGCGCGAGCGAGGTGCGGCCCGAGGTGACCGGCCCCGCGATCTCGGCGAGCCGGCCGCGCGGGAAGCCGCCGCCGAGCAGGCGATCGACCGCGGGCAGGCCCGTCGCGAGCCGCGCCGCGCTCAGCTCGGGAGCGCCACCGGGCCGAACGTCGGCGCGAAGGTCGTGGAGCAGGGCGGCGAGGCGAGCCTCCTGCCCGCGCTCGCCCCGCAGCCGCTGGGCGACGGCTTCGGCACTGCTGCGCGCTTCGCCGCGTGCGCCGTCCAGCGCACGAAACGCGTGCGAGCGGGCTTCGCCCCGTTGAATGACGTCATCGCCGCTGTCTCGAGGATCCCACGCATCGTTCGTCTCCTGTTCGAAGGGTTCGAGGTTTTCGAAGGCCTCGGGCTCTCCGCCCGCGGCGAGCCGGCCAAGGCCAGCCGCCGCGCGCGAAGAGACACCGCCCACTGCGCTGGGCGCAGTGGCTCTCTGGGGGGGTGAGAGCATGGGCGGATTTTCGGTCTAGTTTCGTGTATTGGTCAAGAGCGAAAACGGGGTCTGACCCTGCTTTCTTGCATTCCGAACGCTTCCGGACGGATCTGGACGCGGGGTGCAGCCGGCATCCGGCCGTTTCGTCAGCGCGTCGGCCCCGGTTGTTCGAGCACCGCGTCGAACAGCTCCACGCGCGGATGCCCGCGCAGCACGCCCGCCGGCATGCGCGCGCCCGCGTGGGCTTTGCGGAAGGCCTCGGAGCGCGTCCAGGCGTCGAACGCGGCGCGGTTCTCCCAGGTGGAGTGCGAGACGTAGCGGCCCGGGGCGTCGCCGCGCAGCAGGGCGAAGCGCAGGAAGCCCGGCACCTCCGCGAGGTGCGAGTCGCGCTCGCGCCAGCGCGCCTCGAACTCCTGCGCGCGCTCGGGCTCCACGTCGAAGTGATTCATCGCGATGAACATCGGGCCTCCTCGGGCCAGCACGCCTGAACCCGCTTGGGGTCTGACCCCTTTCGGGTTCGACGCTCCGATCCTATCGCGCGTGCGCCCGGGCGCGTCCGGATGCGTCCCGCTGTGTCTCGTTGTGTCCGGGTGCGCCCGGGTGCGCCCGGGTGCGTCCGCGCGCGTCCGGCGGCGTTGCCGTTCGTGCGGCGCGCGCCGTAGAGTGCGCGCATGCGCTTCCTCCACACCATGCTCCGCGTCAACGACCTCGACGAGTCGCTGCGTTTCTACACCGAGCACTTCGGCATGAAGCTGCTGCGACGCAGCGACTTCCCCGAAGGCAAATTCACGCTCGCCTTCCTCGGCTACGGCGACGAGAGCGAGCACACCGTGCTCGAGTTCACGCACAACTGGGGCAAGAGCGACTACGTGCTCGGCGACCAGTACGGCCACATCGCCCTCGGCGTGGACGACATCTACGGCGTTTGCGCGGCGCTGAAGGCAAAGGGCGTGAACGTCGTCCGCGAGCCGGGCCCGATGAAGCACGGCAAGACGGTGATCGCCTTCATCGAGGACCCGAACGGGTACAAGGTGGAGCTGATCCAAGAGAAGAGCGTCTGACGCCGGCTGACGCCGGGGACGTTGGTTCACGAGTCCACACGCGCAACGCGGCGCGAGCACGCCGTGGGCGCGACTCGTGAACCAACGTCCCCGGGCTTTCCCGAACCAACGTCCCGGGGAGGGGGTCAGCGCGGCGACGCAGCCAGCCTTCGCACCACCTCCGGCACCAGTTCTCGCTCTAGCGCCTGCACGCGTGCGGCGAGCGTTTCCGGCGTGTCGTCGTCGCGGACCTCGCAGGCTCGCTGCGCGAGGATCGGGCCGTGGTCGTACTCGTCGTCGACGAGGTGCACGGTCGCGCCGGTCACCTTGCAGCCGCGGGCGAGCACGGCCTCGTGGACGTGGTGGCCGTACATGCCCTTGCCGCTGAACGCGGGGATCAGGGCGGGGTGCACGTTGATGGCGCGGCCGCGGTAGCGCTCGCGCGGCTCGAAGATCGAGAGGAAGCCGAGCAGCGCGACGAGCTGCACGTCGTGCTTCGCGAGCTCGGCGTGGAGCGCGTCGTTGAAGGCGTGCGCGCCCGCGAACTTCTTGCGCGGGATCGCGACTGCGGGCACGCCGCGCCGGCGCGCGCGCTCGAGGCCGCCGGCGCCCTCCTTGCTCGCGATCGCGCACACGACGCGCGCCGGCAGGCCGCGCTGCTCGATGTGCTCGAACAGGTTCTCGAGGCTCGTGCCGCTGCCCGACAAGAGCACCGCGACCCGCAGCGGCTCGGCGGCGCTCACGACTTCGCGCCCGTCAGGTTCGCGTGCACGCGCCGCGTGGCGGGCGAGTGATTCATCGTCAGGAAGTGGATGCCCGGCGCGCCGCGGGCGAGCAGCTCGCGGCACTGCAGCGTCGCCCACGCGACGCCGACGGCGAGGCCGCGCTCCTGGTCCTCGCCCGCGTCCGTGAGGCCCTGCTCGAGCTCGCGCGGGATCTCGGAGCTCGGCGCGTTCTTCAGCGCGCCGCGCAGGTTCGCGAGGCTCACCAGCGGCATGATGCCCGGCACGATCGGCACCGTGATGCCCGCCGCGCGCGCGCGCTCGACGAAGCGGAAGTAGTGCGCGTTCTCGAGGAACAGCTGCGTGATCAGGAACTCCGCACCCGCCGCGAGCTTGCGCTTCAGGTTCTCGACGTCGGCCTCGGCGCTCGGCGCGTCGGGGTGCGTCTCGGGGTAGCAGGCGCCGCCGACGCAGAAGTCGCCGCGGCTCTTCACGAAGGCGGCGAGCTCGTTCGCGAACGAGAAGCCGCCGGGCACGGGGCGCCACTCGGGCTGATCCTTGGGCGCGTCGCCGCGCAGCGCCATCACGTTCGTGATGCCGGCCTGCGCGAGCCGGTCGAGCGTGGCGCCGAGCTCCGCCTGCGTCTGCCCCGCGCAGGTCACGTGCGCCATCGCGGTGATGCCGAGCTCGTTCTGGATGCGCGTCGTGAGCTCGACGGTCTGCGAGCGGTTCTCGCCGCGCGCGTGGCTCGTTACCGAGACGAACGCGGGCTTCAGCTCCGCGAGGTCGGCGATGGTGCGGTAGAGCGTGCGCCAGCCCGCCGGCGTCTTCGGCGGGAAGAACTCGAACGAGAACACGGGCGCGCCCGCGCGGTAGAGGTCGGCAACTCGCATGCGCGCATCTTAGGTAGCCGCGGCGCGCGGCTCCATTGACTCGCCGGAGGCGTCTGGCGATGTTGCGCGGCCGTTTCCGAGGGGCCCCGCGCCATGCCGATTCTGTGCACCGGTTCCGTCGCGATCGACCACATCATGGTCTACCAGGGCCGCTTCAAGGACGTGATCCTGCCCGATCGCCTGCACGTGCTGAACGTCTCGTTCTACCTGCCCGAGCTGAAGCGCAGCTTCGGCGGCACCGCGGCCAACATCGCCTTCAACCTGAAGCTGCTCGGCGAGGAGCCGATCGTGCTCGCGACGGTCGGCGACGCCGACTTCGCCGAGTACGCCGCGTGGCTCGCGCGCCACGGCATCCGCCGCGATCACATCCTCGGTCTCGCGGGCGAGGCGTCTGCGGGCGCCTACATCATGACCGACCTCGACGACAACCAGATCGCCGGCTTCCATGCGGGCGCGATGAATCGCGCCCACGAGGCGCCCGTCGCGCGCGTGACGGAGCCGTACGCGCTCGCGTTCGTCTCGCCCAACGGCAAGCAGGCGATGCAGGAGCACGCCCGCGCGCTGAAGGCCGCGGGGAAGCGCGTGCTGATCGACCCGGGGCAGGGGCTGCCCCTCTTCGACGGGCCGGAGCTGCTCGAGCTGATCGACGGCGCGGAGCTGCTCTTCGCGAACGACTACGAGTGGTCGCTCGTGCTCGAGAAGACCGGTCTCGCGGAGAGCGACGTGGTGGCGCGCGTCGGCGCCGCGGTGGTGACACTCGGCGAGCGCGGCTCGCGCATCCTCGATTCGCGCAGCGCGGCGCTCGAGATTGCGCCCGTTCGCGCGCGCGAGGTCGTGGACCCGACGGGCTGCGGCGACGCGTATCGCGCGGCGTTCGCGACCGGCCTCGCCCAGGGCCGCCCGCTCGGCGTCTGCGCACGCATGGGCAGCGTGCTGGGCGCGCTGATGGCGGAGAAGCACGGCACGCAGTCGCTCGCGCTGACGCCGGCCGAGTTCGCGGCGCACTACGCGCGCGCCACCGGCGAGGCGCTCGCGTGAGCGCCATCGGCGAGGCGCTCGCGTGAGCGCGCCGGCGCGCGCGGCGTGACGCGCGCGGCCGACGTCGTGGTGATCGGCGCCGGCGCGGTCGGGCTGGCCTGCGGCGCGGCGCTGGCGCGCGCCGGTCGCAGCGTCGTCGTGGTGGAGCGCCACGCCGGCATCGCGCGCGAGACGTCGAGTCGGAACAGCCAGGTCGTTCACGCGGGGCTGTACTACCCGGCCGGCTCGCTGAAGGCGCGCCTGTGCGTCGAGGGCGCCGAGCGGCTTCGCGCGCGCTGCGCGCGCGAGGGCATCCCGCAGCGCGCGCTCGGCAAGCTCGTGGTGGCGACGACCGACGCCGAGCTCGCCGCGCTCGAGGCGCTCCGCGCGCAGGGCGAGGCGAACGGCGCGCGCGGGCTCGCGCTCGTCGACGGCGCGGAGGTGGCGCGGCGCGAGCCGCACGTGGTCGCGCGCGGCGCACTCGCTTCGCCACACACCGGCATCGTGGATGCCCACGCGCTCTGCAGCTCCTACGCCGCCGAGCTCGCGCGCTTCGGCGGCGCGCTGCTGCTGCGCAGCGAGGTCGTGGCCCTCGCGCCGCGCGCGGGGGGCTGGCGCGTGGCGGTGCGCGGCCCGAGCGGCGAGC
>CAZCTH010000191.1:0-5902 GCA_964501435.1 uncultured Spirochaetales bacterium | reverse complement strand
GGACGGTGCGCGAGTACGAGCGCGCGATCGAAGAGCGGCGTCGCCACGCCGACCCGAAGCGCGCGCGCCGTTGACGCGCGCCGGCGGTCGGGCGGCCTCAGCGCCGCTTGCGCTGCCACTCCGAGGCGATTCGCTCCGCCTGCGCCCGCGTGCGCGCACTCGGCTCGGGCAGCGCCGGTCCCGCGTCCGAGGCGGATGCGAAAACGCCGGCGCGCTCCGCGAGCATCACGTACGCGAGCCCGCGCGCCTCGTCGGGCGGCCCGCCCTCTCCGCGCAGCAACATCTCCCCGAGCCCGCGGAGCGCGTGCGGGTTGCCCGCCTCGGCCGCGCGCGCGTAGAGCCGGCGCGCCTCGCGATCGTCTTCGATCGCGCCGCGCCCACGCGAGAGCAGATACGCGGCACCGACGTCGCCGCGCACGTCGCCGCCCTCGCCGGCTCGCACGAACCAGTCGTAGGCGAGCGCATCGTTGCCGGGCACGCCTGCGCCGCGCAGGTGGGCCATGGCCACCTGCCACGCCGACTCCGCACTGCCCATGTCCGCGGCGCGCTGGAAATAGCGGAGCGAGCGCTCCGGATCGGGTGACCTGACGTCCCAACCGCGCTGGTAGGCGCGTCCGAGCAAGAACAGCGTGCGCTCGTCCGCTTGCCCGTCGGCGTCCGCCTCTTCGAGATGGTCGACCCCCCGCGCGACGTCCTGCATCACGCCGCGGCCCATCAGGTAGGCCACGCCGAGGCCGCCCGCGGCGAAACGGCGCGTCTCGTCGCCGACGGACGGATCCGGGGGGTCGTTGTGCACGTCGGTGAGCAACTCGACGGCGCGGCGTTGGTCGGCTTCGTCGTCCGACGCCGTGAGCCGCAGCCCGAGGTTCAGCTTCGCGCCTACGGAGCCGAGTGCCGCAGCACGCTCGAGCAAGCGATTCGCGAGCGCAGGGTCGGGCGCCCCGCCGACGCCCATCTCGACGAACGTCGCCAGATTGTTGAGCGCCTCCGCGTCTCCCGCTGCGGCCGCCTGCTCCATCAGCGCGCGCGCCCGAACCGGGTCGCGGGCCGCGAGCGCGACGCGCGCCTCGCGCACGAGCGCGCCAGGCGAGCCGCGCTCCGCATGCGCCGAGGCGGCGAAGATCGCGAGGCCGACGGCCAGCGGCACGGCGGCGGCGAAGCGATCTCGCGAACGCGACATCCCGTCCTCCCCGAAGACCGCCCGCTGCGCGTGCGGACCATTTACACCCGAGGCGCAGGCGACGCGAGCCCCTCACGCGTTCCGGATCGTGAGCCCGCCATCCACCGGCAGCACCGCGCCGGTGATGTACCGCGACGCGGGGAGCACGAAGCTCAGCGTGCCGTGCGCCACTTCCTCGGGCTCGCCGTAGCGGAGGACCGCCGTACGGCGCTTCGCGAAGATCTTCTTGTGCTCGTCCTGGATCGACTGCGTCATGCCGGTGTTGATCGGGCCCGGGCAGATGCAGTTGACCGTGATGCCTTCGGGGCCGAGCTCGACCGCGAGGGAGCGCGTGAGGCCGACGACGCCCGTCTTCGCCGCGCTGTAGGGCGAGCCGTACCGCGTCGCGCCGAGCGCCTCGGTGGAGGCGATGTTCACGATCCGGCCCGCGTCGCTCTTGCGCAGGAACGGGAGCGCCGCGCGGATCACGCGGGTGTGCGCGGTGAGCAGCACGTTGAGGGAGTCGTTCCAGTTCTTGACGAAGTCGGCGTGGTCGATCGGCGCGAAGCGACTGATGCCCGCGTTGTTCACGACGATGTCGAGGCGTCCGAACGCGGCGGCGATCTCGGGCACGACGCGCGCGACCTCCGCGTCGTCCCCCACGTTCATCACCCAGCCCCGCGCTTGCCCGCCGGCGGCGCGGATCTCGTCGACCACGCGCTGCACGCCGTCGGCGCCGACGTCGGTGACCGCGACCTGCGCGCCCTCGTCCGCGAACAGGTGCGCCGTGGCGCGGCCCATCCCGCTGGCGGCGCCGGTGACGAGCGCGCCGCGGCCGGCGATCGAGCGCGAGAGCTGGGAGAGGCGAGGCATCGAGGCTCCTTCGGGTGAAGGAGGGACGCTATCGCGGCGCGGCGCGCGCTTCAGCGCTTCACCGCTTCGGCGTGCCCACCAGCACGATCACGTCGGCGAGCCGCGGCAGGAGCCGTGCGCCGAGGTCGGCGACGCGCAGTGCGGCGCCGGCGACGAATGCGGGCGCGGCCTCGACGAAGCGCGTCCAACTCGGCAGCCCCCACGCGAGCGAGAGCCCGGTGACGGATTGCAGCGCGAGCACGCGCTCTGCGTGCTCGCGCAGGAGGCCGAGCTCGTAGCGCGTGAAGTGATCGGCGGGCACGTCGTAATGGCGGCGCCCGCGCTTCGGCTCGCGCCCGAGCGCGCCCTCGCGCCAGCGGTCCTGCGCGCGCGCGGCACGGCACGCGAGCGAGTCGAAGTTCGCGACGGCGAGCACGACCCGCCCGCCCGGCTTCGTCACGCGCGCCATCTCGGCGATCGCGCGCTCGGGCCGGTCGAAGTGGTCGAGGGCGCCCTTGCAGTAGGCCGCATCGAAGCTCGCGTCGGCGAACGGCAGCGCGTCGGACCAGCCGCGCACCCAGAACGGTACCGGGCCGGCGGCCTTCTCGGACATCAGCCGGGCCCAGGCCGTCATGCGCGCCGACGGCTCGGCGCCGATCACCTCGGCGCCGCGGGTGCGCAGCGCGATGGCGTCCTGCCCGAAGCCGCTGGCGACGTCGAGGATGCGCAACCCCGGTGCAGCGCCGGTCGCGTCCAGGGTCTCGCGCGTCATGCGGTCGAACAGGAACTGGCTGTCGCGCGTGGTTCCGGTCGGAATCACATCGGACATGTCTCGGTCGAGGTCGACGACGCGCATGGCGGCGCACGGTAGCGGCAGCCCCTGCGAAGCCGATGGCGGAGCCCGTTCCAGGCAACCGCCAGCCCCCGCCCGGCGTCCGATCGACCACACGGTGCCGCGCGCGGCTTTGCTAAGAGGCGAGGGACAGTGGGAGCGTCCGTGACGAACGAGGGTCTCGAGCCGGCGGCGACTCCGGCGCAGGGCGCGGGCGACCGGCCGTCGTCGGCGCTCGAGCGGATCGCGAGCTTCCGCTTCGCGTACGTCGCGATCTTCGTGTTCCTCGTGGCCACCGTCTTTTCGCTGCGCGGCCTCGAGCGCGCCTTGACCGCGCACTTCGCCGCCGCCGTCGCCCAGGCCGCCGCGGTCGATCCGCAGGCCGGCCCCGTGGCGACGCAGGTGGACGCGCGGGTCCGCGCGCTGGTGCGCGAGTCTCCGTGGACGCGCCTCGGTCAGGTGCGCGTGCAGGCCGTCGTGATCGCGGCGGACGGGCGGACGCTGTTGTTCGCGGGCGAGGGGCGCTTGCCCGCCCTGCCCCCGTCGGCCGGCCTCGGCGAGAACCTGCTGCCCGCGAGCGCCGACGTGCAGGTGTCGATCCCGTACAACTCGCTGCTCGCGAACGGCGTGTTGATCGTCTACGCCGGATTGCTCGTCGCCACGCTGGCGCTGCACACGCGCCGGCTCGCGCGCCGCGAGCTGGTCGCGCTGAACGCCTTGACCGCGGCGCGCGACGCGGTCGCCGAGCGCGCGACGCGCATCGAGCGCGAGCTGACGGGCGTGCGCACGCGGCTCGCCAGCGCCCTCCCCGAGACGGAGGCGCAGCAGCGTGAAATCGCCGCGCTCGCCGAGGAGCGCGAGACGCTCTGGGCGCGCCTCGCCGAGCTCGAGACGCGCGAGGACGCGCTGCGACACGGCTCGGCGCGCGCGGCGGAGCTCGAGGAAGAGCGCCGCGCGCTCGAGCAGCTGCTCGACGAGGCGTCGCGGGACCTCGAGGCGAAGGAAGGTGAGATCGCCGAGCTGCGTTCGCAGGTGAAGCAGGCGGCGAAGAACGCCGCGCGCAGCGCCAAGGACGCCGAAGCGCTCGGCCGGCGCTTCGCGGCGCTCTACAAGGAGATCGAGGTGGACGAGCGGGCGCTGCGCGACCTCGCGGAGCTCGGCGACGAGAGCCTGCGCCTGCGCGCGGAGGAAGCGCTGAAGAAGCTGAGCGACGAGCCCGAGACCGCCGTCGTGCGCCGCAAGGTCGGCGGTCTGCCGCCCCACCTCGCGATCTTCGAGCTCGGCTTCGCCGGCAAGGGACGCATCTACTACACGAAGGGCATCGCGCGCCGTTTCCGGATCCTGGCGCTCGGCGCGAAGAACTCGCAGAACGCGGATCTCGAGTACCTGAGCGGCCTCCCGAAGGGCACCTGAGCGACCGAGGCTCCGCGAGCTCCCATCGGACTCAGAGACAGCGCCGAAGCGTCGCCTTGAGCGCCGGCTCGTCCCAAGGCTTGGGCAGGATCGCGTCGAGCTTCGCGGCCTCGCGCTCGCGCTCGGGGATCTCCTCCGGCCAGCCGGTGAGCAGGATCCGACGCGTCGCGGGGAAGCGCGCCGCCACTTCGCGCAGGAAGGCGATGCCGCTCGCGCCGGGCATCTTCTGGTCGGAGACGACGACCGCGATCGCTCGCGCCGCGAGCACCGCGAACGCTTCGTCCGGGCTCGAGGCCGCGAGCACGTCGTACGGCTCGCGGCGCAGCACGCGCTGGAGCGCGGAGAGGATGTGGGCCTCGTCGTCCACGAGCAGTACGACGGGGCGCGCTGTCGTCATGCGCCGCTCTCGTCGTCGAGCGGCAACCACACCGAGAAGGTCGTTCCGACGCCGCGCTGACTGTCGAAGCTGAGCCGGCCGCCGTGGCGCCGCACGATCTGGTAACTCGTCGAAAGGCCGAGCCCGGTGCCGACACCCACTTCCTTGGTCGTGAAGAACGGATCGAAGATGCGGCGCTGCACGTCCGGCGCCATGCCGATCCCGTTGTCGGTGACCGCGATCCGCACGCCCCCGTTCGCGAGCTCCGTGCGCAGCCGGATCTCGCCCGGCGCGCCGTCGATCGCCTTGCGCTCCTCGATGGCCTGATAGGCGTTCATCAGCAGATTCATGAACACCTGCTGCAGCTGCATCGGAAAGCAGAGCACGGGCGGCAGCTCGGCGTAGCTCTTCGAGAGCGCGACCGAGTGCTTCATCATGGTCCAGACGATGTTGGCGGTGGAGTCGAGCGCCTTGTTCACGTCCGCGTGCACCTTCTCCTCGGTGTCGCGATGCGAGAACGAGCGCAGGTCCTGCACGATCGCGCGGATGCGCTGCGCGCCTTCGAGGGACTCGCGCACGGCGGTGCCGAAGTCGCGCAGCAGGAATTCCGCGTCGACCTCGCCGATCACGGCCTCCGCGTCCTCCGCCACGCCGCGCACGGCCGGTTCCGCGCTGAGCGCCGCCTTGCGCAGGGCCGCGAGCGCCTCCCACACGCGGCCGAGGTCGTCGAGGTACTCGCCGAGCTGGGACAGGTTCGCGTGGATGAAGCCCATCGGGTTGTTGATCTCGTGGGCCACGCCCGCCGCGAGCTGCCCGATCGAGGCCATCTTCTCGCGCTGCAGGAGCTGGCGCTCGAGCTGCTTGATCTCCGTCAGATCCTGGAAGATCACGACGGCGCCGTCGGGCTCGCCGCGCTCGCCGAGCAGCGGCGCGGCCGAGAGGCCGATCGGGATCGCCCGCCCGTCGGCGCGCGTGATCATCGTCTCCGCCCCGCGCAGCTTCTCGCCGCGCTCGAGCGTCCCGTGAACCAAGAGGCGCCCGCGCGGGACTCCGGGGAACCAGAGCGCGAGCGCGCCGCCCACCAGCGAGCCGGGCGCCGCGCCGAGCAGATGCGCCGCCGCGCCGTTGGCGAAGCTCACGTCGCCGTGCCTGTCGAGCACGAGCAGCGCGCTGTTCATGTGCTCGATCACGTCGCGCGCGACGCGGCCCAGCGAATCGTCGGCGCGCGGCGCGGCAGGCGCGCGGCGCGCGAGCGCCGCGCGTGCGGCGG
>CAZCTH010000190.1:0-5935 GCA_964501435.1 uncultured Spirochaetales bacterium | reverse complement strand
GCGCTCGTCTCGAGCGTGGCCGCCCGCGCGCGCAGCGCGGCCAGCGAGTCGCGCGCTGCGCTCACGCGCCGCCGTCCGCGTCGTCGCCGCGGACGCCGAGCTTGCGCTCGAGCGCCCGCACGCGGCGCGCCAGCTCGGGTAAGCGCTGCAGCCAGGCGCCGGCGCGATGCCATGCGCGCTCGGGGACCGCCGGGAACCCGTACACGCGGCTGCCGGCTGCGACGTCCTCGATCACGCCGCCGCGCGCGCCGACGAAGGTGCCACCGCCGATCTCGAGGTGCCCCGCCGCGCCGGACTGCGCCATGAAGAAGACGCGCTCGCCGAGCTTCGTGCTGCCCGCGATGCCGACCTGCGCGACGAGCACGGAGTGCGCGCCGATCTCCACGTTGTGCGCGACCTGCACGAGGTTGTCGATCTTGGTGCCGCGTCCGATGCGCGTCGCGCCGAGGCGCGCCCGATCGATCGCCGCGTTCGCGCCGACCTCGACGTCGTCCTCGAGCACGACGATGCCGAGCTGCGGGACTTTCTCCAGCGCACCCCGTTCGTCGAGCTCGTAGCCGAACCCGTCGCCGCCGATCACGCAGCCGGGCTGCAGGATCACGCGGTCGCCGAGCGTGCAGCGCTCGCCGACGATCGCACCGGAATGGATCTCGCAGCCTTCGCCGACGCGCGCGTCCGCGCCGATCACGGCGTTCGCGTGCACCGTGCTCCCGGCGCCGACCTGCGCGCGCGCGCCGACGCACGCGAGCGGCCCGACGCTCGCAGTCGGGTCGAGCCGAGCGGTCGCGTCGACGAACGCGCGCGGGTGCACGCCCGGCGCGAGGCGGACGCGCGGCGCGAGCAGTGCGGCCGCGCGCGCGAAGTCGAGGCTCGGCGCGGGAGAGCGCAGCGCCGGCTTGCCGCGCGCGGAGAGGCCCGGCGGCGCGATCACGGCGCCGATGCGCGAGCCGGCGAGGGGCGCCGCGAAGGCTTCGCTGCGCACGAAGCCGAGCTCGTGCGGGCCGCCGGTGGCGAGCTCGGCCACGCCGCTGAGGCGCACCTCGCCGTCCCCTTCGCACTCGCGTCCGAGCCGAGCCGCCAGCTCCGCGAGCGTCAGCTCCACGCCGCGCTCATCGCGCGAGCAGCACGGCGACCGGCGAAGTGCGCACCACCGCGGCCGCGTTGCTGCCGAGGAAGAAGTCGCTGATGCGGTTGCGGCCGTACGCGCCCATCACGATCAGCCCGGCGCGGGCGGCCCGGGCCGTGTCGATCACCTTCACGTCGGGTCGGCCGAGCGTCGAGTTGGCCTCGCGCACCGGGACCTGGGAACCGCCCAACAACCGGCGCACTTCGTCGAAGCGCGCGGCGGCGCGGCCCTTGTCCTTCGAGTCGACGAACACGTGGATCGCCTGGCCGAAGCGCTGGGCGAGATCGACGGCGAGACGCGCGGCGACGCGCGAGCCGGGCGAGCCGTCGAAGGCCAGCACGATCGGGCCGCCGAGCTCGGCGCCCGCGGGCACGACGAGGGTGCTGCGGCCCGTCTTGTGGAGCACGCCGTCGACGGTGGAGCCGATCAGCACGGTGCGGGCGTGGGCGTGGTCGCCGTCGCGGCCGAGCACGGTGAGCTGCGCGCTCTGAGCGCGCTCGACGATGCGGTCGTCCGCGACGCCGCGGGAGGCTTCGACCGCGCACTCGCAGTCCTTCCCGCGCGCCGCGTCGGCGACGCGCTTCACCGCCGCCTCGGCGCGCGACTTGAGGAAGCTCTCCGCCGCGGCGACCGGTCCGGGCGGAACGCCGAGCGCGTCCGCGCGCAGGCCGAGCCCGACCCGCTCCTCGATCACCGACAGCGCGAACACGCGCGCGCGGAGGCGGGCCGCGAGGGCCACGCCGAAGCGCTCCGCCGCATGCGCTGCTTCGGAGCCGTCGGTCGCGATCAGTATCGACTGGATCATGATGTCTCCGAGCGCCGCGCCACGGGAGCAAGCGACCGAGCGGCGGGCACTGTAAGCGCGCCCCGCGGGTGGAGTCAACGAAAACGAAGCCGACGCGAGCCCCTGCGCCTGAACCCGCATCGCCGCTGCGCCTGCGCGCGCCCGGCATCGACCGGGGAGATCGCTCAGGTCTCCGGGATCCGAGCGCCGTCCCGCGCGCCGTGATTCAGCCTTCTACCCCGGCGACCCAGCGCAGGATGTCCGTCTCGGTGATCATGCCGACGAGCTCATCGCGGTCGAGCACGGGCAGACAGCCGATGCGCTTCGTCGCCATGATCGCGGCGGCCGCCTCGATCGTGACCTCCGGCGTGACTACGATGGGCGGCGTCGACATCACGCGCGCGATCTCGACCACGCTGAGGAAGGCGCGGCGCTCGGCGTCGCGATGCTCGGAGAGCGCGGAGAGCGACGCGCGCAACAGATCGCGCTGCGAGACGACGCCCACGAGTCGCCCGGCCTGCACGACGGGAATGTGACGGACGCGCCCAAGCGTCATGATGTCGTCGACGGTCGACAGCCGTTCGTTGGCGGAGATGGTGACGAGCTTCGTCTCCATGATGTCGCGCACCCGGTCGGCCATGGATTCGTTTTATCACGCGCGGCGACGGAGCCCTAGCCCCGATTCATACGGGTTGCGTGCGCGAATCGGCGGGAGCGCGCGCGCCGCGACCCGCGCGTGGTAGGTTGCCCTGCCATGGCGAGCGACGAACCGCGCAAGCGCACGACGGGGCGCAAGGAAGCTGGCGCCGAAGAAGGCGGCGGCCTCTTGCCCGAGCTGTTGCGGCGCGGCATGAGCCTCGGCCTCACCGGGTTCTTCATGACCGAGGAGGCGCTGCGCCGCGCCCTCGGCGAGTCGGCGCCGCGCGAGATGATCGACTTCGTCGTCGCCCAGAGTGAGAAGACGCGCGCAGAATTTCTCGACCGCGTCTCGCGCGAGCTCGGCAAGGCGCTCTCGGCGATGGACCCCGTCGAAGTGGCGAAGCGAATGCTCGAGGGCCGCACGATCGAGGTCAGCGCGACGATCCGCTTCGTCGAGGACGACAAGAAGAAGAAGCCGGAGAAGGAGTGAGCGCCGCGCCCGCAGGCGCGCTCGCGCTCGGACTGTCCCTCGGCACGCCGAGCACGCCCGCCGGCTGGCAGCGAGCCTTCGCGCTCGCGGCCCGCGCCGACGCGCTCGGCCTGCACTCGCTGTGGCTTCCCGAACACCACTTCGATCCGGGCGCGACCTCCGCGCCGCTCGCCGCGCTGGCGGCCTTCGCGATGCGCACGCAGCGAATTCGCCTCGCCACGACGTCGCTGTTGTTGCCGCTGCACCACCCGCTGCGCCTCGCCGCGGAGATCGCGAGTCTCGACGCGCTCTCGAACGGCCGCGCGCTGATCGGCCTCGGTCGCGGCTTCCGCGCCAGCGTGTTCGCGGCCTTCGGCGCCGCAGCGAGCGTGAAGCGCGACCGCTTCGACGAATCGCTCGACGCGATGCTCGCCGCCTGGTCCGGTGCGCCGGTGGAGCTCAGCGGCCCGCACTTCGCGGCGAAACCGGGCGAGTGGCCGCGCCTCGCGCTCGCGCCGGTGCAGCGCCCGCATCCGCCCCTCGTCGTGGCGGCGTTCGGCCGGAAGGGGCTGCAGCAGGCCGCGCGACGCGCGCTGCCCTACCTCGCTTCCCCGCTCGAGAGCCTGCCGACGCTCGCGGAGAACTACGCCGCCTGGGAGGCGGAGCGCAGCGGGGAGCCGCCCGCCGGTACGCCGCGCGTACCCGTGATGCGCATCGTGTACGCCGCGCGCGACGACGCCGAGGCCCGCCGCGTGCTGGCGGCGCTCGCGGACGACGCGCTCGCTGCCGCGCGGCGCGCCCCTCCGGCGCTCGCGCGCGCGGCCTCGGAACCGATCACCGCACGCGCGATCGTCGGCAGCGTCGACTTCGTGCGCGACGAGCTCGCGCGCTACCGCGAGCGCATCGGCATGGATCTCGTCGTCGCGCGCACCGAGCTGCCCGGCGCCAGCGACGTCGAGCGCGACGCGGCGCTCGAGCGCCTCGCGAGCGAGGTCCTGCCCGCGTTCGCGTGAGCTACCCGGCGCCCCGCACGAACAGCAAGAACGCCATCGACGGCCGGCGCGACGACTCGCGCATCGCGAAGTGGATCGACTCGAGCTTCCAGCCCTGCCCCGTCCACTCGTTCAAGATCGCCTCGAGCGCCACGTCCGTGACGTCGCTCGTCTCCACCACCTTGTACTCGCCCGCCATCTCCCACTCCTCGGCTCCGCGCGCAGCGCCCCTGAGTCCGCGCGACCCATGCATCCCTCGAATCCAACAGCGCGGGAGGCGCGGCCCCGGGCCGCGCCGATCCGCGCCCCCACTCAAAACGCCGCTCGGGCGCCCCAGCACGAGCCGCCGCGGCGGGGCCGGGGGCGCGCGAAGGCCGCGTCAAGCGCAGCCCGGCCCCGCGCATCCGGCAGCGCAACTCCCGAAGGCGCCGAACCCGCCCATTCGCTCGGGACAGCACGAAAGAGCGGGGCCGCCGGCGAGCCAGCGGCCGGAGCGCGCCCCCGGCCCCGCCGCGGCGGCGCTGCCCGCACCACCTCCAACTCCCTACGCCCCGAGCTTCCGCGCAAACTCCTTGGCCGCGTACGTCAGGATCAAATCCGCCCCCGCGCGTTTGATCCCCACCAGCGCCTCGTGCATCGCGCGGTCGCCGTCGAGCCAGCCGCGCTGCGCGGCCGCGTGGATCATCGCGTACTCACCGCTCACGTGATACGCGGCGAGGGGCACGTCGAATTCGCGGCGCGCGTCGGCGAGCACGTCGAGGTACGGCGTGGCGGGCTTCACCATCAGGGCGTCGGCGCCCTCGGCGAGGTCGAGCCGCATCTCGCGCAGCGCCTCGCGCCGGTTGGGCGGATCCATCTGGTAGGCGCGGCGATCCCCAAAGGCGGGCGTGCTCTCGGCTGCCTCGCGGAAGGGTCCATAATAAGCGCTCGCGAACTTCGCGGAGTACGCGAGGATGGGCACCTCCTCGAAGCCGCACTCGTCGAGGCGCGTGCGGATCGCCGCCACGCGGCCGTCCATCATGTCCGAGGGCGCGACGACGTCCGCCCCGGCGCGCGCGTGGGAGAGCGCGGTCTCGGCGAGGCGTGCGACGCTCGGGTCGTTCAGCACGCGCTCGCCCTGCACGATTCCGCAGTGGCCGTGATCCGTGTACTCGCACAGGCACACATCGGTCATCACGACGAGCCCGGGCACCTGCGCCTTCAGCGCCGCGACCGCGCGCTGCGTGATGCCTCCCGCGGCGTCGGCCTGCGAGCCGCGCGCGTCCTTCTCGTTCGGCACGCCGAACAGGATCACCGCCGGCACGCCGAGGTCCGCGAGCTCCTTGCACTCGGCGACGAGCTGGTCGACGGAGAAGCGGTGCTGGCCCGGCATCGACGAGATCGGCTCGCGCACGGCGCTGCCCTCGACGACGAAGAGCGGCTGCACGAGATCGTCGCGCGAGAGCTTCGTCTCGCGAAACATGCGCCGCAGCGCCTCGCTGCCGCGCAGCCGGCGCATCCGCGTTTGCGGGAAGCTCATCGCGTTTCCTCCTGCTCTCGCATCGAGAAGTGCGCCTCGAGCGCGGCGACCAGCCCGTCCGCGCTGGGCGTCTCCGCGATCGCACTCGGCGCGAGCCCGACGCCGCGCAGCGCTTCGGCGGTCACGGGCCCGATCGCCACGATCGCCGCCGAGCGCGCGGCGGCGACGCCCGAGTCGCCCACGCCCGCTGCAAAATGACGCGCTGCGGACGGGCTCGCAAAGGCGAGCGCATCCACGCGACCAGCGCGCAACGCCTCGACGAGCGCGGCGGCGTCGAAAGGCGCGGCCTCGGTGCGATACAGCGGCAGCTCGTCGACGCGCGCGCCGGCGGCCCGCAAGCCGGCCGGCAGCGTTTCGCCCGTGCGCTCGGCGCGCGGCAGCAGCACGCGCTGGCCGCGCCAGTCGC
>CAZCTH010000189.1:0-6238 GCA_964501435.1 uncultured Spirochaetales bacterium | reverse complement strand
CCGGCTACGATGCGCTGGGCGCGGCGCGCGCCGGCCGCATGCGCACCTTCGGCCGGCAGCTGCGCGGCGACGCGCCGGGCTTCGCGGCGCTGCCCGTCGCGCAGCACGCGTGCGCGATGGGCGCGGTGCAGGGCATCGCCGCGGCGTTGCTCGCGCGCGCGCGCAGCGGGCAGCGGCAGCGCGTCGAGACGAGTCTGCTCCAGGCGCTCTTGCCCTACGACCTCGTCGAGCTGCTGCTCGTGCAGCTCGTGGAGCGCGGCCTCGTCGATCCTCCCGATCCGAGTGCCGGCGACATGCCGACGCTCAACTACCACCCGGTGCTGGCGAGCGACGGGCGCTGGCTCCAGTGCGGCAACCTGCTCGAGCATCTGTTCTACGCGTTTCTCGACGCGATCGAGCTGCTGCCCGAGTTGTTGGGGGAAGAGCGCTTCCAGGGATCGCCCGCGCAGTGGAGCGCGGAGACGGTGGAGGCCGCCCGCGATCGCATCCTGCTGCGCGTGCGCGAGCGGCCCGCGGCGGCGTGGATGGAGGCGTTCCGCGCCAACGGCAACGTGGCCGCCGAGCCCTACGCGACGGCGCAGGAGGCGCTCTCGCACGCCGATCTCGTGGCGAACGGCGAGATCGTGACGCTCGCGGATGCGCGCGTCGGCCCGGTGCGCACGATCGGCCCGATCGCGCGCCTCGCGGCGACGCCGGCTCGGGTGGGCCGCGGCGCGCCTGCGCCCGGGGCCCACGCGGCCGAGGTGCTGGCCGAATGGCAGCCGCCCACGGCGCCGGTGCCCGATCGCGGGGCCGGCGGCGAGCGTCCCCTCGCGGGGCTCCTCGTGGTCGACTTCTCGACGATCATCGCCGGCCCGCTCGCGACCTCGATGCTCGCGGACCTCGGCGCGCGCGTGATCAAGGTGGAGCCGCCCGGCGGCGACCCGAGCCACGGCATCCTCGCTGGCGGCGGCCTCGCGACGCGCATGAACGGCGGCAAGGAGGCCCTCGCGATCGACGTGAAGGCGCCCGCGGGCCAACGCGCGGTGCGGGCGCTCGTCGCGCGCGCCGACGTGCTGGTGCACAACTTCCGGCAGGGCGTGCCCGAGCGCCTCGGCATCGGCTTCGCCGACTGTCTCGCGATGAATCCGCGCCTCGTGTGGGTCGCGGTGTCCGGCTACGGGCAGCACGGCGCGGACGCGACGCGGCCGGCGACGCATCCCGTGATCGGCGCCGCCGCGAGCGGCGCGACGCTCCAGGCCGGCGCGGCGCTCGCACTGCCGTGCGACGGGCTCGCGGAGCTGCGCGAGGCGTCGCGGCAGCTGATGCGCGCGAACGAGGCGAACCCGGACCCGAACACCTCGGGCGTTGCGGCGGCCGCGATCCTGCTCGCGCTGCTCGCCCGCGAGCGCGAGCTCGCGGCCGGTCAGCGCGTCGACGTGAGCATGCTCGTCGCGAACGCCTGGGCGAACGCCGACGACTTCCTCGACTACGCAGGCAAGCCGCCGCGCGCGACCGTCGATGCGCAGCTGCGCGGCTTCGCGGCCGGTTACCGGCTGTACGCGGCGCGCGACGGCTGGCTGATGCTCGCCGTCACGAGTGAGGCCGAGTGGCAACGCCTCGCGAGCGCGCTCGGCGACGCCGCGCTCGCGTCGCCGGCGGGGCGCAGCGAGGCCGCGCTCGAGACGCACTTCGCAGCGCGTTCCGCCGCGGAGTGGGAAGCGCTGCTCGGCGCGCGCGGCGTCGGCTGCGTGCGCGCGGACGGGCCCGCGCCGGGCCGCTTCTGGGCCGAGGACGCGCACGTGCGCGAGAACGGCTTCGTCGCGCCCACGCGCCACGCGGCCCACGGGGACGTACTGCGCTGGGGCGCGATCGTGCACGTGAACGGCGCGCCGGCCACGCGCGCGCCGGCGCCCGTCCGCGGCGAGCACGGCGACGCGCTGCTCGCGGAGCTCGGTCTCGCCGCCGGCGAGATCGCCGCGCTGCGCGCGCAAGGCGTCGTCGCGAGCGGCTAGACGAGATCGGCGAGGGTGAGCACGAGGCCGCGGCGCTCGCCGCTCGCAGCCTCCACCTCGAGACGGACCCGCGAGCCGGGGGCCTCGCTGCGAAAGCGCTCGCGCAGCCGCAACAAGTCCCCGCGCGAGACGGGCTTCCCGTCGATCGCGCGCACGCGCTCGCCCACGCGCAGGCCCGCACGCTCCGCAGGTCCGCCGGGCGCGACGTCCATCACCTCGAGCGCGCCGTCCGCGTCGTGCAGCCACGCGCCGGAACGGTCGTAGACGTCGCGGACCTCGAAGAGGGCGTTCGGCTCGAACCAGATGCGCTCGTGCGGGTAGTCGAGGGTGAGGTCGAAGCGCTTCAAGATGCCGCCGCCGATGTTGCCCGCGAGGTCGCTCGCCGCGAACGCGCCCGCTTCCTGCACCGAGAGCGAAGTCACGGGCTCGCGCACGCTGAAGCCGGCGAAGCGCAGCGTGCCCACGCGTGCGAGCTGCGAGCGCGAGGCGCCGCCGACGCCCCAGCCCGTCGTGGTCGCCGGGCGGGCGCCGAGCTTCTCGCGCAGCCCGTGCGCGTCCACGAACGGGCCCGCGAGCGTGAGGGAGGAGCGGCTGCCCGTATCGAGATCGAACCCGCCGCGCACGCCGTCGACCTCGGCCTCGATGCGCGGCGTGTGGTCCGAGAACGCGATCGGCACGGCGACGCCGGAGCCGCGGTACGCGAAGCGCTCGGGGTCGAAGAGCGTGAGGCGCCGTTCGTCGTAGTCGAGGCGCGCGACGAAGCGGCGGAACACCTCGTAGCCGACGAGGCCGGCGACCTCGCGCCCTTCGATCGCGCTCATGTCGCCGAGCGGGAAGACGTAGAACGTTTGGTTCTCGAGGAAGGCGTCGCCGATCTCGACGCGCGCGACCTGCGCGACGCCGACGTCCACCTTCTTCTCGCCGACGCCGCGGCCCTCGATCTCGCCCTGCACGGCGAGGCCGAGGGCGCTCGCCAGCTCCGGCGTCACGACGTTCAGGCCGCCGGTGTCCACGAGCAGCGTCACGGGGCGGCCGGCGAGCTTCACCGCGACGTAGACGTGGTTGTTGACGAGCTCGAACGGAACGCTGGCGGACGCCGCAGCGCCGGCGATCCCGAAGTCGCGCGGGGGAGGGGCGGGCATCGCGAAGGTCGCCGCGGGCGGCTCGGGCTCGAACGCGATCGACTCCACCGCGATGCGCGTGTCGTACTTGGCGTCGCCGTTGCTCTCGCGAATCGCGAACGGCACCGCGACGCCGTCCACGTGCCGCCAGTCCGCGAAGGTCGTGGTGACGGTGTCGCTCGCGGTCTTCTCGATCGTGCGGTCCGGCAGCGCGGTCGCGGCGTCGAGCCAGAGCTCGAACGCGCGGCCGCCCTCCGGCGCGACCCGCAAGGCCGCGAACCGGCGCGCGCCCTCGGCGCGCTCGCCGAGCGCCTCGACGCGGCCGGGCCGGCGACCCGTCAGGTGGGAGAAACTGATGCGGTAGGCGTCGCTGCGCGCGCCCGCGACGCGCTCTTCGCCGCGCTCGGCGCGCGGCGGATTGTTGCCCTCGATCGACCACGGCGTCTCGCCGTCGAAGCCCTCGGCGAAGGCGACCACGCGCAGGTCGTAGCGCTCGACGAAGCGGCCGCTGCGGTGGTCCTCGACGCGCTCGCCGGTGCCGCTCAGCCCTTGCGTCTCGACGCGCAGCGTCGCGCGCGAGGCGCGCACCGCGTCGAGCGCGTCGCCGCCGAGCGCGGCGCGGGCGCGGGCGAGCAGCGCGTCGGGGGCGTCGCCAGCGACTGCGGGGAGCGCATCGATCAGCAGTGCGGCGAAGAGAAGGGCGAGGGCTTTCATGGAGGCTCCGGGGCCAGGGCGACCTGAACTTACGCCGATCGGGGAGCGGCCGTTCGCG
Organism: uncultured Spirochaetales bacterium; assembly: GCA_964501435.1. GTDB lineage: Bacteria > Myxococcota_A > UBA9160 > UBA9160 > UBA6930 > VGRF01. The sequence continues at coordinate 2,351 of CAZCTH010000189.1, read as the reverse complement.
TTCCGAGCTCAGCCGTCTCCCGGCTGCGGCGACGCGCTCAGCTTCGATTGCTCCGCCTGCTCGTCGATTGCCTTCAGAAGGCGCTGCAGATCTTCGATTCCATCCGCGTGACTCCAGGCGAGCAGCGCCTCGAGGTGGCGTCGCGCGGCTTCGGTCCTTCCGACCGCCGCGTAGCCCTGCGCGAGCAATACCCGGATCTGCGTCTGCGAAGGGAGAAGCTGGTGCGCGACTTCCAACGATTCGACGCCCTTCGCGACGTCGTCGCCCGCCACGAGATACGTGGCGCCGTTCATCGCGAGGGTCTCTGGGTGATCCGGGTTCAGCCGGTAGCTGCGCGCGAAGTGACGTCGCGCCTCGATGATCCACTCCGCACGACGCGCCTCGTCCTTCTCCTGCTTGGCGAGGTCGAGGAAGTATTCGCCGTAGTCGAGCTCGTGATTCGCTTCGGTCGGCTCCAAGGCGATCGCCCGCTCGTAGTACGGCTTCGCCTCTGCGAAGCGCCCCGCGAACTTGCGCATGTCGCCCGTCCCGGTGAGCGCCGCACCGTGCTCAGGATCTGCGGCGAGCGCGGCCGCGAAGTACTTCTCGGCCGCTTCGACGCCGGTCACGTGAAGGGCGAGCCCGCCGAGGCTCGCGGCGACCTCCGCGGTCGACAGCGGTCGCGTCGCGATCGCGACGGGCTCGAGCGGCTTCTTCAGCTTGCCCTTGTAGAACGCCAGCCTCGGGAGATAACGCGCCAATCGCATCGTCAGCTGGCCGGCATCGAGGTCGAAGGCTGCCTCGAACGCCTCGATCGGGCTCTGGCCGCGCTCGCGCCGCGCAACGTAGTCCGCGTTGCGACGTCCGAAGTCGCCGTGCTCGAGCATGAGGTAGTGCACGAGCAGATAGGACTGCGCGTAGAACATGGCACCGCGGTCGCGACTGAAGCCGGACGTGTCCCGCGTTTCGAGGACGGTTTCGTACGAGAGCCAGCCACCATTCAGCAGCCAGCTCATTCTGGCATCCATCGGCTTGCCGTACTCGAAGCGCAGTCCACGGACGCGAAGCGTGGCGAAGAAGTCCGCGAACCCTTCGTCGAACCAGGCGGGGTAGAGCTGCCGCCCTTGGTTCCGCACGAGGAAGTGCACGTACTCGTGCTTGAGTACTTCGTCCGAGAATGCCCCGGCCGGGGCAATCGCCGCGTAGTTCGCCCGCATGGTCGCCTGGAAATACCCGGCAACCTTCGCGTCGAAGCCGAGGTCGCGGGTGCTGCGCGGGACCAAGAAGATCCGCGTCGGAATGCGCTCCTCGACGTGCGCGAGGTTGGAAAAGCGCACGACCATCGTTCGGAAATCCTCGAGCTCCTGGGCGAGCGCGCGCGTCTTCTCCTCGCCCTGGGCGCTCGCGATCACGAAGTGCGGGGTACGCACTTCGATCCACGGAACCTCCCACAGTTCCTTCGCCTGCGACGGCGCCGCGAGCAGCAGGGCGAACGCGGCGGCGGTCCGGGTGAGGCGCATGCCTAATCATAGAACCGCGACCGCGGGCGGTGAGAAGTTTTCTCGTCGTGCCGTGCCGTGCCGTGCCGTGCCGCGCGCCGCGGGCGCGGAGGAGCAGCGCCTACTTCGCCTTGGTCGCAGCGGCCCGCTTCTCGCGCAGCGCGTCGAGCCGTTCCTTCAGCTCGCGCTCGGCCCCGTGGTCCGTGGGGCGGTAGAACGGCTCGTCGCCGAGCGCGCTCGGCAGATTGCGCGCGGCGACGAAGCCGTCCGGCGCATCGTGGGCGTACTCGTAGCCGGCGCCGTAGCCCTCGCGCTTCATCAGCGCCGTGACCGCGTTGCGCAGGTGCATGGGCACCGGCGCGCTGCCGAATTTCGCCACCGCCTCGCTCGCGCGGCCGAGCGCGAGGTAGGACGCGTTGCTCTTCGGCGCGCACGCGAGGTAGGTCGCGGCCTGCGCGAGGGGAATGCGCGCCTCGGGCATGCCGAGGCGATCGACGGCCTGATGACACGCCAGCGCGAGCGGCAGCGCGTGGGGGTCGGCGTTGCTCACGTCCTCGCTCGCGAAGATCAGCATGCGCCGCGCGGCGAACAGCGGGTCGTCGCCGGCGTCGAGCAGGCGCGCGAGGTAGTAGAGCGCGGCGTCGGGGTCGCTCGCGCGCAGGCTCTTGATGAACGCCGACGCGACGTTGTAGTGCTCCTCGCGGTCGCGGTCGTGCAGCAGGGTGCGCTCGCCGATCGCCCGGCGGGCGAGCTCGAGGGTGAGCAGCGGCGGAGCCTCGGCCGCGCCCTCGGCCGCGGTGGGTGCGCCGCGGGTGCGCAGGAACGCGACCGCGGTCTCGAGCATGCCGAGCGCGCGCCGGGCATCGCCGTCGG
>CAZCTH010000188.1:0-6427 GCA_964501435.1 uncultured Spirochaetales bacterium | reverse complement strand
GCCGGGCGCCGCGGTTGGCGGGGGGGCCGGCGCCTCGGGGGGGGCCGGCGAGGGCGGCTTCGCGGTGGGTGCGGGCGGCGGCGAAGTCGCCGCGTCGGCGAAGGGCGAGGGCGAGGTTGTTGTGGGCGCTCGCGAGGTCGGGGCGCAAGGCGAGGGCGCGCTCGCTGTGGGCGATGGCGGCGCGGTCGTCGCCGCGCTGCGCGCGGATGCCACCGAGGTTGCTCCAGGACTCGGCGTCGCGCGGGTCGAGGGCGACGGCGCGCTCGGCGTGCCGCTGGGCCTGCGCGAGATCGCCTTGCCGCGCGAGGACGATCGCGAGCGAGGCGTGGGCGAGGGCGGTGTCGGGGTAGAGCGTGAGCACGCGGCGGTAGGCGGCGACCGCGCCGGCGAAGTCGCCGCCGCGTTCGCGGGCCTCTCCCGTGCTGATCCACGCCTGTGCGCTGCCGGGATTCGTGGCGCGCCACTGCGCGAGGAAGGCCTCGTCGTCGGCGTAGGCGGGCAGCCGCGCCGCGGTGAGGGCGACGCACGCGACCCCCGCGAGTCCGAGGGCAAGCGCCCGCGCGCCGCCGAGCGCGCGCGCTTCCCGGCCCGGCGCTAGCGCGAGCGCTGCGAGGCCCACCCAGCCGGCGAGCGCGGCAAAGCCCCAGCGCTCGGCGAAGCGGGTCTCCTGGGCGAGCACGTTGGCGGTCGGCGCGAGCGAGAGGCCGATCCAGGCGATCCACCAGAGCGCACGCCGGAAGTCTGCCCGGAGCGCGGCGGCGCTCAGTGCGAGCGCCGCCGCGATCGCCAGCGCGACGCGCGGGCCCGACCACCAGACGTCCAGCGGGGGCTCGTAGGCGACGTGGGCGAAGGGCGCGAAGGTGGCCTGCACGTCGTAGGCCAGCGAGAGCACCGGGCCCGCGGGCGCCGTGAAGACGGCGATGCCCGGCGCGAGCGCCGCGGGCACTGCGGCGCTCCGCGCTGCGGCGTAGCCCGCGACCACCGCGGCGTGAGGCGCGTACCGCGCGGCCCAGGCGCGCGCGCCGCGCGGGGCGTCCGGCGCAATGCCGAGCACGTCCGCGAGGCCGAGCAGCAGCGGCGTCGCGATCGCCTGCTCCTTCGAGAACAGCCCGAGCGCGAAGCAGGCGACGGCGAGCGCGCGCGAGCCCGCGGAAGCGTGCAGGTAGCTCGCGACCGCGAGCAGCGTGAAGAGCGTCGGCAACAGTGTCTCGCGTCCGGACGCGATCGGCGCGATGCATTCGGCGGCGAGCGGGTGGGCGAGGAAGAGTGCCGCGGCGAGCGTCGCGACGAGGGGCGGGGTGCCGAGCGCGCGGCTCGCGAGCACGCCGCGGAGCGCGAGCGCGCACGCGACGCCTAGCGCGAGATTCAGCGCGTGAAACGGAAGCGGCGCCGCGCCGTGTAGCGCGAGCTGCGCCGCCGTGAGCAGGCGAGCGACCGGGCGGTAGTACGGCACCAGCGGCGACATCGGCTCGGCAAAGACGCGCCCGAGCTGGCGCAGGCTTTCGGGAATCGGCTCCGCCACGACGTGGAGCCAATCGTCGTACACGAAGCCGTGCGCGAGCGTGCGGCCGTAGACGGCGAGACCGAGCGCGAGCAACACCCACGCGGCGCGCCGGTCGCTCCGCGGCGCGGCGGGGGGCGGCGCCTCGCTCACCCGCGCGCGGCGCGGAAGCGCACGGGCATGCGGCGCGGGCCGTTGATGAACCACGAGTGGAGGCGCTCGGGCGCGGCTGCGTTCTCGATCTCGTGTACGCGATCGAGCAGCTCGTCGAACATGCAGCGCACTTCGAGGCGCGCGAGGCTCGTGCCGAGGCAGTAGTGCGAGCCGCCGCCGCCGAAGGCGACGTGCGGGTTCGGATCGCGCCGGATGTCGAAGACATCCGGGCTCGCGAACACGTCCTCGTCGCGGTTCGCCGAGGGGTAGAAGATCACGACGGGATCGCCCTCGCGGATCTTCACGCCGCGCAGCTCGGTGTCGCGCGTGGCGGCGCGTTGGAACTGCACCACCGGCGTGCAGAAGCGCAGCATCTCCTCGATCGCGGTGTCGAGCAGGCCGCGCTCCCGGCGCAGCGCGGCGAGCTGCTCCGGGTGGTCCATCAGCGCCTGCATGCCCGACGCCACGAGGTTGCGCGTCGTGTCGCCGCCGGCGTTGATCAACAAGAGGAAGAACAGGTCGAACTCGAGATCGCTGAGCCGCGAGCCGTCGAGCTCGGAGCTGAGCAGGACGCTCGCGAGATCGCTGCCGGGGTTCGCGCGCTTCGCGGCGCGCACGCCCGCGCTGTAGGCGAACATCTCCCCAACGGCCTTCATCGAGGCGTCGGCGTTGTCGGCGCTGTGCATCACTTCGGTGAGCTCGTAGAGCTTGCGGCCGTCGCCCAGGGGAATGCCGACGAGCTCTGCGATCAGGTAGCTGGGCAGCTCGCCCGCGATGTCGGTGACGAAGTCGCACGCCCCGCGCGGCAGGACCGCATCGACGATCTGCTTGCACAAGGCGCGGATGCGCGGCTCGAGGGCGGCGACGCGGCGCGGCGTGAAGCCGCGGTTCACGAGGCCGCGCAGGCGGGTGTGCTGGGGCGGGTCCATGCCGAGCAGCATCAGGCGCGACTGCTCGAGCCCGACCGGATCGGCCTCGGGCGTCGGCATGTAGCCCTTCAGGGCGGACGAGAAGAGCGCGGAGTCGCGCGACACCGCGACCACGTCTTCGTGCTTGGTGATCGCCCAGAAGCCGCCCGTGGTGGTGTGCGGGTGCCAGTAGACCGGCGCCTCGCGGCGCAGCGTGCGGAAGGCGTCGTAGGGCGGGCCGCTCGCGTAGTTCGCGGCGTCGAGCAAGTTCGGGATCTGCATGGCGCGGCAGCTTACGCCCGCGCGGCGAAGTTTGCGCCGGGGCTCAGGGCAGGGCGAACGCGATCAGCCAGTCGCCGCGCGCGCTCGGGATGCTCGTGTGCCCGCCCGCGGCGATCACGACGAACTGCTTGCCGCCCGGCCGCGCGCGGTAGGTCATCGGCGTCGCCTGTGCGCCGGCCGGCAGGTGGGAACGCCAGAGCTCGGTGCCGGTCGCGGCGTCGAAGGCGCGCAGGTAGCCGTCGAGCGCGGCGCCGACGAAGACGACGCCGCCTCGCGTCGCGAGCGGGCCGCCCATGCCGGGGGGCGCCCAGCCCAGCCAGAACGGCCAGGGCGCGAGCCCGCGCGTGGTGCCGAGCGGCGCGCGCCAGGCGACGTCGCCCCGCGCGAGGTCGATCGCCACGAGCTCGAACCACGGCGGCTTCGTGCACGGCACGCCGAGCGGCGACACGAACACGCGCTGCTCGAGCGCGAAGGGCGCGCCCGCCATCGGCACGCGCCAGCGATCGCGAGTCGCGGGCGCAGGTCGACTCGCCTCCGCTCGGCTCACGAGCCGCTCGATCATCGCGAGCCGCGTCTGCGTCGTGATCGCGAGCCCGCGCCCGGCGTCGACGGCGACGCCGCCCCAGTTCACGCCGCCCGCGACGCCAGGAAACTGCACCGAGCCCGCGAGGCTCGGGGGCGTGAAGGCGCCTTCGTTGCGCAGCGCGGCGAGGGCCGCGCGGCACTTCCCGCGATCCCACGGCGTGAGCCCGAAGAGGTCCGCGTCGCCGATGCCGTGCGGATGCAGCGGCGGAGGGAAGGTCGGGAACGGCTGCGTCTTCGCGCTGACCTCGCCGGGCGCGTCGCTCTGCGGCACGGGGCGCTCCTCCACGGGGAAGAGGGGCGCGCCCGTCGCGCGATCGAGCAAGAACACGTGGCCGACCTTGGTCGACACGAGCACCGCCGGCACGCGCGTGCCGCGTACGTCGACGTCGAGCAAGGTCGGCTGCGCACCCACGTCGTAGTCCCACAGATCGTGGTGCACGGTCTGGAAGCGCCACACCACCGCGCCCGTCGTGCCGCGCAGCGCGACGACCGCGCTGCCGTAGTAGTCGATCTCGCCGCGCGCTGCGCCGCGATAGAAGTCGTTGCTCGGGTTCCCGGTGGCGACGAACAGCAGGTCGCGCGCGGGGTCGGCGGAGAACACGCCCCAGGCGTTGGGCGTGCCGCGATGAAAGCGGGGTGAGCCATCGGGTGCGGGCGCGAGCTCCGGCGTGCCGGGCGGCACCGGATCGAACGCCCAGCGCAGCGCGCCACTGCGCGCGTCGAAGCCCCGCACGACGCCGCCCGGCATGTCGAGGCGCCGGTTGTCGGCGATTCCCGCGCCCGTGGCGACGACGTCGCCGATCAACGTGGGCGGCGACGTCACGCGCACGTCGCCTGGCTCGAGCGGCCCGAGGCCGCGCGCGAGGCTCACCTCGCCCGCGACCCCGAAGTCGGCGCACGGCCTCCCGGTCGCGGCGTCGAGGGCGATCAGGCGTGCGTCGTTCGTGGCGGTGAAGACGCGCGCGGCGCAGGCGGAGCCCGGCGTCGCGCGCTCGTCTTCCCAGAGCGCGACTCCGCGGCACGCGAGGCCGTGGCCCGAGCGCGCGATCCGCGGGTCGAAACGCCAGCGTTCTCGACCGGTTTCGGCGTCCACGGCGAACACGCGGTTGAAGGGCGTGCAGAGGAACAGCGTGCCGTCGCGGAGCACCGGAGTCGCCTGGAACGACGTCGCCTCCGCGCCGCTCGGGTCCCAGTCGCCGGTGCGAAAGCGCCACGCGACCGCGAGATCGCCCACGTTCGCGGGCGTGACGTCGGCCAGCGGCGAGTAGCGCGTTCCGCCCGCGTCGCCGCCCCACTGCCCCCACCCGGCGGTCGCGTCCGTGGGAACGACGGCGGGGCCCGGGCCAGAGGCCGCGGGCGCGGCGAGGAGCGTGGCGACGAGAGTCGCCCGCGCTACGGCGTGCACGGTGGGGCGCTCGCTCATGGGTCGCGCGGGTCGAGGCGCAGCACGACGGGCTGGCCGCGCTCGATCTGCCAGGCGGGCGAATTCGAGTTGCTCGTCCACACGCGGCCTTCGGCGTCGAAGTCGATCTCGCGGGTGTAGGTCACGCGCGTCGGCAGGGGATACACCGAAAAGTGTCGGGTCTCGGGCGCGTAGCGGATCAGCGTGTCGCTGTTCGTGCCGCACATCCACACGTGCTGCGTCTTCGGCTCGATCGCGAGCGCGTACGGCGTCTCGCCCGCGAGCGGCGCGATCGGCAGCGCGATCTCCTCGAACGTGCGCGTCGCGGGGTCGAACGACGCGATGCGGCCCGTCGTGAAGCTCGGGATCCAGAGGCGCCCCCGCGCATCGAAGCGCAGCCGGCGCGGCGCAGGGAAGGGCGTGTCGATCACCTCCACCGCGAGCGTCTCGGGGTCGATGCGCCCGATGCGATTCTCGTTCAGCTGGCTGAACCACACACCTCCGTCCGGCGCGACGTCGATGCCGTAGGGCACGGGCAGGTTGAAACCGTCGCCCGCCGCGGAGCCTCCGCTTCGCAGGTCGATCGCCTCCACGCGCGCGTCGAGCCAGAACATCAGCGGCATCAGCCGCAGCACGAGCTCCTGGGCGATCGTGCGCGCGGGCAGGCGCACGTGGGTCTGCTTGCCGGTTGCCGGGTCGAAGCGGCCCACGTGGTTCGACGCGCTCATCGTGTACCAGAGGCGCCCCGCGCGATCGAAGCGCAGCGTGTGCGGATACATCCCGTCCGCGACTTCGTGGATCGAGAAACGCTCGGTCTTCGGATCGAAGCGCGCGAGGCGATTGCCGATCGCGAGCGTCAGCCAGAGCGCGCCGTCCGGCGCGACCTGCAGCGAGTGCGGCCCGACGTGTGCGCTCGACGCCTGGGACTGCGGCTGTTCTTCGCCCGCGAAGATCCCGCCGAGCGGAACGCCGTCGGCGGGGATCGGCCATTCCTTGCGCGCGCCCTCCGGCACGCGCGGGTCGAGCCGAAAGAGCGCGTCCTGCGCGCCGTCCACGGAATACAGGAACCCGTCGGGGTGGAACACGACGTCGTGCTGCATCGACGCGCGGCCACCGAGATCCCACTCCTCGACGAGCGCGCGCCGCACCTCCGTGGGCGGGGGCGGCGCGAACGTCTCCGCGTCCTGCCAACCCTGCGTGAGGGCCGGCACCGCCCGGGCGGGGTCGTAGGCGTCGTTGAACAGCCGCGGCACGCGCTCGCGCAACGCGGCAGGCAGCATCGCGCCGCGCCGCCCCATCAGGGCGAGGATCTTCGTCCAGTCCTCGGCGCTGCGAACACGCCGCGTCCAGGGCGCGCCCTGCTGATGGCAGTACGTGCACTCGCGCTTCAGCAGGTGCTGCTCCTCGGGCGCGAGGCCGCCGACCACGAGCGCCCACCAATGGTTCGCCGGCAGCTGCGCAGCGACCGCTGCGGCGGTCGTGTGCCGCCGCGCGCGCAGCTCGAGCGCCGCGCCGCTCGCGACGGCGCCCTCCGCGCGCGCGTCCTCCCAGCCGATGCGCCGCGCGCGCAGGCGCCACGGCGCGTCGCCGGGCGGC
>CAZCTH010000187.1:0-6506 GCA_964501435.1 uncultured Spirochaetales bacterium | reverse complement strand
CGCGGTCGCGTGGCTCGCCGAGCGCGATCGCGCGCGGGCGCGGCTGCGCACCGCGCTGGCCGCGGTGCGCGACCTCGAGCGCCAGCTCGCCAAGTGCGCGCGCCCGGGCGCGGAGCCGCGCGATCTCGCGGCGCTGCGCGGCTCGCTCGCCGCGCTGCCTGCGGTGCGGGCGTCGCTCGCGAGCGATGCGCAGAGCCTGCTTCCCGAAGCCGCGCCGGCGGCGCTCGCGTTGCCGGAGCCCGTACCGAACGTCGTGCAGTTGCTGCAGGAGGCGATCGTGGACGAGCCGCGCCCGCTGCCCCGCGGCTCGCGCGGCGCCAGCGAGACGGGATTCATTCGCGCCGGCTTCCGTCCCGAGCTCGACGCGCTGCGCGAGGCCGCTCACAAGGGGCGCGAGTGGATCGCGGGCCTCGAGGCGCGGGAGCGCGAGCGCAGCGGCATTCCCACGCTGAAAGTGCGCTTCCAGCCCGTGTTCGGATACGCGCTCGAGGTGAGCAAGGGGCAGCTCGCCCGCGTGCCGAGCGACTACGAGCGCAAGCAGACCCTCGCGAGCGCGGAGCGCTTCACGACCCGCGAGCTGCGCGAGATGGAGTCGCAGGTGATCGGCGCGAGCGAGCGCGCGGCCGCGCTCGAGCGCGAGGTGTTCGAATCGGTGCGGCAGGGCGCGCTCGCCGAGGCCGCGCGCATTCGCGCCGCTGCCGACGCCGTGGCGGAGCTCGACGCGCTGCAGTCCCTCGCGGAGGTCGCGCGGCAGGGCGGCTGGACCTGCCCCGAGGTGAGCGAGGGCGCGCACCTCGAGCTGCGCGCCGGCCGGCATCCGGTGGTGGAGCGCGTGCTGCAGGGCGAGGGCGCCTCGTTCGTGGCCAACGACACGGGGCTCGACCCGGCGGCGACGCGCATCCTCTTGCTCACCGGCCCCAACATGTCGGGCAAGAGCACGTACCTGCGGCAGGTCGCGCTGATCGTGCTGCTCGCGCAGATCGGCAGCTTCGTGCCCGCCGCCGGCGCGCGCATCGGCGTGGTGGACCGCATCTTCACCCGCGTGGGCGCTTCGGATCGCCTTGCGCAGGGGCAGTCCACGTTCATGGTCGAGATGCGCGAGACCGCCGAGATCCTCGCCCAGGCGACGCCGCGCAGCCTGCTCATCCTCGACGAGATCGGGCGCGGCACGAGCACCTTCGACGGGCTGTCGATCGCGTGGGCGGTCGCCGAGCACGTGCACGACGCGCCGGGGCTCGGCGCGCGCACGCTGTTCGCGACGCACTACCACGAGCTCGCGGACCTCGCGCTCGCGAAGCCCGGCGTCGCGAACGCACACTTCGAAGCGCGCGAAGTGAACGGCGAGGCAATCTTCCTGCGCCGGCTCGTCGCCGGGCCGGCGAGCCGCTCCTACGGCATCGAGGTCGCGAAGCTCGCCGGGTTGCCCGCGCCGGTGCTGGCGCGCGCGCGGCAGCTGCTGGCCCAGCTCGAAGCCGGCGAGCTCGATGCGCGCGGGCGCCCGCGGCTCGCTGCCCCCGGAACGGCGCAGGACGTCGCGCAGCTCTCCCTGTTCGCGGCGGCGCCGGCAAGGGATCCGCGCGAGGAGGCCGTGCTCGCGGAGCTGCGCGAGGTCGATCCGTTGCAGACGACGCCGCTCGCCGCGCTCGCGCTGCTCGACAGCCTGCGCCGACGGCTCACGGAGCCCGAGAGCGGAGAGGCCTCGTGAAGCGTGCGGCAGCGTTCGCGCTCGCGGTCACCGCGCTGCTCGCCCCGCTCGCGGTGCGCGCGGACGACGATCACGCCGATCGCACGAAGGTGCGGGCGGTCCGGCATTGGTCCTACGACGCATACACCCGCGTCGTGATCGAGCTGAGCGCTCCGGTGCGAACGTCGGCGCAGCGCCTGCCCGCGGATCCGTCGGCGCAGCGTCCCGACCGGCTCTACTTCGACCTGCCCGGCGTGTGGGTGGGCCACGACTGGGATGCGCCCCAGCCGGTGGGCGACGGGCTGCTGTCGGCGATCCGGCTCGGCCAGCACCAAAGCGGCGCCGCGCGCGCGGTGATCGATCTCGCGCGCTACGAGCGGCACCGCGTGTTCGCGCTCACGGGCCCGGACCGTCTCGTGATCGACGTGTTCGGCCCGCGTGCCCTCGCACCGCCCGGGGAGACCGCGCCGGACGCCGAAGCCGACCTCGCGAACGCCGAGGCGGGCGCGCGAGGCGAGGCCGCGCGCGCGCCGGCTCCCGATCGCAAGCTGCTCGTAGTGCTCGACCCCGGCCACGGCGGGAACGATCCCGGGACGATTGGCGCGCGGGGCGTGCGGGAGAAGGACATCACGCTCGCCGTCGCGAAGAGCGCGAAGGCGCGCCTCGAAGCGCGCGGCTTCCGCGTGCTGCTGACGCGCGATACCGACCGAGCGCTCTCGCTCGAGGAGCGCACCGCGTTCGCGGAGGGTGCAAACGGGGACGTCTTCGTCTCGATCCACGTGAACGCGGCGCCGCGCCCGCGCGTGCGCGGCATCGAGACGTACTACCTCGACGCGAACCACGAGCGCCACGCGCTGCGCGTCGCCGCGCGCGAGAGCGGCGTCGACCCCGGGCAGCTGGACGAGCTGCAGCGCGTGCTTGCGGGCTTCAAGGTCTCCGAGGTGGGCTCGCGCTCGGCGCTGCTCGCGCAGTCGGTTCACCACGAGGTGGTGGGCGGCGTGCGGCAAGCCTACGGCTCGGTCGCGGACCTCGGCGTGAAGCGGGGTCCATTCCACGTGCTCTTCCTCTCCGACGCGCCGTCCGTGCTCGTCGAGATCGGCTTCCTGTCCAACCCCACCGAGGCTGCGCGGCTGCGCAGTCCGCTCTATCGCGAGGTGATCGCCGAGCAGATCGCGCGGGGGCTGGCGCGTTTCCGGCGCGAGAGCGCGCCGCGGCTCGCAGGAGGTGCGCGTTGAACGGGGCGCCGGACATCGACGACTTCGTGGGCATCGCCCGTCCGGGCGAGGAGGCGAGCGGCGCTGCGCTCTCCGCCGGCGCGAAGCGGTACACGGCTGCGCTGCGCGCCCACCTCGCCGAGCTGCAGGCGTCGGGCGCCACCGGCGCGGTGGTGAATGCCGCGAACTCGGACGGCCTCGACCGGCTGATCCGGCGGCTCTACGACGTCGCGGCGTCGAGTCATTATGCGCGCCACGGCGCGACCGGCGCGCGCGTCGCGTTGGTCGCTGTGGGCGGCTATGCGCGGCGCGAGATGTCGATCGCGTCCGACGTGGACCTGCTGGTGCTCGAGGACGCCGGCGCCGAGGACCTCGCCGGGCATGTCGCGCAAGCCGTGCAGACGGCGCTCTGGGACGCGGGCCTCCAGGTCGGCGCGGCGGTTCGCACCGCGAGCGACTCGGTGGCGCTGGCGCAGACCGACGTGCCGACGCAGACGGCGCTGCTCGCCGCGCGCTTCCTCGCGGGGGACGCGACGCTCTTCCACGAGCTGATGCGGACCGTGCGCGAGCGCGCGATCCCCGCGCTCGGCGACTTCGCGGAGCGGCAGCTCGCCGCGCTGCGCGAGCGCCACGTGCGGATGGGCGAGTCGCTCTATCTGCTCCAGCCGAACCTCAAGGAGGGCGCGGGCGGACTGCGCGACTACCACACCGCCTATTGGGTGGCGCGCGCCTGCGAGCGCGACTTCCGCGAGCTGCCGGATCTGCTGTACGTGGGCTTCCTCACCGAGAGCGAGCTGCGCGAGTACCAGCACGCGCTCGGCTTCCTGTGGCGCGTGCGCAACGCCCTCCACATCCACACCAAGCGCAAGACCGACCAGATGAGCTTCGAGCTGCAGGAGCAGCTCGCGGGCAAGCTCGACTTCCAGCCCGACCCGGTGTCGGGCGAGCTGCCGGTCGAGCGCTTCATGCGCGAGTACTACCGCTGCGCCCGTGCGGTGCAGACCTATTCCGAGATCGTGATCGAGCAGTGCCTCGCGCGCGTCCGGCCGAAGCCCGCGGCGCCGAGCGTCGTGGTGGAGGAGGGCTTCCGCGTCGGCGGCGACCAGCTCGAGATCCCGCACGCCGCGCTGCTGCGCGAGAAGCCGCTGCGGCTCCTGCTCGCGTTCGCGGTGGCGCAGGACCACGACGTGCCGCTCTCGCGCGCCGCGCGGCGTGTGCTGCGCGAGCACGTGCACCTCGTGGACGACCGCTTCCGCACCGATCCGGAAGCGACGGCGGTGCTCGTGCGCATCCTCTCCTCGCCACGCCGCGTGATGCGCAGCCTGATCGCGATGAACGAGTCGGGCCTGCTCGGGCGGTTCCTCCCCGAGTGGGAGCACATCGTCTGCCGCTGGCAGCACGTGATCTACCACACCTACACCGTCGACGTTCACTCGATCTTCCTGGTCGAGGAGCTGCGCCGGCTCTGGCAGGGCAAGTACGCGACGCTGGTTCCCGATCTGAGCGAGCTCGTGCACACCACGGAAGACCTGCCGATGGTCTACCTCGGTTGCCTGCTGCACGACATCGGCAAGGGCTACGGCGGCGACCACTCGGCGATCGGCGCGGAGCTCGGCGAGAAGTGTCTCGCCCGGCTCGGCCTGCCCGAGGAGCGCGCGGCGCGCGCGAACTTCATCATCCGGCACCACTTGTTGATGTCGCACGTCGCGCAGCGCCGCGACTTGTCCGACCCCAAGGTGATCGTCGAGTTCGCGCGCACCTGCGGCGACCGCGAAAACCTGCACAACCTCTACCTCGCGACCTTCGCCGACATGCGCGCGAGCTCGAAGTCGGCGTGGACGGAGTGGCGCTCCGAGCTGCTGCGGGATCTGTTCGAGCGCACGGCCGAGTTCCTCGAGGCGGGCGGCGAAGATCAGGACATGGCGCTCGAGCTGATCGAGGGCCGCGTCGTGCAGCGCATGGGAACGGCGCGCGAGGAGCTGGCGGGGCTCGGCGTCGCCGAGGCGCGCATCGAAGAGTTCTTCGAGATGATGCCGCGCCGCTACTTCGTCTCGCACACGCCGCCGCAGATCGCGCGCCATGCGCTCGCGCTGCTCGCCTTCGACCCCGAGAAGCAGCACGTGTCGAAGACGGTGCGCGACATGCGCGCCGGCTTCAGCGAGCTGATCGTGTGCGCGCGCGACCAGCACGGCCTCTACGCCGACGTCGCCGGCTGCATCACGGCCTCCGGCGTGAACATCCTCGGCTCCCACGTCTACACCACGAAGAACGGGCTCGCGCTCGAGGTCTACCGCGTGGCCACGCCCGACGGAGACGAGGACACGCGGGCGCAGCGCTGGGCGCGCTTCGAAGCCGCGCTCGGGCGCGTGCTCGCGGACGAGACGCGCGTCGCCGAGCTGATCGCGAAGCAGCAGCCCGCGCGCGCGGGCAAGCGCATCGTCTCGCACACGCCGCCCTCGGTGGCCGTGCGCAACGACGTCTCGGACTTCTACACCGTGATCGACGTCAACGCCGACGACCGGCTCGGCCTGCTCTACGACTTGACGCGCACGATCACGGCGCACGATCTCGAGATCTACGTCTCGAAGGCGACCACCGTGCTGGATCAGGCGGCGGACAGCTTCTACGTGAAGACGCCGGACCAGAAGCGCCTGCTCGATCCGGACGAGGTGGAGCGACTGCAGCGCGACCTGTTCGCGGTGGTGGGTGGGTCGCCCGGAGCTCCGGCGCACGCGCATGGCTGATCCGATCGCGCGAGCGGTGGATGCGTTCCTGCGCCACGGCGCAATCGAGCGCGGCCTCGCGCCGAAGACGATCGAGGCCTACGGCTCGGACCTCGCGCGCTTCGCAGACTTCCTGGCGCGCGAGGGCGTGGAGGCGACGGAGTCGCTGCGGCGCGAGCACGTGACGGGGTTCGTGGCGTCGCTCGCGGCCCAGGGGCTCGGGCCCCGCTCGCGGGCGCGCATGCTGGTCTCCGTGCGGCGCTTCGCGCAGTTCCTGGTCACGACGGGGCGCTGCGCGCGCGATGCCAGCGAAGGCGTCGCGGCCCCGCGCCAGCCGCGGCAGCTCCCGCGCACGCTGCGGCCCGACGAGACCGCGGCGCTGATCGAAGCCGCCGCGCCCGATGGGCCGCTCGGCGCACGCGACCGCGCGATGCTCGAGGTGCTGTACGGCTCGGGCCTGCGGGTGTCGGAGTTGGTCTCGCTGTCGCTGGCGGCCCTCGACCGCCGCGCGGGCGTGGTGCGCGTACTCGGCAAGGGGCGCAAGGAACGGCTCGTCCCCGTGAGCGAGCCCGCACTCGACGCGATCGACGACTACCTGCGCGACGCGCGCCCCGCGCTGCTGAAGCGAGCGGCCGGCGCACGGCCGCGAGGCAGCGTGGCGCGGGGCGGCTCCGTCGGCGGCGAGCGGAGTGCCGGGCGCGCGGACGCCGTGTTCGTGACCGCCCGCGGCGGCGCGATGACGCGCCAGAACTTCTTCGCGCGCCTGCGCACGCTCGCCGCGCGCGCGGGCCTGCCGCGCGATCGCGTCTCGCCCCACGTGCTGCGCCACGCCTTCGCGACGGATCTGCTCGAGGGCGGCGCGGATCTGCGCGCCGTGCAGGCGAT
>CAZCTH010000186.1:0-6926 GCA_964501435.1 uncultured Spirochaetales bacterium | reverse complement strand
GGTCGCGCGCCGCGCGGGCCGCGCCGTCGAGCGCGCCGGCGCGCCTGCGGACGAGCAGCCCGCACTCCGCGAGGCGCCGGCCGAGGTGAGCGACTTCGCGGGCCGCGCCGCCTGCGCCGTGGTCCGAGAGCGCGAAGCAGGCCGCGTCCTCGCCGAACGCGCGGCGCAGCTCGCCGCAGGCGGCGTCGAGCGCTTCGTACACCGCCGCGACGGCGCCGCGCCGCTTCGCGCTCGCGTTCGGATCGTGGCGCGGCGAGCGCGGATCGTGGTCGCGCCAGAAGTGATGGCAGACGGTGTCGCTCTCCGAGAACACGACGCACATCAGGTCCGGCGCGTCGCCGCGCGTGCGCAGCTGCGCGAGCGACTCGAGCGCGAAGCGCGTCTTGCGCGCGATGCGCGCGAGCAGCGCGTCGATGGCCGCGTCGTGCCAGCCGTCGCCGTGGGCGCCCTCGTCGAGGTCGGGCGTCATCCACGGGCCCACGCGGGCTTCGATCGCGCGGTAGAGCGCCGGGTCCGAGGCGCGCGAGGCGTCGCTGCCGGCGGAGACGGGCGCGTCCCAGCCGGCGACGAGCAGCCCGCGCACGGGCTCGGGCGGGTACGTCGCCGGCAGCCCGAGCACGAGCGCCGAGCCGCCGGCGTCGCAGACGCGGCGCGCGAGGCTCGCGCCGTCGCGATCGGCCGCGTTCGCGAAGCGCAGGGCGTAGGCGCCCGGCTGCTTCTGCGTGAAGTCGAAGAGCCCATGCCGTCCGGGCGCAAGGCCGGTCCAGAAGCTCGACCACGCGGGGAACGTCATCGCGGGCACGGTGCTCGCGAGCGGCGCGAAGGCGCCGTCCGCCATCCAGCGCGCGAGGTTCGGCAGCCGGCCCGCCTCGGCGAGCGGGCGCAGCACGTCGAACGTGGCGCCGTCGAGGCCGAGGATGAGCGCGGGTCGCACGCGGCTACTGCAGGCCGGCGATCACGGCGCGCGTGAAGGCTTGCGTGCCGGCGCTGCCGCCGAGATCGCGCGTGTGGTTCGCGCGGTCCGCGAGCGCGCTCCGCACCGCAGCCTCGACGCGCTTCGCGGCGTCGACTTCGCCGAGGTGCCGTAACAACATCACGCTCGACAGGATCACCGCGGTGGGGTTCGCGAAGCCCTTGCCCGCGATGTCGGGCGCGCTGCCGTGCACCGCCTCGAAGATCGCGCACGATTCGCCGACGTTCGCGCCGGGCACGACGCCGAGGCCGCCCACGAGGCCGGCGCCGAGGTCGGAGAGGATGTCGCCGTACAGGTTGCCGAGCAGCAGCACGTCGAACTGGGTCGGGTCCTTCACCATCTGCATGGCGCAGTTGTCGACGATGATCTCGCGGAAGCCGACGCCGGTGTGGCGCTTCGAGACGCGGCGGGCGCACTCGAGGAACAGCCCGTCGCTCAGCTTCATGATGTTGGCCTTGTGCACGACGGCGACCTCGCGGCGCCCCTCGCGCTCGGCCAGGGCGAAGGCGTACTCGGCGATGCGCAGCGAGGCCGCCTCGGTCACGACCTTCAGGCTCTCGACGATCCCCGGGGCCACCCGGTGCTCGAGGCCGGCGTAGAGGTCCTCGGTGTTCTCCCGGACCATCACGAGGTCGATGCCCTCGTAGCGGGAGGGGACGCCCGGCAGGGTCTTCACGGGCCGGACGGACGCGAACAGGTCGAGGGACTGCCGCATCGTGACGTTCGCGCTCTTGAACCCGCCCCCGATCGGGGTGCCGATGGGGCCCTTCAGGGCCACCCCGGCCCGGCGGACGGCGTGCAGGACGGCCTCGGGGACCGGGGTCCCGTACTTGGCCACCACGTCCGCCCCGGCCTCGGCGGTCTCCCAGTCGATCTGGACCCCGGCCGCGGCGACCACGGCGCAGGCCGCGTCCGTCACCTCGGGCCCGATCCCGTCCCCCGGGATCAGAACCACCGCGTGCCGGCGCTTCTCGGCCCCATCGCCCCTAGACACCACTTGGGCCCCCTCTTATGATGCGCGGCCTTTCAGCCCAGCCCGGCCCCCCGTCGGGCGCGCGAGCGGGACCCAATCACTTCCCCGCCGTGCCTTCATCACCGTTTGGAGAGCGATCGTGGCCATCGAACTCTTGTGCCGCAAGATCGGCATGACCCGCGTGTTCAGTGAGACGGGCGAGTGCATCCCCGTGACCGTGCTGGATGCCGCCCCGAACACCGTCGTCCTGAAGCGAACCCCCGAGCGCGACGGCTACACCGCCCTGCAGCTCGGCATGGGGACGCGCCGCGAGAAGACGATCAGCAAGGCGGAGGTCGGCCACTTCAAGAAGGCCGGCGTCGCCGTGCAGCGCGTCCTCAGCGAGAGCCGCATCGAGGCCGCCGAGGTCGCGCAGCACGAGGTCGGCGGGCAGGTGAAGGCCGAGGACCTCTTCAAGGCCGGCCAGCGCGTCGACGTGATCGGCACCTCGAAGGGCCGCGGCACGCAGGGCGTCGTGAAGCGCCACCACTTCCACATCAAGAAGTGGACGCACGGCACCCACGAGGGCAGCCGCCGCCCCGGCTCGATCGGCCAGCGCTCCTACCCGGGCCGCGTGCACAAGCTGAAGCGCATGTACGGCCACATGGGCGACGAGCGCGTCACCACGCGCAACCTGCTCGTGGTGCGCGTGGACGGCGCGAAGAACCTGCTCCTGGTTCGCGGCGCCGTCCCCGGCCACAACAACGCCGTCGTGAAGGTGCGCGGAGCCGTTCGCTAACGAGCGCCGCGAGGCCGCGCGCACCCGACGGCGGTAGCGCCCGATGCCCACCTACGACCGCAAAGACCACTACCACCAACGCGCCAAGGCGGAGGGGTACCGGTCGCGCGCGGCGTACAAGCTGCTCGAGATCGACGACGCGCAGCGCCTCCTGCGGCGCGGGATGCGCGTCGCGGACCTCGGCTGCTGGCCCGGCGGCTGGCTCCAGGTCGCGGCCGACCGCGTCGGCGCCGACGGCTGCGTGGTGGGCGTGGACATCGCCGCCATCGATCCGCCGCTCCCGCAGGCGAACGTGTTCGCACTCTCCGGGGACCTCAGCGACTCCGCAGTCCTCGCGGCGTTGCTCGAGCGCGCGGGCGCCCGCTTCGACGTCGTGCTCTCGGACGCCGCCCCGAAGCTCACCGGCATCCGCGCCACCGACCGCGCGCGCGAAGAGGCGCTGCTCGAGGCGATCGCCGTGGCCTACCCGCAGCTGCTCGCACCCGGCGGCACGCTGCTCGTGAAGCTGCTCGAGTGCCCCGAGGCGCACGCCTTCGAGCTCGGCGTCCGCAAGCGCTTCTCTACGACCAAGGTGGTGAAGCCGAAGGCCAGCCGGAAGGGCACGACCGAGCGGTATCTGCTGGCGAAGGGCTTCGCGGGGTGACGGCCGAGGGGCGCCCGCTCAGCGCGCCGCGACGCCGCCCACTTCGGGCCCCGCCTCGTTCTCCGCGGGGCGCACGACTTCCAGTGCGTCCGCCTCGAGGTCGACGCCCTGCTTCACGGCCGTGATGCGCACGCGCACGAGGTCGCCCGCGCGCAGGTTCTTCCCGCGCACGAACGTCACGCCGTCGATCTCCGGGGCCTGGCTCGCGAGCCGCGCCTGCGCCTTGTCGCGCCCGATCGCGGCGTCCACGAGCGCGACGTCCTCCTCGCCGATCCGCGCGGCGAGCTTCTCTGCGAGGATGCTCGCCTGGAGCTTGGTGAGGGCGCGGTAGCGCTCGCGCGCCACCTTGCGCGGGACCTTGTTCGGCAGGCCGACGCCCGCGGTGCCTTCCTCGTCCGAGTAGCGGAACACGCCCACGCGATCGAAGCGCGCCCAGCGCACCAGCTCGAGCAGCTCGGCGAAGTCGGCGTCGGTCTCGCCGGGGAAGCCCACGATGAACGTCGTGCGCAGCGTCAGGCCCGGGATGCCCGCGCGGAGCTTCTCGATGAGCGCCCGCTGGCGCTCGCCCGTGGTGCCGCGCTTCATCGCGGCGAGCACGGAGTCGCTCGCGTGCTGGAGCGGCACGTCCACGTAGGGCAGCACGCGCTTCGCGCCGGCGATCGCGTCGATCAGGTCGTTCGTGACCGCGCTCGGGTAGAGGTAGAGCAGGCGGATCCAGGCGGGCACGTCGGTGGCGTCGAGCGCGCGCACGAGGTCGGCGAGCTTCGGGCGCCCCGCGCCCGCGCGCGGCGCGAGATCCTTGCCGTAGCTCGTCGAGTCCTGCGCCACGAGGTTCAGCTCGCGCACGCCCACGCGCGCGAGCTGCTTCACCTCGGCCACCACGCTCTCGAGCTTGCGGCTCTGGAACGCGCCGCGGATGCCCGGGATCGCGCAGAACGCGCACACGCGGTCGCAGCCCTCGGCGATCTTCACGTAGGCCGTGTGGCCCGCGCCGGTGAGGATGCGCGGCGCCGCGTCGTCGTACAGGTGCGTGCGGCCCGCCTCCACGTACACGCCGCGGCCGCGGCCGGCGAGCGCGTCGTCGAGGATGTCCGCGATCTGGTGGAACGCGCCGGTGCCGACGAACGCGTCGACCTCGGGCAGCTCCTTCGCGAGCGCGGCGCCGTAGCGCTGCGGCATGCAGCCCGCGACGACGAGCCCGCGCAGCTGCCCGCTCTCGCGCAGGTCCGCGACCTCGAGGATCGCCTGCACGGATTCTTCGCGTGCGCTGTCGATGAACGAGCAGGTGTTCACGACCGCGATGTCGGCGTCGTCGAGGTGCTCCGCGATCGCGTAGCCGCGCGTCGCCAGCGTGCCGAGCATCACCTCAGTGTCGAGCAGGTTCTTCGCGCAGCCGAGGCTGCGGAAGTGCACGGAGGCTTTGGGTGCGGTGGGCATGGGGAGCCGAAAACACTAACGGACGGCGACCCGAAGGCCGCCGTCCGTCAGGAAAGAGGCGCCGCGCTTACGACTGCGCGCGCTTGCGGAGGGCCGCGCCGACGAGCAGCGCGCCGATGCCGAACGCGGCCATCGCGGCCGGCTCCGGGATCGGCGGCGTCGTCACCTGGACGCCGATGCCCGAGCGGCCGATGAGCCCGAGCGGCGCAATGCCGAGCGACTGCGAGCTGAGCGACTGCCAGCGGATCCCGAAGTTCGAGAAGTCGAGCTGCGAGAGGCTGCCGGCGAACGTCATCGTCACGGTCGCGGTGCCGTTCGGATCGTTCACGTCGAGCGGCGTGTTGCCGGGGCCGTTGCAGTTGAAGCGATTGCCGCTGGCGCAGTATTCGACGTTGAAGCCCGCGCCGGTCGGGAAGCTGCCGCCCGAGACGAAGCGCGAGAAGACGCCGGTCGAAGAACCGCTGAGAGCGTTCGGATCCGTGTCGAAGCCGATCGACGTGATCACCGCGCTCTGCCACACCGAGGCGTCCGAGGTGTTGTCGATCACGATGTCGAACTTCACCGTGGTGCGGTTCGTGGTGCTGTTGAACGCCCACTGCGTGACCGTGAAGTCGGCGCTCGCCGAGAGTCCCTGCATCACGGTCGGCGTCGGGTTGAAGAGGCCGACGTCGACGATGCCGTTGAAGTCGACCGAGAAGGTGTCGCCGACCGACGTGACGGTCGCCGCCTGCGAGGTGGTCGCGGAGAAGGCGACCAGGAGGGCGAGAGCGAGCTTGCGCATGATCCGAGCTCCGAGAAATGTGATGGGCGGCACCCCAACGACAGGCATCCTACCCGTCGCATTTGCGCAAGTGAAGCTGCAGGCATTCGCTTTTCATGTGAAATTGCGCACACATAGGCTCAGAGGAGGACCGCTGTGAAAACCAACCGCCCGTTCCGCGTTCTCGGGATTCAGCAGATCGCCGTCGGAGGCCTCGACAAGGGCCGCCTGCGCAAGCTGTGGATCGACACGCTCGGCCTGACGCGCACGGGCGAATTCCGCAGCGAACGCGAGAACGTGGACGAGGATATTGCGACCGCCGGGTCGGGCCCGCTGAAGGTGGAAGTCGACCTGATGCAGCCCCTCGACCCGGCCAAGAGCCCGAAGGTCCACGACCCGGCTCTGAACCACGTCGGGCTATGGATCGACGACCTCCACGCCGCCGTCGGCTGGCTCGAGCAGGCCGGCGTGCGCTTCACGCCGGGCGGAATTCGCAAGGGCGCGGCCGGTTTCGACGTTTGCTTCATCCACCCGAAGGGCAACGAGGCTGCCCCGATCGGCGGCGAGGGCGTGCTGATCGAGCTCGTGCAAGCCCCGCCCGAGGTGGTCGCCGCCTTCGCGAAGCTCGCCGGCTGAGGCGCCGTAAACCGCGCGGCCGGCTCGCGAGTCGAATCCTCGGATGCCGCCCCACGATTCTCCCGAAGCGCTCGAGTTGTTAGGCGCGCAGCCCGCCCGCGCGCTGCCGTCGCTCGACGCGCTGGTCGCCGCCCACGGCGAGCGCGCGGTGCGCATCGCGCTGCGCTTCGTGCGCGGCGATCGCGCCACCGCCGAGGACATCGCGCAGAACGCCTTCGCGAAGGCGTGGCGCGCGCTGCCGCGCTTCCGCGGCGAGGCGGAGCTCACGACGTGGCTCTACCGCGTGGTCGTGAACGAGGCGCTCTCGCACCTGCGCCGGCAGAAGCTGCGCGACGGGCTCGTGCACCTGCTCGGGCCCGAGAGGCCCGCCGGTGCGCCGCTGCGCGACCCTTCGCTGCGCGCGCGCATCGTCGCCGCGCTGGACGTGCTCAGCGCGAACGAGCGCGCCGTGTTCACGCTCGTGCATCTCGAGGGCTTCAGCGTCGAGGAGACGGCCCAGATCCGCGGCCGCGCGCTCGGCACGATCAAGAGCCAGCTGCACCGCGCGCTCGAGAAGCTGCGCCGCGAGCTCGCCACTTGCTGGGAGGAACAGCGATGAGTTGGGAGGAACAGCGATGACCGACCCGAAGCCCGCGCCCCCGCGCGACGACGCGGAGCTCGCCGCGCGCATCGACGCCGCGACGCGCCCCGCCGCGTGGAGCCCCGCCGAGCGCGCGCGCTTCCGCG
>CAZCTH010000185.1:0-7226 GCA_964501435.1 uncultured Spirochaetales bacterium | reverse complement strand
CCCGTGCGAGCGCGAGCGCCGCGGGCGAGGCGATGAGCGCCCCGTAGTGCGCATCGAGCGCGCGGCTTCCTAGCGCGAGAAGCCCCGGCGTCGCGAGCGCGCCGAGCGCCCCGGCGAGGCCGAGCGCGCCGAACGCGCGCAGGGGATTCCGCGCGCGCACCGCGACGCGCTCACCCACCCGCGCGCCCGCCGCTTGCCCGATCACCAACGCCACGAGCGTCGCGCTGAGCGCCGCGCTCGCGCCGCCGAGCGCGAGCCGCAGCTCGCGCAGCCAGAGCGTCTGCACGATCAGCGCGCCGGCGCCGCCGACGGCGACGAGCGCCGCCGCGAGCGCGAGCGGCGCGCGCGCACCGCCGGGGCGCGCCTCGATCACGCGGGCGCACCTCGCGCTGCGAGCGCAGCCTCGACGCGCGCGACGTCCTCGGGCACGTCCACCGGCACGCTGCGCCAGCCCTCGATCACCGCGCAGCGGATCGCGTGCCCGTGCTCGAGCGCGCGCAGCTGCTCGAGCTCTTCGGCGCGCTCGAGCGGCGTTCGCGGCAGGCGCACGAAATCGAGCAGGAACGGGCGGCGGTAGGCGTAGAGGCCGACGTGCTGCCAGAGCGGCGCCGCGTCGCCGCCGCCGCGCGTGAACGGGATCGCCGCGCGCGAGAAGTAGAGCGCGTTGCCCGCGCGATCGAGCACGGCCTTCACGCGATGCGGGTCGCGCGCGGCGCTCGGGTCGGCGGCGTGGACGGCCGTCGCCATCGGGCAGGCGGGCGCGGCCGCGAGCGCGTCCACGACGGCGTCGATCGCGAAGCCGGCGATCAACGGCTCGTCCCCCTGGACGTTGACGACGATCGCGTCGGCGAGGCCGGCCGCGACCTCGGCGATGCGGTCCGTGCCGGTGGGATGCGACGCGGAGGTCATGACGGCCCGTGCGCCGAAGCCGGCGCAGGCGCTCGCGATGCGCGGGTCGTCGGTCGCGACGATCACGTCGCGCAGCCGCTTCGCGGTGCGTGCGCCCTCGACCACCCACTGGAGCATCGGCTTGCCCGCGATCCGCGCGAGCGGCTTGCCCGGAAACCGGCTCGCGGCCATGCGCGCAGGAATGATCCCGACGGCGTTCACGCGCGGGATCTTACTTCGCGCGCGGCCGGAAGGCTGGCGCAGGCCGCGGCGCGCCGCGCGCGCGGCGGCGCGTGTTACCGTCCGCTGCCGTGAACGCTCCGTCGCAGCGCCGCGTGATCGCCGTCGCCTCCAACAAGGGCGGCGTCGGCAAGACCACGGTCGCCACCAACCTCGCGGTGACGCTCCGCGCCCTCCACGAGGACCTGCCGATCCGGCTCGTCACGCTCGACGACCAGTCGATCGTCGAGCGCATGTTCCGCATCGGCGAGCGGCAGCCGGACGCACCCACCCTGCGCGACGCCTTCGTGCGGCGGAGCTTTGCGGGCTGCGAGGAGCTGGGCGAGTTCGGCGTGCAGTTCGTGCCCGCGGCGAGCGATCTCGAGGCGCTGAAGGTGCGCGCGGCCGAGCCGCTCACCCTGAAGCGCATGCTCGAGGCGAGCGGTTGGGACGGCGTCGTCCTCTTCGACACGAAGAGCGATCTCGAGGCGCTCACGCGCGGCGCGCTCGCCGCGTGCGACCTCGCGATCCTGCCCGTCGCCGATCGCGCCTCGTTCGAAGAGGCCGAGAAGGTGTTCGAGCTGCTCGGCCAGCACGGCGGGCGCAAGAAGCGCGGGCGCATCCTCTTCACGCTCGTCGACCGCCGCACGAAGCTCGACGCCGAAGGCCGCGATCTCTACGAGCGCCTCGCCGAGAAGGTGGAGGAGCGCGGCTGGCCGCGCTTCACCGCGGTGCTCTCGCGCAGCCCGCGCGTCGAGGCGCTCAACTCGGGGAAGAAGCGCCCCCGTTCGATCCTGCACGAAGCGAAGGGCACCGGCGTGCAGAAGCAGCTGCGCGAGCTGGCCGAAGAGGTGAGCAAGCTGCTCGGGCTCGAGCCGGCGGCGACGCCGCGCGAGGCAGACGCAGAGCCGCCGCGCGCGCCGCGAGCGGAGCCGCCGCCCGCGCGCGACTTCGTGTCCGACCTGCGCAGCGCGCTGTTCCGCGGCCTGCGAGGGCGCTGAGTGGCGGCGCGCCGGACGAAGCCCGCGGCGAAACCGAAACGCCGCGCGCGCGCGAAGCCGAAGCGCGCGGCCCGGGGTGCGTCGTTCGCGGCGCGCCGCGGCCCGCTCGACGGCGTCACCGTCGTCGACCTGACGCGCATCCTCTCCGGCCCGTACTGCACGATGGTGCTCGGCAACCTCGGGGCGCGCGTGATCAAGGTCGAGCGCCCCGGCAGCGGCGACGACGCGCGCGCGATCGGCCCGTTCACCGCGGCGGGCTCCGCCTACTTCGCGAGCGTGAACCACGGCAAGGAATCGGTCGCGCTCGACCTGAAGCAGCCGGCGGACCGCGCGGCGTTCGAGCGCCTGGTCGACGCCGCGGACGTGCTGGTCGAGAACTTTCGCCCCGGCACGATGGAAAAGCTCGGGTACGGCTGGAAGAAGGCCCTGCGCCGCTGGCCGCGGCTCGTGTTCGTGAGCGTGTCGGGCTTCGGCGACACGGGACCGCTACGCACGCGGCCCGCCTACGACATGGTCGTGCAGGCGATGGGCGGCATCATGAGCATCACCGGCGAAGCGGGCGGCAAGCCGACGCGCGTCGGCACCTCGATCGGCGACATCGCCGCGGGCCTGTTCGCCGCCACGGGCACGATCGCCGCGCTGCGCCAGCGCGAGCTCACGGGGAAGGGCGCGCGCGTGGACGTCGCGATGCTCGACGCGCAGGTGGCGCTGCTCGAGAACGCCATCGCGCGCTACGTCACGAGCGGCGAGGTGCCCGGTCCGATCGGCTCGCGGCATCCCTCGATCACGCCGTTCGGCGCGTTCGAGACGAAGCGCGGCCAGGTGGTGATCGCCGCCGGCAACGACGGCCTCTTCCGCAAGCTCTGCGACGTGCTCGGGCTGCCGGGGCTCGCGGGGGATCCGCGCTTCGCGACCAACGCCGACCGCTGTGCCCACGAGGCGGCCCTGCGCGCGGCCCTCGAGGGCGCGCTGGCGCGGGACGACGCCGACGCCTGGCTCGCGCGCCTCGAGGCCGCAGAGTTGCCGTGCGCCCCGGTGCAGAACGTCGCCGAGGTGCTCGCGCACCCGCAGACTCTCGCGCGCAACATGGCGCTGCCGATCGCCGCGCCCGAATACGCAGGCGTCCTCGTCGCCGGCAACCCCGTGAAGCTCTCCACGATGCGCGACAAGCAGAGCGTGAAGCCGCCGCCCAAGCTCGGCGCACAGGGACGTTCGTTCGCGAAAGCCCGGGGACGTTCGTTCAAGAGCTGACGAACGCAGGGGGGGAGCGCCCGCCCGCGAGGTTCCCGCGCCCGTCGTGAACCAACGTCCCCGTGAAGTTCCACGCGCCGTTCGTGAACCAACGTCCCCGAGTTCAGCCGGCGTTGCCGGGGGAGTCTCGCACGACGCGCCCTTCGGCGACGCGCCACACCTCGTCGGCATCGCGGATCGTGCTGAGGCGGTGCGCGATCACGAGCACGGCGCGGGTCTTCGCGGCCTCGCGGATCGTCGCGACGAGGCGTTGCTCGGTCTCGGGATCGAGCGCGCTGGTGGGCTCGTCGAGGATGAGCAGCGAGGCGTCGCGCACGAGGGCGCGCGCGATCGAGAGGCGCTGGCGCTGGCCCACGCTGAGCGCGGCACCGCCGCGGCCGAGTGGCGTCGCCAGGCCCGCGGGTAGCGCGCGCACGAAGCCGTCGGCGCCCGCGAGCGCGAGCGCGCGCCACAGCTCCGCGTCGCTGGCGGCGGGCTTCGCGAGCCGCAGGTTCTCCGCGATCGTGGCGTCGAAGAGCTGCGTCTCCTGGAACACGAAGGCGATCTGCTGGCGCAGCGCCTCGAGGTCGAGCGTCGCGAGATCGGCGCCGTCCCACGTGACGCGCCCGGCGCTGGGCGCGAGGAAGCGCGGCAGCAGGTACGCGAGCGTCGTCTTGCCCGCGCCCGCGGCCCCGACCAGCGCGGTGATGCGGCCGGGGCGCAGCGCGAGCGTCACGCCCTCGAGCAGGTGCGCTCCGTTCGGCAGCGCGACGGCGACGCCCTCGAGCGACAACTCGCGCCGCAGCGGCGCGACGGGAGCGCCGCCGGTGCGGTCGCTCTCGCCGGGCAGGTCCATCAGGGCGAACACGCGCTCGAGGCCGGCGGCGGCGTCTTGCAAGCGCAGCCAGAGCGCGCCGACGTCGATGCACGCGAAGGCGAGCAATCCGAAGTACGCGAGCAGCAGCACGAAGTCGCCGCGCGAGAGCGCGCCGTCGATCACGAGGCCGCCGACGTGGAAGAATGCGACGGCGACGAGCGCCGCGCCCGGCAAGAGGCCCGCCACGAACGCGCCCATGCCGAGCGCCATCTCGCCGCGATAGCTCGCGAAGGCGTCCCAGCTCGCGCGGTCGTAACGCGCGCGTTCCTGCGCGCCGGTGCCGAGCGCCTGCACCGCGAGCACGTTGTGCAGCCCCTCTTCGAGCGTCGCAGCCGCGCTCGCGCCGCTCGCGCGCGCGCGCTCGGCGCGCCGCCGCATCGCGGCGGCGAACGGCAGCGAGCTGAGGAACGCGACGGCGAGCAGTCCCGCGCCGAGCTGCGCGAGCAGCGGGTGCGCGCCGAAGGTCGCGTTCATCGCGAGCACCACGCACACACCGAAGATGCCCGACGCGAGGGGCGAGAGCGCGATGCGGTAGACGGCCTGCGTGAGCGCCGGCGTGTCGTAGAGCGTGCGGAAGAGCGCGTCGCCGACGCTCTCGTCGTCGAAGGCGCGCAGCGGCAGGCGCTGGAGCCGCGCGAACACCGCGGAGCGGTAGTGATGGTTGAGGCGCTGCGTGAGGCGCAAAGTGAACAGCGCGTCGGCGAGGCCGATCAGGCCGCTCGCCGCGCTCTCGCCCTCGTTGGCCTCGTTCTCCGTGCGCGAGGCGCGATCGAAGCCGCCGGAGAGCTGGGCGTCGGCCTGGCTGCGCTCGGTCGCGCTCATGCCGACGGCGCCGACGAGGAGCGCGAGCACGACCTGGAAGACGACGCTCGCGAACAGCAGCGACTCGGGCGAGCCCGCAAAGGGCGCGAACAGCACATCGATGAAGGCCGGATGGGCGAGCGGCTGGGCGCCGAAGGGAATGCCCTCGATCACGTGGTCGACGACGATCTTCACGGGCCACGGCAGGAGCAGCAGCGGCAGCGCGGCCGCGAGCATCAGCGCGCCTTTGACCGCGAACGCGCCCTTCGCCGGAGCGACGTAGGCCAGCGCGCGCCCGAACAGGCGGAAGGTCGCGACGAGGCCGCTCATGCGTCGGCCGCCTCGCCGGCGCTGGGCGCATGGCCGAGGTCGTGGGCGAGCAGCCGTGCATAGGCGCCGCCGCGAGCGAGCAACTCGTCGTGCGTCCCGCGCTCCGCGATGCGGCCCTCCGCGAGCACGAGGATCTGCGTCGCGTGGCGCACCGTCGCGAGGCGATGGGTCACGAGGAACACGAGGCGGCCGCGGGCCCAGGCGCGCAGGTTCTCGAGCACGCGTCGCTCGGTTTCGACGTCCAGCGACGCGGTGGGCTCGTCGAGGAAGAGCACCTGGGGCTGCTTCGCGAGGGCGCGCGCGAGCGAGAGGCGCTGGCGCTGTCCGGTCGAGAGCTTCGCGCCGCGCTCGCCGAGCGGCGTCGCGTAGCCCTCGGGCAGGCGCGCGACGAACTCGTCGGCGCACGCGACCCGCGCCGCCTCGCGCACCGCGGCATCGCTCGCGCCGGGCGCGGCCCAGCGGATGTTCTCCGCGATCGTCGCCTTGAAGAGCAGGTTCTCCTGCAGCGCGATCGCCGTCGCACCGCGCCAGCTCGCGAGGGACAGCGTGCGCAGGTCCGCGCCGTCCACCGCGATGCGGCCGCGCTGCGGATCCGCGAGCCGCAGTGCGAGCGAGAGCAGCGTGCTCTTGCCCGCGCCGGTCGCGCCGACGACCGCGATCACGCTGCCCGCGGGCGCGTCGAAGCTCACGTCCTCGAGCACGGCGCGGCCCGCGTCGTACGCGAAGGCGACGTTCTCGAAGCGCAGCCCCTCGCGCAGCGTGCCGAAGTCGCGCGCGCCGGGGGCGTCCTGCACGTCCGCCTCCACGTCGAGCAGCTCGAACACGCGGTCGAGGCCGATGGCGACGTCCTGCGCGCGCCCGAGCGTTCGCAGCAACTGGCGCAGCGAGCTCGCGCCGTCGCCGAAGCGCAGCTTCGCGTAGTTGAACGTGGCGAGGGTGAAGACGCCGAGGCCGAGCGAACCGAGGCCGAGCGCGTCCAGGCCGGGGATGGCTGCGGCGCCCGCGGTGCGCAGCGCGAGCCACGCGCCCCCCGCGATCAGTGCGACGGCGCTCGCCCAGAACAGCGCAATGGCGTACTGCACGTAGAGCGCGCGTGCGGCGTAGGCGGCGCCGAAGGCGCCCGCGCTCGCGGCCTCGAAGCGCGCCTGCTCGAAGCGCTCGGCGCCGTAGGCCTTGAGGACGCGGATCCCGGCGAGCGTCTCCTGCACGCGCGAGGTGAGCGCGCTCTGCGCCTCGCGCGCCGCGCGAAAGCGCGCGCGCAGCGGCGGGGCGAAGCGCGCGGCGAGCCACAGCGAGGTCGGCACCAGCGCGACCAGCAGCGCCGCGAGCTGCCACGAGAACAGCGCGCTGATCGCGACCGCGAACACGAAGCGCGCGACGCCCGCGGCCGGGACCATCACCAGCAGCTCGACGAGCTGCGTCGCCATCGCGCTGTCCTGGAGCGCGCGGTACATCGCGTCGCCGATCGGTTGCTTCGCATGGAAGCGCAGCGAGAGCAGCTGCAGCCGCTCGACCAGCCGTACGCGCAGCGACTGGTTCACGCGCTGGAGGATCCAGACCTGGTAGTAGTAGAGCGCGAGGAAGAGCGGCGTGACGAGGACCGTCGCGAGTGCGCCGATCGCGACCGCGCGCAGCAGCTCGCGCCGCAGCTCTGGGCTCGGCGCCGCCTCGGCCGCGAGGCCGAGGAGTCGGGCCGCGAGGGGAGTGAGCGGTGCGCCCTCGAGGGCGCGCGTCCAGACCAGGTCGAACAGAAAGACGCCGACCGGGAAGAAGAGCAGGGCGAGCCCGCCGAATCCGGCGCCGAGCGCGAGCAGGTGGCGGTGCACCGGCGCGAGCAGCGCGAGGCAGCGGCGCGCGAGGCGCGCGAGCTCGCGCGCGCC
>CAZCTH010000184.1:0-7400 GCA_964501435.1 uncultured Spirochaetales bacterium | reverse complement strand
GAGCCATCCAGTTGGTCAGCGTCTGGTAGCTGGGCAGCCCGACCAGGCGCGCGGGCGCCGTGCGCCCCGCGAGGCGCGCGGCGAGCTCGACGAGACGCGGACTTTCGTGGGGCTGGGTCACTGGGCGATCCGTGAATGCACGACCGCCCCGCTCCGCGCGCGCGGGGTGGGGTGGTCGCGGACCGATGTGGGCGCGCAGGCTAACGCTTCTGGCTCGCGCGGCCCGGCAGGCGCCGCGCGAACGTTCCCGGAAAGCGCCCCCGTTCGCGATAGAGTGCCGCCTCACCCGCGCCCGACGCCGAGGAGGCCGCGATGCTCGACCTTCACTACTGGCCCACGCCGAACGGCAAGAAGGTCACGATCCTGCTCGAAGAAGCCGGGATCCCGTACCGGCTCGTGCCCTGCAACATCGGGCGCGGCGACCAGTTCAAGCCGGAGTTCCTGAGGTGGAACCCCAATCACCGCATGCCGCTGCTCGTCGATCACGCGCCGGCCGACGGCGGCCCGCCGCTCTCGGTGTTCGAGTCGGGCGCGATCCTGCTCTACCTCGCCGAAAAGACGGGGAAGTTCATCCCGCAGGACCTGCGCGGCCGTGCCGAGGTGCAGCAGTGGGTGGTCTGGCAGATGGCGAACCAGGGCCCGAAGACCGGCGAGTGCGGCCACTTCCGCCGGCTCGGCGATTCACAGGGCGACCAGAGCTACGCGGTGCGCCGCTTCAGCGACGAGGTGCATCGCCTGTGCGGCGTCCTCAACAACCGGCTTTACGGCCGCCGCTACCTCGCGGGCGACGCCTACACGATCGCCGACATGATCTGTTATCCGTGGCTCTTCGATCCGAAGGCGTACGGCTCCGATCTCGCCGAGTTCGAGTACCTGAAGCGTTGGCACACGGAGCTCTCGGCGCGCCCGGGCGTGCAGCGCGGCATGGCGGTCGGAGCGGACCTCCGCATGGACCCCGCCTCGCTCTCGAAGGAAGAGCAGGAGGCGCTGCGCAAGATGCTCTACAACCAGCGCGCGATCCCGGCGCCGAGCGGCGGCCTGCGGTGAGCGACGCGGCGAAGTTGCCCAACGTGGGAGCGCTGCTGGCGCCGCTGCTCGGCAAGCTCGAGGGGCCCGCGCGCGCGGTTTTCCTCGCGCGCCTCGAGCGCGCCGCCGCGCAGCGCTACCGCGCGTGGGCGGCGCAGGCGCCCCGCCACGCCGACGCGCTGCTCGCGTGCGCGCGCAGCGAGGAGGAAATCGCCGAACGCGCCGAGCGCCTCTTCCCGCTGAGCGCCGCGCAGCAGGGCGACGTCGCCGCGCTGCTGCCGGACGCGCTCGCGCTGTACGACGCCACGTTCGCGCCCTTCGCCCTGCGCGAGCAGCTCGCGCTGCAGGCGTCGGCCGAGCGACAAGGCGGCGCCGCGTGGCGCGCGATCGGCGCGGCGCCCGGCCTCGACGCCTCGGCGCGCGAAACGCTCGCGGCGTGCGCGGCGCTCGAAGACGCGAGCGTCGCGCGGCTGGGCGCCATTCTCGAACAGGGAGCCTTGCCGTGACGCGAAGCCGATTCCTCGCTCCGTTCGCGCTCGCCGCCTGCGCCGCCGCGGCACTCGCGGACGCGCCGCCCGCGCCGCCGGCCACGCTGCCGACGCCGTTCAGCGCGGAGCAGATTCGCGATGCCTGGCAGCCGGGCATGCGGGTCGAGATGAAGACGGTCGAAGCCGGCGCGGAGTCGTCGGTGCGGATGACGGTGGTCGCGGCGACGCCGGAGTCGGTGACGATTCGCAGCGAGGCCCTCGACGCGAAGGGCGCGCCGAGCGCGCCGCCGCAGGAGTCGACCGCGAAGTGGGGCGAGCTGCGCGACCACGCGCTCTTTCCGGCGGACAAGGCCTCGCGCGAGCGCGCCGAGTGCCGCTCCGCGCTGGGCGCGATGCCGGGCTGGCGCTACGTCGTCGCCCAGCCCGAGGGCGCGTCCCTCACGATGTGCTTCGCCGACGCGGCCCCGGGCCCGCCGGTGGAATTCGAGCTGAAGCGCGGCGGCGAGTTGCTTTCGCGCACCGAACACACCCGATACGAGCGCCCGAGCGGCGCGGAGGAGCAGCGATGAGCGGACGACTCGAAGGCAAGGTGGCGGTGGTGACGGGCGCGGCCTCGGGCATCGGCGCCGAGACGGCGCGCACGTTCGTGAAGAACGGCGCGCGCGTCGTGGTGGCGGACTTCCAGGAGGAAGCGGGCCGCAAGGTCGCCGCCGAGCTCGGCGAGGCCGCGCGCTTCATCCGCTGCGACGTGACCAAGGAGAACGACGTCGCGGCGGCGGTGGACCTCGCGGTCTCCGCGTTCGGCCAGCTCGACGTCATGGTGAACAACGCCGGCATCGTCGGCGCGGTCGGTCCGATCGCGAGCACGACCGCCGAGGCCTGGGACGCCACGATCTCCGTGCTGCTGCGCGGCGTCTTCCTCGGCATGAAGCACGCCGCGCGCGTGATGACGCCGCGCAAGACCGGCTCGATCCTCTCGATCGCGAGCACCGCCGGCGTGGTCGGCGGCCTCGGTCCGCACGCCTACACCGCCGCCAAGCACGGCGTCGTCGGCCTCACCAAGTCGGTCGCCTCGGAGCTCGCGCCCTACGGCATCCGCGTGAACGCGGTCGCGCCGGGCAACACCGTCACGGCCATGACGTCGTCGGTGATCACGGGCGACCCGAACGATCTCGGCAAGACCGAGGCGCAGATCGCGAAGGGCACCTCGCTCGGGATCGCGGGCATGCCGAGCGACATCGCGAACGCGCTGCTCTACCTCGCGAGCGAAGAGGCGCGCTACGTCACGGCACACACGCTCGTCGTCGACTCGGGCCAGACCAGCGCGATCGGCCGCACGGTGTTCCACGACGGCAAGAACGAGGTCGTGCGCGAAGCCGGCAAGCGGACTGCCTGAGCCGATGGACTCCACGCCGCGGAGCACGGCCGAGCGCGTCCTGCGCGCGCTCGGCGTGCTCCACGGCTCGCTCCTGATCGCCGGCGAGCTGCTGCGGAGCTGGGGGCAGGGGCGGCCGCTCGCCTTCGTGCTCGACGACGTGTGGATCGGCGGCGGCGTGATCGCCGCCTCGCTCTGGTTCCGCGCCGGCGACCTGCGCCGCCGCGCCGCGCTCGCCGCGGCCTGGGGCGCGAACGCCGGCATGCTCTACTCGAGCTTCTTCGGGAAGGTGTTCGCGCCGCCCGGCGAAGACTTCCACACGAACTACTCGGCCGAGCTGCTCACCGCGCTGATCGGCCTCGCGTTCTTCGCCTCGCTCGCGTGCATGGCGGCGACGATTGCGCTGAAGCCGCCCGCGCGCGGCTGAGGCGCGCGCCGCTCAGCGCGCCCGCGCGATCGCCTCGCGGGTGAGGTCGAGCGTGTCGAGCGCCAGCGCCGGCCAGTCGTGCGCCTTCGCGAGCACGCGCTCGGCGCCTGCGCCGAGCCGCGCCGCGAGCGCGCCGTCGTCGTACACCCGCGCGATCGCGGCGGCGAGGTCGCCCGCGCTCGCGTCGCGTTCCAGCAGCCAGCCGGATTCGCCGTGCGCGAGCGTGTCGGCCAGCGGGCCGCGCGCCACGATCGCGCGCGCCGCCTCCATGTACTGGAGCAGCTTGATCGGGAAGCCGCCGACGTGGCGCCGCGGCACGAGGGCGAGCCGCGCGCCGTAGGTGAGGAGGCGCGATTCCTCGGGCGACGCGACCCGCAGCACGCGCAGGTGGCGCAGCGCCGCGCGCCGCGAGTCGTGGGTGGCGACGACGAGGGGGCGGGGCCCGAGCTGCGCGGCAGCGGCGTCGAGGTCGGGCAGGTCCTGATAACCGTCGAGGTTGCCGGTGTAGATCGCGAACTCGCCGGGCGCGAGGCCGTGGCGGCGGCACACGTCCTCGACCTCGTCGGCGTCGGGCGCGCGCTCGCGCGTCCAGCCGGGAGGGATGCGCATGAAGGGGCCGCGCGCGTGCGGGCGCAGCGCCGCCTCGGCGGCGCGCGAGAGCACGAGCGTCGCATCGGCGCGGCGTGCGAGCAGGCGGTCGAGCGCGGCGCCGGGCGCACG
This sequence comes from uncultured Spirochaetales bacterium, assembly GCA_964501435.1. Taxonomy (GTDB): domain Bacteria; phylum Myxococcota_A; class UBA9160; order UBA9160; family UBA6930; genus VGRF01. Next base: position 3,364 of record CAZCTH010000184.1, on the reverse strand, counting down.
CGTCGCGCCCGCGACGGCGCGCGCTCTCGGCAGGTACGCCGCCAGCTCGACCTCCCAGAGCGTGTGCGCCACGTACACCACCGGCACGCGCAGCAGCGGCCGCAGCGCGAGCGCGAGCAGCGCGGCCTCGGCGTTGTGCGCGAGCACGGCGTCGAACGGCGCGGCGCGATGCGCGCGCACGAGCGCGCGCATCAGCGAGGCGTCGGAGGGCAGCTTGCGGAGGTCGAGCCGCGCCGAGGGCCGCGCCGGCGCGAGCCACGGCGCGCTGCGCACGACCGGCAGCGCGCCGGTGTCGCGGCCGTCGCCGCGCCCGTAACAAAAGAGCGTCACGCTCGCGCCCGCCTCGGCGAGCGCGCGCGCCTGCTCGTCGGCGTAGCGCTGCGACCCTTGCGGCGCGGGGAAGCGGAATGCGGCGAGCAGTGCGAGGCGCACGGCCGCGAGTCTACGACGCGAGCCGCGGCGCGATCAGGTCGCGCAGCGCGGCGGCCGTCTTGCGCACGTCGTGGGCGGCGAGCACGGCCGCGCGCCCGCGGGCGCCGCGCTCGGCGAGTCCCGCGCGCTCGCGGGCCGCCGCGAGCAGGCGGGCGGCCAGGGCGTCGCGATCGCCGGCGGGAAACAGCCAGCCGTTCGCGTCCGTGACGAGCTCGGGAATGCCGCCCACGGCGGGCGCGATGCACGGCACGCCCTGCGCGAAGGCCTCCATCAGCACGACCGGCAGGCCCTCCATGCGGCTCGACATCACGAACGCGTCGGCCGCGGCGTATTCGGCGGTGAGCGCGGCGCCCGCGAGCGGGCCGACGAGTGCCGCACGCCCGCCGAGGCGACGCATGACGAGAATCCGGGCGAGCGCATCCAGCTCGGGCCCGGTGCCCACGACGCGAAGCTCGGCGTCGAGGCCCCGCGCGACGGCGTCGCCGAAGGCTTCGAGCAGCAGCGCCTGGTTCTTCTCGTGCGAGAGCCGCCCGACGTGGAGCAGTCGCAGCTTCGCGCTCGCGCCGGGCGGCGCCGTGCGCGGTGCGGGCGCGAGGCCCGCTTCGTCGAGGCCGCAGCGCACGACGTGCAGCTTGCTCCGCGAGCCGGGCACGCGCGTTGCCACGGCCTCGCGCATCGCGTCCGTGACGCACGCGACGAAGGCGGCTTCGCTCACGAGCGCGGCGAGCCGCGTCGGGTGCGTCTGCTCGAGGTCGGAGAAGCCGTGCAACGTGAGGCTGAAGCTGGCCCCCGTGAGCCGGCTCGCGATCAGCGCCACTTCGCCGCCGGCGTTCGCGAAGTGCGCGTGGACGTGCCCGACGTTCGCGAGCGCCGGGTCCGCGGCCAGCACGTGCGCCTCGGCCAAATAGAAGAGGGGGTGCAGTGCGCTCTTGGTTCCGCCCGCGCGCGCGGTCGCGAGCGCGCGCCGCAGCTCGGAGCCCCGCGTGGCGCCGGCGATCGCGGCGCGCAGCACGGCGCTCGCGCGCACGGGCTGCACCGCGAGCGTGCGCGCGGCCTCTTCGCGGTCCGCTTCCGCGACCAATGCGCTCGGGTCGGCGCGGTGCAGGCTGCACGCCTGCACCGGCACGCCCAGGGCGCGCAACGCCGCGACCTCGCGCCGCACGAACGAGTGCGAGAGCGCGGGATAGTGCGAGACGACGACGGCGAGGGTCTTCACGACGCGCTCCGCGCGAGCCGCCAGGCGAGCACGCTCGGCGCGGCGTCGCCGGCGCGCGTCGCGTTCAGCGCGCCGTCCACGTCCACGCGCCGCAGCTCGAACGGCGCGGCGCCGGCGCGGTTCACGCCGCTGCGCGTCGTGGTCGCGTTCTCGAAGCCGGCGGCGGCGACGGCCGCGAGCGCGCTCTCGTCGTACAGGCCCGACGGGTAGCAGAAGCTCGGGACCGGGATGCCGAGCTTCGCCTCGAGCGTGCGCTTCGCGCCCGCGCACTCGGCCGTGAAGTCCGGCGCGCACTCCTGCAGCAGGATCGCGTGGCTCGCCGAGTGGCAGCCGATCTCGTGGCCCTCCCGCGCGAGGGCGGCGAGCTCCGCCCAGCGCATCGCGCGCTCCCAGCGCGGCAGCGCCGCGCCGCCGGTCGCGCCGCGCAGGCGCACGAGCGCGCCCTCGATGCGCGCCATGGGCCACGCCTTCGCCCAGTTCGCGGCGAGCTTCGGCAGCTCGGCGTCGCGCGCCGCGTCGGGCACCTGCGCGCCGAAGATCCGCGCGAGCTCGACGCGGCCCTCGCCGCCGCGCTTCGCGAGCGCCGCGACCTCGAGCGCGAGCGCGTCGGGCCAGAGCGGCTCGGCGGCGTCCACCGCGTTCGCGACGGCGTAGAACGTCGCCGGCACGCGGTGCTTCGCGAGCAGCGGGCGCGCGTTCGCGAAGCCGTCCGCACGCCCGTCGTCGAAGGTGACGGCGAGCAGCGGCCGCTCGCCCGCGTCGCCGCGCACGAACGCGCGCACGGCCTCGCTCGCGGTCAGGCAGCGGTAGTGGCGTGCGAAGAACGCGAGCGCGCCGTCGAGGAAGCGCGGCGTGACGCACAGGCCGGGCAGCGGCGACTCGGCGATCTCGTGCGGCTCGAGCACGCGGTGGAAGGTCACGATCGTGAGCGCGCCGCGGGCGGCGCGCGCGGGGCGCGTTGTGCCGAGCGCCCAGAGTGCGGCGGCGCCGACGTCGCGCAGTGCGTGGCGCGCGGTGCGCGGGCGATGCTCGCTCACTCGAGATACCCGAGCTTGCGCAGCTGCTCCGCGACCAGCGCCTCTTCCGCGGCGGAGTACGCGCGGCGCTCGGCGCCGAGCGCGTGGCCGTCGAGCGCGTCGAACGGGAGGCCCATCGCGCGCAAGATCGTCGGCGCGGTGTCCACGATCGAGGCGGGGCCGAGCGCGCCGTGCGCGTCGCCCGCGTTCGCCTGGATCCAGATCCCGAGCGGCGTGTGCACGCCGTTCATGCCTCGCCCCTTGCCGCCCGCGAGCTCGTGGGCGCCGAGCCGGCGCACGCTCGGGCCGGCGCCCTCGCCCCACGGCGTGGGCACGAGCGCGACTCCGTAGCCGCCCGTCTGCGCGAGCTCGAGCACGACGTCGGGCGCGCGGCCGACGTGCGGGCCCTGATAGATCTCCTCGCGGCGCAGCGCGCGCGCGACCACCGGCTCGCTCGAATCCGGCAGCTTCCAGTCGCGCAGCGCGGCGATCACGTCGTCGCGCACGCGCTCGTAGTCCGCGGGTGCGACGCAGCCGGCCGCCTCGCGGCCCGCGAGGTTGATCCACACGCCCGGCTGCGTGTTCACGTCTTCGGTGAAGGCGACGCTCCGCGCCCAGTCGACGCCGGCGAAGCGCGCCGCGCTCTCGACGCGCAGTGCGGCGCCGCGCACGGCGCGGAACACGCGCTCGCGCGCGCGCG
>CAZCTH010000183.1:0-7408 GCA_964501435.1 uncultured Spirochaetales bacterium | reverse complement strand
TGCTGCGGCGGGAGCTTCACAGAGAGAAGAAACAATCTTCGATCCACAACTCAGCCCTTGACCGGCGTCGCCTTCAGCTTCGCGCGGCCGTCCTCGAGCACGACGCGGAACTTGACCTGCGCGGCGCCGAACTTCGTGCGGATCGCATCTTCCTGCTGGCGCAGCAGCGCGGCGAACTTGTCGCGCGTGAGGCCCGCCGAGCCCTGACCGCTCTTCGCTCGCGCGTCCACGTATTCGGCGAACAGCACGTCCTCGCCGCCCGGGGCCGGGTTCGCCTTCGCGCTCGCGGGCATCTTCTTGCGCCGCTCCGCGCGCTCGCGCTCGTGGAGCTCGGCCTGGAACAGGTGCCGCTCGTACGTGCCCTCTTCGATCTTCCGGCACGTCTCGTCCCACAGCCGCTTGTGGGTGAAGTAACGCGCGCGCAGGTTGTTGAAGAGGAAGCGCAGTGCGGTGTTGCGGATCGGCGCGTTGGCGTAGTGGGCGACGACCTTGTTCACTTCGCCGCGCAGCTGCGCGGGCTCGCGCTTGCGGGCGCCGAGGAAGTACTGCTCGTACTCCATGCGAAGCTGTTTGAGCTTCACGTCGAGCAGGTGCAGATCGCTTTCGGTGTCGGCGCCGAGCTCGGCCATCGGAGACTGATCGGCGAGGAAGCGCGCCGGCTTGAAGGCGCGCGGCTGCGAGCCGCTTGCCGATAGACTGCGCGCTGATGGAACGCATCGTCCTGGAACCCGTTCGCCTGCTCGACCCGGACGAACCCGACGAGTGCGCGGGCGCACTCGTCGTCGAGGGCGGCCGCATCGCGTCGCGACTCGCGCCCGGCGCCGCGCCGCCGGCCGACGCGCGCCGCGTCGCACTGGCCGGACTGATGCTTGCGCCGGGCTTCCTCGACCTGCACTACCACGGTGCGCTCATCTTCACCCCGCCGGCCGAGGCGGCCGCAGCGCTCGCGCGGGCGGGGCTTGCGCTGCTCCCGACCGGCGTGACCGGCTTCCTGCCGACCACCGTCACCTGGCCCGCCGCGGAGCTTCGCGCCCACGTCTCCGCCTGGGCTCGGGCGGCCGACGCGCAGGGTGCCCCGGTCGACCGCGCGGCGGCCCTCGGGCTCCACCTCGAAGGCCCGTGGATTCGGCCCGAGGCGGCGGGCGCACAACCGAAGTCGGGCATCCGGCCGTATCGCGACGCGGACGCGGAGTTGCTCGATCGGTCCGAGGGCCACGCGCGCCTCGTCACCCTCGCGCCCGAAGCGGAGGGCGCCAGCGCGCTCCTCGCCGTCCTCGCCCGCCGCGGGATCGTCGCGTCGCTCGGGCACAGCCTCGCCGACGCCGCGACGTGCGAGCGCGCGATCGGCGCCGGTGCGCGTCACGTCACGCACCTGTTCAATGCCATGGGCGCCTTCCACCACCGCGCACCCGGGCTGATCGGCGTCGCGCTCGGCGACGATCGCGTCAGCTGCGACTTGATCTGCGACGGCGTCCACGTCCATCCGGCGGCGCTTCGGGCGGCCGCGCGAGCGAAGGGCGATCGACTTGCGCTGATCACGGACAACGTTGCGATCCCCACGACTTCCGAGCATGCGAACACGTTTCCGAGCTTCGGGGCCGGCGCCGTTCGCGACGACGGCGCGGCGCTGCGCCTAGCCGACGGAACGCTCGCGGGCTCGCGCCTCACGCTCGACCGCGCGCTCGCGAACGCCCAGGCGTTCGGGGCGCTGAGCCGCCTGGCCGCGGTGCGCGCGCTCACCCTCGCGCCCGCGCGGGTGCTGGGCATCGAGCGGGAGCGGGGCAGCCTGCGGCCCGGCGCCCGGGCGGACTTCGCGATGATCGGCGCCGACGGCGGGATCGCCGAAACCTGGATCAGCGGTCGGCGCGTCTGGCGCCGCGAGGGAGGCGCATGATCTTCCGCCAACTCTTCGACGCGGAGACGTCCAGCTACACGTACCTGCTCGCGGACGATGCCACCCGCGAGGCCGTGCTGATCGACCCCGTGCGCGAGCAGGTGGCGCGCGACTCCGCGCTCGTCGGCGAGCTCGGCCTGACGCTGCGCTTCACGCTCGAGACCCACGTCCACGCGGACCACATCACCGGCGCCTCGCTGCTGCGCGAGCAGCTCGGCTCGCGCGCTGCGGTCGGCGCGGCGGCGGGGGTGGGCTGCGCCGACCTCGCGCTGGCGGACGGCGACTCGCTCCAGGTCGGGGGCCTCGCGCTGCGCGCGCTGGCGACGCCCGGCCACACGAACGGCTGCACGTCCTACCACTGCGCGAGCGCGCGCATGGCCTTCACCGGCGACGCGCTCTTGATCCGCGGTTGCGGGCGCACCGATTTCCAACAGGGCGATTCGCGCAAGCTGTTCCGCTCGGTGCGCGAGCGCCTGTTCGCCCTACCCGACGACACGCTGCTCTACCCGGCCCACGACTACCGAGGCCGCAGCGTCACGACCGTCGCCGAGGAGAAGCGCTGGAACCCGCGGCTCGGCCTCGCGAAGAGCGAAGCGGAGTTCGTGGCGATCATGGCGGCGCTGAAGCTCGAGACGCCGAAGCGCATGGCCGAATCGGTGCCCGCGAACCTGCTGTGCGGCAGCGGCCCCGTGCCGCCGCCTCATGCGCCCGCGGTCGCGAACCTGGTGGAGGCGCAGTCGGGCCGACAGGACGCCGGCATCGACCTCGGCGCGGGGATCTAGCCCGCGCTCAGCTCCGCAGGCCGACGCCCCGGTACATCTCGCCCAGCATGCGCGGTGCGCCGTCGGCCAGGAAGCGATCGAGCTTCTCGAGCGCGAAGCCGCTCTCGCGCACGATCGCGTCGATGCGGCGGTTCACGTTGCAGCCGCAGGCGAGCACGCGATGGATCGGATTCCAGCGGTCCTGCCAGCGCGCGGTCGCCGGATCGTCGCTGCGGCCGTGCTCGATGAAGTGAAGCGTGGCTCCTGGCTTCAACACGCGATGCACCTCGCGCAGCGCGGCCACCGGATCCGGGATCGTACACAGCGTCCAGGTGATCGTGGCGCAGTCGAAGCGCGCGGCGTCGAAGGGCAGGCGTCCGTCGGCGCGCAGGTGGTGCACGTCCACCGGAAAGGGAGCCGCGGCGATGCGCGCCTGCACGCGCTCGGGCAGCGCGTCCATCGGATCCACCGTGGTGAGCCGCGCGACGCCCGGCGGATAGTGGGCGAGGTTGAGGCCCGTCCCGAAGCCGATCTCGAGCACCTCGCCGTGGGCGCCCGAGAGCACGCCGGGCCGCAGCTCGCTCATGCCGCTCATCAGCGCGTCGAGTGCGCGCGGGAACACGCGCTTCTCGTAGAAGTCGTAGATCCGTCCCATCGTGCTTTCCTCCGAGCGACCCAGCCGCTCGCGCGAGTTAGCATGCGCCACCCGGTCCCTCGCAGGCACCTCCCATGGCCAAAGCGCGCTCGATCTTCGTCTGCAACGCATGCGGAACCCAGCAGCCGCGCTGGGTCGGCCGCTGCCCCGGCTGCGGCGCGTGGGACTCCTTCGAGGAGGAGAGCGTAGGCGGTCCGCCGGCGGCCGCGCCCGCGACGCTCGTCGCGCCAGCGACGGCACCGAGTGGCCGCGCGCGGCCGCTCGTCGAGATCGACGCCGAAGCGCACCCGCGGCTCGGGACCGGCATCGCCGAGCTCGATCGCGTGCTCGGCGGCGGGCTCGTGCCCGGCAGCGTCGTGCTGCTCGGCGGCGAGCCGGGCATCGGGAAGAGCACGCTGTGCTTGCAGCTCGCCGCGAACGTCGCCGCCGCCCACGGCACGGTGCTCTACGTGAGCGGCGAGGAGAGCCTCGAGCAGGTGCGTCTGCGCGCAGCGCGGCTCGGCGCCGTGCCGAAGGCGCTACTCGCGATCGCAGAGACGCGGGTCGAGGCGCTGGCGGCGCCGTGGCAGGACGCGCGCCCGAAGCTCGTGCTGGTGGACTCGGTGCAGACGCTGCGCACCGATCGCGCCGAGTCGGCGCCGGGCTCGGTGACGCAGGTGCGCGAGAGCGCGGCGCTGCTCGCGGCGACGGCGAAGTCCCAGGGCGCGCCGCTCGTGCTCGTCGGCCACGTCACGAAGGACGGTGCGCTCGCGGGCCCGCGCGTGCTCGAGCACCTCGTCGACGTCGTGCTCACCTTCGAAGGCGATCGCGGGCATCCCTATCGGATCCTGCGCGCGACGAAAAATCGTTTCGGCGCGACGGACGAGCTCGGCGTCTTCACGCACGAAGAGAAGGGCCTCGTCGCCGTCGAGAACCCGAGCGAGCTGTTCCTCGCCGAGCGCCAGGCCGGTGCGCCGGGCTCGTGCGTGATGCCCGTGATCGAGGGCACGCGGCCGCTGCTGCTGGAAGTACAGGCGCTGGTCGCGCCCGCGGGCTACGGCACCGCGCGGCGCACGTGCCTCGGCGTCGACGACGGGCGCGTCGCGCTGCTGCTCGCGGTGCTCGACCGCCGCACCGACGTCGACCTGCTCTCGCGCGACGTGTTCGTGAACGTGGTGGGCGGCATGCGCATAAGCGAGCCGGCCGCGGACCTCGCGGTCGCGATGGCGATCGCCTCGAGCCGGCTCGATCTCCCGCTGCCGAGCGACGTCGCGGCCTGCGGCGAGATCGGTCTCGGCGGCGAAGTGCGCCGCGTCGGGCGCATCGAGCAGCGGCTCCGCGAGGCCGCGCGCCTCGGCTTCAAGCGCGTGCTCGTGCCGGCGCAGCTCGCCGGATCCGGTGCGGGCGGCGCCGAGGCGATCGGCGTGCCGGACGTCGCGACGGCGGTGGCGTGGCTTCGCCGACAAGCGACGAGCGGTACGCCGCGGCCGGGGCACAGCGAGCCCGCGCGCTCGCCTTGAAGCGCCGCGCGGCGCGGCTAAGCACGCCTCGTCCCGCGCGCCGCGAACGTCTGTCGTTCACGCCCGTGACTGCGAGTTAACCGCCCGTCTTTGCAGGACTTTTTTCGCCTTTCCCGTTGCGCGCGCGGCGCCCGCCGAGGTAGTCTGAAACCTAATGACCGAACGCGCTGCTCCGCCGCCTGCCGCCCTCGCTGCCGCGCTGAAGCGCAGCGCTCCCGCCCTCGAGCACGTCGAGCGCACGATGCGCGAGGCGATCTCCGGCGATCACGCCCTGATCGGCGCGATCGGCGATCACGTGCTCTCGAGCGGTGGAAAGCGCCTGCGTCCGCTGCTCGTGATGCTCGCCGCCGAGATGTGCGGCTACGACGGGCCGCGGCGCGTGCAGATCGCCGCCGCGATCGAGCTGCTCCACACCGCGACGCTGCTCCACGACGACGTCGTCGATCTCGCAACGCTGCGCCGCGGCAAGGAAGCGGCGCGAGCGATCTGGGGCAACCGCCGCGCGGTGCTCGTCGGCGACTACTTCTACGCGCGCGCCTCCTCGATGATCGTCGAGGACGGCAACATCGACATCCTGTCGATCTTCTCCGACACGATCCGCCGCATGTCGGAGGGCGAGCTGATCCAGCTCGAGCGCAGCTTCGACCCCGAAGTGACCGAGGCGCACTACTACACGGTGATCGACCGCAAGAGCGCGTCGCTGATCGCGGCTGCGGCGGAGGCGGGTGCGATCCTGGCCGGCGTCACGCGCGCCGAACGCCGGCGCCTCGCGCAGTATGGCCGCGAGTTCGGCCTCGCCTTCCAGCTGCGCGACGACGCGCTCGACTATTCGGCGAGCGAGGCGGAGCTGGGCAAGAGCCCGTACACCGACGTGCGCGAAGGCAAGGTGACGCTCCCGCTGCTGCTGACGTTGAAGCGTGCGACGGCCGCCGAGCGCGACGCCGTCGCGGCCGTGCTGAAGACCGCCGCGCGCCGCGCCGCCGAGCTCCAGGCGGAAGGCATCGTGGCGGTCGATCAGGTGTTGGGCGCCGACGAGCTCGCCCCGGTGGTGGAGCTGGTCGAGCGGCACCACGGCATCGCCGACACGAACCGCCGCGCCCGCGAGCACGTCGCGCGCGCCGCCGAGTCCATCGCGCCGTTCCCCGACGGACCGAGCAAGAGCGCGCTCCTCGCGGCGGCCGACTACGCGGTCGGCCGAGAGACCTGACGCCGCCTTTCTCGCCCGCGCCACCCCGCGCGGGCGTTCCGATCTCCCCCCGCGGTCCCGCGGACATCGCAGCATGAATCGCAACTCCGCACGCGGGCGCACGCGCGCCCTGATCTCGGCCCTCGCTCTGGGCCTCGCTCTCGGCGCCGCTTCGGCGCCGGCCTTCGCCGCCGAGAAGGTCTCCGGCGTCGTGAACGTCAATACGGCGTCCGCCGAGCAGCTCTCGCTGCTGCCGGGCATCGGCGCGGCGCGCGCGCGAGAGATCGTCGCCGCGCGACAGAAGCAGGGCGGCTTCAAGCGCGTCGAAGACCTGCTCGCGATCAAGGGCATCGGCGAGGCGAGCCTCGCCAAACTGCGCCCCTACGTCGCGCTGCAGGGCGACACGACGCTCCGCGCGCAGTAGCCGCGCGCGGGCCGCGCGCCGCGCCCTCGGCGGGCGGCGCGCGGACATCCGGCGGCGTAGCGACGGACGTGGCGCGGAGCTATTCCGCCCGGCCGTGCGTCGCTGCGCCGCCCTCCTCGCCGCGCTCTGGCTCGCGTTTGCCGCCACCGCGGCGAGCGCGGCGCCGCCGCAGCGCGTCGTCTCGCTGAACCCGTCGCTCACGGCGATCGCCCTCGCGCTCGGCGCCCGCGCGCAGCTGGCGGGCGTGGACGACTTTTCCGCACGCCAGGAGCCCGCAGCGGCGGGGCTCCCCCGCGTGGGCGGGCTCTACGACCCGAGCCTCGAGGCCGTGGTCGCCCTGCGCCCCGATCTCGTGATGCTCGTACCGAGCGCCGAGCAGCGCGGCTTCCAAGCCCAGCTCGAAGCGCTCGGCATCCCGCGCTACGTCGCGGATCCCGTCAGCTACGACGACGTGCTCGCGACGATCCGCGAGCTCGGGGCGCGCCTCGGCCGCGCCGCCGAGGCGGAAGCGCGCGTCGCCGCCCTGCGCGGCGCCCGCGCGCGCGCCGAGGCCGCGAGCGTAGAGCGCCCGCGCGTGCGCGCGCTGCTCGTGCTGCAGCGCGATCCGCTCTTCGTCGCCGGCGGGGGCACCTTCGTCGACGACATGCTGCGCGCCGCCGGCGCGGAGAACCTCGGCGCGCAGCTCGCGGGCGAGTGGCCGCGCGCCTCCCGCGAGTGGCTGCTCGCGGCGCGCCCCGCGCTGATCATCGACTCCACCGACGAGCCGGAGCCCGCCGCCCAGTTCTGGGCGCGCTGGCCGTCGCTGCGCGCGCGGATCGTTTCGCTGCCGGCCGGGGCCGTGACGTTGCCCGGGCCGCGGCTCGACGCCGCGCTCGCGCTCGTCGAGGCGGCGGTGCGCGGTGCCCCTGCGCCCGCGGAACCCGCGCCGTGAGCGCGTCCCTCACGCCGGGTCGCCTCGCGCGCGTGCTCGCAGCGCTCGCGCTCGCGTT
>CAZCTH010000182.1:0-7498 GCA_964501435.1 uncultured Spirochaetales bacterium | reverse complement strand
GGCCCGTGCACGGCGTCGTCACCTCGGGCTTCGGCATGCGCGGCGGGCGCCCCCACGAGGGCATCGACATCAGCACGCGCGAGGGCGCGCCGATCTGGGCCGCGGCCGCGGGCGTCGTCACGTTCTCGGGGCGGCTGCGCGGCTACGGGAACATCGTGCTCGTGAAGCACGACGCCGTCTACACCACCGCCTACGCGCATAACAAGCGCAACCTGGTGCAGAAAGGCGACCGCGTAGAGCGCGGCGACCACATCGCCGAGGTCGGCCGCACCGGCAACGCGCGCGCGCGCTTTCCGCTCGTGCACTTCGAGGTGCGCCGCGGCGAGACGCCGCGCGATCCGCTGCGCTACTTGCCCTAGCGCTGGCCGTGGAGGCTCCGTGAACGCCCAAGACCTGAAGCGCCTGATCCGCGACGTCCCCGACTTTCCGAAGCCCGGCATCCTGTTCCGCGACATGACGCCGCTCTTGCTCGAGCCCGAAGCCTTGCGCGCGGCGGTGGACGCGATCGCCGCGCCCTTCCGCGGCGCCGGCATCCAGCGCGTGCTCGGCGTGGAGTCGCGCGGCTTCATCTTCGGTGCGCCGGTGGCGCTCGCCCTCGGCGCCGGCCTCGCGCTCGTGCGCAAGGCGGGCAAGCTCCCCTCCGAGAAGCTGACGGCGACCTACGCGCTCGAGTACGGCGAGGACCGCGTCGAGATGCACGTCGACGCCGTGGCGCGCGGCCAACGCGTGCTCGTGGTCGACGACCTGATCGCGACCGGCGGCACCTCGGCGGCGGCCATCGCGCTCGCGCGCCGGGCTGGCGGCGAGGTGCTCGGGGCGAGCTTCCTGATCGAGCTGTCCGCGCTCGGCGGCGCGAGTGCGCTGGACGTGCCGGTGCACGCGGTGCTGCGGTACTGACGACCGAGTGTGCGGTTCGTCACGGAGCGCGCGGCGCGCGATGCCGATGCTGCCCGGATGCGAAGGACCCGCCTCGCCATCGCGCTGCTCGCCGGCCTCGTCGCGCTCTCGGGCGCGAGCGCCGAGGAGCGCGCCCGCGGCGGCCGCTCGGCCGGCCGCGCGGTGAAGGAGACGACCCGCGACGTCGGCCACGCGACGCGCGACGTCGCGAAGTCCGTGGGCCACGCGACCCGCGACGTGACGCGCTCGATCGGCCACGCGTTCCGCGATCTCGCGCGGAAGCTGACGGAGTAGGGCGCGGCGGTCACGCGCGCGCGGACGCGGGCGAGCCGCGCCAGTCCGCGCGGGCCCTCAAGCGTCGGATTCGGACTCTCCGGAAGCGCCGGCGGCGGCGGAGAGAGCCGCAAGCAGCGCGGGCGTGACACGCTCGAAGCGGAACGCCACGGCTCCCGAGTTGATCCGCACGACGACGACCTGGAGGGTGAGCGGCTCTCCATCCCCGAGCGCAAGCGTGATCTCGATCCGCTGCCCGATGGTGAGCAGCATGTCCGGCCGCTCGATCAGCGCGCCGCCGGCGGACACGTTGCGCAGCGTGCAGCTGGCCTCGCGGCGGCCCGTGCTCCACACCGCGCGGCCGGTGATCTCGCGGCGCCGATGCGCGCGCTGTTCACCGCCCGACACGGGGCGACTCGGCTGTGAAGGGAGATCTCACGATGACACCCGCTCCTTCATCGGCGAGACGCGGGCTCCAACGAGGCACGTTTTGGGGGCGGTCCGCGCTCGACGCCCGCGGCGATGCCGGCGGGCTGCGCACGGGAACGCTCGCGTGCTCCGAGCTACGCGACTTCTGCGTCGCCGTTGCATGGCGGCTCGCGAGCATGGGGCGGGACTCCGTGGCGCCGCGGTCGCCGCGGTCGCCGCGAGAGGGCGATGGTGGCGAAGAGCGGCTCCGCGAATCGCAGGGAGTCGATGCGCGAGGTCTCGGAGCGCCTCGCTGGAGCCGCCGCGTTCGCGAATTCCGGTAGGATCGCGGCCCGCGCCCCCGTAGCTCAGACGGATAGAGCAGCGGTTTCCTAAACCGCGTGTCGTCGGTTCGACTCCGGCCGGGGGCGCCAGCAGCGCCGCGCCGATGGACCGATCGGCAGATGGGCAGCCTGGCGCCCTGCGCGGCGCAGGAATGCCCTCCGGTGCCCCCGCGCTCGTAGAAGCACTGGGAGCGCCGCGCGCACGGCTCACGCGGGCCGAACCCTGCCATCGCGCCCGTGGTAGCCGCCGCCCGCGCGAGAACGCATGCCCTGCGCGCTCCGCCCTCGTGCATAATCGCGGCATCGCCCAGCCCGGCTGGCACGAAAGGAAGCGCCGCCGATGAGCACGGCCTACGACGAGGAAAGCGAAGACAAGCGCGTGCTGCCGGCCTGGCTCGGCTCGCCGTGGAACCTCGTTGCGGTCGGCGTGTTCTTGTTCGCGTGGTGGGCTTGGGGCTGGATCGCCGCCTTCATCCTCGGCTTCCTGTTCGTGGGCGCCCCGAACCTCGCCAAACCCAAGCGCTCGACAGTCCACGGCAGCGCGCGCTGGGCCGAGCCCCGCGATCTCGAGAAGCGCGGCCTATTGGCCGAGACGCTGACCGGAGACCGCTACCTGCTCGGGCGCTGGCGCGCCGGCGTGCCCACCAACGGCCGCGGCAAGCCCACCTTCCCCGCGAAGCAGCGCCGCCAGAACCATCCGGCCATCACCACGGGTTGCAAGCTGCAGGGCCAGAGCGGCCCGATGGACGACGGGCACGTGATCACGATCGCAGGCACCGGCGCGGGCAAGGGCGTCGCGGTGGTCAAGCCGAACCTGATGACCTACGCGGGCTCGGTAGTGGTGCTCGATCCGAAGGGCGAGAACTTCGAGGCGACCGTCGAATCCCGCCTGCGCCTCGGCAATCGCGTCTTCCTCGTGGATCCCTTCGGAGCCGCCGCGGGCGGCCTCGGAGCCAAGTACACCGCGCGCTTCAATCCCCTGCAGTCGATCGCGGACGCGCTCGCCGAAGGGCGGCACGGCGACATCTTCGACGAGGCCGCCGTGATCGCCGACATGATCGTGGTGACGCGCGAGGGCGAGAAGGAGTCGCACTTCAACGACAAGGCGAAGTCCTTCCTCAAGACGGCGATCCTGTTCGTGACGTACGCGCCGCCGTACCAGGATCGCGCGAAGTTCCCGCTCACCCTGACGACGGTGAAGGACGCGATCCTGCGCTGGTTCCAGTCGCCCGAGACGATCAAGGTGTTCGCCGACGTCTGTCGCGCGACACCGCACCTCGAGTCGGCGGCCGGCGAGATCACGATGGTCGCGGGCGAGGAGCGCGCGAGCGTGCTCTCGACCGTGCAACGGCACACGGAGTTCCTGAACGCGCCGAACGTGCGCGAGTCGCTGAGCGCGAGCGACTTCGCGCTCGGCGACCTGAAGCAGCAGCGCATGTCGATCTACCTGGTGCTGCCGGCGACGAAGCTCGCGGCCTACAACCGCCTCGCGCGCGTGTGGATGGGCTCGCTGCTGCAGGCGGTGATGCGCGACGTCTCGACGCCGCGCCACCGCGTGCTGTTCATGCTCGACGAGATGGCGCAGCTCGGGACGATGGAGCCGCTGATCCAGGCCGTCAGCCTCGCGCGCGGCTACGGCGTCGACCTATGGATGCTGTTCCAGGACATCAACCAGATGCGCGGTGCCTACGGCGAGCGCTGGCAGACGTTCTTCGGCAACGCGAAATACCAGCAGTTCTTCGGCGTGCGCGACCTCGAGACGGCAAAGTACGTGTCGGAGCTGCTCGGCAAGGCGACGATCAGCGACAGCGACAAGTCCATCTCCGAAGCGTCCGCGAGTCAAGCGACGGGCGGGGGAACGACGACGACGACCGTCATGCACAAGATCGCGCGCGAGTTGCTCCAACCGAACGAGGTGATGCAGCTCGGCGACGACGAGATGTTAATCGTCGTGCCGCAGCTCCCGCCGATCCGCGCGCGCAAGATCGACACGCGCGACGGGGCGACGCTCACCGCGCTGCGCGAGATGCCGGTGCTGGGTGCCGCGGCGGTGGCGTCGTGAACCTCGAGACATACCTCGCGACACACAAGGCGCTCGTCGACACGCACGGCAGCGCCAGCAAGCGACACGACGACGCCCAGATCGCCGAAGTCGAGGCGATCATGAGCGGGAAGGAACATGCGCTCATCGAGGACCTGCACAAGCAGGTGAGCGCCGCCGGGCAGGAGCGCGACGACGCGAGCCGGAACCTCGAGGCGCTCAAGAAGTGGTATCCGGACCTCGAGGAGAAGCGGGAGGACCTAGAGCTGCAGCGCAAACACGACGAGCAGCTGCGCAAGGAAGACGAGACAAAGGCCGCGAAGGAAGAGCGGACGGAGAAGGTCCTCGCGGTGATCACGGACGGGGACAATGTGAGGGCGGTCGTGAAGGGGATCGAAGTCGTCGCGGAGGCCGTGGGGATACCGACTCCGAACCCACCGATCAGCGACAGTATTCCCTCAGGGGACCTTCGGGTCCACGTGAAGGACAAGTTGGAGCCCTATGTAGAGCGAGGGAAGGAGATCATCGACGGCCCCAGCGACACCAAGGTAGAGGCGCGGTTTACCGCGCCGGAGCCCGAGACGCAGACGCGGAACGCGGCGCAGCGGCATCAGGAGCTTCCGGAGCCGGGCTTGCACTCCCAGTACCTCTCCGACGTTGCGACCGGTATTGCTAGCGGCGCGGGCTACATCGAGTCGGAGCTCAACGCGAGCGCGAATCTCCATCGAACGCTTACAGGCAAGACGTACGACAAACCTGAGGGTCTCCATCAGGCGGTCGCGAACGAGCTCGAGGCGAAATTCGGCGAGGCCAGCAAGCAGGTGTATGAAGAGTCGCAGAAGGCACTGATCGAGTTGGACCGGCAGCGAACGGCGGGTCTCGACGGATGGGCGCGATGAGCGCGGGCGCCACGCCGGTTTTGCGCCCGGCGACCCGGAGCGCGATGTGGGCCGTCTTCGTGGGCGTGTGGTTGTCAAGTCAAGCGATTGCGAGCGAGCCCGCCCCTCTCGCCGAGATGCCCTCGGTCGAACGCGTGCGCAGCGAAGTGCAGGGCGCCTCGCCGCTCGACACGCTCGCTCAGCAGGGTGCGGTGTTCGACGCCCTTCGGCAGATCCTCGAGATTCGGTCGGGCAAGCCGGGCGCGCTCGCGGATCCGACGCTCTTCTCCGCGGAGGAGCGCGCCTGGGTCGAGCGTTATCAGGCCGCCTCGCGGGAAATCTTCGCGACGCCCGGCGTCGACCCGGGCGATCTGCTGAACGCCGGAATGCGGTACTCGGCGACACCGGGCTTTCGGGACGAGGTCGCCGGGCGCTTCTTCTCTCCGGCCTGGCTCGCGGACTACGCGGCCGCGCGCACGCGCTTCCTCGGGGAAACCCACGAGCAACCCGATGAATGGGAGGCCCCGCCCGCACCGATTGGCGATCCCGGGACCGAAGAGGACTCGGGCAGCTTCCTCGATCGTATGATCGAAGGACCCGACGGCACGCGTGTCGCCGTCCGCGACCTGCTGCCGGGCGCAGTGAAGATGCTCGGTGGAGCGGCGATCGCCGTGCTGCTGGTGCTGCGAGTCCTCAGCTGGCGGAAGGCGAGCCAGTAGCGCATTCGCGCTGGGCGGCCGACGCCGCGCGCCTCACGCGAGCGGATGCACGCGCTTCGACACCGTCGTGATGTGCGAATCCGAAGCCGTGACCGTCTCGACGTTCGCCGCGACCCAGCCGCACAGCTGCGGGTCGGCCTCGCGCACGTCGCCGGAGATCCAGCGGCCGTCGTGGCGGAAGAGGCCCTGCTTGCCGCCGTCGGTGACGCGCACGTGGCCCTCCGCGGTGCGCTCGTAGAGCGCGCGGGTGAACGGATGCAGGCTGCTGCGCTTGCTCATCGCTTGCCCTCCACGAATTCGCCGAGCCGGTGGTGCAGCCAGCGCACCTTCGACTCCTGATAACTCGCGAGCGTGACGCCCGGCTTGTACGTCGACTCGAGGCCGACCTGCACCTTCGGCATGTTGAAGGCGTCCTGGTCGAAGACGCGCCCGAGGAAGCCGAGCGCGGAGCCCCACGGCTCGTCCTCGCGCAGCCAGCGGATCTGCGCCGCCGGCGGCCGCTCGCCCTGGAAGGGCGCGAGCATGATCGCCTCCATGATCGACGAACGATGGTCGTTTCCGTTCGGGCGGAAGCGGTAGACGATGCGATTGAACGCGCCCCATGGGTGGAAATTCGGGAACAGGGTGTAGTCGAGATTGTCGATCATCTCGGCGTCGCTGTACGCGTCCACGATCGGGCCCGCGTCCTTGCGCAGGGCCTCGCGGCTCTGGGCCGCGCTCCACGCGCGCACCGAGACGCCGGGCGGGACGGGCGGCGTCGGCTCGTCCTCGGGGATGTCCATGGCCGCGTGCAGCAGCTCCTCGACCGGCACGTCGTAGTCGAGCAGCGGGCTCGGCGTCATCGCGGGCGTGATCACGCGCGCGCAGTTGTCCCACACGTCCACCTGGCTGTTGACGTCGCCGATGCCCCGCGAAATCTGCGGGTGCGTGCCGTTCACGTGGTAGGCCTCGCAAAAGGCCTCCTGCGCGATCTTCCAGTTCGCAGGCATGATCTTCGCGACGTGCGCCTGCTTGTAGAGCTTCGCGAGGTCCCAGCGCCGGAATTGCTCGGCGAGATCCTTCACGTGCTCGTGGAAGGGCGCGCAGTCGCGATCGGGATTGATGAACACGAAGCCCGCCCAGGTCGCGACGGGCAGCTCGGGCAACGAGAACTTCGCATCCTGGAGGTGCGGGAAATCCCAGCGCGCGGGGACGTCCTTCAGCTTGCCGTCGAGGTGCCAGCAGAAGCCGTGGAACGCGCAGCGCAGCTCGGAGGCGCGGCCGTCGAATTCCTTCAGCATGCGGCCGCGGTGGAGGCACGCGTTCGGGTAGGCCTTGATCGCGCCGCTCTCGGTGCGAACGACGAGGAACGAGAGCCCTGCGATGTCGTAGCGGACGTGGTCGCCCGCCGCGGGGATGTCTTCTTCGCGACAAGCCATCTGCCAGACGCGCTTCCAGAGCCGCTCGACCTCGAGGTCGTGCCACTCCTTCGACGTGTATCGCGAGGCGGGGACGTCCGCGCTGCCGTAGTCCCGCGGCGACTGGGCGCGCAGCACGGCGGGAACGGGCTTCGTGTCCTGGTCGAGGAGCTGCTGATACGTGAGACCCGGCGACCGCGGCATGCGGTCGGGGTCGAGCGGACGGAATGCTTGCGCCATCGGTTCCTCGCGTGCGGGGGCGTACGGACTGTATCGCGGGGCGGCGCGGATCGGCTCCGCGCGCCACGCGCTCGGCAAAAATGGCTCACGCGCCGGCAGGAACGCTCAAGGCGCCGGCAACGCGCGCCGATTTTTCCGGGAGTCGCGCGCCACTCCGGCGCGCACGTGCGCCGGGGTGATCCGTGCGGGTGTTCCGATTCGCGACGCTCGGGGCCGTCGTGCTCACCTCGCTCGCGCCCGCTCGCGAGGCGCGCCTCCCGACCGCAACGCCCGCGCCGCATGCGGCGACGCCGCCGGCTTT
>CAZCTH010000181.1:0-7663 GCA_964501435.1 uncultured Spirochaetales bacterium | reverse complement strand
TTCGCGCGAGCGCCCGGCCCGCGCCCGCCCCGGACGCCGCGGCGCGCGCGCCGGCGCGGCCCGCCCTGCGCTTCGCCGCATTCTTCGCGATCGGTCTCTACGGCGGCGCGTTTCAGGCGGGCGTCGGCGTGCTGCTGCTGAGCGTGCTGTCCCTCGCCGGTGTGGACCTGATCCGCAGCACGCAGATCAAGACCGCGCTCAACACCTGCTTCACCCTGCTCGCGCTGCCGGTGTTCTATTGGGCTGGGCAGATCGTGTGGCCCGAGGCGCTGGCGCTCGGGCTCGGCTTCGCGGCCGGCGGCGCGGTCGGCGCGCGGCTCGCCGTGCGCGGCGGCGCGCGCGTGATCCGGCCGGTACTGGCGGTGGCGGTGGTCGCGCTCGCGGGCCGCATGCTCGGCCTGTACTAGGCGCGATACGGTCGCGCGATGACCGACGCCGGCGCCGCACCGCAGCCGTTCCGCCCGCTCCCGATCCGCGCGCTCAACTTCGCGGGCCGCGCGCTCGCCGCGCTCGGCGTGCGCGTGCCGAGCCTCGACGAAGCGGACCTGCTGGAGACCGCGACGCGCGCCGCGCGTCTCGACGACTTCGGCGCGGACACGTTCCGTGCCGGCCTGCGCGAGCTGCTCCGCTGCCTCGAGAGCGAGGCGCAGCTCACGACGCTCGGGCGAGGGATGGCGCGCGCGACCGTCGTCGCCGCGCTCGACACGCGCCTGCGGCTCGTCGACTGGCGCAAGCGCAACCCCGAGGTCGCCCAGCAGGAGATCCGGCGCCCGCTGTTCGTGCTCGGCATGCCGCGGACCGGCACGACGCTGCTGCACGGGCTGCTCGCGCAGGACCCCGCGGCGCGCGCGCCACTGACGTGGGAGGTGGCGGCGCCCTGCCCGGCCCCGGAGACCGCGACGTTCGAGACGGATCCGCGCATCGCCATCGCGCGGGCGAAGGAGCGCGACATCGAGAAGGTCGCGCCCAGTTTCCCAGCGATCCATCCGACCGGCGCGCTGCTGCCGCAAGAGTGCGTCTCGCTCACCGCGCCGGAGTTCTTCAGCATGCAGTGGGAGGCGACCTTCGCGGTGCCGTCCTACCAGCGCTGGTGCGAAGCGCACGACGCGGCGCCCGCGTATCGCTGGCATCGCGCGTTCCTCCAGCATCTGCAATCGCGGCATCGCGCCGGGCATTGGGTGCTGAAGACCCCCGCGCACCTGCTGACGCTCGACGCGCTGTTCGCGGAGTACCCCGACGCCTGGATCGTGCAGACGCACCGCGCGCCGAGCCAGGTGGTCGCGAGCCTCGCGAGCCTCGAGTGCACCCTGCGCGGCGCGTCGAGCGACGGGCTCGATCCGCGCGACCAGGGGCGCGAGGCTGCCGACCTGATCGAGCGCATGCTGCGCGCCGGGCTGGCGTCGCGCGCGGCGAGCCCCGAGCGCGAGGGGCGCTTCTTCGACCTCGCCTACCCCGATCTCGTCGCCGATCCCGTCGGCAGCGTGCGCCGGATCTACGCGCACTGCGGCCTCGCGTTCTCCGACGCGTTCGCCGAGCGCATGCGCCGCTTCCTCGCCGACAACGCCGCGGACAAGCACGGCACGCACAAGTACGCGCCCGCCGTCTTCGGCCTCGACGCCGCCGACCTCGAGCGCCGCTACGCGTTCTACACCGATCGCCACGACGTCCGCGGCGCCCACTCCCGCAACGCTCCCAGACGCTCCCCGGAGCGCTGAACCCGAATGGGGTCAGACCCCAGGCGGGTTGCGCGAACCCGAAAGGGGTCAGACCCCGGAAGCGCCGCGGCGGGGGTCAGCGCGCGCGGTCGACGGCGCGCATCGGGTCTTCGACGACGCGCATCGGGTCGCCGGCCGCGCCCGGCGCGGGCACTTCGACGACCCGCTCGGGGACGTCGTCGTACTCGAGGCGCAGCGCACGGGTCATCGTCGCGTGCATTTCGTAGAGGCACGTGATGTACGTGAGCTCGAGGATCTGCTCCTCCGAGAGCCCCGCGCGCAGCGCAGCGAAGACGCCGTCGGGCACGCGCCCGCCCTCGAGCACCAGCGCGTCGGTGTAGGCGAGCACGGCGCGTTCGAGCGGCGAGTAGCACGTCGCCACCTGCCAGTGCGGGATCGCGGCGATCTGCTCCTCGGTGAGCCCGACGTCGCGCGACGCCTTGCAGTGCTGCGAGAACACGAACTGGCTGCCGCGCGCGAACCCGGCGCGCGTTTGACCGAGCTCCCGCAGCTTCGGGTCGAGCGTGCGCCGCGCGCTGCGATACACGCCGAAGCCCGCGACCGCGTGGTCGAAGACGTCGGGGACGAGCGCGAAGACGGTCCACCAGTTGCCCGGCGTGCCGGTCGCGGTTCCGGGCTGGGTGAGCGGGTCGCGCTCCCCGAACAGCGCCTTGTACATGCGCTTGGCGTTGTCGTGCGCCTGCTCGCGCGGAACTTGCCGGAGTCGCGGCATGAGAGCCTCCTCGGGTTTGCATCAGTCTAGGCCGGCGCCCCTCCACTTCCGCCGCCGCCCGCCGCCACGTTCGCGCGCGGCCGCGGGGTTCGACGTCGCCTCCGCCGCCGCGGCCGTAACCGCGCTTCAGGCGCCGGCCCCGTGCACCCGCAGCGCCCGTCGCCGACGCGCGGTCCCGGCTCGCATATCGTCGCGTCATGCCCGTCCGACTCGAACGCCCCGCCGCGCATCCGCACGTCGCCGTCGTCACCCTCGACCGACCCAAAAAGGCGAACGCCCTCGATCCGGGCATGCTGTGCGACCTCGCCGCGGCGTGGCGCGAGCTCGCGGCCGACGGCGCGGTGCGCGCAATCGTGCTGACCGGCGCCGGCGAGCGCGCATTCTGCTCGGGCATGGACATGGCGCGCACCATCCCTGCAGCGCAGGCACTCGCGCGCGGCGAGCGCGTCGAGCCGCGCGATTTCGAGGGCCTGCGCAACGTCGGCACCGCGCTGCTGGCCGGATTCGACCTCGGGAAGCCGCTCGTGTGCGCGATCAACGGCCACGCGCGCGCCGGCGGCTTCGACCTGATGCTCGCAAGCGAGCTGCGCTTCGCCGTGCCTGAGGCCACCTTCGCGCTGGAGGAGGTCGCGCTCGGCCTCTACCCGACCGGCAACGCGACCGTGCTCTTGCCGCGACAGATCGCCTGGGTCCACGCCCAGGACTTGTTGCTCACCGCCCGCCCGGTCGACGCGCAGAAGGCCCTGCGCATCGGCCTCGTGAACGACGTGGTGACGCGCGGCGAGCTGCTGCCCGCGGCGCTCGCCGCGGCCGACGCGATCGCGCGCAATGGCCCACTCGCCGTGCGCGCCACGCGCGCCGGCGTGCGCGAATTGCTCGCGCTGCCGCTGGCCGAGGCGTACGTGCGGCAGGAGCAGCTGGGTCGCCCGCTGCGCAAGACTGCGGATGCCCGCGAGGCGCAGCGCGCTTTCGTCGAGAAGCGAAAGCCCCAGTTCCGTGGCAACTGAGGGGTGGATCGAAGATTGTTTCTGGTTCCTGGCAGGGCGCGTGCTCTGCGACCGCGCACGTCGCGCCCCTCGAGGTTCTGGTAGCGCTCGGCGCTTCCCTTGGCGGCCTGCGCTCGCGCCGTGAGCTGCCGGCGCCTACCGCGCGCGCATCGTCTCGCGCGTGTAGCGAACTGCCACGTCCACGCGCCGCACTACGCGATCCGAGAGACGCAAACTCCGTCCGCGCGCGAAATTCCCTGCTGCGGCGGGGGCTTCTCGCAGAGAAGAAACAATCTTCGCTCCACGACTCAGGCGCCGAGGCCCGCCATCAGGACGTACTTCCACTCGATGAACTCCTGCAACCCGTGCCGCCCGCCCTCGCGCCCGAGCCCCGATTCCTTCACCCCGCCGAACGGCGCCAGCTCGGTAGAGAGGATCCCGGCATTCACCGCGACCATGCCGGTCTCGAGTGCGCCCGCGACGCGCCACGCGCGGCCGAGGTCGCGCGTGTAGACGTAGGCCGCGAGGCCGAGCTCCGTCGCGTTCGCGAGCCGGACCGCCTCGCTCTCGTCGCGGAAGCGGAAGAGCGGCGCGACCGGGCCGAACGTTTCCTCGCTGGCGAGCGCCACCGCGCCGGACACGTCGGCGAGCACGGTGGGCTCGTAGTACGTGCCGCCGCGCGGGTGGCGTTTCCCGCCGGTGACGACGCGCGCGCCGCGGGCCAACGCGTCCGCCACGTGGCGCTCGACCTTCGCCAGCGCCGCCTCGCTGATCAGCGGCCCCTGCATCACGCCGTCGTCGCGCCCGTCGCCCACTTTCAGCGCGCGCACCTTCTCGGCGAGCCGCGCGGCGAACGCGTCGTAGATGCCGTCCTGCACGTAGAAGCGATTCGCGCACACGCAGGTCTGCCCCGCGTTGCGGAACTTCGAGGCGATCGCGCCCTCCGCGGCGGCCTCGAGGTCGGCGTCGTCGAAGACGAGGAACGGGGCGTTCCCGCCGAGCTCGAGCGAGACGCGCTTCACGCTGGTCGCGCACTGCGCGAGCAGCAGCTTGCCCGTGGCGGTCGAGCCCGTGAACGAGAGTGCGCGCACCGTGGGGCTCGCCGTGAGAACCGCCCCAATTTCGGCCGGCGCGCCGGTCACCACATTGAAGACACCGGGCGGCACGCCCGCACGCTGCGACAGCACGGCCAGCGCGAGCGCTGAGAACGGCGTGGCCTCGGCGGGCTTCGCCACGACGGTGCAGCCCGCCGCGAGAGCGGGGCCGACCTTCCGCGTGAGCATCGCCGCGGGGAAATTCCACGGCGTGATCACCGCGCACACGCCGATCGGCTCGGGCACGACGAGGACGCGGGCATTCGGGAACGGGCTCGGGATCGTCTCGCCGTAGGCGCGCTTCGCCTCCTCGCCGAACCACTCGAGAAAAGAAGCCGCATACGCGATCTCGCCGCGCGCCTCCGCGAGCGGCTTGCCCTGCTCGCTCGTCATCAGCAGCGCGAGATCGTCGCGATGCTCGAGCATCAGGTCCGCCCAGCGCCGCAGGATCGCGGCGCGCTCCTTCGCGGGCCTCGCGCGCCACGCAGGCAGCGCGCGCTCCGCCGCCGCGATCGCGCTCTGCACCTCGCCGGGCGCGAGCTGCGGTACCGCACCGAGCGGCGCGCGGGTCGCGGGGTCCACCACCGCGATGCTCGCGCCGCTCGCCGCGCGCGTGGGGGCGCCGTCCACCCAACAAGCCTCGAGAAACAACTTGGCATCGGCGAGCTGCATCGCGTTCTCCCGCGCGGGGGTTAGCAGGTGCGTGCGCCGCGCGTGAAGATGGCGCGATGCACCGACCCGCTCGCGCCCGGTTCGCCCGGCTCTCCCTGCTCGCTCCGCTCGCCCTGCTCACGCTCGCCGCGGCGGCGCGCGCGGATGCGCCGACGCCGGACCTCCGCCCGCGCGTAGAGGACGGCGCCGCCGAGCGCGTCGAGGCGCTCGCGCCGGGCGTCTGGTCGATCCGCCAGGCGCAGCCGTTCCACGTGCAGCCGGTCGGGAACTTGACCGTGATCGAGCAATCCGCGGGGCTCGTGCTCGTGGACGCGGGCGGTTCGCCCGGCTCGGGGCGGCGCATCGCGGATCTCGTCGCAGGCCTTTCGCCGAAGCCGGTGGCCGCGATCGTCCTGACGCACTGGCACGGCGACCACGTGCTCGGGCTGCCCGCACTGCTGGCGCGCTGGCCGGAGGCGCGCGTGATCGCGACCGACGCGACGCGCGCGCATCTCGGCGACCGCCGCACGCAGAACGCTCCCGCCGCGCCGGACGCGGCGGCAGACGCGCGCATCGTGGCGGGCTTCCGCGACGTCGTGGCGTACGCCCTCGACCAGGGCGACCACGCCCCGAGCGATGCCCAGCGCGCGGGCTGGCGCGCCACCGCGCGGCTCTTCGCGCAGCTTGCGGAGGACATGCGCGGCGCGCTCACGCTGCCGCCCCGCGAGAGCTTCTCGGACCGCCTGCTGCTCGGCGACGCGGAGCGCCCGGTGGAGCTGCGCTTCCTCGGGCGCGGCAACACGGACGGCGATGCGGTGGCGTGGCTGCCGAGGCAGCGCCTGCTGGTCGCGGGCGACCTCGTGGTCGCGCCGATCCCCTACGGGTTCGAGAGCTACCCCGCCGAGTGGATCGCGACCCTCGAAGCGCTGCGCGCCTTCCCGTTCGACGTGCTCGTGCCCGGCCACGGCGCGCCGCAGCGCGGCCGGGCCGCGATCGACGCGCGCATCGGGCTCCTGCGCGACGTGCGCGCGCAGGTGAACGCGCTCGCGGCGCGCGGGCGTACGCGCGACGAGACGCTCGCGCAGGTGGATCTCACGACACAGGCCGAACGCTTCTGCGGTGACGATCCGTGGCTGCGGCAGTGGTTCGCGGAGTACTGGACCGCGCCGATCGTGCGCAGCGCGTTCAAGGAGGCGAAGGGCGAGCCGATCGTCCAGGACCTGCGCGGGGACTGAGTGGCGCGCAGCCCTCCCCCGCGCGCCACGCCCGCACGCACGCCCGTTCCCCCCCGCGCACGATCAGCGCGCCGTCGCGCCCCGTCCAGGCGACGGCGATGCCCCGCTCCGCCAGGCGCGCGCGGACCGCGGCGTGCGGCCAACCGAAGCGCCCGCGCAGCGGCGCCGAGACGACTGCGAGCCGCGGCCGTGCGGCCCCCAACAACTCCGCGGTGCTCGACGAACGGCTGCCGTGGTGCGCGAGCTTCACGACGTCGGCGCGCAGGTCGGCGCCCGACGCGACCAACCCGGCCTCGCCGCGCGCCTCGAGATCGCCGAGCAACAGCGCGCGCAGGCCGGGCAGCGCGACGCGCAGCACGAGGGAGCGGTCGTTGTCGCCGAGCGAGGACTCGCCCGCGGGCGGCCAGAGCGACGCGACGCGCAGGTCCGCGCGCAGCAGCGGCGCGTCGCCGGCGCCGCGCTCTTCGACGCGCGCACCGCGCGCGCGGGCGTCGGCTACGAGGCGCGCGAAGGCGGAGTCGCGCAGCCCCCCGCGCGGCAACCAGAGCGCGCGCACCGGAAACGCCGCGAGCACCGCGTGCGCTCCGCCGCGGTGGTCGAGATCCGCGTGCGTGATCGCGAGCGCGTCGAGTCGGCGGACGCCGAGCGCTGCGAGCGCGGGCACGACGATGCGCGCGCCCGCGTCCCAGCCGTCGGGCGAGCGCGAGCCGGCGTCCACCAGCAGCGCGAAGTCGCGCCCTTGCACGAGCGTCGCGTCGCCGTGCCCGACGTCGATGAAGGCCACGCGGGGCGCTGCCGGCGCGACCGCGGGCGCCGGCACGAACGCGAGCGCGGACTGCGCGACCACCGCACACAGCACGCGCGCCGCGAGGCGCGGCGTGCGCAGCCCGAAGGCGGCGAGCGCCGCGCAGAGCGCGAGCGCGGCGAGGTGCGGCGGCTGCGGCGCGATCGGCGGCGCCGCCTCCGCCAGTGCGCGCGCCGCATCCAGCGCAGCCTGCGCGACGCGAGCCGCCCACACGCCGGGCACCGAGCCGAGCGCGTTGGGCGCAAACAGCGCGCACGCACTCGCCGCGAACGCGAGCGGCATCCCGAGCGCACCCGTGAGCGGTACCGCGAGCACGTTCGCGACCCCGGCCAGCGGCGGCCCCGCGCCGAAATGCACGGCCGCGATCGGCGCGGTGGCGAGCGTGGCGCGCGCCGTCGTCGACAGCGTGAGCGCGAACAGCAGTGCCAGCAGAAATCGCTTCAT
>CAZCTH010000180.1:0-7684 GCA_964501435.1 uncultured Spirochaetales bacterium | reverse complement strand
CGGTGTGCGTCGCGGCGCCGTGGTCGCGCGCGATGGCGCGCGCCGTCTCGGCGAGCAGCGCCTCGCGCCGCGCGACGAGCACGACGTCGCAGCCGCGCGCCGCGAGCGCGCGCGCCCACGCCGCGCCGAACCCCTCAGACGCGCCCGCGACGAGCGCCCAGGGCCCGTAGCGCGCGCGGAAATCTTCGCGAGAAAGAGGCTGCGTCACGTGCGCGGGGTAGCGCACAATCCCGCGACCGAGGAGAGAACGCATGGCCCGCAAGCGCACGCCTTCCGCCGAGGGCACCGTCGTCGTGCTCGAGCACGTCTCGCGCGTGCTGCGCGACAACCCGCTGCGCGATCCCCACGCGCGCAAGCTCGCGGTGTGGCTGCCGCCCGGGTACGACGGCTCCGGCGCGCGCCGCTTC
Organism: uncultured Spirochaetales bacterium; assembly: GCA_964501435.1. Lineage (GTDB taxonomy): Bacteria > Myxococcota_A > UBA9160 > UBA9160 > UBA6930 > VGRF01. The sequence continues at coordinate 7,277 of CAZCTH010000180.1, read as the reverse complement.
CCCACGCTCTGGGACCTCGTCGGCTTCACCGGCTCCGGGCTGTCGCACCTCGGCTGGAGGCCGTTCAGCGAGAACCTCGCCGAGCGCGCCGCGCGCCTCGTGCACGAGCGCAAGATGCCGCCCGCGATCCTCGTCTTCCCCGACTGCTTCACCGCGCTCGGCGGCAACCAGTACGTGAACTCCTCCGCGATCGGCCGCTATGCGGACTACCTGACGAAGGAGCTCGTGCCGTTCGTCGACCGCGAGTTCCGCACGCTCGCCTCGCGCGATCACCGCGGCTGCTTCGGCAAGTCCTCCGGCGGCTACGGCGCGATCCTGCACGGGATGAAGTATCCCGGCACGTGGGGCGCGATCGCGGACCACTCGGGCGACGCGTACTTCGACTTCGTGTACCGCGCGGACTGGCCCAACACCTTGAACGAGCTCGCGAAGCATCGCCCGGCGAAGCAGAAGCCGGGGCCCTACGACGCCGCGAAGCGCGCAGGCGCACCCGGGCTCGCGCGCGGCTTCGACGACGGGCGCGTGAAGCGCTTCCTCGCCGCGGTGTGGAAGAAGCCGAAGCTCTCCCACGCCGAGTCGATGGCGATCATGAACCTGTGCATGGCCGCGACCTACGACCCGAAGCCTGGCGCGCCGCTCGGCTTCCGCCTCCCGTTCAACCTCGAGAGCGGCGAGCTGATCCCCGAGAACTGGGCGCAGTGGCTGAAGCACGATCCGGTGCTGCTCGTCCGGAAGCACGCCCAGGCGCTGCGCTCGCTGCGCGGCATCTACGTCGACTGCGGCTGGCGCGACCAGTTCCACATCCACTACGGCGCGCGGATCCTCTCGCGTCGGCTCGCCGAGGCGCGCATCCCGCACCGTTACGAGGAGTTCGACGACGACCACTCGGACGTCGACTACCGCATGGACGTGAGCCTGCCGTTCCTCGCGAAGGCCCTGAGCGCTTAGGGAAAGCGAGTCCGCGTCGCGAAAAAGCCCGCAAGAAGCCGCGCGCGGCCTGATAGGATGGGCGCGGGGCCACTGGAGGGACGAGACGTGAGCGACAACCTCTATGCGCCGCCGCAGGCGGACCTGGGCGCGAGCGCGCCGCCCGCGCTCGGCTCGGGCGACTTCGACCTCGGGCGCTGCTTCTCGGACGCCTGGGCGCACACGTGGGCGAACTTCCCGCTCTGGCTCGGGGTCGGCTTCGTCGCGATTCTCGCGATGACGGCGTCGGTGGTCACGATCGTCGGCATCCTGCTGGCGCTGCCCGTCCTGTACTGGGGCGGGTTCCTGTTCACGCTGCGCATGCACGACGGCGGCGCCTCGATGGGAAACGTGTTCGCGGGCTTCTCGCGCTACGGGCAGGTGCTCGGCCCGACGCTCGGGCTGTTCCTCGTGAACCTCGTGATCGGCCTCCCGGCGAACGTGATCGTGCAGATGGGCACGGCGCAGCAGCCCCCGGACCTGACGCTCGTGGGCGCCGGGTACTTGCTCTCGATCGGCCTCGCGCTGTTCGTGACCTCGCGGCTCACGTTCGCGCAGTTCCTGATCGTCGATCGCGACCTCCCGCTCGGCGCGGCGCTCTCGCAGGCCTGGGCGGCGACGGCGCCGATCAAGGGCAAGGTCGCGCTGTTGGTTCTCGCGAACATGCTCGTCGCGATCGTCGGCGTGGTCGCGCTGTGCGTCGGCATCCTGCCCGCGACGGTCGTCGGCTTCCTGATGTGGGCTTCCGCGTACCGCCAGATCTTCGGAGGCGCGCCGCAGGCCGCTGCGTGAAGCTCCGGTCGAGATGATCGACACGCTGCACCACGTCGAGGCGCCCGAGGGGGTCGACCTCGCGCTGCGCCTCGCTGGGCCGATTCCGCGCGCGACGGCCTATGGCGCCGACCTCGCGGTGCGCATGACGTTCTACGGCGTCGCGATGTTCCCGCTGACCCTCGTGCTCCGCGAGGTCGGGCTCGGGATCCTGCTCGTGCTGATCTCTCTCGGCGAGGTGATCTACCCCGTCGCCTTCGAGCTGCTCGGCGACGGTCAGACGCTCGGCAAGCGCATGGTCGGAATCCGAGTCGTGCACGACGACGGCACGCGCATCCGCTGGCAGGCGTCGCTGACGCGCAACCTGCTCGTGTTCGCCGACGGGCTGCCCGGCAGTTACTTGTTCGCGATCGCGTCGATGCTCGCGTCGCGCCGCTTCCAGCGCCTCGGCGACCACGCCGCCGGCACCGTGGTGGTGTACGCCGAGGCGAAGCCCGCGCGCGCGCCGACCGCGACGACGTCCGACAGCGCGCCGATGCCCCCCGCGCTCGCGCTGTCGCTGGACGAGCAGGCCGCGGTGCTCGCGTTCGGTGCGCGCAGCACCGAGTTCTCGCCCGCACGGCGCGAAGAGCTTGCGCGGCTCGCGGTGCCGCTGCTGCGGCCCGGAGCGGCCGCGGCGCCGCAGCTCGAGGCGGTCGCGGCGCATCTGCGCGGCAGCGAGCGCGCGCGATGAAGCAGGAGGCGTTCGAGCGCGCGGGCGAAGAGCGCTGGGCGCGCTTCGAGCGGGCGCTCGCGGATCTCGACGGCAAGCGCGAGGTCGCCGACTTCCCGCGTCAGTACCGGCTCGTGTGCCAGGACCTCGTGCTCGCGCGGGACCGGCAGTTCGAGGCCTCCCTCGTCGCGCGCCTGAACGCGCTCGCGCTGCGCGGGCATCAGCACCTCTACGGCGCGCGCACGGGCAGCAGCGGCCTGCTCGACCTCTTCCTGCGCCGCTTCCCGCGCGCGGTGCGTGCCGAGTGGCGGCTCGTCGCGCTCATGTGCGTGCTGCTCTACGGCGTCGGCGCCGCGACGTTCGCGCTCGTGCTGCGCGCGCCCGACTTCGTCTTCTCCGTCGTGGGTCCCGCGCACGTCGCCGAGATGGAGTCGATGTACGACCCGAGCGCCGACCACCACCACGAGGCGCGCGAATCGAAAGAGGGCGTGCTGATGGTGTTCTTCTACATCGGCAACAACGTCGCGGTCGCGTTTCGCACCTTCGCGGGCGGCATCGTGTTCGGCATCGGCAGCGTGTTCATGATCGGATACAACGCGCTGATGATGGGCGCGACCGCCGGCCACCTCGCGCGCATCGGTTACGGCGAGACGTTCTGGCCGTTCGTGATCGGCCACGGCTCCTTCGAACTCACCGCGATCGTGCTCGCCGGCGTCGCGGGCCTGCGCGTCGGCCTCGCGCTGGTCGTCACCGGCCAACGCTCGCGCGCGCAGGCGCTGCGCGAGGCGGCGCTGCGCATGGTGCCCATTCTTTATGGGCTCACGGGAATGCTGCTCATCGCCGCGGTGATCGAGGGCCTGTGGTCGGGCCAACCGACGATCCCGGTCAGCGTGCGGTATTGGGTCGGAGGCGGGCTGTGGCTCGCCGTCGTCGCGTGGCTCGTCCTCGGCGGACGCGGCGAGCAGGCCCCGTGAGCGCGGCGACGGGCGCGCGCGTGGCGCTTCGCGTCCGCAGCGGACTCGAGGCAGCGGACCTCGGGCTCGCGATGGCGCGCGCGTGGTGGAAGCCGCTCGCGGCCACGTGGCTCACGTTCGTGCTGCCCGTCGGATGCGTGATCGTGTGGCTGCTGCGCGACGCACCGTGGGTTTCGCTCCTCGTGCTGTGGTGGCTGCGGCCCGCCTTCGCGCGCATTCCCCTCCACGTGCTGTCGCTCGAGCTGTTCGGCGAGCGCGCCACGCTCGTCGGCACCGCGCGTGCGCTCCCGGCGCTGCTGCGCTCCGGGCTGCCGTACGCGCTCACGCTCGGGCGCTTCTCCCCCGCGCGCACGTTCCTGCAGCCCGTGCTCCAGCTCGAGGGCCTGCGCGGCGCCGCTCGTGCGGCGCGCGCGTCGGTGCTCGCGCGCACCGAGAGCGGCGCCGCGGCGATGGCGGGGACGGTGATTGCGCACCTCAACGGCGCGTTCATCACGGGCCTGATCGCGTTCGCGCAGCTCGCGATACCGAGCGAGCTCGAGTGGGACGCCACCGCGCTGGTCGTGGGGGATGCCGCGTTGCCCGGCGTGGCGCCTGCGCTCTATCTCGCGGGCGTGAGCGTGTTCGAGCCGCTGCTCGTCGCGTGCGGCTTCGGGCTCTACGTGAGCCGCCGCGTCTACCTCGAAGGCTGGGAGATCGAGCTCGCGTTCCGCCGCCTCGCCCTGCGCGTCGAGGAGCGCACGCGCGCGCGCCGTTTCGCCGCCGCTGCGGCGACGGCGCTGGCGCTCTGGCTCGCGGTGTTGCCCGCGCGCGCGAGTGTCTGCGTTCCGGATCTGCCGGAGACGGCCTCCGGCTGCGCGGCGGAAGTGCTCTCCGAGAAGGACTTCGGGAAGACGACGAAAGAGCTGCGCTGGATGCCGAGGGACTTCGAGAGCGAGCCGGATTCGGACGAGCTCGACACGTCCTGGCTCGCGCCCTTCGCGGAGGCGGTCGCGCGCGCGGCGCAGGTCCTGCTGTACGGCGCGCTCGCGCTCGGGGTCGTCGCGATCCTGTTCGCCCTGCGCGGCGTTCGGCCGCCGACCGAGCGCGACGGCCCCGCGGCGGCGCCGGTCTCGTTCTTCGGCCTCGACCTCGATCCCGCCTCGCTGCCCGACGACGTCGCGGCAGCGGCGCGCGCGCTCTGGCAGAGCGGGGACCGCGCGGGCGCGCTGAGCCTCCTGTATCGCGGCGCGCTCGTGCGCCTCGCCGCGCGCGGCGCGCTCGAGATCCCGGAGAGCGCAACGGAGTTCGAGTGCGTGCGCGCGGTGCGTCGCACGCAGCCGGAGCCGGTGGCGAGCGCATTCGGCGCGCTCACGGGCTCTTGGATTCGCGCGCGCTACGCCCACGAGCCGCCGGGCGACGCCGAGTTCTCCGCGCTCTGCGATCGCTTCGCCGCGCTGGACGCGCCCACGTGACGAACGCACTCGCGAAGCAGATTGCGCTCGCGGCGGCGATCCTGGCGCTGTGCGCGGGCCTGTTCTTCGCGTGCTTCGAGCGGCGCGAGGTCGAGGTGCCGGCGCACGAGTCCGCGGAGGCGCGCCGCAACAAGTATCTCGCGCTCGGCCGGCTGCTGGAGCGCATGGGCCACCCCGTCGCTGCGCATCGCGATCTCGCGAAGCTGGGCCAGCTGCCCGAGCCCCCCGCCACCGTGTTCCTGCCGCTCAATCGCGCAGCGCTCGGCGAGGCGCGCAGCCAGGCGCTGCTCGACTGGGTCGCGCGCGGCGGGCACCTCGTCGTCGTCACCTACACCGTCTGGGGCATTCCCGAGGGCGAGGATCGCACGGACCCGGACGCCGACGTGATCGTGAGCGGTCGCCCGGACTTGTTGCTGGATCGCTTTGGCCTACGCCAGCGCCAGGTGAGCTCCGCGCCCGTGCTGCCCGAGGAACCCGCGGCCGAGACCGAAATCGAGGAAGGGGAGGAGACGCCGGACGACGACGCTCCGACGCCGGTGGCGCCGACCTTCAGCGACCTCCTGAAGGGCGACTTCGACGGCGCGAGCCGCGAGAAGGCCTACGCCACGCTCGAGGAAGGCGACGAGCCGCTCGCCCTCGAGTTCGACGACGACCTCTGGTGGGACGACACCCAGGGCTCGGTCGTGTGGAGCGTGGAGGGCGATGTCGGCGCGCATCTCGTCGAGGTCGAGCACGGGAAGGGTCGCATCGCGGCGCTCACCAGCGACGAGCCGCTCGTGAACGCGACGCTCGGCGAAGCCGACCACGCCGAGTTCGTCGTGCGCTGGCTGCGCGACGGCCGGGACGGGCGCGCGCCGGTCTGGATCTTCACCGGAGCCGAGTGGCCGAGCGTGCTGACGCTGGCGCGGCGTCACGCCGCTCCCGTGCTCGCGGCCGGCGCCGCGCTGTTCGCGCTCTGGCTCTGGCGCGCGCTGTTCCGCTTCGGGCCGGCGCTGCCGGCGCCGGACCCCGCGCGCCGGCGCTGGCTCGAGCACCTCGAAGCCGCGGGGCGCTTCCACTGGCGCCAGGATCGCGGCCGCGTGCTGCTCGCGTCGCTGCGCGAGGACGTGTCGCGCGAGCTCGCGCGCAAGCGCCCCGCGTGGCCGCGGCTGCCCGAGGCCGAGCGCTGGGAGCGGCTCGCGCACGCGAGCGGGCTCACGCCGGAGCAGGTGGTGAATGCGCTGCGCGACGACGCGCGCACGCCGCGCGGCTTCGCCGCCGCGGTGCGGGCGCTCGAGCGCCTGCGCGCGGCGCTCTGACGAACTCACGCAACGAGGAGAATGACGTGGACGACGTGCAAGCAGCAGCGGAGTTGGCCGCGCGCATTCGCGCCGAGCTGGCGAAGGCCGTCGTCGGCCAGCGCGAAGCCGTGGACATGGTGCTCGCGAGCCTGATCGCGGCGGGCCACGTGCTGCTCGAGGGCGTGCCGGGCGTCGGCAAGACGCTCGTCGCGCGCGCGCTCGCAAAGACGTTCGGCGGCGCCACGGCGCGCGTGCAGTTCACGCCCGACCTGATGCCCGCCGACGTCGTCGGTCACGTCCTCTACGACGCCGCGAGCGGGACGATGAAGCTCCGCAAAGGCCCCGTCTTCACGAACTTGCTCCTGGCCGACGAGATCAACCGCGCGCCCGCGAAGACGCAGGCCGCACTGCTCGAAGTGATGCAGGAGCGGCAGGTGACGATCGAGGGCGACTCGCTGGCGGTGCCGAGCCCGTTCATGACGCTCGCGACGCAGAACCCGATCGAGATGGAAGGCACCTATCCGCTGCCCGAGGCCCAGCTCGACCGCTTCCTGATGAAGGTGCGCATCGGCTACCCGAGCGAGGAGGAGGAGATCGCGCTCACGCGGCACGTCACCGAGGGACGCGTCGGCGACGCGATGCCGCTCGAGGCCGTGCGGGTGGTCGCGACGCCCGACGACATCGCAAGGCTCCAGGCCGCCGCGGCGTCGCTGACGGTGGACGACCGGGTGCGCGAGTACGCCGTGCGCGTCGTGCGCGCGACGCGCGAGGCGCCCGGCGTCGCGATCGGCGCAGGGCCGCGCGGCGCGATCGCGCTGGTGCGCGCGGCGCGCGCCACCGCGCTGCTCGAGAGCCGCACGTTCGTGGTGCCCGACGACGTGAAGAGCGCCGCGCGCCCCGTGCTGCGCCACCGCATCCTGCTCACGCCCGAGGCGGAGCTCGAAGCGCGCAGCGCAGACGCCGTAGTCGAGAGCGTGCTCGAAGACGTGCCGGCGCCGCGCGCGTGATCGCGCCCTCGCGCAGCGCGCTCTGGGCCGCGTTCGCGTGGCTCGCGCTCGGCGTCGCCGCCTCGCTCGCGCCGGCGCTGCACGGCGCGTGGCTCGAGTTCGGCGCCGCGCTCGCC
>CAZCTH010000179.1:0-7808 GCA_964501435.1 uncultured Spirochaetales bacterium | reverse complement strand
ATCGCCGTCGGCGGCGTCGGCGATCGCTGCGAGCGCGTCGGGCGCGGCCGCCACCGCGCCGCCGATGCCGCCCTCGGCCTCGGCCAGCGCGCGCTCGAGCAGCGCGCGCAGGTCCTCGGTCGAGAGCGGGCGCAGCGTGAACACGCGGCAGCGCGAGAGCAGCGGGCCGACGACCTCGAACGACGGGTTCTCGGTGGTGGCGCCGATCAGCGTGATCACGCCGGACTCGACGTGCGGGAGCAGGGCGTCCTGCTGGGCGCGGTTGAAGCGGTGGATCTCGTCGAGGAACAGCACCGTGCGCTCGCCGCCGCGGCGCAGGCGCTCGGCCTCGCCGATCACCTCGCGGACTTCCTTCACGCCGGCGGTCACGGCCGAGAGCGCGACGAAGCGCGCGGCGCGGCCCGGCGCGGCCTGCGCGACGAGGCGCGCGAGGGTGGTCTTGCCGCAGCCCGGGGGGCCCCAGAGCAAGATCGACGGCAGCGTGCCCGCGCCGATCAGCGCGCGCAGGGGCGCGCCGTGGGCGACGAGATGCGTCTGCCCGGCGATCTCGCCGATCGAGCGCGGGCGCATCCGCTCCGCCAAGGGTGCGCCCGGGGCGGGCCGCGGGGGCGTGGCGCTGACGGAGCCCGTCGCAGGCGCGCGCGGCGCCGGAGCGCCCGCGTCGGCGAACAGATCCGGCGTGTCGTCTCGCGCCATCGGCGCAGCATACAAGCGCGAAAGCGTCCGCTTGCGCCCGCAATGCAAGAAAGCGGGGTCGGACCCCGGGTGGGACGCAGCCGCTGCGCTTGCGCGCGTCGCGCTCGGCGGCCACGCTCCGCCGGCATGTCGTCGCTGCGTACGCCGGTGCATCGCGTTGGGATCTGCGCGAAGCCGCGCTCGGCGCCCGCGCAGAATCGCGCGCGCGAGCTCGCGCAGTGGCTCGCGGCGCGCGGTGTCGAGGTGATGCACGACGACTCGCTCGGCGCCGGCGGCGAGCCGCGCGCCGCGCTCGCGGAGAAGGCCGACCTGATCGTCGTGCTGGGCGGAGACGGCACGCTGCTCGCGGTGGCGCGCGAAGTCGGTGCGCGGCCCGTGCCGATCCTCGGCGTGAACCTCGGCACGCTCGGCTTCCTCGCCGAGTTCGCGCCGAGCGAGGAGCACGAGGTGCTCGAACGCGTGCTGCGCGGCGACTACACCACCGTGACGCGCATGCGCCTCGACGTGCGCGCGCTGCGCGGCGGCCGGGAGCTGTTCCGCTCCCACGCGCTGAACGACGCCGTCCTCGCGCGCACCGACCTCTCGCGCATGATCGACCTCGACGCCGAGGCCGACGGCGTGCCGGTGACGACTTATCACGGCGACGGCCTGATCGTCGCGACGCCGACGGGCTCGACCGCCTACACGCTGTCGGCGGGCGGCCCGATCCTGATGCCCGGCTCCCGCGTGTTCGTGCTCACGCCGATCTGCCCCCACGCCCTCGCCCAGCGTCCGCTCGTGCTGCCGGACAGCGCGACGCTCGGCATCACCGTCCACCCCCGCGACGGCGCGGCGCACCTCACCGTGGACGGCCAGCTCGGCCTCGCGCTCGAGGAGGGCGACCGCATCGAGATCGCGACCTCCGCACACCCGGCGCACTTCGTCGCTTCGCCGTTCCGCTCGCGGTTCGACGTGCTGCGCACCAAGCTCGGCTGGGGAGCGGCCGGATGATCGAGCGGCTCCGCATCTCGTCCCTCGCCCTGGTCGACGAGCTCGAGATCGAGCTCCAGCCCGGGCTGAACGTGCTGACGGGCGAGACGGGAGCGGGCAAGTCGATCGTGCTTTCTGCGCTCGCGTTGCTCGCCGGGGCGCGGCCGAAGCCGGGCAGCGTGCGCGACGGCGCCGAGAGCGCCGCCGTCGAGGCGGTGTTCCGGACGGGCGAGCAGCCCGCGCTCGCGCGGGCGCTCGAGACGCGCGGGCTCGAGAGCGAGGCGGGCGAGCTGATCGTGCGCCGCACGCTCGCGGCGGACGGCCGCAGCCGCGCCTGGATCGGCGGCGCGCTGGTGCCGATCGGGATGCTGGCGGACCTGCTTGGCGAACAGATCGAGATCTCGAGCCAGCACGCTTCGCAGGCGCTGCTGCGCAGCGAGGCGCAGGGCCTGCTGCTCGACGCCTTCGGCGAGCTGCTGCCGCTGCGCGCGCTCGTCGAGCGCGGCGTGCGCGAGCTGCGCGAGCGCGAGGCGGAGATCGCCCGCCTGCGCGCGGAAGCCGAAGAGCGCGCGCGGCGCGCGGACTACCTCGCGTTCCAGGTGCGGGAGATCGACGAGGTCGGCGTCGAGCCCGCTGGGGTCGCGGCGCTCGAGCGCGATCACGCGCGGCTCGTGCACGCGGAGCGCCTGCGCGAGGACGCCGGACGCGCCGCGGCCGCGCTCACCGGCGACCCGGCCCAGAGCGACGCGCCCGCCGCCGTGGATCTCGCGAGCGAGGCGGAGCGGGCGATCGCCGCGCTCGCGAAGCTCGACGCGAGCCTCACGCCGCTCGCCGAGCGCCTCGTGGCGCTACGCACCGAGACGCAGGACGTCGCGCGCGAGCTCGAGCGCTACGCCGGCGCCATCGAGGTGGACGCCGGAGAGCTCGCGCAGGTCGAGGAGCGGATCCGCGCGCTCGAGAAGCTGCGCCGCAAGTATGGCCGCTCCGCGGAGGAGATCGTCGCGCACCGCGAGCGGGCGGCCGGCGAGCTCGCGGCGCTGGCGGGCAGCGACGATCGCATGCACAAGCTCGAGGCCGAGCGCGCGGCAGCGGCCGACGCGCTCGCGCGCGAGGTGAAGAAGCTGAGCGCCGGTCGCGCGAAGGCGGCGAAGGCGCTCGCGAGCGAGGCGCAGCGCGCGATGCGCGAGCTCGCGTTGCCCGCCGCGCGCTTCGAGGCGTCGCTCGCGCCGGTGGCCGAGGGCTTCGGCACGAGCGGCGCGGAGACCACCGAGTTCCTGTTCAGCGCCAACGCGGGCGAGGCGCTGCGCCCCCTGCGCACGGTCGCGTCCGGCGGCGAGCTCTCGCGGGTCTTCCTCGCGCTGAAGAACACCCTGCGCCGCGCCGGCGACGGCATGGTGCTGGTGTTCGACGAGGTGGACGCCGGCGTCGGCGGCGCCGTCGCGGAGCGCGTCGGAGCGACGCTCGCCACCCTTGCCGCCCATCACCAGGTCCTGTGCATCACCCATCTCCCGCAGATCGCGGTGCACGCGGCTGCGCACTTCGTCGTGCGCAAGGGCGAGCTCGGGGGGCGCACGGTCACCCAGGTCGAGCGCCTGAACGCGGCGGAGCGCGTGGACGAGATCGCGCGCATGGCGGGCGGCGAGAAGGTCACCGAGGCGACGCGCAAGCACGCCCGGGCGTTGCTCCAGGCCGCCCGCGGGGCGAAGTAGGGCTTCCCGCCACGGGGCCGGGGCCCCGGACCGCGGTGCGCTTCCCATTCTGAGGGACGCGCGGGACGCCTGAGGGACGCACGGGACGCACGGCTCGCGCCCAGGGTCCCCGCGGGATGCGACCGCCGCGTCCCGGGCGCCCCTGGGGCGTCCGCGGGTGGGTCAAGCCCGACCCTTCCCGGGCCGATGCGGCAGAGACGCATCTGTGGGGAAGGCCCCCGTGATTCGAGTCACGAAGCGGGGTCCCGTCCGCGCCGATGCGTTCGCCGACGGGGGGCGAATGGCCGCTGCATCCACACACAAGCCGAGCGCACCCGTGCCCTCGGGCGCGTCGATCGAGGTCATGCGGGGCTTCTACGAGGGCCTCGAGCTCCCGATCGACCGCGAATGGTTCGTGATCGGCCGTGGCCGCGGCGCCGACGCCATTCTGGCGGACGCGACGATCAGCCGGGCCCACGCGGCGATCGGCTTCGACGCCGCCGAAGGCTTCTTCGTACAGGACCTCGGCAGCACGAACGGGACGCTGCTCAACGGCGAACGCCAGAAGCGCGGAGCGCTGAAGGACGGCGATCTGATCCAGATCGGCGTGCTGTCGCTGCGGGTGTCGCTTCCCCGAAAGGGAGCCACGCGATGAGCGACGCGAAGCGCGATCTCACGCTGCTCGTGATGTCCGGCGAGACGTCGCCCGTTCGGCGGCTTCGCATTCGCCGCGCCTGGTTCCAGCAGGCCGCCATCGGGGCCGGCCTGGCCGTCGTGGCGCTCGGCGGCATCGGGATCGACTACGTGCGCCTGCGCAGCGATGCGATCGACGTCGACCGGATGCGCGCGGAGGCGATCCGCCAGCACGACGAGCTCGAGGCGCTGCGCGGGCAGGTGACGGGCATCTCGCAACAGTTCGAAGAGATCCGCGAGCTCGAGCGAAAGGTCCGCGTAATCGCGAACTTGCCCGACTCCGTTCGAGAGATTCGTCCGCGCGCCGAAGGCGGGCAGGGGGGTGCCGAGGACACGGACGGCCTCGACGACGCGACGCTGCCGGCGGGCGATGCGGCGCTGCCCCCGGACCACCACGAGGACGACCTCGGCGCGGTGTCCGCCGAGGAGAAGCTGCGCAGCGCGCTCGACCGCATCGAGCTGCGCGCGCGGAAGCTCGGGGCGCTGCTGCCCGAGCAGCGCGCGAGCCTCGAAGCGCTCGTGGCCGGGCTCGAGGATCGTCGCGACCAGCTCGCCGCGACGCCGTCGATCTGGCCCACCAGCGGGTTCGTGACCTCCGGGTACGGCTTCCGCACGTCGCCCTTCACGGGCCGCAAGCAGTTCCACGCCGGCATCGACATCGCCGCCGACTTCGGCACGCGAATCGTCGCGCCGGCTGCCGGCCGCGTCATCTACGCCGGCCGCCGCGGCGCCTTCGGGCGGGTGGTCGAGATCGATCACGGCTTCGGCATCCGCACCATCTTCGGGCACACCGACGACATCTACGTGCGCGTCGGCCAGCGCGTCGAGCGCGGCACGCGCATCGCTTCCGTCGGCAGCACTGGCCGCAGTACGGGCCCGCACGTGCACTACCAAGTGATGTCGCAAGGGAAGACCGTGAACCCGGCGGATTATATTTTCGAGTAGGACGGGGGATTGGGCGGGCCTCCGGGCATCGAGGTTCGCTCTTCTCCTTGTGTACTTCGCTCCGCCGCTCGATGACTCGCGGCTTCGCTGCGCGCTTCGCTTGCGTGGGTGACTTCGTCCTCAGTGCAAGGGAAGAGCGAGGCCGCCCAGGCCGTACCTCTGCACGGCAATGCATCGCGGCGTAGGGGTGCAGCTCGCGTCGTTGGGGCGCGCTTGTGTGGGGAGAGCCGCGTTGTGGCTCAGTTTGTTCGGGGAACGGTCCGTTAGTATTCGCGCCCACTCCCCCCGCCCCCCGGACCGAGGATCGAGCGCGCGATGCCGAGCATTTGGAACCGCCTGGTCGGCGCGATCGGGACCAAGAACGACCGCGAGCTGAAGCGCATCCTGCCGCTCGTCGAGCGGATCAATCAGCTCGAGCCGAAGTTCGTCGCGCTGTCGGACGCGCAGCTGGCCGCGAAGACGCCCGAGTACAAGGAGCGGCACGGGCGCGGCGAGAGCCTCGACGCGCTCCTGCCCGAGGCCTTCGCGACGGTGCGCGAGGCGATGAAGCGCACGATCGGGAAGCGGCACTTCGACGTGCAGCTGATCGGCGGCATCGCGCTCCACGAGGGCAAGATCGCCGAGATGAAGACCGGCGAGGGCAAGACCTTCGTCGCGAACCTGCCGGCCTACCTGAACGCGCTCTCGGGCAAGGGCGTGCACGTCATCACCGTGAACGACTACCTCGCCCGCCGCGACTCCGAGTGGATGGGCGAGATCCACCAGTTCCTGGGCCTCTCGGTCGGCTGCATCGTCCACGACCTCGACGACCAGACGCGCCGCCGCGCCTACGCCTCGGACATCACCTACGGCACCAACAACGAGTTCGGCTTCGACTACCTGCGCGACAACATGAAGCCGAGCCTCGCCTACTGCGTGCAGCGCGAGCTGAACTTCGCAGTGGTGGACGAGGTGGACTCGATCCTGATCGACGAGGCGCGCACCCCGCTCATCATCTCGGGCCCGAGCGAGGAGAACACCGAGCTCTACCGCGTGGCGAACGCCGTGATCCCGCGGCTCGTGGCGGGCTCGAAGCCCGACCTCAAGAAGGAGATCCCGGAGACCGGCGATTATTGGGTCGACGAGGAGCATCACTCGGCCACCCTCACGGAAGAGGGCATCAAGAAGGTCGAGCAGATGCTGCGGATCGAGAACCTGTACGACCCGCAGATGATCCGCGTGCTGCACGCCATGAACCAGGCGCTGCAGGCGCACACGCTCAAGAGGCGCGACGTCGACTACGTGGTGCAGCCCGGCAAGACGGGCAAGCCCGAGGTGATCATCGTCGACGAGTTCACCGGGCGGCTGATGCCGGGTCGGCGCTGGTCGGACGGCCTGCACCAGGCCGTCGAGGCCAAGGAAGGCATCGTCGTCCAGAGCGAGAATCAGACGCTCGCGTCGGTCACGTTCCAGAACTACTTCCGCATGTACTCGAAGCTCTCGGGCATGACCGGCACCGCCGACACCGAGGCCCCGGAGTTCGCGAAGATCTACAACCTCGACGTGCTGGTCGTGCCGACCAACCGGCCGATGCTGCGCAAGGATCTCCCCGACGTCGTCTACAAGAGCGAGCGCGAGAAGTTCGACGCGATCGTGAAGGAGATCGAGGCGCGCCACGAGACGGGCCAGCCCATTCTCGTGGGCACGATCTCGATCGAGAACAGCGAGCGCCTCGCGCTGCGCCTCAAGCGACAGGGCGTGAAGCACAACGTGCTGAACGCGAAGCAGCACGAGCGCGAGGCCGAGATCGTGGCGCAGGCGGGCCGCAAGGCCGCCGTGACGATCTCCACGAACATGGCCGGCCGCGGCACCGACATCCTGCTCGGCGGCAACCCCGAGTACCTCGCGCTCGCCAAGTGCGGCGGCTCGAAGGAGCACCCGGACTATCCGCGGATCTTCGCCGAGTTCGAGGCGCAGTGCGCGAAGGAACGCGACGACGTGATCGCCGCCGGCGGGCTGCACATCCTCGGCACCGAGCGCCACGAGAGCCGCCGCATCGACAACCAGCTGCGCGGTCGCGCCGGCCGCCAGGGCGATCCGGGCTCCTCGCAGTTCTTCCTCGCGCTCGACGACAACCTGATGCGCATCTTCGGCGGCGACCGCATCACGCCGTGGATGGAGCGCCTCGGGCTGGAAGAGGGCGAGGCGATCGAGCACCGCATGGTGACGCGCGCGATCGAGAACGCGCAGAAGAAGGTCGAGGCGCGCAACTTCGACGTGCGCAAGCACCTGCTCGACTACGACAACGTGATGAATCAGCAGCGCAAGACCTACTACGGGAAGCGCCGCGAGGTGCTGGCGCGCGAGGACGTGCACGGCGAGGCGCTCGAGGTCGCCGAGGGCGTGCTGGTCGACCTCGTGAACGAGTTCTGGCCGGAGCGCGGCGCGCCGAGCGACGAGCAGGTGTCGGGCCTCGCGGCGGCGCTGGAGAAGCAGTTCGGCGTGGCGTTCGATCCGCGCACCCCGCCGCTCGCAGGCGCCGCCGACCGCGACGCGCTCGGTCGCGGCCTGCTCGAGGGGCTGCTCGGCGCGCTCGAGGAGAAGCGGGCGCGCTGCGACGCGCTGGCGGAGCAGCACGCCGACCTCGGCTATCCGCGCTTCGCCGACTACGAGCGCGAGGTGCTGCTGCGCGTCGGCGACCGCCAGTGGAAGGACCATCTCCACGGCATGGACGGCCTGCGCGAGGGCGTGTCGCTGCGCGGGTACGCGCAGAAGGACCCGAAGCTCGAGTACCAACGCGAGGGCTTCGCGCTGTTCGAGCAGATGAACGCCCGCGTC
>CAZCTH010000178.1:0-8081 GCA_964501435.1 uncultured Spirochaetales bacterium | reverse complement strand
CCGACGCCGTCGAGCTCGCGCTGTTCGCCGAAGCGCGCTGGCCCGGCGGGCCCGGCCTGCTCCGGCGCGAGCGGCGCAGCGAGGGCGGCGCGCTCGCGGAGCTGCGCGACGTCTCGGCTTCGATGGAGGGCGCGCGCACGCGCCTCGCGGCCGACGTCGTCGCGGGCGTGGTGCGCGCCGCCGCGAAGCGGCGCATGCGCGTCGGCTACGTCGAGTTCCACCACGACGCCGAGCCCGCCCTCGTGGACGGCGCGCTGTTCCACCGGCGCTACCGCGCGCTGCTCGAGCGCGCACGGCTGGCGCGGGCGGAAGGGCGCACCAGCTACGAGGCGCCATTGCGCGTCGCCCTCGAAGCGCTCCGCGCGCAGGGACGGCGGGGCGGGCACGTGCTCTTGCTGACCGACGGCGTACCGGTGGTCGGCGACCCGCGCGTGCTGCGCGAGCGCGCGCTCGCCGCGGAGCTCGGCGCGCACGTGCACACCGTGTTCCTCGGCGCCGAGGAGACGCCGCCGCTGCTCGCGGAGCTCGCCGACGAGACGGGGGGCCTCTGCTTCCGCGTGGCGCGGGAGCGCGGGCGGACGCGGCTCGTGCCCACGCGTGCCGCGCGCCACGCTGCGCCGGCGCGCGCGGTGCGATAGAGAGCGCGCGCATGCCCGCCGCCGACGCCGCACGCGAATCCCTCCTCGCCGTCCAGGCCCAGCTCGACGCGTTCGTGGTGGGCCACGACGAGGCGAAGCGGGCGCTGCTGCTCGCGCTGCTATGCCGCGAGCACGTCTACCTCGAGGGGCCGCCCGGCGCTGCGAAGACGCGCATGGCCGAAGTCGCCGCGCGCGCCGCCGGCCTCGGATTCTTCTTCACGCAGCTCCACCGCGACACGCGGCTCGCGGAGCTGGTGGGCGACGTCGTGCTCGAGCGCGCGCCGCTCGCGGGCGGCGGCGAACGCATCGCGCAGCGCACGCTGCCGGGGGGCATCGCGACGGCCGAGGTGTGCGTGCTCGACGACATCTCCCGCGCGCCGGGCGAGGCCCTGAACGTGCTGCTGCGCCTGCTCCAGGAGCGCAAGCTCGGCGACACGCCGATTCCCCTGCTGACGGCGATCGCGACGAGCAATCCGCAGCGCGACGAGTACTACAACGAGCCGCTCGACCCCGCGAACCTCGACCGCTTCGCGCTGCAGCTGCGCGTGCCCGGGTTGCTCGGCGCCGACGACCTCGCGCCCGCCCGCGAGCTGCTCGCGCGAGCGGCGGGTGGGCTCGCCGACGACGCCCGCGCGCGCGCCGTGTGCGATCGCGCGGCGCTCGACGCCGCCTACGACGCGGTGCTGCGCGTCGCGGTGCCGCAGCGGCCCCGGGAGGCGCTGCTCGAGGCGCTGCGGATCCTGCGCGCGGAGTACGGCTGCGACGAGGCGTCGTCGCTGCTCACCGATCGCACCTTCCTGGTGAAGGCCGTGAAGATCCTGCGCGGCCGGGCCTGGCTCGCGGGTCGCGCCGAGGTCGCGTGCGAGGATCTCGCGGCCCTGCGCTGGATGACCACGTTTCGCGTGCCGGAAGAAGCGCACGAGAAGATCGACGAGATCGTCGCGCGGGTGGGCTGACTCGCACTAAGCTGCGCCCTCGAAGCGATCGACATCAGAGTCCCGACCGACCGCGGCTCGAGAAGCGCAAGCCGGCGAGCGCCAGCGAAGCTGGCGCAGGCGGCGCGCGGCGAGCCGCAGGCGAGCGGAGAGTCGGAAAGGCGTGACGTGAAGATTCGTGTGACCGTGAACGGCGAAGCGCAGGAGGCGGACGTCGCACCGCGCACGTTGCTCGTGCACTTCTTGCGCGAGGACCTCGGACTGACCGGCACCCACATCGGCTGCGAGACCACGCTGTGCGGCGCGTGCACCGTCCACGTCGACGGCAAGGCGGTGAAGAGCTGCACGATGCTCGCGGTGCAGGCCGACGGCTGCGACGTGAAGACGGTCGAGGGGATGGGCGAGGCCGACGCGCTGCATCCGGTGCAGAAGGGCTTCTGGGAGGAGCACGGGCTCCAGTGCGGCTACTGCACGCCGGGCATGATCATGGCGACCTCCGCGCTGCTCGCGGCGAATCCGGATCCGAGCGAGGCGCAGATCCGCCACGCGCTCGAGGGGAACATCTGCCGCTGCACCGGCTACCAGCAGATCGTGAACGCGGTGCAGCACGCGGCGCGCCTGGCGCGGGAGGGCAAGTAATCGTGGCGCTCAAACCCGTGATGATCGGCGAGCGCATCAAGCGCCGCGAGGACCCGCGGCTGATCCGCGGCATGGCCACCTACACCGACGACGTGAAGCTGCACGGCATGCTGCACGTGTCGTTCGTGCGCAGCGACCACGCTGCCGGCCGCATCGTCAGCATCGACGCGAGCGAGGCGCGCAAGCTGCCCGGCGTCGTCGCGGTGTTCACGTTCGACGACCTGCGCGGGAAGGTCGGCCCGGCGCCCTGTACCGCGATCCTCCCCGGCATGAAGCATCAGCCACACCCGCTGCTCGCGGACGGCGACGTGCGCTACGCGGGCCAACCGGTCGCGGTGGTCGTCGCGAAGGACAAGTACGTCGCGCGCGACGCCGCGCTCGCCGTCGCGGTGGAGATCGACTCGCGCGAGGCCGTGGTCGACCCCGAGGCCGCGCTTCAGCCCGGCGCGCCGCTCGTGTACGAGGCGTTCGGCACGAACCTCGCTTGGCACTTGCCCATCCAGCACCCCGAGACGGAGCGCCTCTTCGCCGAAGCCCACGGCACGGTGTCGCTGCGCGTCCTCAATCAGCGCGTGGCGCCGGTGCCGATGGAAGGCCGCGCCGTCGTCGCGCACTGGGAGGACGGCCCGCAGAAGCTCACGGTGTGGACGTCCACGCAGACGCCCCACGGCTGCAAGCAGCAGATCGCGATCTGCCTCGGCATCCCGGAGCTGCGCATCCGCGTGATCGCGCCGGAAGTCGGCGGCGGCTTCGGGCAGAAGATCCCGACCTACGGCGAAGAGTGCCTCTTGCCGTGGATCTCGAAGCAGCTGCGCCGGCCGGTGAAGTGGGCGGAGACGCGCACGGAGAACCTCGCGGCGGCGGCGCACGGGCGCGGCCACGTGACGACCGTCGAAGCGGCGTACGACAAGGACGGCAAGATCCTCGCGGTGCGCGGTCAGACGATCGCGGAGCTGGGCGCGTTCGCGTCGATGCTCGGGCCGGCGATCCCCACGTTCACGCATCTGCTCGCGGCGGGCCCGTACACGATCCAGGCCGTGTCGTGGGACATCAAGACGGTCTACACGAACACGATGGCGACCGACGCCTACCGCGGCGCCGGGCGCCCCGAAGCGGCCTACAACATCGAGCGCGCCTTCGACGCCGTGGCCGCGAAGCTGGGCATCGACCGCGTCGAGATCCGCCGCCGCAACCTGATTCCCGCCGGCGCCTTCCCGTACGCCGCGCCGACCGGCGCGGTCTACGACTCGGGCAACTATCAGGCGTGCCTCGAGAAGGCGATCGCGAAGTTCGACTACGCGGGCGCCGTGGCCGCGCGCGACCGCGCGCGCGCCGAGGGCAAGCTCGCGGGCATCGGCGTCGCGACCTTCACGGAGATCTGCGGCCTCGGCCCCTCCACCGGCACGGCGCCGCCCGCGCGCGCCGGCACCTGGGAGAGCGCCGAGCTGCGCGTCGAGCCGACCGGCGCGGTCACCGTCATGACCGGCGCGTCGCCGCACGGGCAAGGTCAGGAGACGGCCTTCGCGCAGATGGTGGGCGACGCCTTCGGCATCGACATCGACAGCGTGAACGTCGTCCACGGCGACACCGACATGGTCACCCACGGCGTCGGCACGTTCGGTAGCCGCGGCCTCGTGGTCGGCGGCACCGCGGTGCACATGGCCGCGCAGAAGATCCTCGCGAAGGCGAAGCGCATCGCCGCGCACTTGCTCGACACGACCGAGGATCGCGTCAACGTGGACGCGGGCGTGTTCAGCGTGGTCGGCGGCGCACGCAAGCTCAGCTTCGCGGACATCGCGAGCGCGGCGCACACCTGGGGCGTCGCGATCCCGGGCGAGGAGCCCGGTCTCGAGGCGGTCGCGCGCTTCGAGCCGACCGGCACCACGTTCCCGTTCGGCGTGCACTTCTGCACCGTCAGCATCGACAAGGAGACGGGCCAGCTCAGCCTCGAGCGCTTCGTCTCGGTGGACGACGTCGGCAACATCATCAACCCGCTGCTCGCCGACGGCCAGCGCCTCGGCGGCATCATCCAGGGCCTCGGCCAGGCGATGTGCGAAGAGGTCCGGTACGACGAGAGCGGCCAGCTGATGACCGCGACCTTCATGGACTACGCGATGCCGCGCGCCTCGATGTTCCCGCGCATCGAGATGGACACGACCTGCACGCCGAGCCCGCTGAACCCGCTCGGCGCGAAGGGCATCGGCGAGCTCGGCACGATCGGCTCGACGCCGTGCATCGTGTCGGCCGTGCTCGACGCGCTCGCGCCGCTCGGCGTGACGAGCGTCGACATGCCGCTGAAGAGTGAGAAGTTGTGGCGCCTGATCCAGCAGGCAGGGGGTTCGCGATGATTCCTGCCGAGTTCGACTACGCCGCGCCGCGCTCGCTCGACGAAGCGGTGCGCCTCCTCTCCGGCACCGAGGGCGCGAAGGTGCTCGGCGGTGGCATGAGCCTGATCCCCGCGCTGAAGCACCGCCTCGCGGCGGCGCCGCTGCTCGTGGACCTCGGGCGCATCGCGGGCCTCGACGCGATCTCCGTCGCGGGCGGGCGCATCCGCATCGGCGGCCGAGCGACCCACGCCGCAGTGATGGCGCACCCCGATCTCGCGCGCGTGCACGTGTTCGCGGAGACGGGCGAGGTGCTCGCCGATCCGTCGGTGCGCAACCGCGGCACCCTCGGCGGCTCGCTCGTGCACGCCGACCCCGCGGCCGACTGGCCGGCCGTGTTCATCGCGCTCGGCGGCGAGGCGACCCTCGTCTCGGCGAAGGGCTCGCGCGCGGTGGGCGCCGACGACTTCTTCCAGAGCCTGATGACCAGCGCGGTAAAGGACGGCGAGATCCTCAGCGAGGTGAGCTTCCCGGTGCCCGGCCCGAAGACGGGCACGGCCTACACGAAGCTGCGCCAGCTCGCGTCCGGCTTCGCCATCGTGGGCGTCGCCGCGTGCGTGCGCGCCGAGCGCACGGGCGTGATCGACGACGTGCGCATTGGCGTCACGGGGGTGAACGGCGTGCCGTTCCGCGCGCGCTCGCTCGAGGACAAGCTGCGCGGCAAGGCGGTCAGCGGCCCCGCCATGCGCGCGCTGTGCGCCGAGGTCGCCGAGGCAGACCCCCTCGAGGACATGCACGCCTCGGCGGACTATCGCCGCCATCTGCTGGGCGTGTATGCGGCGCGGACGCTCGAGCGCGCGATCCAGCGCGCCCAGGGCTGAGGAAGAGGGGCGACCGATGGCGAAGTACGACCCGAAGAAGAACCACTGGGACAAGATCTTCCTGCCGAAAGAGCCCCTCCCGGTCCTGCCCGAGGAGCTGACGAAGGCCTGGTGGGACAAGAAGAAGTCCCTGGTGGCGAAGCTCACCAAGGCGACCGGCGTGGGAGCGGCGCTGCAGAAGGTGGAGAGCACCTTCAAGGTGGTGAAGTTCCAGGAGTTCACGCCCCACGTGACGAAGGTCAAGGAGACCACGGCGGACTTCGTCAAGTTCATGCAGTCGGGCGAGATCAAGGCGTTCCACACCGCGCTCAAGGAGTGCCGCGACGTCGCGAAGACGCAGGTCGAGGAGTGCAAGAAGAACCCGCTGATCTCGAAGGACACGCGGACGGCACTCGAGGACATCGTCGACAACGCTGACAAGCTGATGGTCGCGGTCAACGCGAACAGCCTGGGCGGGTATCTCGACAAGGCGATCCAGCTGTTCGAGAAGAACCAGAAGGCGAAGGCGCTCGCCGGGGCGACGACCTCGGTGAAGCTCGCGAAGGAAGTGATCGCGAAGCTCCCGACCAAGATCGGCGAGCTGCGCAAGGCGAACTCGGCCACCGCGCCGCTCAAGCCGGAGGCGCAGGCGAAGCTCGGCTCCGACATCTTCACGCTGTCGCGCGACATGACGCAGGGCCTGCTCAACCTGGGCAAGATCGCGAAGGCGGGCGGCGCGTTGCCGGGCTTCGACGCCGCGAAGGCCGAGACGCTCGGCAAGTCGCTCGTCGCCTACAGCAATCTGCAGGACAACGGCGCCGGCCTCGTGAAGGGCAAGGACGCCAAGGCGATCGCGACGATCATCGACAGCGTCGACCGCTGGGGCAAGGAGTACGCCGCGATCGTCGGAGCCGTGAAGACGTCCTAGCGAGCCCGACGCCGCGGCGCTACGCGACCACGAAGCCCTCGTAGCCCTTCTCGCGGATCTCCTCGCACTTCGCGCGGTACTGCGGAACGCCGAGGTAGGGCATGAACACGCGCGGCTTGCCCGGCACGTTGGCGCCGAGGTACCAGCTGTTGCAGCGCGGGTAGAGCGAGGTGTGTGCGACCTCGTTCGTGTGCAGCACCCACGCCTGCTCGGCGTCGCTGCGCGCGTCGATGCTCTTCGCGCCGCGCTTGCGCACGTCGTCGATGCAGCGCGCGATCCAGTTCACGTGGTGCTCGATCGACGGCAGCATGTTGCTCAGCACCGACGGGCTGCCTGGTCCCGTCACCATGAACAGGTTCGGGAAGCCCGCCGTCGCGAGGCCGAGGTACGTGGTCGGTCCGGCCTCCCACTTCTCGCGAAGGCTGCGCCCGCCGCGGCCGCGGATGTCCACGCGCAGCAGCGAGCCCGTCATCGCATCGAAGCCGGTCGCGAACACGATGCAGTCGACCGCGTACTCGAGCCCACCGGTCACGAGCCCGGCGGGCGTGAGCCGCTCGATCGGCGCCTGGCTCACGTCCACGAGCGTGACGTTCGGCCGGTTGTAGGTGGCGTAGTACCCCGTGTCGACGCACAGGCGCTTGCAGCCGACGGGCGTCTTCGGGCACAGCAGATCCGCCGTCGCGCGATCCTTCACGATGCCGCGGATCTTGTTGCGAATGAACTCCGCGGCCGTCTCGTTCGCCTTCGGGTCGAACATGAGATCGCCGAATGCGCCGAGGAAGCCGAGCCCGCCGTAGGCCCAGCGCCGCTCGTACTCGGCGTTGCGCTCGGCCTCGCTGACCGAGAATGCGCTGGCCGCGTTGTCGCGGAAGTCCGCGCCAAACGGGTGCTGCGCATTCGCCGCGCGGAAGCCCGCGTAGTCGGCCTTCACGCGGCGCTCGACCTCGGGGTCGATCGCGCCGTTGTGCGCCGGGATCGAGTAATTGGGCGTGCGCTGGAACACGAACAGCTGCGTCGCCTGCGCGGCGAGGATCGGGATCGACTGGATCGCGGAGGAACCGGTGCCGATCACGGCGACCCGCTTGCCCGTGAAGTCCACCGGCCGATGCGGCCAGTTGCCCGTGTGGAGCTTCTCGCCGCGGAAGTCGTCCAGCCCGGGAAACTTCGGCGTGTTCGTCGAAGACAGGCAGCCGGTCGCCATCACGAAGAAGCGCGCGGAGAGCCGCTCGCCGCCGCTCGTCGCCACCGCCCAGCGATCGGCCGCTTCGTCGTAGGTGGCGGACTCGACGCGCGTGTTCAGCGTGATGTCGCGGCGCAGGTCGTAGCGGTCCGCGACGTGGTCGACGTAGCGCAGCAGCTCTCCCTGGGTCGCGTAGCGCTCGCTCCATTGCCACTTCTGCTGCAGCTCGTCCGAGAACTGGTAGGAGTACTCGAGGCTCTCGATGTCCACGCGCGCGCCGGGATAGCGGTTCCAGAACCACGTCCCGCCGATGCCGCTGCCGGCTTCGAACACGCGCGCGCGCAGCCCGAGGCCGCGCAGCTTGTGCAGCATGTAGAGGCCGGCGAGGCCGGCGCCGACGACGACTGCGTCGAGTTGGGACGTGCCCGGGGCGGTCGCGCTCATGACGTTCTCCTGAGAAGCGGAATGGGTAGCGCGGTCGCGTCGCACGCGGGGCGCGCCGGGCGTCTCACCTTATGAGTTGTGGATCGAAGATTGTTCCTGGCACGCGGCGTGCTCACTGACGGGCCGTGTCACG
>CAZCTH010000177.1:0-8230 GCA_964501435.1 uncultured Spirochaetales bacterium | reverse complement strand
GCTCTGCCTCGTCGGCCCGGCCGGCACCGGCAAGTCGCACCTCGCGCGCGCCGTCGTGCACGAAGCGCGGCGCGCCGGCGCGGAGCGCGCGCTCTACACGTCGGCCGAGGCCTTCACGAGCGAGCTGATGGTCGCGATCCGCGAGCAGGAGACGCCGGCCTTCCGCCGCCGCTTCCGCCGCGAGTGCGATCTGTTCGTGCTCGAGGACGTGCAGTTCCTCGAGGGCAAGAACGCGACGCAGCTCGAGCTCTTCCACACGCTCGAGCATCTGCGCCTCGTCGGCACGCGCGTGGTGCTCACCGCCGATCGCCTGCCACGCGAGCTGCCGCGCCTCGATCCGCGCCTCTCGTCCCAGCTCTCGAGCGGGCTCGTCGCCGAGCTCGACCTGCCCGATCGCGCGCTGCGCCGCGACATCCTGCGCGACCGCGCCGCGCGCGGTGGCTTCCGCTTGCCCGACGATTGCCTCGAGCTGCTGGTCGACTCGGTGCACGGCAGCGTGCGCGACCTCGAGGGCGTGCTGATGCAGCTCGTCGCGAGCGCGGCGCTGCTCGGGCGCACGATCGACCGCACGCTCGCCGAGAACGCGCTGCGCAAGGTCGCGGGCCCGAACGGCGGCGCGCTCTCCGTCGACGACGTGATCGACTCGGTCGCCCAGTTCTTCGGCGTGCGCCGCAGCGACCTCGCGAGCCGCTCGCGCCGGCGCGCGACGCTGCGCCCGCGCCAGCTCGCGATGTACCTGTGCCGCCAGTACACGAGCGCGAGCCTCTCCGAGATCGGCCGCGCCCTCGGCCGCGACCACCCCGCCGTCGCCAACGCCCTGCGCGCCGTCGAGCGCGCCATGCTCGAGCGCGCCCCGCTCCGCTATCAGGTCGAAGAGCTCTCGGCGCGGCTGGGGCGTCTGGGTGGACCTCGGCGCTCTTAGTGTGCGGCGTGCGAGGCGATGCGCTGCTTCGAGGAGCCGCGCTTCTCCCGATTTACTTCGCTCCGCCGCTCGAAGACTCGCGGCTGCGCTGCGCGCTTCGCTTGCGTGGGTGATCGCGTCTTACGAGTCACCTCACATCGTGCTCGTCCCAGGCGATGCGACGGCGCGGCAAGCCACCGAGCCAGGCGCGAACGCCCCGGTGAATTGTCGCGCCGTCTCGCCGTCGGAACGACCTCGATCTGAGGTGGCGCGGTAGACGACGCCACCCACGCAAGCGAAGCGCGCAGCGAAGGCGCGAGTCTTCGAGCGCCGGAGCGAAGTAAACAAGGAAGAGGGAGGCGGACGCCCTGACCACCTACGGCGCCGTGCGCCCCTCCGCCTCAATACGCTCCCGAACCCGCACGACGCCCGCCTCCCCGCGGAAGCGCGCCGGGCCGGCCATGGGGCGCAGGTGCTCGGGCTCGAGCGAGGGCGGATCGTTCGCGGGGTCGTCGAAGCGGCGCAACACCTGATAGGTCGTGCTGCGCTCGACGGGCGTGCGGCCCATCTCGCGGATCAGGCGACGCATCTCCTCGGCGGGCAGGTTCTCGCCGAAGTCGGCGCCGGACTCGCGGCTGATCGACTCTTCCATCAGGGTGCCGCCGAAGTCGTTCGCGCCAGCGGTGAGCGACACCTGCGCGAGCTTCGGGCCCATCTTCACCCACGACATCTGCACGTTCTGGATGTGCGGGCGCAGGAAGAGCCGCGCGACGGCGATCATCTTCAGGTCTTCCGCCGCCGACGGGCCCGGACGCGTGATGTCGACGTGTCCGAGCGTGTTCTTCTCGTGGATGAAGCCGAGCGGCACGAACTCGGTGAAGCCGCCGGTATCCTTCTGGATGTCGCGGATCACGCCGAGGTGCGTCGCCACGTGGTGGGGCTTCTCGAGGTGGCCGTACATGATCGTCGACGTCGAGCGCAGCCCCACGCGGTGCGCGGTCTTCACGATCTCGATCCAGCGCGCCGTCATCAACTTGTTGGGCGAGAGCTGGCGGCGCACCGAGTCCTCGAGGATCTCGGCGGCGGTGCCGGGGATCGTCCCGAGACCGGCCTCCTTCAGCCACGTGAGCAGCTTCTCGAACGACCAGCCGCTCTGCTGCTGCATGAAGCTGATCTCTTCGGGCGAGTACGCGTGGATGTGCAGCCGCGGGTACTTCGCCTTGATCGTCTCGAGGATCAGCCGGTAGTGCGTGTGGTCCTTCTTCGGGTCGATGCCGCCCTGGATGCACACCTCGGTGGCGCCGCGCGCGACCGCGTCGTCGCACTTGGCGAGGATCTGCTCCATGGTGCGGTCGTAGGCTTCGGGCTCGTCGCGATGCCGCGCGAAGCCGCAGAACGAGCAGCCGACGTAACAGACGTTCGTGAAGTTGATGTTGCGGCAGATCACGTACGAGACGTCGTCGCCCTTGTCGTGCTTGCGCGCGGCGTCGGCGGTGAGCAGCAGCGCCTGGTAGTCGGCACCCTGCGCGTTCAGCAGCGTGACCGCGTCCTCGCGCCCGAGCTCGCGCCCGGCCAGCGCGTTCTCGAGCAGGCGCGCGAAGTCGGGCTTCACGTCGGAAAGCAGTCGCTCCAGCATCAGGCGGCCTCCAGGCTCATGCGCGGGCGCGCGTGGAAATCTTCCGCCGCGGCGCGCTGCACGGCCTCGTACACGTTCGGCTCGAAGAACTCGGGGCGCTTCGCGTGCTTCGGGTACACCGGAAGGCGCTCGACGAGGCGGCGCCCGTGGGCCTCCGTGCGCGCGCGCAGATCGCGCAGCGCGGGCCAGGGCGCCTCGGGGTTGATGAAGTCCACCGTGACCGGCGAGACGCCGCCCCAGTCGCTGACGCCCGCCGCGAGCAGCTCGCCGAACGATTCGGGCGAGAGATTCGGAGGCGCCTGCACGTTGATCTCGCGTCCGAGCACGAGGCGCGCGAGCGCGCTCCAGTCCGCGACCTCGGCGTCGCTCACCGCCGCCGCCCAGCGCATGCGCGTGCCGGGCTTCGGGTGGAACGGCTGGATGATCGCTTCCTGGATGTGCCCATGGCGGTCGTCGAGGTCGCGGATCGCAAGCAGCGTGTCCACGCGCTCCTCGAGGTTCTCGCCGATGCCGAGCAGCATTCCCGTCGTGAAGGGGATCTTCAGCTCGCCCGCTTCCTCGTGCATGCGCAGCCGCAGCGCGGGGTCTTTGTCGGGCGCGTATTGGTGCGCCATGCCCTTGCCGCGCAGCCGTGGGCTCACGGATTCGAGCATGAGGCCCATCGACGCGTTCCAGCGCCGCAGCGCCGTCATCTCCTGCGCGGTCAGGATGCCGGCGTTGGTGTGCGGCAGCATCCCACCCTCGAACGACACGCGGCAGCCCTCGACCAGGTATTCGGCCGTGCTGCGGAAGCCGACGCCGGCAAGCCACTCGCGGTAGGAGCGATAGGCGAGCTCCGGCTTGTCGCCGAGGCAGAACAGCGCCTCGATGCAGCCCGTGCGCACGCCGCCCCGCGTCGCGTCGGCGACCTCCGCGAGCGTGTAGGTCTTGGCCTCGGGCGAGTCGTCGGGCTTCGCGAAGGTGCAGTAGGCGCAGCGGTCCCGGCACAGATTCGTGAGCGGAATGAAGATGTTGCGCGAGAACGTGACGACGTCGCCCTGCGCGCGGCGCGTGCTCTCGGCGGCGGCCTCGAAGGCGGCGCCGCGGACGCTCAGATCGCCCATGCGCTCCGCCAGCCAGAGCGCGTCTTCGCGCGCGAGGCGCCCCGCTTCGAGGGCATCGCGTGCGATGGACTGGGCTCGGCTGGAGGTGGGGGAGGTCACGGGGTGGCCAGCATAACCCGCCTCGGGCGGGTGACAGGCACGGGGGCTTCGAACGCGCACCGTCGGCTGCGCACCCTACTTGCCGTCGGGGACGCCGACCCATTCCCGCAGCTGCACCGGGTCGGCCCGGTGCAGGAAGTCGCCGGCCGGCTGGCCCGCGCCGCGCTCGCGGATCGCGCGCAGGAGGCCCACCAGCGCGGGCACCATCTGCTGCTCGGCGATGCGGGCATAGAGCGTGTGCGCGAGGCGCTCGCCGTTGCGCGCGCCGCCGACCAGGATCACGTGGTCGTTCTTGCCGTAGCCGAAGATGCCGATCTCGGCGGACGGCGGGCGGGCGCAGTTGTTGGGGCAGCCGGTCATGCGGATCACGACGTCGACGTCGCCGAGGCCGGCGGCCTCGATCGCGTCCGCGTAGTGCGGGAGGATGTTCTCGGCGTCGGTCATCGCGAGGCCGCAGGTGGGCTTCGCCGGGCACGCCATCGCGTTGGCGCGCACGCGCGACACGCGCTCGGGCCGCGTCGCGCCGTGCGCGTCGAGGATGCGCTCGATGCTCGCCGCGTCGGGCGCGTCGCACAGGATCAGGTCCTGCTGCGGGGTCAGGACGACCGAGCAGCCGAGCCGCTCGACGGCCTCGCGCACGGCCTTGCGCTGCGCTCCCTTGAGCCGCCCGTTCTCGACGGAGACTCCGTAATAGCCGCGCCCGCCGCGCTGCGCGTGCCAGCCGAGGTGCAGCTGCATGTCCGGGATGCGCACCGGCCTGGCATCCTCGATCGCGATGCCGAAGCGCTCGCGCAGCTCGCGCTTCACCGCGTCCACGCCGAGCCGGCGCAGGGTGTACTTCCAGCGCGCTTGCTTGCGGTCGCCGCGCTCGCCGTTCTCCTTCTGGATCAGCACGATCGCGCGGCAGGCCGCGACGACCTGAGAGCGTGCGATGCGCCCGAGATGCTCGCCCAGCAGCGGCGCGGTCTTCGGGTTGTTGTGGGTCATCCCGAGGCCGCCGCCCGTGTAGAGATCCCAGCGCTCGCCGCGCTCGTCGACGGGAACGAGCCCGACGTCCTGCGTGCGCACGTCCACCGAGCCGTCGCGCGGGTGCGCGATCCCGATCTTGAACTTGCGCGGCAGGTACTGCGCGCCGTAGACCGGCTCGTCGACGTTGACGGGCGCCT
The DNA here is from genome assembly GCA_964501435.1 of uncultured Spirochaetales bacterium. Lineage (GTDB taxonomy): Bacteria > Myxococcota_A > UBA9160 > UBA9160 > UBA6930 > VGRF01. Next base: position 3,325 of record CAZCTH010000177.1, on the reverse strand, counting down.
GGTTCCGTCCGGCGTCGTCGGACACGAAGATCTGGAAGTAGGACGAGCTGCGCGGCGTCAGCTCGGCCGCGATCTCGTTCGCGAGCGCGAGCCCGCCCGCCGAGCCCGCGGGATCGAGCTCGTCGATCGGCGACGCCATCACGTTGCGATTCACGTCGCCGCAGGCCGAGACGGTGGCGCCATCGCGGTACTGGCGGTTCAAGTGGCGCATCAGCGGCGCGAGCTTCGGGCCGTACACGTGGTGGTACTGGATCGCCTGGCGCGAGGTGAGCCGCAGCGTGCCGTCCGCGAACTGGTCCGCGGCGTCGTCGAGGGCGATCCACTGCTTCGGGGATAGCCTGCCGCCGGCCGGATTCTTGATCCGCACCATGAAGAAGTAGTCGTGCGTCTTCCGGCCGCGCTCGCCGCGCCCCTGCTGCTTGTAGATCCCGAAGAACTTCGAGAGCTCCTTGGCGGTGCCGGAGATCGTCTGCTCCTCGCCGCTGTCGAGCTTCTGCACCTCGTCGAGGAACGAGTGGGTCGTCTTGCCGTCGGCGACGTAGAACAGGCCGCGGCTCTCGACCTTGATGCGCTCGTTGTCCGACATCGCGTCGAGCGCTGCGGTCTTCAGGCTGGCGACGGACTGCGGGTCCGCGGGCATCGGCGTCTCCGGGCGGCGGGAAGGGGACCCAACCTATCCGAGCGCCGGCGGCGGGGCCACGAATCCCGAGTGCCGGGCCGGGGAGATCGGTCGGACCGGCAACTCGCGTGCGTTCCGTGCCGCGGGTCAAGGCTTTGCGCCTCGAGGCCGATTCATGGGGCGGTGGAACGAGATCCCCAGCTCCGCGCCTCGACGTCGGCGTGGCTTCGCCGAAGCCTCGCGCGGGATACGGCTGCGCTCGTGCTCGGCCTCTCGCTCGGGGCGGCGGCGCTGATGGGCCTCGCGGCGCGCGAGATCCTCGTGTCCTCTCTCCGGACGAGCCTCGAGGACGACCTGAATCGCGAGTTCGAAGGCGCGCAGGCGGGCCTTGCGGCGTGGCGCAACAACGAACGGCGCGACGCCGAGGTGATGGCGAGCGATCCGGACCTGCTCGCGAGCTTGGCGCGCGGAAAGGCCGACGCGAGCGCCGTGCGCGCGCGACTGCAGGCGATGATCGCGCGCGAACCGGAGGTGCTCGGCGTCGCGGTCGTGCGCGGCCGCGAAGCGGATGCGGCGGTCGCCGTGTCGGACTGGCTGTCGGGCGACTGGCCGAAACAGGTCGAGCGGCGTGCGGCGCCCGGCGCCGAGCTCGGGTCGACGCGCATCGACGGGACCCTCGTCGAGATCGTGCGCGCGCAGGTCAAGGGCGGCAGCGAGCCGGCGACCCTGATCGTCGCCGTCGATCCGCTGCTCGCGTTCGACGTGCACGAAGACGGACCGCACGCGCGCACCGCCGTGCTCGACGAGAAGGGAGCGCTGTTGGTCGGATCGCGCGCCGCGCTCGAGCTCGCTCCGGCCACGTCGGGCTTTGGGGTCGCGGCCAACGCGGAGGGCACGCAGCACCTCGTGCTGCGCCGCGCGATCGCGAATTCGCCCTGGCAGTTCGTCGCCGCCGAGCGAATCGCCGCTGCCCCGACGACCACGCTCGCGATCGTCGTGCTCGCGAGCCTCTTGATCGCGAGCCTCGCCGGCCTCGTGGCGTTCACCGTCGCGGCGCGGCGTCTGCAGCCGCTGCTCGAGCTCGCCGAGGGCGCGCGGCGCCTCGCGGCGGGCGAAGGGGGCGTGCAGGTCGCGATCGAGACGCCCCACGGCGAGGTGGCGCTGCTCGCCCGCTCGTTCAACGAGATGGCGGGCCGGCTCGCGTCGGGCCGCGAGCAGCTCGAAGAGCGCAACCAGGAGCTGCTGCGCGCCAACGAGGTGCTCGAGCAGCTCTCGATCACCGACGGTCTCACGCACCTGCACAACCACAGGCACTTCCACGACCAGTTCGCGCGCGAGGTGAAGCGCGCCGAGCGCAACGGCCAGCCGCTCTGTCTGATGCTGATCGACATCGACGACTTCAAGCAGCTGAACGACCGGCTCGGACACGCCACCGGCGATCGTGTGCTCGCGGTGGTGGCGCAGCTGATGAACGCCCAGGTGCGCGAGTCCGACTACCTCGCGCGCTACGGCGGCGAAGAGTTCGCGATGCTGCTGCCGCAGACGCGGCTCGAGGGCGCGATCGCGCTCGCGGAGAAGATCCGCACCGCGCTTTCGCAGCACGTTTTCGAGCTGGCGAGCGGCGACGAGGGCGTGCACGTGACCGTCTCGATCGGCGTCGCCGAGCACGCGACGACGCAGGGCGAGACCTTCGACGCCGCCGATCGCGCGCTCTACGAAGCGAAGGGCGCCGGCAAGGACTGCGTGATCGCCGCGCCGATGGTCGATCGGCCCGCGCCGGCGGGCACGGAGAGGCGCCGGCGCTGACCTAATGCCTCGCGCGGCCGCGCGCGTAGGGCGGCCGCGGCTCGCCGGGCGGCTGCGTCTTCCAGCGCTCGTGCAGCCACACCCACTGCGCGGGCGCCGCGCGGATCTCGCGCTCGAGCGCGAGGGTCATGCGCCGCGCGTTCTCGGCGAGCGCGCCGACGTCGTCCGGACCGCACCCGCGCACGAGGGGGAGCGCCGGGCGGAACGCGACCACGTGGCGCGAAGGGTTCGACGCGTCGCGATGCAGGAACACGGGAATCACCGGCGCGTGCGTGGACATCGCGACTTGGACGGGCCCCACGCGAACGCACGCGAGCCGGTCGAAGAACGGCACGAACACCCCGTCCGCAGCGCGCGAGTTCTGGTCGAAGTAGAGGGCCGCGAGCTCGCCCTTGCGGAGCGCGCGGAGCACGGAGAGCCCGGCGCTGCCGCGCGGGACGTAGTGCGCGCCGGTGCCCGTGCGGCGCTCGGAGACGACCTCGTCGAAGCCCGCGTCGTCGCGAGCGCGATGCACGATCGTGGTCGGGATCCCGCGCGCCGAGAGCGCGGCCGGCAGCAGCTCCCACGAGCCGAAGTGCGCGATCAACGCGATGGCGCCGCCGTCCGGCGCCGCGGCGCGCGCGGCGTCGAGATGCTCGAGGCCCTCGAAGCGCACGCGGCCGAGCAGGCGCTCGACGCTGCGCCGCCCGAGCCACGCGAACTCGACCAGGCTGCGCCCGAGATTCTCGAAGGATGCGACCAGCACGCGCGCGCGCTCAGCCTCGCTCCACCCCGGAAACGCGATGCGCAGGTTCACGCGCGCGGAGCGCGTGCGCGGCAGACCGAGCCAGGCCCACGCGCGCCCGAGCCCGGCGCCGAGCGCGAGCGCCGCGTCGTCGGGCAGCGCGGCGAGCGTCCAGA
>CAZCTH010000176.1:0-8252 GCA_964501435.1 uncultured Spirochaetales bacterium | reverse complement strand
CGAGGTAGACCGCGTGCTCGATCGCCGCGTTCACGAGGCGCTCGTTCACCGAGAAGGGCTCGTCGGATCGACGGATCACGTCGAGCCTCCGTTATTGGCGCCGGCCAATCCCGCGCCCACGGCAGCAGCGAGTGCTGGTTCGGCTCCATCCACGCCCGTCATCCCGTCGACCGGACTTTCCGAGTCGACGCCGTCGGACTCCTCCTCGGGATCGACATCCTCGGAGAGGAGCGATCGCCGGCGCAGCTCGCGCAGGAAGGTGATGCGAGTGATGTCGCGCGCCGCGCGGACCTTGATGAGCTGCTCGATCTCCTGCGTGGCGCGGAGCGTGAGTCCGAAGTCGCTGAAGATGTCGACCTTGAACTGATCCGGGAGCTGGACCTTCTTCCACTTCGCCGCGAACGAGAACGCCTGCCGGAAGGCACTCTCAAGCGCTCGCACCCACGCCTGCACGTCGCAGGTGGTTTTCGATGCGTCGAGGTTCTGACCCGTGGCCGTCGCGTCCGAGCGCGCCATCAACGGCTGGAGTCCGAGCACCTCCATCCGCTCTTCGATGTCCATGAGGTCCGTTCGGCCGACCTCAACGCCCTTGCCCGCGCTCTCGACGACTGCGAGCTTCGCGTTCGGGTTCGTCGAGCGGATCAGACGGCCGGCGCCGACGACGACCTGCTCTTTCTTCTCCTCCTCGGTGAACCCAGCCCCGAACAGGAAGCCGAAGCGATTGAAGCGCAGCGCGTGGTTCTGGTCGCTTCGCGAGCACCAGTGCTCGATGTTCAGCCAGGCGAGCGCCCGCAGCGGCGGCTCTGCCCGCATGAACCCCTTGCGATTGAAGTAGGCCGTCGCGATCGGCACCTCGCCGAGCGAGTTCGTTCCTTTGCGAACGACTCCCCACGTTCCGGTCTTCGGATCCTTGCGGTGGACCTCCCACGTGCGTTCGCGCACCACTCGAATCTGCTCGATCTCGACGTCGCGCCACTCGCCATCGCGCTCCACGACGCACTCGCGGAAGCGCACCATCGTCACTTTCGTGGTGCCGTCCTCCGCCGTGGCCTTGTCCCAGTCGAGGACTTGGTCGGCCGTGATCATCGTGAACGTCGGGCGGAGCTTCTGCTCGACGTCGAGGGTGACGCGCTGGGCGCGTTGCTCAGGCGTCTCGTTGGGAGCCGCCGCGACGTCGGGGAAGTCGACGAGGATGTGCACGAGCCCGCGGTTCGCGGCCGAGTCGAATGCCGAACTCGCGAACTGCGTGAGGGTCTGGCCCTCGCCGTCGATGTTGCCCTCGAGCGATGCGATCGCATCGGGGAGTGGGACCTTCAGCGCCACCGGACGGCTGAATGGCTTGCTTCGTAGTCGGCGGAGCGTGTCCGCGTACGCCTCGTAGAGGAACGAGCGGTTCAGGCGCACCGTGTACGCGCGCGGGCTCTCCGCTTCCTCTTGCGGCAGCCACCGCCGGCCCGCGGCGCGCATCGCGCGCGTGCCGCCGAGCAGGTCGTCGATCATCTGCCAGTCGCACGCCATCGAGAGGCGAGCGCTGCAGGGAGTCGCGACGGTGGGTGTTGCGTGGATCATGGCTTAGGCGTCCGGGGGAGCCTCGGTCCACGCGGTGCCGACCTTCGAAGACTGCGCGGAGACGGTCTGCTCGTTCGACCACGCACCTTTGCGATCGCTGCTCTCCGCGTGCACGCTGCCGCTCGAAAGCCATCGCGTCTTGAGGCGCGTGATCGTCCCGCCGGTTCCGTTCGCGTACGTCAGCACGGCGGCGAAGTGGCGGGTCTTCCACGCCTCGTCGGTCTCGGGAGGCGGACCCTCGTCGCGGTGCGACTCGATCGGCCCGTGCATCTGGTCGTCGATCCAGACGTCCGTGGAGAGCGCATTGCTCATCGGCGGACCTCCGACGCGTGCCGTCCCACGAATTGCTCGTTCGTCTCGCGGCCGAGCGTGGCGGTCTCCCACGTCATCGCTTCCGCGGCGCAGCGCACCACCAGCGTGAGGGTGATGATCACGGTCGCGGCGAGCGCGGTGCGATTGCCGGCGTACCGACGGCGTGCGGAGATCGACTCAGCGAGCAGCGCCATGCCGAAGAACAGCAGCACCGCGCAGCACTCACCCACGTCGACTTGACGGGCGCCGATGCGGACGGCGATCGCGACGATGAGCGTGTAGCCGATCACGCGCGCCCAGCGTTGGTGCGTCACGCCGACCTCCGGTCGATGCGGTCCTCGATGCGTTGGAGGTGCGCGGTCAGCGACGCGTGGACGCGGTTGCTCTCTTCGATGCACGCCTCGCGGTTCGCGCGGCTGTCGCGCTCCCAGGATTCGAGCGTCGCGGCGTGGCGCGCGTTCGCGGCCTCGACGTAGCGCTCGTTCATCGAGCGCATCGTGTCGATCGCTTCCTTGTGCTCCTTGCGGCGTTGCTCTTCGAGCTCGCCGCGCGTCTTCACCGCGTCGTCGTAGCGCGTCAGGATGCGGTCGGAGAACTTGTGGACGAACCACACGCCGACGAAGACGAGCGAGACGGCGAGCGCCCACGCCCCGCCCTTGTCGAGCCACTGCAGGAACGTCATCGCCTGCGTCGCGTCGACGCCGCCCGATCCGGGTGTGCCTTGGGGGAACGTCATCGCTGCGACTCCCACCAGACGAAGCTGTGACCGACCGGCATGAGGCGCGCGCGGCTGCGCATCGCCGCGGCGGTCGTCTCGCGCTTCGTTTCCGTCGAGATCGCACGGCCGTCCGCCGCCTTGGCGCGCGTGTCCTGCCGACGCGCCGGTCCGAGCCGACGCTCGCGCGGCCGCGAGTGCGAGTGCACCTGCGGCTTCGCGCGAACAGCGGCGCTCGGACGTCCGGGCTTCATCAGGACGCCGGGTCGAAGTTGAAGTACACGACGAAGATCGAGAGGTCCTCGAGCTTCATCTGCCCGGTCCACCAGGCGTGGCCGTAGTTGCTCGGCCCGCGCGGCTCGCCGTTGGGGCCGGTTGCGAACCACGAGCCGACCGGTCCCTGCGGAACCAGCTGCAGGTGGACGCGGCCGGGATCGCCCGGATGCGACACGCAGAACCGCGCGACCGTGACGGGGCTCGCCGTGCGCGTGAGCGTGACGAGCTCGTTGAGCGTGCACGCGGTGTTCGCGAGCGGAGCGCCCGATGCGCCAGCGTTGTTCCACAGGCCGTCGAAGCTCGCGACGTCGAGCGAGTTGCCGCCGCCGATGTAGGTGAAGCCGTAGGTGTCGATCGGCTGCGGGCCGACGCGTCGCGTGGGAGCGGTACGGAGGAGCGCCATGCACGAGGTCTGCGCGTGGTAGCCGAAGAGCGGGATGGCTCCGCCGTTCTCGATGCCGCCGAAGCGCTGCGTGCCGTTGAACACGGCGAACACGCGGACGGCCTGGGTCTGCGCGCCGAAGGGCGAGACGGGCACCGTGATCGCGAGCGCGGGGTCCTGCGTCGGATCCTGGCCGGGCTGCGCGCTCCAGAGCTCCAGCTCGTGCGGCTGGCCGGGCTCGAAGCTCGCCTCGTAGGTGACGGATTGGTTCTGCGCTCGGCACGGAGGCGCCGGCAGCGCGAGCGAGCTCGCGATCAGGGCGAAGGCGATGAGGATCTTCTTCATCGGTCGGGTCTCGTTGCTGGTTCGTCCTGGGTGTCGAGCGTGGTGTGAGGGATGGGGATCTCCTTGCGCGCGTGCGCAAGGTGTTCAGGTGGTGGGTGCGACCGCGCCGTCGCGGTTGTCGTCCTTGAGCTCAGCGAGGCGCTTCTCGAGGTCATCGACTTCGGCGCGGATCTCGCGGGTCAGCCGGGCGCGCGATTCGCGCAGTGCGAGCTCGCGACGGATCGAGAGCGCGACCGCGGCGCCGATCACCACCGCGATCGTGCCTCCCGCGATCCAGAGCGGCTTCGAATCGACGGGCACGGGCTCAGGCACGGTGACGGCGCTCGCCGGCGGCGTCGCGCGCTCGGTCACGAACGGCAGCTCGCGCGGCGCGCGGAACGGCTCGAGCGGGTCGAAGATCTCGGCGCAGCCGTCGACGACGATCACGACGCGCCCGTCGGCGAGATCGTGAGCCTCGACGTGCTGCTCGGGAGTGGCGACCGGAGCCGGCGCAGCGGTCACAGCGTCGGCGCCAGCCCCGGTCGCCGGACAGGATCCGCAGTCCTGTGGCGCTTCCACGGCCGGCGTCGAAACGGCCGGGACATCCGAGGATCGCTCCGCGGATGCCCCGGCCTCGGCAGGGAGGGAATCGCTGGTCGGCTCGTCGACGATGTACTTCGGCTGCTCCTCAGCACGCGCACGCAGAACTCGTGAGAGCAGCTCGTTCGTGCGCGCGACGTCGGGGTCGGGCAGGAACGCGAACGGACTCCACGACACGCCGACCGTGTGCCCGTCGTAGTCGCCCGACATGCGCCCGCGCAGCACGTCGTCGGGATCGGTCTTGAAGCCGCCGTGTGCCGAGACGCGCCCCTCGCTCGTCGCGTAGAAGAGATCGATCGAGCGCGCGCTGCGCTGGGCCTGTTCGATCGTGCAGGACGCGGCGACGACGACGATGCTCAGGAGCACCGCCGCCGTCACCACGCGGAGCGCGCCACGAGGTCCCCAACGGCGCGGCTCTCCAACGGCGCGAGTCTCGCTCTCGCCTGCGCGCCGCTGCTCGATGTCTCGCGAGTACTTCACGGCGTCGGCGTGCTCGAGGCCTCGATCTCGTAGCCGTAGAACTCGACGCGCTGCTGCGTGCCCAGCCACGTCTCGCGCACCCAGGCCGGCAGCTTCTCGCCGGGCTTGAACGTGCCGCGGAAGTCGCGGTCGCGATCGATCAGGAGCGTGTCGCCCTTCGCCTGGAACTCCAGGATGGCGAGCGTCGCGCCTGTTGCCGTGTCGACGAGTCGCACGCGGCCCGAACGCGTGCAGCGGGCGAGCGTCTGCCGCGTGTTCGAGATGATGAACTCGGCGACCTTGCCGTTCTCGTCGACGAGCTCGAGCGCGGCGTGCACGGGGAGCCCGCCGCCCGACTTCGTGATCGAGCACGCGGAAGCGAAGACGATCGCGAGGAGTGCGAGGATGAACGGGAGGACGTAGCGCGGGGTTCGGTGGTTGGTCATGGCCTGGGTCTCGTGGGGACGGATGCAGGGCGATCGATCAGCTGGGAGCGAGGTGCGCGCGCCGACGCCGCGGGTTGGGTCGGGGGGATGGCGCCGGCGCGCGCGAGGCGCGCTAGACCTGCACGGTCTCGACGGTGACCTTCGAGACGTTCTCGTTGCCTTCGTTGTCGAACACGTCGGCCGCAGCGCGCATGACGCGCGTGAGCGCTTCGCGCGGCGTCTCGCTCGGCGTCTGCGTGTCGCCGTGGCTCGAGCCGGGGGTGCCGTCGGCCATGTGGGTCGTGAAGATGAACTTGAGCATGTAGGTCTCTCTCTCTTTCTGGGATGGGTGCAGCGATCAGCCCGACGGTCGGTAGGCGCGTCGGTGTTCGTAGATGACGGCGTGGTTCGTCGAACGGTGCGTGCCACGTGCGAGGACGTAGTCGTGCTTCGCTCCGCGCTCGCTCGTGTAGACGAAGAGCACCGCATCGACCTTGTGCGCGAGTCCGCAGAGCGGTCCGCCGACGATGGGCACGTGCGCACCGCGCGTGTTGCGCAGGAGGTTGTGCGGCGTCGTGTCGATGTCCGCGGAGCTCACGCAGCCCTCCGTCGCGAGCGCGCTGCCGTCACCTTGCGCGCGGGGGAACGCTTCGCGCCGCGCGCCGCGCGCGCCTTCGCGATCGAGTACACGGGAACCTCAAGCCCCCACGCCTCGGCCACGCGCGCGACGTCGGGCTCCCACGTCGTATCGCTCTTGCCGATGCCGCCCTTGTCGCAGCGCTCGAGCAGCGCGCCATCGATCGACGTGCGGATCCAGTAAGGGAGACCGGTGACGCCCGCGCTCCACTTGCCCGGCTCGCGCGCGCACCAGCGGTAGATCTCGAGGTAGCGCGTCAGGCACTCGCGAGCGAGGTCCGTGAAGTGATCCTCGCCGAGCGCTTCCGCCGCTCGCGCGATCGCGCAGAACATGTACGGACCCTGGAACGACGGCATCTCGCCATCACGGAGTCCGAGCAAGGGATAGCCGCCGGGCTGCGGCACAACCCAAGGCTGCTCCTGCTCGTGCTGCTCGCCGAAGTGGTTGTCGCCCCACGCGCCGTTCAGGCACTGACCGCGGTGCACGGTCGTGATCACCATGCGCAGCCACGAGTCCATGAGCTCGCACGCCTCGCGGTTCGCGTCCGTGATCTCGCCGAGCGCGATGCGCGCCTCCGCGACGACGCGGATGCAGTGCGCGAACCAGCGGATGATGCCCATGTTCCCGCGGTTCGGGTTTGCGGTGACGTTCAGCAGCATCTGCGCGAGCGAGAGCTTGAAGCCCTCGCCCGGCTTGCCGATCGGGACGTGGCGGTACGAGCGCATCACGTCGTACGCCTGCGCGATCAGGCGCATCAGCGCGGGGATGTCCTGCTCCTTCGCCCACGCGAGCACGTCGCGCCAGAACGCGCGAACGAGATGCGAGGCCGCGATGCGACGCGCGAGAGCCATCTTGTGCGTGAGCGGCGTGGCCTTCCTGAAGGGCGGGAGCTGCGTCGCGCGCTCGCCGTTCAGGTCGGCGGCGAAGTCCTGATCGAGCAGATACTCGACGTCGCCGAAGAGGTCGGGGTGAAGCGGCTGCCCGGTGACCCAGTCGTGCGCGGCGATCGCGTGCCGCTGCATCGTGAGGTCCGCGCGGGCGAGCACGTCCTTCGAGTACGGCTGTCCGAACGGATCGAGGACGATGTCCGTGCCGCCTTGGTACGCGCCATCGGTGAGATTGCCATCGCCGACGAGCGCCGGCGGGTTCATCTGCGCGCGCTTCGTGCGCAACACCGACCATCCGCGCGGCACGTGGTAGCCCGGCTCGACGGCAGGCATTGCCGGGTGCCAGAGTCCGTTCGTCACGACGTGCACGTCCGTCTTGCCCGGGCGCGTGATCACGAATCGCGAACGGCGCGCGACGAGTTCGCAGGTCGCCCCCGCAGCCGAGAAGAGCGGCACCGCGACGCCGCCGCTCACGCGAACACCTCGTACCGCAAGCGCGAAGAACGCGCGTCGATCGCGGGGAGAATCCGGGCGGTGAGGACGGCGAGGGGGGATCGCACTGCGAGGCCAGCGCGCGCTCCGCATCACCCCTCCGGCTGCCGTCCCGACCCACCGGAAGTGCGCTGCGCGCGTGTGCGCGCCGACGGACGAGATTGAGCAGGCGCGCGCTTATCGTTCAACGGGTTTCCGTTGTCGGAATTGCGGTCTCGGTGTAACGCGCGTGGCGATCGGCTCTTATGTCAGTCTCGGTGGAGGATCGCGCGGCTCTCGGATGTCCTTCCCGTACGGCAAGATCTCAGAGCTCCTCCGACGACATCGTGTGGTCGGTGATCGGGTAGCGCTTCTCGGCCATGTAGCCGACGGAATCCGAGCAGTGCGTGAGCATCGGGTACTTCTTCTTCTCGATCTCCCCAGCTGAGCCCACCTGTGCAACGACGGAGTCCATGTCGTCGACGAGGCGCGGACATCGCTCGGGGTCGAACAGCCACCGCGCGATGCCGTCTGCGTTCAGGAGCCGCGAGTTCACGCAGTTGACGCGGACGCGCTCCGGGGGATTGCTCATCCCCACGCGCATACTCAGCCGAGCTCCGAAGACGCGCCGGAGCTCGCGCTCGATCAGAACCCAGTCCGATCCGTCGACCGCAGCCGTCCCGCGCGCTCCGCCAGTCGCGTCGCCGTACACGAGAACCTCGCCGCGGTGCTTGCCCCAGTCCTCGATGAGCTTCCGGCAGACCTTCAGCGTGTTCGAGTCGTCGGGGATCCACACCTCGCCGATCGAAGCGGTGATCTCGCCGGCGACCTTCGGGTTGCGGCCCCAGTAGCGCTGCTCCTGGACGACCTCGGCGACGCCCGGCTTCACGTTGAAGTCGAAGCAGAGCATCAGCGGCTGGTCGGGGAAGTACGGGAGCCTCTCGGCCGCGTGCAGCGCGGCGTTGAACGAGTGGTAGATCCGCCCCTCGAACGAGATGAAGTCGGCGTCGTACTCCTGCGCGTACATGCGCGCGTCGAGGTCGCGGCGCGCCTGCTCGATCTCGTGCGGGTCGACGATGTCCGAGGACTTCCACCGGAAGCCCGCCCACTCGGGGTCCTCGCCGGTGCGCGCTTTCGAGAAGAGCTCGTAGAGCAGCCGGCGGCCCTTCGGCCTGCCGATGAAGATCACCCAGCC
>CAZCTH010000175.1:0-8350 GCA_964501435.1 uncultured Spirochaetales bacterium | reverse complement strand
GAGGCGATTCCGCGCATCGGCGCCGCGGGCGCGGACTTGTTGCGGCTCGCGGTGGCCGACGAGGCGCCCGCGGTACGCAGCGCCGCCGCGCTGCGCGTCGCCCAGCTCGGCCTGCCGAGCGCGGACGAGGACCTGGCGGCGCTCGTGGACGACCGCGACCTGCGCGTGCGCAGCGCCGCGATGAACGCGCTGGCGGAGCGCGCTTCGGATCCGAGCGGGCGCGCCCACGCGCTCGGCCTGCTCGCGAACGGGCTGCGCGGCGAAGGCGTGCTGGCGGTCGCGGCGCTCGACGCGCTCCAGCGCATCGGCGGCGCCGATTGCGCGGCGATCGCCGTGCTCGGGCTGCGCTCGCAGGAGCCCGAGATCGTCGAGCGCGCGGCGGCCTGCGTCGGCGCGCACGGCGGGGCCGCGCTGCGCGGCGAGCTGATCGCGCTGCTCGCGCACCCGGCGTGGCCCGTGCGCGCACGCGCGGCGACCGAGCTCGCGGCGCAGCGCGCTGCCGCGGCGCTGCCGCAGCTGCACGCGCGGCTCGCCGAGGAGCGCGACGAATTCGTGCGCGGTGCGCTGCTCTCCGCGCTCGCGTCGCTGGAGAGCTGACGTGACGCCGAATCGCGCCGCGCCCACGCTCACCGACGCCGAGTACCGGATGTTCCGCGAGCTGTTCCGCTCCGTCTGCGGACTCTGGTTCGGCGACGAGTCGCGCTTCCTGCTCGAAAACCGCCTCGTGCGGCGCATGCGCCAGCTCGAGATCGAGAGCTTCTCCGCCTACCACTACCTGTTGCGGAAGGACGCGACCGGCGAAGACGAGCTGGCGAGCGTGATCGACGAGCTCACCACCAACGAGACGTACTTCTTCCGCGAGCGCAGCCAGCTGCGCGCGCTGATCGAGGAGATCGTCCCGGCGCTGCTCGCCAACCGGCGCGCGGGGCCGGTGACGGTGTGGTCCGCGGGCTGCTCGAGCGGCGAGGAGCCGTACTCGATCGCGATGCTCGCGCTCGAGGCGGGGCTGCGGCCCGGCGTCGACCTGCGCATCCACGCGTCGGACATTTCGCGGCGCTGCCTCGCGAAGGCGCGCGCCGGCGAGTACCGCGAGAGCTCGTTCCGCGAGACGCCGCCGGAGCTGCGCGGCCGCTACTTCAAGGAGCGCGACGGCGCCTACGCGCTGTCGCCCGAGGTGCGCGAGCACGTCTACTTCACGCGCATGAACCTGCTCGAGCCCGCGCGCTTCGCGGTGCTCGGCGCGCTCGACGTGGTGCTGTGCCGCAACGTCATCATCTATTTCGACCGCGAGACCAAGAAGCGCGTGATCGAGAGCTTCGGCGACCGGCTCGTGCCGGGGGGCTACCTGCTGCTCGGCCACAGCGAGTCGCTGATCCACGTGACCAGCGCCTTCGAGCTCGCGCACCTGCGCAACGACCTCGTCTACCGCAAGCCGCAGCCGGGCGCGGCGCACGCGGATCCACGCCACGCGGCGGCGCTCGCGGCGCTGCGCCGCGTCACGGGCGGGGAGGGCGAGCGATGAGCGAGGGACGCCCGCTGCGCGTGCTCGTGATCGACGACTCGGCCTACAGCCGGCGCACGATCGTGCAGCTGCTCGAGCGCTCGCCGCTCGTCGAGGTCGTCGACGTCGCGCGCGACGGCGAAGAGGCGCTGCGCAAGGCGCTCGACCTCGAGCTCGACCTGATCACGCTCGATCTCGAGATGCCGCGCATGGACGGCTTCACGCTGCTGCGCATCCTGATGGCGCAGAAGCCGACCCCCGTGCTCGTCGTGAGCGGGCTCGGCGGCAAGGAAGACGTGTGGAAGGCGCTCGAGCTCGGCGCCGTGGACTTCGTGACCAAGCCGACGCGCCGCGCGGCGCCCGAGCTCGCGACCATCGAGGTGGAGCTGCTGCGCAAGGTGCTCGCCGTCGGCGAGATGCGCATCGACCGCGTGCGCGAGCGCATCACGCATCCGCCCTCGGCGGCGCGCGACTCGGGGAAGGCGGCCCAGCGCGTGGTCGTGCTGGGCGCTTCGACCGGCGGCCCGGCGGCGCTGATGCAGCTGTTCGGTGCGCTGCGCGCCGAGTCGAGCTGCGCCTTCCTCGTCGCCCAGCACATGCCCGAGGGCTTCACGCGGAGCTTCGCCGACCGGCTGGCGCGCACGACGCCGTTCACCGCGCGCGAGGCGGAGACGGGCATGACCCCGGAGCCCGGCAGCATCCTCGTCGCGCCGGGCGGCCGGCACCTCGAGCTCGAAGCCCAGGGCGGCCGCATCGTCACGCGCGTCGCGAGCGCGGGTCCCGCGGAGCGCTTCGCGCCCAGCGTGGACCGCTTGTTCGCGTCGGCCGCGAAGTGTTACGGCGCGGATCTGCTCGGCGTCGTGCTCACCGGCATGGGCGACGACGGCGCCGCGGGCGCGCTCGCCGTGAAGCGCGCCGGCGGCAACGTGATCGCCGAGTCCGAGGACACCGCGGTCGTGTACGGCATGCCCCGGCAAGCAGTGCGGATCGGCGCCGTGGACGCGGTGTTGCCGCTGCACGCGATCCCCGACGCGATTCAGAACGGCTTCGCGCACGAGAGCGCGAAGCGCGAGGGATGAGCCCATGAGTGACGACCTGTTCGAGCGCGCTGACGAGTTCCTCGCGGTGTTTCGCCGGGGGGCGGAGTTCACGAAGGAGCTCGTCGACGAGAACGCTCGGCTGCGCCGGCGTCTCGTCGAGGTGGAGTCGCGCCAGGACGAGGCGGCCCAGGACAGCGGCGAGTGGCAGAAGCTGCGCCAGGAGCTGCTCGAGCGGATCCGCGGGCTCGAGGGCGAGCGCACCGACGTGCTCGAGCGCATGCGCTCGCTCGAGGAGGAGAACCGCCAGTTCGCCTCGCGTTTCGTCGAGGTCGAGGAAGAGAACAACAACCTCGCGAACCTGTACGTCGCCTCCTATCAGCTCCACTCGACGCTGAACGTCGCCGAGGTGGTGAAGATCGTCATCGAGATCGTGATCAACCTGGTGGGCGCGCAGACCTTCGCCGTCTACGTGCACGACGAGAAGACCGGGTTGCTCGAAGCGGTCGCGGCCGAAGGCGAGGACGTGGCGGTGTTCCCGAGCATGCCGCTCGGCGAGGGCATCGTCGGAGCCGCGGTCGCGAGCGGCGCGACGCACTGCAGCGGCGAGGCGTCGTCGAGCGACTTCGAGCGGCCGATCGTCGCGATCCCGCTGCGCGTCAACGACCGCCCGATCGGCGCGATCGCGATCTTCGAGCTGCTCGTGCAGAAGGACGGGCTCACGCCCCTCGATCACGAGCTCTTCACGCTGCTGGCCGGACACGCGGCGACCGCGATCTTCGCGGCGCAGCTGCACAGCCAGTCGGAACGCAAGCTGAGCACGATCCAAGGCTTCATCGACCTGCTCACCAAGTAGCGCTCTGCGAAAACGTCATCGCACGAGGTTTCGACATGGACCGGCATCGCATCCTGATCGTCGAAGACAGCCCCACCATGCGGCAGCTGCTGGCGTTCGCGCTGAAGCGCCTGCGGGGCGCGGAGATCGTCGAGGCGCAGGACGGCATGGACGGTCTGCGCAAGGTCACTGCGGACGAGTTCGACCTGGCGCTGATCGACATCAACATGCCCGTGATGGACGGACTGAAGCTGATCCACCTGATCCGCCAGGAGCCCGACCTCGCGGAGATGCCGATCGTCGTGATCACGACCGAGGGAGCGCAGGAGGACCGCGATCGCGCCATGGCGCTCGGCGCCAACGAGTACTTGACCAAGCCGATCCAGGCGAACCGCGTGCTCGCCGTCGCGAAGGCGCTGCTCAAGCTCGACTGAGCCGCCGGCGCGTGCGCGCGCGGGCCGTGTGCTAATCCGCGCGCGTGATGCGAATGCTCGCCCTCGTCTCGTCGCTCTTGTGCGCCGCCGCGCTCGGCTGCGGCTACACGCCCGTGCGCTACGCCGACGCGCTCGGCGACGCCAAGACGGTGGCGATCGTGGGGCTCGCGAACGACACGTTCGAGCCGGGCGTCGAGACGCTCGTCTCGGACGCGCTCGCGCGCGAGTTCCTGCGGCGCGGCGCGCTGCGCATGGTCGAGGATCCCGCGCGCGCCGACCTCGTGATCTCCGGCGCGGTCGCGCGGCTCGGCGTCTCGCGCAAGAGCTTCTCGTCGATCTCGCTCGCGCTCGAGTACGAGCTGCGCCTCACGCTCGCATTGAAGGTCGCGCGCCGCGACGGCACGATCGTGCCGCTCGACCCGACCGCGGAGACCGAGACCGAGCGCTACGTGGCCAGCGCGGACGTCGAGGTGGAGCGCACGCACCGCGAGGAGGCGCTGCGGCGGCTCGCGAGCCTGCTCGCCGGCCGCGTCCACGACGCGCTCTTCGAGCGCATCGCGCCGTGACGCCGGGCGAGCTGGCGCGGGAGCTCGCGGGCGGGCGGCTCCGCTCCGCGTACCTGCTGGCCGGCGCCGAGGCGCTGCTGCGCGACGAAGCGTTCGCGGCGATCCGCACGGCCGCGCTCGGCGAGGACGGCGGGGACTTCGACTTCGATCGCCTGGCGGGCGAGAAGACCACGCCCGGCCAGCTCCAGGACAGCGTGCGCGCGCTGCCGATGCTCGCGAAGCGGCGCTTCGTCGTGCTGCGCGAGCCCGAGGCGCGCAAGGGCGGGAAGGGCGAGGCGCTCGCGGAGGCGCTGGCCGGCGTCGTCGCGGACGTCGCGACGAGCGAGACCTGCACGCTGGTGGTGATCGCCGAGGAGATCGACCGGCGCTCGCGCTGGGTGAAGGCCTTCGCCGAGCCCGCGGCGTTCGTGGCGTGCGATCCGCCGAAGAACGCGAAGGAGGCGCTCGGCTTCCTGCGCGACGAGGCGAAGGCGCAGGGCGTCGCGCTCGAGCCGGCCGCGGCGGAGCTGCTCGCCGAGTCGGTCGGGCCGAATCTGCTCGCGCTGCGCCAAGAGCTGACGAAGGCGGTGCTGTTCGCGGGCGATGCCGCGAAAGTGACGCGCGCGCACGTGCAGGAGACGATCTGCGCCGTGGCCGAGGAACCGATCTGGGACCTCACCGACGCGATCGGCGACGGCCGCACGGCCGACGCGCTCGGCGCGCTCTCGCGCATGCTGAACGGGGGCGCGCCGCCGCCCGTGCTGCTCGCTTCTCTCGCGGGCCACTTCCGCAAGCTCGCGCGGGCCCGTGCCGGGCAGCCGCCGGCGGGGCATCCGTTCATGGTGCAGAAGCTCGAGCGACAAGCGCGCCGCTACACGCCCGCGCGCTTGGTGTCGTGCCTGCGCGCGATCCACGAGGTGGACGAGGTGTTGAAGGGGAGTGGGTCGCTGCCGGCGGAGATTGCGCTGGAGCGGTTGGTGCTCGGGCTCGCGGCCTGAGTTGGCGCTGGAGGTCGCGAGGGTCGAAGACTCCCTCGCGAGGAGCTGGGGGCGGGCGCCGCTCGGGGCGGGGCGGCGCGGGGGCTCCGCTCCGCGTCATACGCTTGCGGGATGCACCTGCCGGCAAGCGCCGGTGCACCGCAGCGCCTGGGCGAACGCGAAGTGAACGCAGCCGGGCGTCACGGTGCGGGAGTACTCACGGGAGCGGCAGTGCTGCCTGCCCACCCGCAGCAGGTTTCGCGCTACTCCGCTCCGGGAGCCCCCGCGCCGCCCCGCCCCGAGCTGCTTGCTCGGCGGCAGGTCCCACGGATTGGGGAATCGTGCCGCCCCAGCGGCTTCGAGCCGCCGGGGCGGCATTTTCCACCGAGTCACACAAGCGGCGAGCCGTCACCGCTGCGCAGGGCTGCACGCCGCTCGCACGTGCAGTCGTTAGGGTGCGGAGTGCGGGGCGCTCCTCGGTCGCGTGCGGCGACTCGGCGCCCATTTCGACCGCGAATCGAGCAGTGCGCCTCGCACTGGGCGCGCACGAGTCTTCCTCGCGAGCCGCGACGCAGCGGTTCGCCGAGCGGTATGCAGCGCCCCGCTGCAAAGCGCCGGCTCGGCGGCTCGAAGCCGCCGAGCCGGCGAGCTGCCCCGAACAGTCCGATCGTCAGCCCCCGCTCGGAGCGCCGGCCGGGCGGGGGGCTCCCGGAGCGGAGTAGCGCGAATCCTGCTGTGCACGGGCAGGCGGCAATGCAACTGCCGTGAGTCCTCCCGCACCGCCACACCCAGGTGCGTTCACTTCGCGTTCGCCCATGGGTTGCGGTGCACCGGCGTTTGCGGGCAGGTGCATCCCGCAAGCGTATGACGCGGAGCGGAGCCCCCCGCCCGGCCGGCGCGGCGCCCCGTGACCGAGTCCCACGAGCACCACCCACGCAAAAAGCGCCGCGCGAGGGAGTCCTCGACCCTCGCGCCGCTCCCCGACGCACACTCCAAAGCGCGCGCCTAAACCAACCCGCGCCAGGCCCGCGTCGCGTTGCGACGCGATCTCTACGCGGTGGCGGCCTTGGCCACCGCCTTCGCGAGCCGCGAAACCTGGCGGCTCGCGGTTTCCTTCTTGAGCACGCCCTTCGTCGCCGCCTTGCGCAGCGCGACCTCGGCCGCGCGCAGCTTCGCCGCGGCGCTCGTCTTGTCGCCGCTCGCGATCGCGTCGCGGACCGCCTTCACGCTGGTCCGCAGCGAGCTGGTGATCGCGCGGTTCCGGACGCGTCGGCGGTCGGCCTGGCGGGCGCGCTTCTCGGCGGACTTGTGTTGGGCCACGGGAAATCTCCTTGTCGATCGCTGCTGCCGGCGCGATCCAGTGCGCCGACGGGGTCGACCCGAACGGGCCGGCCAAAAGGGCGGCGCAACATAGACGACGGGTTTTGCGTCCGCCGCAGCTTTGCGCCCCGCTTTTCGCCCGGGATCGCCGGGCGGCAGCGGCGCGCGAGGGCTCAGGCCGACCCGGCGACCCTCCGATGAAGAAGGCGCGGGAGGGGTCCGTGCAGGCGTGGTTGCGAATCGCGACGGTTCTGGCCGTCGTCGTCGGCTGGACGACGGCGGCGCTCGGCGCTCCGTCCGAGGTGCCGGCCGCCGCGACGGGCGCTGCCGAGGCCCCGGCAGCCGCTGCGACCGTGCCGACCGAGGCTGCGAGCCCGGCCCCGGAGGCCCCGCCGGCCGCTCCCTGGCCACCGCCCCTTTACGACGAGCTGCCGGGCCGGGATCCCGCGCGCGCCCTCGTCGATCGCGCTTGGCGCCTGCCGGCGGCCTCTCTCGAGGAGCGGGTCGAGCGCACCCAGCGCGCGGGCATGACGCTCGGCCTGCGCGACCTCGAGGGCCCGGCGCGCGCTCTGCTGTTCGCGAGCGATACGCCGAGTGCCCGCGAGCGCGCGGAGCTCGCGATCCAGCTCGCACCGGGGCTTCCCGCGGGCCACGCGACCCTCGCCCGCGCCGCCCTCGCCGCGGGCGATCTGCCCGGCGCCTGGAAGGCGCTGCGGGCGGCCCTCGACGCGGCGCCCGACCACCTCGAGGCGCACGCCTGGATCTCGACGGTCGCGAGCCACGCCTGGGTCCACGCCGGATTGTGGTTGGCCGCGCTGTTCGCCCTGCTCGGGGCTGCGGCCGCGATCCCGAGCCTCACTCACGGGCTCGGCGCGTCTCGCCTCGCACTTCCGGGTCCGGGCGCACTCGCCGCGCTCGGCGCCGCGGTGATGGGCCTCGCGCTGCTCGAGGGCCCGGCCGGCGCCGTACTCGGGCTCGGGGCAGTGGCGGTCGCGAGCGGCAGCGCGGCGAAGCGCGTGGGTGTGGCGCTCGCGCTCGGCGCGGGGTTGCTCACGCTCCACGCGGGCTTCGACCACCTCGCCGAAGGCAAGCTGCTGCTCGCCGCGGATCCGGTGGCGACGGCGGTGCACCGCATCGAAGCTGGGCTCGCGACGCCGGCCGACGTCGGCACGGCCCTGCGCGTCGCGGCCTCCGATCCCGATGCCGCGCGCGCCCTCGCACTGCAGGCGAAGCGCGCGGGCGACCCCGAGGCCGCCGCGCAGTATTTCGCGCGCGTGCTCGCGGGCCGCCCGGCCGCGGACGCGATCAACAACGCCGCGACCGTCGCGTTCGCGCGCGGCGACGTGATGCGCGCGATCGCGTTGTTCGAGCAGGCGACGCACCTCGAACCGACGGCGACGGGCTACTTCAACCTCTCGCAGGCCTACGGACGCGCGATCCGCCTCGATGCGCAGGACCGCGCGCTCGCCTCTGCCCAGACGCTCGACCCCGTCGTGGTCGAGCGCCTGACGAGCGGCGCCGCCAGCGAGGAAGTCTTCGTCAGCGATCAGCCATTCTCCGTCGACGCCGTGGCGGCGCGCGCCTGGGCGACGGGAGCACCTGCCGCGTTGGCCGCGCTGCTGCGCGAGCGCTGGGCGCCCGGGCTGCTCGGCCGGAGCCTCGGCGCGGGCGCGGCGCTCGCGTTGCTCGTGCTCGGCGCCG
>CAZCTH010000174.1:0-8357 GCA_964501435.1 uncultured Spirochaetales bacterium | reverse complement strand
GAGCAGCGGAGGCGGGACGAGCGGTGGCGGAAGCGCCGGAAGCGGCGGCGGAGGTGGCGGCGGGGGCGGAGGTCACGTCGCCGGCGCGCGCAAGGATCGCTTCCTCGTTCCGATCAACAGCGACTTCGATCTCTACAGCAAGGGCGCCGACGGCCGTTCGGTGGCGCCGCTGACCGCAAGCCAGAGTCGCGACGACATCGTTCGCGCGGCGGACGGCGCCTTCGTGGGCCTCGCGTCGCAATTCTGAGAGGGCGCAAGAAGTGCCTCGATCGATCGCGCGGCAGGGGTTCGGGAGCGCCGTTGCGCGGCGGGTGTTCCTGCTGTTCCTCGTGTGCGCGCTGCTGCCCGTCGGCGTGCTCGGCGTGTTCTCCTGGGTGCGCTCGTCGCAGGAGCTCGAGCGCTCCGCCCGCGAGAGCCTGCGCCGCGACGCCAAGCGCGAAGGGCAGGCCGTCTTCTCCCGCCTGCTCGTGGCGAACGTACTGCTTGCGCGCGGCGGCGAAGTCGACTCGCCGTCCGCGAGCGCTCCCGGCAACGCGTTCGAAGCTCCGTTCCGTTCCGTGCGGCTCTCGACGTCGAGCGATCTCCCGGGCGGCGCGCTCAGCGCGGCCGAGCGCAGCGCCCTTCGCCGCGAAGCCTCGGTGGTGCGAGCGTTGCCCGCGCGCGGCCTCCTCCTCGTGCGCGCCGTGCGCGGCGGGGCGCCTGAGCGCTTCCTCGCCGCGGAGCTCGACCCCGAGTTCCTGTTCGCCTGGGACGCCAACGACGCCGATGCTTCTCTCACGCTGGTGGACGACGCGGGCACGATCGTGTTCTCGTCGCTCCCGCCCGGCGAAGCCGCGGCGTTGGCGCGCGCGACGCTCGAAGCCGCGCACGGCGGGGCGACGGGCGGCATCGACACCGCGCGGCAGCTCGTCGAGCCCTGGGTGCTGTTCGTGGGCTCGCACTTCGCGGCGAACCACTGGCACGTCGTGCGCGGCCAGTCGCGCGAGGCGACGCTGCTCCCGCTCGCGCACTTCCGGGAAATCTTCGCCTGGTCGGCGGGGCTCGCGCTGTTCGTCGTCGGCGCGTTCTCCTCGATACAGATCCGCCGCTCGCTCGGTCCGATCGAGCGGCTCGTCGACACCGCGCAGCTGCTCGGCGACGGCGATCTCGGCGCGCGCGCGCGGATCGAAACGCGCGACGAGTTCGGAGCCCTCGGTTCCGCCATCGACGCGATGGCCGCGCGCATCGAGCGCAATGTGGCCAGCCTGCAGTCGGCGAGCGACCTCGGGCACGCGCTTGCCAACGAGCCGAGTCGGACGCGCCTGGTCGCGCTGCTGCTGAAGGCGGTGGGCGATGCGGCCCACGCGCGCAGCGCGGCGTTCCACACGGTCGGCACCGGCGGCGCGCTGCTCACGGACGGAATCCTCGGCGCCTGGGAGGGCCTTTCTCCCGCGGTGAACGAGGCGCTCGCCCAGTGCCGGGAGGTGCATGCGCCCGGCGCGAACGCCCAGCTCGTGCTGCCGATCCTCGACCACCGGCAGCACCCGATCGCGCTGCTCCAGGTGGCGGGCCCGCGCGACGACGCGGGCGCGCCGCTCGCAAGCTTCCGGCTGGCGGAGATCGCGGCCGTGCGATCGCTCGCCGCGCAAGCCGGCATCGCGCTCGCCAATCGCATGCTGGTCGAGGAGTTCCGCACGCTCTTCGAGGGCCTGATCGAGCTCACCATCAAGGCGCTCGACGCGAAGTCCGCATACACGGCGGGCCACTGCCGGCGCGTTCCGGTCCTCGCGGAGATGCTCGCCGACGCCGTGTGCGAAACGCGCGAGGGGCCGTTCGGCGATTTCGCGTTCACCCCCGAGCAACGCTACGAGCTGCACATCGCCGCGCTGCTGCACGACTTCGGAAAGATCGTCACCCCCGTGCACGTGATGGACAAGTCGACCAAGCTCGAGACGATCCACGACCGCATCGAGCTCGTGGCGACGCGCTACGCGGTGCTCGACCGCGAGGCCGAGATCACGTGGCTGCGCGGCCAGCTCGCGGAGACGGGGCGCGCGCCCGCCGAGTGGAGCGGCCTGCCCGAGCTCGCCGAAGAGCTGGCGTTCTTGCGGACGCACAACCGCGGCGGCGAGGCGCTACTGCCCGCTGTGCGCGAGCGCATCCTCGGGATCGCGGAACGTCGGCGCTGGCGAACGCTCGGAGGAGACTCGATGCCGCTGCTGACGCCGGACGAGGTCGAGAACCTCACGATCGCGCGCGGAACGCTCACCGAGGCGGAGCGCAAGGTGATCGAGGATCACGCGCACTACACGATCGATCTGCTCGCGCAGCTCCCGTTCCCGCCGCATCTGCGCGGCGTTCCGCACATCGCCGGGTCGCATCACGAGCGCGTGTGCGGCGGCGGCTATCCGCTCGGATTGCAGGGCGAGCAGCTCTCGCTGCAAGGCCGCCTGCTCGGGATTGCGGACGTGTTCGAGGCGCTCACCGCGCCGGACCGCCCCTACCGCGAGCCCATGACCGTCTCCGCCGCGGTCGAGCAGCTCCGCGACATGGTGAAGCGCGGCTTCCTCGACGCCGACGTCTTCGCGGTGTTCGTCCGCGAGGGCGTCCACCTCCGCTATGCGCGCGAGCAGCTGCGACCCGAGCAGCTCGACGATGCAACGCTCGACGCGCTCGCGCGGATTCCCGGCGGCCCGCTCCCGCTCGCGTAGCCGGCGCTACGCCCGCTCGATCCGCGCCCGCACGTGTTTGTGCCACGGCGTGCCCGCGATCCAGTCGCGGTCCTCCGCGGCGGTCAGCTCGTTCGGCGCGATGCCGGTCGTGCGCGCGCCCTCCGCGCCGGCGGGGTAGGCGAGCCCGAGCCCGTTCGGCAGCGTGGCGTGGCCCGGCTGGAGCGCGTCGGTCAGCTCGACCGGCGCGACGCCCTCGCCGCGCTTCGTCACGACGCGCGCGCGGCCGCCGTGGACGATGCCGAGCCGCGCCGCGTCCGCCGGGTTCATGTGCAGCGCGCCCTCGGCATCCTTGGTGCGCCAGCCCGGGTCGCGCACGATCGTGTTCGCGGTGCTCGTGCGCCGCTCGCCGGCGGCGAGCACGAACGGATACGCGTCGTCGCGCGCCGGCTTCTCGTCGCGGAGCGCGCGCAGCTCGCCGAGCAACTCCGGGATCGCGAGGTGCGCCTTCTTGTCGGGATGCGCGACGCGCGACCAGCTGTCGGCGGGCTCGTCCACGGTGAACACGAGGCCGCTGCGCTCGCGCAGGATCGCGTCGAACAGCGCGAGGCCTCGCTCGATCGGGCTCGCGCCGTCGAAGCCCGCGCGCCGCACCGACTCGGGGTACTCCTGCGCGCACTGGATCGCGAGCGCCGCGAGCGCGGCCGCGTTGTCGGCGCCGTCCGGCAGCGTCGGCCCGAGCGTCTCGAACAGCACGATGGGAGCGACCTGCGCGAGCTTCGGGTTCTTCGCGAGCGCGCCGAACAGGGCCTGCGCGTACTCCGCCCGGCCGCGCTGCGCGGCGGCGTGCAGCTCGGCCACGTCGGAGTCGCCGTAGACGCCGAGCGCGCGCACGAGGCGGCGATGGATCTCGGCTTCGACGAGCGTGCCGGGGGCGGGCTCGAAGACAGGCGCGCGCAGGTGGAACACGTTCTTCGGGAACTCGAAGTTGAAGAACGTCGCCTCCCACTTCTCGTACTGGGACGCCGCGGGCAACACCCAGTGGGCGAGCTGCGCGGTCTCGGTCATCGCGACGTCGATCACCACGACGCACTCGAGCGCGGCGATCGCCTCGCGCATGCGGCGGCTGTCGGCGAGCGAGTGCGCGGGGTTGCCGCTCTCGACCAGCAGCGCACGGAAGCGCTGCGGGTGATCCGTGAGGATCTCCTCGGGGATCGCGTTGCACGGCATGATGCCGCCGATCACGCGGGCGCCCGACACCGCGGTCTTGCGCTCGCTGCTCTTCCCGATCAGCGCGCCGAAGTGCGTGTGCAGGTTCATCGCGCCGGGCTTCGCGAAGTTGCCCGTGAGCAGCCAGGCGAGCTTCTCGAGGTACGAGTTCAGCGTCGAGTGCGGCGCCATCTGCACGCCGAGGTCCTCGAGGATCGACACGCTCGCCGCGCGGCCGATGCGCCGCGCCACCTCCCGCACGGTGCCCTCGGCGATGCCCGCGCGCGCGCAGTATTCGGCAATCGGAACTTCGGCGAGCGCGCCCAGCACGGTCTCGGCGTCCACGGTGCGCTCCGCCAGGAACGCGCGGTCGATCAGATCCTCGCTCGCGAGCACCGCGAGCAGCGCCGCCATCAGGAACGCGTCGCAGCCGGGCTTCACCTGCAGGTGGAAATCCGCGAGCTCCGCCGTCTCGGTGCGCTTCGGGTCGATCACCACCAGCGTGCGCTTCGGGTCGCGCGCGATCTCCTTCAGCACGATGCGCGCGCGCGGGAAGCCGTGGCTCTGCCACGGGTTCTTCCCGAGCAACACGGCGACCTCGGCGTGCTCGAAGTCCGGCGTCGAGTGGC
Organism: uncultured Spirochaetales bacterium; assembly: GCA_964501435.1. Lineage (GTDB taxonomy): Bacteria > Myxococcota_A > UBA9160 > UBA9160 > UBA6930 > VGRF01. The sequence goes on along the minus strand of CAZCTH010000174.1, from coordinate 3,871 downwards.
AGTTGGGCCGGCCGAACAGCTTCGCGTCCACCCAGAACTCGCCCGTCTTCTCCTGCGCGAGAGCGTTCGAGGCGTAGACCGAGCCCAGCGCCGCGCGGGTCGCGCGCCCGTAGCCGCCGGGCAGGTGGTTTCCCTGGCCGCCGCCGCCGTAATAAAGGATCGAGGCGCCGCCGTGGGTATCGCGCACCTTCGCGAGGTCGCGGGCGACGCCCGCGATCGCGACGTCCCAGCTCACCGCCTCGAAGCTGCCGTCGGCACGCCGGCGCAGCGGGCTCGTCACGCGATCGCGCCCGTTCTGGTACGCGTCGAGCCCCTTGGCCGGCTTCTCGCACGTGTAGCCGCGCGAGGCGGGGTGCGCGCGGTCGCCCCGGATCTTCGCGATGTGGCGGCCGTCCGCCTGCACTTCGAGCCCGCAGTTGAGGTTGCAGAGCACGCAGGCGGTGCGGTGCCAGCCCGGGGTCGAGGGGCGGTGGGCGGCGTCGGGCATGGGGCTTCTCCGCGGGCGCGATGCCCGCTGTGTAGCTCACGCGCGCGCGCCGCGAGCGGGCTCAGACGCCGCGCGGCGGTGCGTTCTCGAGCCAACGCGCGAGCTGCGGCTTCACGCGCGCGTCGAACGCGCAGGTGAGATCGATCTGCTCGAGCGCCTTCTTCACCGCGCGCGTCGCGGTGGGCACCGGGTTCGCCTTGAAGAACGCGGCGATGTCGCGGCGCGCCTCGCGCGTCGCGAGCGCCGCGCTCGCCTCGATCGGGCGCGCCACCAGCGCCGGCGGCAGCTTCTTGCGCAACGCCTTGAAGCGGCGCTTGAAGAACTCCCACGTCGCGTGCGCGGCGCTCGGGTTGCCCATCATCGCGGCGAGCAGGATGCCGACGTCCTGCGCGCTCACCGCGTCGGTGAGGTTGCGCGCGAGCGTGCGCTGCACGAGCTCGCGCGTGCGGAACTCGCCGAGCGCCATCAGCAGCCGGCGCTGCTCGAGCGGCGTCGCGGCGGACGCGTGCGCGGCCAGGTAGCGCTCGTAGAGCGCGGCGTCGCCGCACGAAGCCGCGATCGTCGTCGCGGTCGCGGCGAGCTCGGGCTCGACGCTGGTGCGGTCGCTCAAGTAGGCGGCGACCAACTCGCCCGCCTTCGCGCGCACCTCGGCGCTCTCGCCGACGTCGCCGACCAGCGTGAGCAGCAGCGCGCGCAGCCGGCGGCGGTCGTCGTCGTCCTTGGCGCCTGGCTCGAAGCCGAGCGCGTTCAGCGCGGGCGCGAAGGTCTGCGCCACGCGCGCGCGGATCTCGCGCTCCGCGCCCGGGCCGAGCGTGCGCCGAGCCGAGCGCGCGCAGCCTTCGAGGGCCGGGCGCAGCGCCGCGAGCACGTCGGGATCGTTCTCGTTACCGAGCGCGAAGGCGACGTCGAGGAAGCCGCCGAGCTCCGCGTGCCCGGCGCGCAGCGCGGCCCACTGGTGGCCGACGAGACCCTGCCGCTCGACGCCGGTGAGCTCGCGCAGGTGCCGCACGAGCGACGCCAGCTCGGCACCGGTGTGCAGCGGGCGCAGGAAGCCGGCCTCCTCTGCGTTGCCGTAGAGGAAGCGCGCCGGCTCGCCCTCGAGCGCGAACTCGCCGCGCGAGCGGGCGAGCAGCTGCCGCACCGTGCGCGAGCCGACCGCGGTGCCGGCGCGGCCGAGCCACGGGATCGGCCAGCGCTTCGTCGCGTCCTTCGCGGGCTTGTCGGCATTCGGGCGGAAGCGCTCCTGCCGGTAGCGCACGACCTGCGCGTCGCCGCGCTGCACGCGCTCGATCCGCAGCAATGGGAAGCCGGGCTGCTCGATCCAGGCGCGCATGATCGGCTCGACGTCCTGGCCCGACGCGTCGGCGAGCGCGTTCCACAGGTCCGCGGCGACGGTGTTGCTCTCCTGGTGCTCGCGCACGTACTTGCGCACGCCCGCGCGGAAGACCTCGGCGCCCAGGTAGCGCTCGATCATGCGCACGACCGACGCGCCCTTCTCGTAGGTGATCAGGTCGAAGTTCTCGGTCGCCTCGGCGGGGCTGCGCACCTCGATGTAGATCGGGTGCGTCGAGTCGAGGGCGTCCATGCCGAGCGCGGCGGCGCGGTCGTGTTGGAAGGTGCTCCACATCCGCCACTCGGGCTTCCAGGCGTCCACGACCTGATAAGCCATCCAGGTGGCGAAGGCCTCGTTCAGCCACAGGTCGTCCCACCACGCCATCGTGACGAGGTCGCCGTACCACATGTGCGCCAGCTCGTGGCAGATCACCTCCGCGACGCGCTTCAGCTCGAGGATCGTGGTGCGCGCCGGGTCGACGAGCAGCAGCGTCTCGCGGAAGAACACGGCGCCGGCGTTCTCCATCGCGCCGGCCTCGAACTCGGGCACCGCGACGAGGTCGAGCTTCTCGTACGGGTACGGCAGGTCGAAGTAGGTCTCGAGCCGCGCGAGCGTCTCGCGCGCGGCCTCGAGCGAGAACGCGGTGAGCGACTCCTTGCCGGGCACGTGCCAGATGCGGATCTCCGTCTCGCCGCAGTGCACCGGATCCGACGCGACCAGCTCGCCCACCGCGAGCGCGAGCAGGTAGGTCGAGAGCGGCGGCGTCTGCGCGAACACGACCGTCTTCTTGCCGCCCTCGCGCGGGACGATCTTCTCGACGGGGTTGTTGCTGATCACGGTGTTGGCGTGCGCCGTCGTCACCGAGATGCCGAAGCGCGCCTTCAGCGCCGGCTCGTCGAAGCACGGGAAGAAGCGCCGGGCCTCGGTGGACTCGAGCTGCGTGAACGCGTACTTGCGCTCGCCGGAGCGCGCGGCGTAGAAGCCGCGGAGATCCGTCGAGAGCTTGCCCTTGAACTCGAGCACGATCGTCGCGTCGCCGGCCGGCAGGGGCTCGGCGAACGCCACCTCGATCGTCTCGCGGTCGGGCCGCGTCTGGACACGCGCCCGCACGATCTTCTCGCCCACCTCGGCGTGGGCCCTCGTCACCGTGAGCCCGACCGCGTGCAGCTCGATCGTACGCCGGGCGCGCGCGAGGCTGACGTGGTGCAGCACGTCGCCGCTGAAGGCGTCGCTCTGCACCGGGTCGACTGCGACGTGGAGGTCGGCGGCGACCGGGCGCACGTCGGCCGGGAGGCGGTAGGCGCCGCGCATCCGATCGCTGCGGACGCGCCGCATGGCCGCGCGCCGGGTCGCCCCCGGTTTCACCTTCGCCGCATCGCCCTTCGCCACGCCCGTCCCCCGCAAAGAAGCGCGCATCTTACCGGCAGCGAAAGGAGAAACTCGCGGAAGCCGCCCGGACCCGGACGAAACCGAACGCCCGCAGGTACGGCGAACCCGAAAGGGGTCAGACCCCATCCGGGTTCGCGGTGTTCCCGCGGGGGTTCGCAACCGGTGCGGGGGGAGCGTGTTCGAACCGGTGCTCGCCCAGGAGGCAACCATGTCCCGCAAGCGCGTCGTGTCGTTCGTGCTGTTCGCCGGTCTCGCCGTCGCCGCCAGCGCGGGCGCGCGCGAGTACCGCAACTTCGAGGGCTCGGATCGCGTCTACTACCAGCGAACGGCCCGCTGGCTCGAGCCGGTCTCCGAGCCGCACGTCCATCTGGACCGCGCGGAGCGGGCGTTCGCGAAGGGGCACCGGCTCTACGCGGCGGAGAATCTCGAGAAGGCCGCGGCAGGCTTCCGCTACTTCGAGGAGCGCGCCGCCGGCACGGACCGCCAGCAATTGCGGCTCGCGGGGCGCGCCCTCGACGCGCTCGCGCGCGACGTGCGCCGCGGCGACGTCGCCGAGATCAACACCCTGGCATGCGCGCGGCACGACGCGCGCCGCGTGCTCGCCGCCGAGGCCGCGATGACGCCGCCGGCCACCGCGCCCGCCGCGCCCGCGGCCGCGCCGG
>CAZCTH010000173.1:0-8368 GCA_964501435.1 uncultured Spirochaetales bacterium | reverse complement strand
AGCGCGTCCGCCATGAGGCGCGATTGCTGGACGCGCACCCGCTGATCGTGCTCGCCGTGACCCAACAGCACGGGAGTGTGGATCTCGTCTGCGTGTCTCAGCGGCGAATTCTCGCGTAAGCGGTCCCAGTCACCTCGCCCCCCGCCGACCCACTCGTCGTGGAAATCAGCAAGCCACGCGTAGAACTCGTCGTCTTCGAGCATCCGCGGGATGTCTGTGACGGACGCGTAGGCCGCGCCCGCGCGATAGAGGTCGGGCGTCTTGACGAGGCCAGCGAGCGTCGCGTAGCCGCCGAAGCTGGCGCCATAGATTCCGATGCGATCCGCGTCGGCGATGCCCTCCGCGATCGCCCACTTCGCAGAGTCGGTGATGTCGTCCTGGATCTTCTGGCCCCACTCGCGATTGCCCGCCTCGCGGTGCTTGCGACCGAAGCCGGTCGAGCCGCGATAGTTGGGCTGCAGCACCGCGAAGCCGCGGCTCGCAAAGAGCTGGACCTCGGGATCCCAGCGGATTGCGTCTCGCGCCCACGGGCCGCCGTGGGGCATCACGACCAGCGGCAGATTCTTCGCGGGAAGGCCCAGAGGGAGAGTGAGATAGGCCGGGATCGCGAGGCCGTCGCGGGCTCGGATGGTCGTGCGCTGGGTCGGCGAAAGCCGCGCCGGAGGGACGTCCGGCCGCTCATCGAGAAGTCGCGTGAGTCGATGCTCGGTGCGGTGAAAATAGAAGACTACGGGAGGCTGGGTGTCCGATGAGGCCATCACGAGTTGTTGGGTCCCGTCCGACGTCGCGCTCACGACGCGGTGAGCCGCGCGCCGCCCGAGTTCTCGCTCGAGTGCGCGGTCGAGGGCCGCGTTCTCGCGCGCTGCGTCGGCGTCGAAGTAGTGGATCTCGGGACGGTCGGCCGTGTAGCGCACGCCGATCGGTCGCCAATCAGGGCCCGGATCGACGACGAGGCCGTCGACGTCCACCTCCGGATGCGAGAACACGAGCGCGCCGCGCCTTCCGGTCGCGATGTCGATCTCGAAGACCCCAAGGCGCCCCTCGTGGTCGTGCAGCACGTAGAGCTTCGTTGGGTCGCGATGGAAGCCGGCAAAGTGGACACCGTCCGCGTCGAGCGCGTCACGCTCCGCGACGCGCGTGAACTCTGCGTCGCCATCCGTCCGCGCCCAGAGCGAGAATCGGCCGTCGCGGTAGGCCTCGCCGGCGCGTACGCGGCCCTCCGCGTCGGCGAACCAGTTCGCGATGCCGTGCGCGGGCTTCTGCACCACTCGCAGTGAACCGGTCTCCACGTCCAGCTCCGCGACTGAAGGGCGGCGCATGTGAGCGGGCTGATAGGGCACGAGGACGTGGCGCGGGTCGTTCGGCAGCCAGTGCAGGATCTCGTCCTGATTCCACGCGAGACGGTTGCTGAACGACTGGTTGTAGACCGCTCTCAGCTCGCGGTCCTTCAGGCCGATCCCGTAGAGAACGGCCCAGCGCACGACCATCCCGGTGCGGGAGTCCTTCGCAAATGGGTGACGTTGCGTCGCGGTCACGAACAGTCGCTCGTCGCTCGCGAACGCGATCGAGTCGAGGCGCGCCTCGGGGTCGTCGATGCGCACGAGCGCCTCGAAGCGTTCGCTGCCGGAGGTTCGCACTGCGACGTGCTGCAGATCGCCCTGCGAATGCACGACGGCGATGCGTCGGCCGTCCGGCGAGAGTCGGGGGCTCGAGAAGGTAGGGTTCGCGAACAACGCATCGACGGGGAGCGACGGCGGCGCGTCGGCCAGCGCCGGAGCTGCCAATGCGAGCAGAGCCACGGCGAGTCCGAAATTCTGCGTCACGGCGTGCTCGCAGCGCCCCGCGGCGCCAAATTCTTCTCGAAGAACGCGATCAGCGCCTCGTACCAGCGGATGCGGTTGGCTTCGAGCGCGAAGCCGTGGATCTCGTGCTCGAACTCGAGGTACTCGAAGGGCTTGCCGGCGGCCTTCAGCGCGGCGGCCATCTTGCGCGAGTGATGGACTTCGACGGTGTCGTCCTCGTCCCCGTGGCCCAGCAAGATCGGCACGCCCGCGCGTTCGGCGAGCTGAAGCGGCGACGTGTCGCGCAGGCGCTGCGCGTCGCTGCGCCCTCCGCCGACCATGGGCTCGGCCCACGCGAGGCTCTGGCGGCCGTACTTCGCGTCGTCTTCGATCATCAATGCGATGTCGGTGACGGGCGCATAGGCGGCCGCAGCGCGGTACAGCTCGGGCGTCTTGGTTGCGCCGATCAGTGCCGCGTAGCCGCCGAAGCTCGCGCCGTAGATCCCCACGCGGCGAGGGTCCGCGATACCCTCGGCGATCGCCCACTTCACGCCGTCACTGATGTCGTCCTGGATCGCGAGGCCCCACTGCCGATAGCCCGCCTCGAGGAATTTCTTGCCGTAACCCGTGGAGCCGCGGAAGTTCACCTGCAGCACGGCGAAGCCGCGACTCGCGAGCGCCTGCACCTCCGCATCCCACCCGAGCGCATCTCGGCTCCAGGGGCCGCCGTGCACGAGGGCGACCAATGGGAGGCTCTTTGCGTCTCTGCCGAGGGGAGTCGTCAGGTAGCCGTGGATTCGCAGGCCGTCGCGCGCCGAATACGAGATCGGGCGCATCGGCGACATGCGTTCCGACGGCAAGGCCGGCGATTGGTCGATCAGGTGCGAGAGCTCCTTCTTGTCGCGATCGAACAAGTAGTAGGCGGCGGGCTGGACGTCGGTGCTCACGCGCAGGATCACGCGCTTGCCGTCTTCACTTTCGCTCGCGATTCCGTGCGCCACCGGCCGTCCGAACTCGGCGGCGAACGCCTTCGAGAGCCCTGAGTTCTCGCGCACGAGCGGCTCGTCGAAGTACTGGATCTGGGAGGCATCGTCCGTGAAGGCGACGCCCGCGACGCGACGATGTCCGCCGGGGGCGAAGACGAGCTCCTCGACGTCGAAGTCGGGGTGCGCGTACACCAACGCGCCCATGCTCTTGCTTGCGATGTCGAACTCATAGACCGCTTGACGGCCATCCTTCGGCGCCGTGACGTAGAGCTTTCCCGGATCCGAGTGCATGCCGAGGAGCGTGGGACCGTCTTCCCGGTACGGTGCGTGACGCGACACGCGCTCGTAGGTCCCTCCGGGCAGGCGGGCCCAGATGACGTACTCCTCGCGCGATTCGCTCGTGCCGGCGCGGATCTCGCCGTTGGCGTCGCTGATCCACCAGTCGACGTCGTGCGCCGGCCGCTGCCGCATACCGATCTTGCCCGTGTCGACGTTCATCTTCATCACGGACGCGGTCTCGGTCGGCGGGCGGTACTGGATCAGTACGTGCTTCGGATCGTCGGGCAGCCAGTCGATGATCTCGTCTTGGAACTGGACCGGATAGATCCCGCCGATCCCGTAGGTCGGCCACTTCTCGCCGAGCCAGCGGAAATTCTTACCGTCGCGGTCGACGCCGAAGAGCTGGAAGTAGCGCCGTGAGACGCCGGCGGCGCGCAGGCGCACCGAGGCGCTGAGCAGGAGCCGATTCGGGTTGGCCCATGCGAGCCAGCGCAGCCGCATCTCGGGTCGGTCGATTCGCACGACCGGTTGGATCGGCCCACCCGCGACGGGACGCGTCGCGACGACCTGGCGATCTCCGTCGGAGACCAGCATGGCGAATGCAGTCCCGTCCGAGGACAGCTCCGGGCTCGTGAAATCCGGGTTCTCGAAGAACGCGCGGATCGGGATCGGCGCGGCGGCTTCCTGGGCGGCGGCCGCCGCACCGAGGAGCCACGCGATCGCCAGCGTCGAGCCAAGAATCGTCGGGCGCACGTCGGGCCTCCGTTCGGCCCGCTGCACTCGCGATCTCGCCGCGCGGAGGGCGCATCCCCTCCGCGCGGCGACGGACGCTACCTAATTCTTGCCGATGCGCGGGAAGGCCGGCTTCCGATTCTCGAGGAAGCTGGTCACGCCCTCGCCGAAGTCCTTGCGCTTGAAGCTGTCCGTCATGCGCGCGTTGGCCTCGTTCATGGCCACGTCGAGGGGCTGCTGGAGCGCGCGGTAGACTTGCTGCTTCATGTTCATGATCGAGGCGGGCGAGGACCACGTGGCCAGGTCCTCGATGTAGGCCTTCGCCTCGCGCAGCAGTTGGTCGCCCGGCACGACGCGGTTCACGAGGCCCATCGCGAGGGCCTCCTTCGCGTCGATCTTGCGCGGCGACCACATCATGTCGAGCGCGCGCGACGGCCCGAGCAGGCGCGGCAGGATCCACGACGCGCCGTGCTCGGCGATCAGGCCGCGCTGCGCGAAGGCGGTGCGGAACACCGCCGTCTCCGACGCGAAGCGCAGGTCGCAGAGCGCGGCGATCGAGAGGCCGAGGCCGGCGACCGGGCCGTTCACCGCGGCGAGGATCGGCTTCCGCACCTTCAGCAGGTACGCGTAGGAGACGGCGAACTCCTTGCCCATCTCCGGATCGCCGGGCTCTACGCCGAACTCGTTGTCGTTCGCGCCGAGGGTGCGCTCGCCGCGCGCGCCGGCCGCGAGGGCCTGGGCGTCCATGCCCGCGCTGAAGCCGCGGCCCGCACCAGTGAGGATGATGCCCACCACGCGCGGATCGTCCTCTGCGGCGCCGATCGCGTGGCGCATCTCGGAGAGCATCTTGTGCGTGAGCGCGTTCAGCCGATCCGGCCGCGAGAGCTGGATCACGGCGGCGCTGCCGTCCACTTCGTACTTCACTTCCTGATACACGAGCGTCTCCTGATGCGGTTGGGGATGTGCGGGGATCAGGCGCGGCCGTACTGCTTGCCGAGCGCTTCCACCGTCGCGAAGAAATCGTTCACCGTGTCGCGCAGGATGTCCGCGACCGGACGCACGCTTTCGATGCGCCCCGCGACCTGGCCCGAGAGCGCGACGCCCGCGCCCACGTTTCCGCCGAAGTAGACGTCGCGCACGCCCGCGCCCATCTCTTCCATCGCGGTGCTCGGATCCTTCTCGAGGCGCTCCGTGCGCTCGGTGCGCAGCGCGCGCAGCGCGGGGCGGCCCGCGGGCTTGATCATCACGGTGCCGGTCTCCTGCGCCGCGACGATCGCCTGCTTCCAGCCCGCGTGGATGGGCGACTCGAGCGCCGACACCATGCGCGTGCCCATCTGCACGCCCTCGGCGCCGAGCGCGAAGGCCGCCGCCATGGTCGCGCCGTCGCAGATGCCGCCCGCGGCGATGATCGGGACGTCCAGCTTCGAGCGGATCAGCGGCAGCAGCACCATGGTCGCGACTTCCTGATGGCTCTTGAAGCCGCCGCCTTCGCCGCCCTCCACCACGAGCCCGTCGACGCCCGCGTCCACCGCCTTCTGCGCGGCCTTCAGGCTCGGCACGACGTGGAACACCGTGAGCCCCGCGCTCTTCAGCGCCTTCGTGTACTTCGTGGGGTCGCCGGCCGACGTCGTCACGAACTTCACGCCCTGCGAGACGACGAAGTCCACGATGCCGGGATCGCGTACGAAGGCCTGCGCGATGTTCACGCCGAACGGCTTCGCCGTGAGCTCGCGCATCTTCACGATCTCGGCGCGGATCTCGTCCAGCTGGCCCGAGGACGTCTCGATGATGCCGAGGCCGCCGGCGTTCGAGACGGCGGAGGCGAGCTGCGCGCGCGCGATCCAGCCCATCGGCGCCTGCACGATCGGGATCTCGACGCCGAGCATTCGCGTGATGCGGTTGTCGAATTTCATGGGAGCTCCGCGGGTTGGGCAGACGGGATGCCGCGCGTGCGGCGCGGGCAGGGTGCTCCAAGCCGCCGCGGTTGTCAGTCCGACGCCTCGTCGGGCCCGCCGGCCTCGGCGCCCTCGCGCAGCTCGATCTCGAGGGTGCGGCGCTGGAGGCGTTCGCGCTCGGTGCGCTCGGCGGGCGTCTCCTGCGCGGGCGCCTCGGGTGCGAGCGCGTCGAGCGTCGCCGCGCCTTCGTAGACGGTGACCTGGCGGCGCACCGTGAGCGGCTCGCGACCCTCGATCTCGGCGGTGACCTCGATCGTGTTCGGGCCGAGGGCGAGCGGTACGTCGGCGCGGAAGGAGCCGTCGGGCCGCATGCGGAAGCCGGTCGCGGCTGCGCGCGTCGTGAGGTTCCGGATCGCGACGCGATCGAGTCCCGTGAGCCGCACGTTCCGCAGCGAAGAGACCACCTCGGCAGGGTGCTCGACCGGCACGAAGCGGCCGCCGGTGCGCGCGGCGATCTCGCGGTAGAGGTCGAGCTCCGCGAGCGCCTGCGGGCCGAGCGCGAAGGTGTGGACCGGCACGCCAAAGGCTGCGAGGCGATCCGCGGAGGCGAGAGCTTCCGCGCGGCCCTCCGGGCGGGTCGGGAACGTGGGCTGGCCGTCCGAGAGCAGGAGGATCGCCCGTGCCCGCGCGCGCTCCGGATCGCGCCGCGCGTTCAGTTCGTCGAAGGCCGCGCGCAGCGCCGCGGCGATGCTCGTGCCGTTGTCGTGATAGCCGGCGGTGTAGACGTCGAGCTGGCGCATCGTCGCGGCGGGATCGCCGAGCGGTGCGTCGACCCAGGCGGTGCCCGCGAACGACACGAGGCCGACGCGCATCGTCTCCGGGTCGAGCTGCGCGATCAGGCGGCGCGCGGCCGCGACCTCGGCGCTCACCACCGCGTCGCCCGGGTCGCCCGACGCCAGGAACGGCACGGGCTCTTCGAGCGAGGCGACGTGGCGATCCCAGGTGCGATTGCGGCCCACGCGCCCGTTGCCGTCGATGTCGCGGCCGGTCGCGACCAGCGTGCTCTCGCTCTCGTCGATCGCGATCAGCACGTCGTGGAACGCGGCTTCCCAGCGCCCGCCGCGCCCGGTCAGCTCGATCGACTGCACGCCGCGCACGGCGGGCGGCGCGTTCACCTCGAGGTGCGCGGTGAGGTGGCGAGTCGCGATCGGACCGCCGGTGTCGACCCGCGCGCGGCGCAGCAGCGACTCGAGCTCCTCGGCGCTCGTGCCGCGCAGCTCTTCGTGGGGGCGTGCGAGCACGCGCGCCAGCTGCGCGCGCGCGGCGGCCGTGTCGTTCGCCTCGAGGGCGAGCTTCGCCAGTGCCACGTCGAGGCCGCCGAGCGCCGGTGCGCGGCTCTGCGCGTCGCCGAGCAATGCCTCGGCCTCGCTGCGGTCGCCGGCGAGCCGCGCCAGCTCCGCGAGCCCGAGCTGCGGGGTGAGCGCGCTCGGCGCGAGGGCGCGGCTGGCCCGTAACAAGCGCTCCGCCTCCGCGCGCTGGGCGGCGTCCGCCGGCTCGTCGCGCACGGCGAGGGCCAGGCGCGCGAGGCCGAGGGCGGCGAGCGTCGCGGCATCGCCTGGCGCGGCGAGCTCCGCCTCCGCGAGCGCGGGCTCGATGCGCGCCGAGTCGTCGCCGCGCAGCGCGCGCAACTGCGCGAGTCGCGCCTTCGCGCGGGGATGCCGCAGCGCGGCGCTGCGCAGCCAGCGCTCGCCGGGCGACCAGCCCGCCTTGCCGAGCGAGAGCGCGAGCTCGCCGAGCAGCGCATCGCGGTCCGCAGGTGCGATCGCCCCCGCAGGTGTCACGGCCGGCCCTGACCCCGCGGTTGCGCCCACCGGGATCTCGAAGCGCGGCAGCGCGCCGAACGACAGGTAGCGGAGCAGCTCCGCTTCGAGCGCCGCGGGCTCCGCGCCGAACGCGGCGGCGCAGGCGGCCTCGGGCGCTTCGCCGGCGCGCACGCGCGCGAGATAGTCCGCGAGCTGTCCGCCGCGCTTCGCGAAGCCGAGCGCGTCGCCGCGCAGCAGCAGGTGCAGCAGCGCCCAGCTCTCGGCGGCGAGGCCATCGCGCGCGTGCTGCGACCAGCGCAGCGTCTCGCGCGCCGTGAGCACGCGCTTCAGCGGATGCAGCGTCGCGAGCGCGAACCACTCGAGCCGCGCGCGCGCCGGGCCGCCGAGGTCGAGCACGTCGCCGCGCAAGCGCGCCGTCGAGACGAGCTCCGCGGTGCCCTCCTCGAGCCACAGCGGACGATGCGGATCCGGGTCGCTCGCGGCGAGCAGGTGCACGAGGGCGTGCTGCGCGGTGGTGAGCGCGTGCTCGGGCAGGCCGGCGTCGAGCACGAGGAAGCTGCGCTCGGGGGCGACGTGCAGGAACGCGGGCGCCCCCGAGAGCGGGCGCAGGTACGAGAAGCCTTCTGCGCCGGAAAGCTCGATCACGAGGACCGGCGGCAGGCGCGACGCGTCCGCGCGCGCGAGCTCCGCCGCGGCGGCGAGCGTGCGCTCGAGCTGGGCCGCGAGCGCCGTCGCGCGCTCGTCGCCGCGCGACGTCGCGACCTCGAAGTGCGCGGAGCGCGCGGCAGCCCAGGTCGCGGCGGCGGCGGGGGCAGCGGCCTGCTCGGCGGCCGCGGCGTGCGCTGCGAACGCGAGCGCGGCGACGGCGGCGC
>CAZCTH010000172.1:0-8465 GCA_964501435.1 uncultured Spirochaetales bacterium | reverse complement strand
GCTGCGCGTCGCGCTGCCGCTCGCCGGCGCCGCCGCCGCGGGCTTCGCGTGGTGGATCTCGGCGAGCGCGCCCGGCCCGGCGCGCGGCGAGCTCGCCGAGGCGTCGCCGCAACCGCTCGAGCTCGCCGTGCCGGTCGAAGGGCCGCGCGTGATCGCGCTCGGCAGCCTGCGCTCTCCCACCGACGCCCTGCTCGCGCCGCCGATCGGCGCGCTGCCGAGTGGCTTCTCGGACTCGCTGATCCCCGCGCCCGACGCGCCGGCGCCCCCGCGCGACCAGCAGTCGCGCACCACCCCCGTTCGGAGGTCCCCCGCATGAAACGCCTCGTCTGCTCGCTCGTCTTCGCCGCCTTCGCACTCGCCGCCCCTGCCCTCGCGGAGGGCGAAGACCCTGCGTTCATGGCGCATTTCTTCGCACCGGAGCTCGTGCTGAAGCACGCGAGCGCGATCAAGCTGACCAAGGAGCAGCGCTCCGCGTTGATGCGCGACATCGGCCAGGTCACCGGCTCCACCACCGAGCTGCAGCTCGGCATGATGGACGGCTTCGGCAGCGTCGAAGAGCTGTCGGCGGCGGACCCGGTGAACGAGAAGGCGCTGCTCGCCGCGATCCACGACGTGCTCGCCGCCGAGATGCGCATCAAGGAGGCGCACATGGGGCTCCTCGTCCGCATCCGCAATCTGCTGACTCCCGAGCAGCGCGAGAAGCTCCGCCAGTTCCGCGACGGAGACTCCTGACCGGGAAAGAGGGGACCCCGAGCCTCGCGCCTCTTGAGCCGAGCCGTCGGCGCCGTCATCTTCCGCCTCCCGCGAAGGAGACACGCAGATGGCGAGAGTGCTGCGCGACGGCGCGTTCACCGGCGAAACCCACATCGTGACGGGCGCGGCCCAGGGCATCGGCCACTGCATCGCGACGATGCTCGCGGAGCACGGCGCGCAGGTCGTGCTCGTGGACCTCGACGAGGGACGCCTGAAGGAAGCGCAGGCGAAGATCGCCCCCGTGGCGACGGTGAAGCCGCTCTTCGCGCGCGCCAACGTGGCCGAGGAGCAGGACGTGATCCGCGCCGTCGGCCATGCGCTCGAAGCGACGGGCGTGATCAACGGCGTGGTCAACACCGCCGGCATCACGCGCGACGCGCGCATCCCGAAGAAGTCCTTCGACGACTTCAAGCTGGTGATGGCCGTGCACGTGCACGGGACCTTCCTGTTCACGCGCGAGGTCGCCGCGCAGCACTGGCACGTCCTGTTCAAGAACAACGGCAACCAGCCGCTCACCGACGGCGTGAACCGCTACATCGTGAACTTCTCGTCGGTGTCGGGCCGCAACGGCAACGTCGGCCAGATCGACTACACCGCCGCCAAGGGCGCGATCGAGGCGATGACCAAGACGACGGCGCGCGAGTTCGCCGGCTACCGCGCCCGCGTCAACGCGATCGCGCCCGGGCCGGTGAACACCCCGATGCTCGCGGCCGTGCCCGGCGCCGGCATCGAGGCCTTCGCGCGCGGCACGATCGTCGGCCGCGTCGCCGAGCCCGAGGACATGGGTGCGGTGGTGTGCTTCCTCGCCGACGGCAAGATGAGCGGCTACGTCACCGGGCAGGTGATGCCGGCGAACGGCGGGATCTACTTGCAGTAGCGGCACTCGACAGCCCGAATGTCGCGTGTCGAGCCGCCGTCGGCTCGACACACGCAGGCGCTCTCGATGGAGAAGCCGCTCAGGTCGAGCGCCTCGTCGGACGCCGTCGTGGTGCCGAGCAACCCCGCAAGAGGAACTCCGCTCGTCGCGCGCTCAGTCCTCTGCGCACCACGCGGGAGCCGAGAAATTGCAGCCACGCGCCACGTCGAGGGAACGCTCGCCGGTCGTCGCATCGATGATCAGCGCGGGCCCTACCTCGGCCGCGCTGTTCGACGTCCAGCCCAGGCAACGTGCGGCGGAGGCGGTGTCGACCCAGCCGGGGTTTCCGACGGGAGGTCCCGGTGGCGAGAAGCCGTCGTACTCCTCCGGGAGATCCTCGGCGTACTCGAGCCCGGACCACGCGGCGGTCTCGCCGATGCCCATGAGGTGGAAGCCGGCGACGCACAGCGCGTCCGCCTGCGCCCCCGAGCCGATCGCGCTCGTGAGATAGAAGCGCTTGGCACCGGTCGCGGAGCAGCTTCCGTCCGAGCAGACGTTCCCGCCCGACGAGCGCGCGCTCCCCTCGACGGCGCGCGCGCTGCTCGAGGCCACCTGCGCCACCGCTCCGAGGACGCTGCTGCCGTAGGTGCCTCTCACACTCCCGGTGAAGCGCAGGCCGGCCTGCCCGACCTGATGCACGCGCAACGCGAGCGCGACGCTGCCCGATCCGAGCTCTGCGCCGTCGCCGCCGACCTGACGGATCGAGAGCCCCTCGGCGTGCGAGAAGGAGCCCAGCAGCACGCCGTCTTCGGCGAAGCCCGCGACCGTCCCGTGCGCGACGCGCGTGCGATTCCCCGTCGCGCGGACGCCCGCGCCGCTGCCGCCGCTCGCGCAGCAGGCATACGGGCCCTCGAGCGCGAAACCGCCGAGGTCGAGCGAGACGTCGGCCCCCGAGATCGCGACACCGTCGAGCCCGCTCGGCACTGCGAGGTTGCTCGTGAGGCGGTAGCTCCCGGCCTGGTTGATCGAGACGGGGAATCCGGGCGCGTCGCCCGGCGTCACGCCCCCTTGCAGCGCTTTCGTCTGGTTGATCTCGACGACGCCGTCGGCTGCCAACGCCATCGACGCGAGCATCGCGCCGAGCCATCCACCGGCGAGGGAACGCAACGCGCACCTCACGCTCAGTCCTCCACGCACCAGACGCGGGACGCGCCTTGCGGCGAGCAGAACTCGTAGTCGGTCTCCCAGAACCCGGCGCGCAAGGCGGGATCGTTCCAGCGCGACGAGAGCCGCGCGCGCGCGCCCTGCGACCCGCCGAGGTTCAGGACCCAGCCGTGGCAATTGTGCTCCCCAGGATCCAGGCCGCTGAGCCCGTTCGGCGTGTAGCCGGTCCGCACCCATCCCCAGAGCGTGGTCGGCGGCCCGCCCACGGAGGAGTCGACGTCCGTAACGACCGCGCCGCGGCTCGCGTCCCACTCGAGCGCCGTCGGGTCGCGGAGCTCTTGCAGCGAGGCGAAGTGGAAGCCCGCGTCGCACAACTGCGTACCGGCGAGCAGCAGCGTCTGACCGGCGAGCAACGTGCGGCCCAGGTAGTAGCGCCGCGCCCCTCGCCGCGAGCACGACCTGTCCGCGCAATAGTTTCCGCCCGTCGCGTGCGCGAGGCCCGCGAAGGCGAGCGCCGTGCTGCCCGGGTTCTGCGCGACGCTCGTGAGCACGTTGTCGCGGAAGAGGCCCGGCACCGTGCCGGTGAAGCGCAGGCCGCTCTCGCCGACGCCCGTCACGCGATTCTCGAGCGCGAGGCTGCCGCCGCCGAGCTCGAGGCCGTGGCTTCCCGCTTGGCTCACGACGACGCGCTCCACGTGCGCGAGCGTCCCAAGCGAAACGCCGCTGCCCGCGAAGCCGAGCACGCGCCCGTTCGAGACCGTCGCGCGCACCGCGTTCGCTTGGATCCCGCTCCCGGTGCCGCTGCCGGAGCAGCACACGTAGGGGCCCTCGACCGCGAAGCCACCGAGATCGAGCGTCACGTCGGGGGCGGCGATCGTGATCCCGTTCACGCCCGATGGAGCGGAGAGGCTCGACGTGAGTCGATAGCTGCCGCTCTTCGTGATCAGGACCGGGAAGCCCGCGCCGTCCCCGGGCGTGACGGCGCCGGCGAGCGCCTTGTCCTGATTGATCTCGATCACTCCGTCGCCCGCGCGGGCGCCAGGGGCCAGGCCTGCAACGAGGACACACGTCGCGATTCGCTTCCACATGGTTCCCAGCTCACTCCCAAACGCCTCGGCCGACGTCCCTCTCGCTCCGTCGCGTGCGGGGAGCCACGCCCTCGTCCGCCGATGGACGGCGAACGAAGTTTCCGTGGCGACGGGCTCGCATCTCCATGGTCAATCTTGCTCAGGCGCGCGATCGCGCGTAACTCCGGCCCGAGCAAGGGAGCGGATGCGGGACTGGATTGCGCTGATCGAACGCTGCCACGCCCTGGATGGCGATCTCGCGAGCTGGCTGCACGACCTCGCGCTCGCCGCCGACCCGTTGCTGGGGGATGGCGAGGGCGTCGCCGCGATCGCCTTTCGCGGGCGCGGCGATCGCGTCGAGGTCGTCTCCGGCACCGCCGCGGGCGGCCCGCCGGAGCTGGCCGCGGTCGCCGCGGAGACGAACGCGATCGCACCGAGCCCGGCGATGGATCTCGTCTACCGGAGCGGCCTCGTCGCCTCGTCGCTGTCCGAGGTCTTCGGCGGCGACGTCCGGATGCTCGAGCCGGTCGCATTGGCGAGCGGGGGTCGCTACCGCGACACGATGGGGATCGTTTCGCACGCGAACATCGGCTCGGGCGTCTCGCTCAGCTCGCCGCGGCGCGCGGTCGGACCGATGCCGAGCGCGCAGCGGCCGCTCTGGGTGCGCTCGGCGCTGCACATGGGGGCCGGCTTGCGCTTGCGCCTCGCCGTCGAGCGCGCGTCGCTCGAGGCGGCGAGCGTCGAGGCGGTCCTCGACGCGAACGGGCGCGTGCACGACGCGCGGGGCAGCGCGGAAGCGGCGAGCGCGCGCGACGTGCTCCGCGATGCGGTCAAGCGCAGCGAGCGGGCGCGCGGCAGGCTTCGGCACGAGGCGCCGGAGGAATCGCTCGCGCTCTGGGAGGCGCTCGTCAGTGGCCGCTGGTCGCTCGTCGACCACTTCGACGCCGACGGCAGGCGCTTCGTGGTCGCGCACCGCAACGAGCCCGGCAACACCGACCCGCGAGGCCTCTCGCCGCGCGAGCGACAGGCGGCGGAGCAGCTAGGTCGGGGGACGTCGACCAAGGAGATCGCCTACGCGCTCGGACTCGCACCCTCGACGGTGGCGAACGCGCTCGCCCGCGCCCGCGCGAAGCTCGGCCTGCGCTCGCTTGCGGAGCTCGCGGCGTTGTTCGCGCCCTCGGGCCTGTGCGTGCGGCTCGCCGAGCTCGAGCTCGGTGGCGAAACGCTCGCGGTCGCATCCGCGACGCTCGTCGAGGAGGGGGCGCTCGCGCCGCTCTCCGAAGCCGAGCGCGCCGTTGCGCTCGCGCTCGTCGGCGGCGCTACGAACGGGGACGTCGCCGCGGCGCGCGGGACCTCGGAGCGCACCGTCGCGAACCAGGCACAGGCGATCTACCGCAAGCTCGGCGTCGCCTCGCGCAGCGAGCTCGCAGCGCGGCTGCAGCGCGCTCCGTCACGCGAAGCCTGACGGCATTCAGCGCGCCAGGCGGCGACGGCCGGGCGCGCTCGCCTACTTCGGCTGCAGGCTCTGCAGCCGCTCCGACGCCTCGACGTAACCCTCCACCAGCCCGTAGATCACGTCGCGCACGGCGCGCCGCTCCTGGATCATGCCGACCGCCTGGCCGACGGGGTTGAAGGCCACCTTCTGCGTCTGTGCGACGCCGGCGTAACGGCTCGTGCGCGAGATCGCATCGGCCGTGACCATGCCCTGGAGCGGCATGCCGAGCGGCTTCGGGTTCTCGGGCTTCTCCCAGGCCTCGGTCCAGTCGTTGCGCAGCATGCGCGCGGGCTTGCCGGTGAACGAGCGCGAGCGCACGGCGTCCTCGCTCGAAGCCTTCAGCAGGGACTCGATCTGCGCCGGCTCCGCCTCGGCTTCCTCGACGGTGAGCCACAGCGATCCGGTCCACACGCCCTGCGCGCCGAGCGCGAGCGCCGCGGCCACCTGCGCGCCGGTGGCGATGCCGCCCGCAGCGAGCACGGGGGTCGGCGCCACGGCCGCGATCACCTGAGGCCACAGCACGAGGCTGCCGACTTCGCCGGTGTGGCCGCCGCCCTCGGTGCCCTGGGCGATGATGATGTCGACGCCGGCCTCCTTGTGCCGCTTCGCCTGATGGATGCGGCCGCACAGCGCGGCGATCAGGCGGCCGCTCGCGTGCACGCGCTCGATCACGTCGCGCGGCGGCGTGCCGAGCGCGTTCGCGATCAAGCGCACCTTCGGATGAGAGAGCGCGACGTCGAGCTGCGGCGCCGCCGTCGTCGCCGTCCAGCCGAGCAGCTGGCGCGCCTGCTGGTCGGCGGGCAATTCCGGAACGCCGTGGTCGGCGAGCAGCTTGGCGGCGAAGTCGCGGTGCCCCTTCGGCACCATCTTCGCGAGCTGCTCCTCGAGCTGCTTCGGATCGAGGTCGGAGCCCTTGCCCTCGTACTTCTCCGGAATCACGAAGTCGACGCCGTAGGTGTTGCTGCCGACGTGGGCATCGAGCCAGCGGCACTCGAGCTCGAGCTGCTCGGGCGTGAAGCCGACGGCGCCGAGCACCCCGAAGCCGCCCGCGTTCGAGACCGCGGCGACGACGTCGCGGCAGTGCGTGAACGCGAAGATCGGGAACTCGATGTCGAGGAGATCGCAAAGGGGGGTATGCACGGGGCCTCCTTGGGATGGGAGGCACAGCATAACCCCAGATCGGACAGGCTGTCCGATCCAATTGCTGGGGGCGTCAGTGTGCCGCTGCGCGCCGCGCCGCTTCGAGGAACTGCGTGAGCGTCGCGCCAATCGGCTCGGGGCGACCGATGTCGGGCCGGACGTACAGCACGGGGGGATCCGCGGCGCGCGGGTCCACCAGGTAGAGGCCGCCGGCGGCGCTGCGCGCGATCGCGAGCTCCGCGCCGTCCGCGGACCAGAGCGACGCTTCGCCGGTGAGCGGCTCGAAGGCCTCGATCCAGCACTCCGGCTCGCCGGCGACGGGATTCGGGACACCGACGCGCAGACCGCGGCGCGCCAGCAGCTCCGCTTCTTCGTAGAGCGCTCGCAGCGGCGCGGGCGCCGTCGCGCCCAGCCTTCGCTCGAGCGCGGCGAAATCGGGCTCGACGAGGCGGTCCGGCTCCTCCGTCGCCGCGGGCGAAGCCGCTTCACGAACGGCCTTCGGCTTGCGGCGCGCGAGCCACAGCAGGCCGGCCGAGGCGATCATGACCCCACGCACCAGATAGAACGGCGACAGTCCCGGACGCATCGCCCATGCTAACGGACGAGGAACGAGACGCGGTCGAGTGGAGCGCCGGACGCGTCCTCCAAGACGATCTCGTGGCGGCCTCGCGCGAGCGGCCAGAAGTGCGGCTCGGCGGCGCTGCCCAGCAGCGCGCCGTCGAGCGCGAGCGTGTGCGCCGCGCTCGCCGGCTCGACCGCGATCAGCACCCGCTGCTGGCCCGGCGGGATGTCGGGGTCGAAGGCGATGGCGAGATCGCGCGCGGGCGAGACGATGCGCGCGAGTCCGGGCTGCGGCGGCGCGGCGGCGAACACCGCCGCGGTTTCGGTGCCCCGCAGCGACCAGCCGCTCGCGGTGCGAACGACCTCTGCGGGCGGCACGGGCGGGGCGCTCGGCTCGCTCGCGTGCAGCGCATCCATCACGGCGGCCCACACGGGCGCTGCACCGTCGACGCCGCTCACGTTCCACATCGGCTCGCCGCCGCCGTTCCCCACCCACACGCCGACCGTGTAGTGCTCGCTGAAGCCGATGCACCAGTTGTCGCGCATGTCCTTGCTGGTGCCCGTCTTCACCGCGGTCCAGTACGGCCTCGCGAGGGTGCTCTCGAGCCCGAAGGTGAGGCTGCGGCTGCCGCGGTCCGCGAGCACGTCGGCGACGAGAAAGCTCGCGGCGGGCGAGAGCACGCGCGCGCTCGCGTCGCGCGGGTCGCTCGCGCGCACCCGTAACAACCCGGCGACGCCGCCGCGCGCGAGCGCCCGGTATGCGCTCACGAGCTCGTAGAGCGACACGTCGGCGGCGCCGAGTGCGAGCGAGGGGCCGTAGTGATCGGCGCGCACGAGACCGGCGACGCCGAGCGAGCGCAGCGCGACCACGGCGCGATCCACGCCGACGCGCTCGAGCGCGCGTACCGCCGGCACGTTGAGCGACGAGGCCAGGGCGACGCGCGCGGGCACCGGGCCGTGGAAGCGGCGGTCGTAGTTCTCGGGGCGGTAGCTGCCGACGCCCGTCGGCAGGTCGAGCGGCGAGTCGTCGAGCAGCGAGTCGGGCGCGAGCAGCCGGTCCTCGAAGGCGAGCGCGTAGACGAACGGCTTCAGCGTCGAGCCGGCCTGCCGCCGCGCGCGCACGAAGTCGACCTGCGGCGAGCCCGAGCGCGCGCCGCTGCTGCCGACCCACGCCAGCACGTCGCCGCTCGCGTTCTCGACCACGAGCACCGCGCCGTCGCGTACGCGCTGCGCGCCGAGCCCCGCGAGCTGCTCGGCGAGCGCGCGCTGCGCGCTGCGCTGCACGTCGGCGTCGAGCGTGGTGCGCACGTCTCCCGGCTCGCTCAACAGCCGCGCGGCGAGGTGCGGCGCGAGCGCCGCGGGCGGCCGCACGCGCGGCGGAAGACGCAGGGCTTCGCTCGCGCGCGCGGCGAGCGCCGCGCAGTCCGGC
>CAZCTH010000171.1:0-8683 GCA_964501435.1 uncultured Spirochaetales bacterium | reverse complement strand
GCCGCCGCGATCTCGCCGCGCTCGGCGCCCGCGGGCGCCAGCCACGCGACGCGTGCGGGCGCGCCCTCGGCCGCGCACGCCGCGAGGTACGCGCTCGCGTCCGCCTGCACGGGCAGCATCACGCCCACGCCGAGCCGCGCCGCGCGGCGCAGGGCCGCGGGCGCGAGCGCCGCGAGCCAGAGCGGCGGGCCGCCCGGCTGGACCGGCTTCGGGTACACGCTCACGTTCTCGCACGCGAAGTGCTTGCCGCGGAAGGTGACGGGCGCGTCGCTCCAGCTCGCGCGCAGCACCGCGAGCGCCTCGGCGAAGCGCTCGGCGCGCTCCTCCGCGTCGAGGCCGAAGCCGCCGAAGGGCGTCTCCGCGGCGCCCAGGCCGACCCCGAGCTCGAGTCGCCCCGCGCTGAGCGCGTCGATCGTGGCGGCATGCTCCGCGACGCGCAGCGGATGGTGCAGGGGCAGCGGCAGCGCGGCGGTCGCGATGCGCACGCGCTCGGTGACCGCGCCGAACGCGGCGCACAGCTGGAGCGCGTCGGGCACGCCGCCGCGGCCGTCGTAGCGCTCCGCGACGCCCACCCAGCCGAGCCCGAGCGCTTCGGCGCGTTGCGCGAGCCGGGCGCACGCCGCGAGCGCGGCGGGCGACGCGTCGGCGGGCGCGACGCGCACGCCGAACGTGACGCGCGCCGGGCCGTCTTCTCGCTGCGTCATCGCGCCGGGGCTCCCACCTGCCGATACTCTGGCCGAGCCTGACGCGCGCGCGCCGCGCAGTCCACGACCCCGGAGCCCCCATCCCCTTGACCGCGACGCTGCGGATCCCCGCGACGCTGACCGCCGTGCAGCTCGAACCCGGCGAGCGCTGCGGGCTCGCGGTGACGTTCGCCCCGCAGCTGCTCCGCCACGGCCCCGAACCGCTGCGCGACAGCCTCGACCTCAGCGCGCCGCTCTCCCTCGAGAGCGCTCGCGGCCTCGCGCAGCTCACGCGCCTGCTGCGCGCCGCACGCCTCAGCGCGGGCGGACCGGTGGAGCGCTGGCTCGGCGACGCCAGCGGCGCGCGCGCGGCGATCCTGCCCGCGATCGGCAAGCGCATCGTGCTCACCGCCGCGCCGCGCGCCTGCGTGCGCTTCACGGCCTGGACCGAGGAGGGCGTCCACGAGCTCGACTTCGTCGCCGACGTGCTGGCCGACGCCGCCGGCTTCTCGATCCGCCGCGTCGGCGCGTTGCCCGCCGCCTTCTTCGCGCGCGATGCCGTACTTCGTCACGAGACCGCCACGCAGACGTGGCTCGAGGTGGTGAACGTCGAGCCGCGTTGAAGCGCCGCGCCAGGCGCATGGGCCGAGCTTGGCGACTGGGCGCGCACTTCGGCGACGCCCGCACCGTTTTCTGCGCGCCCCGCGGCGATAGACTGCACTCGCCAGGAGAAGCCCCGATGGCCGCGCTCACGCTTCCGAACGTCGCCGCCCTGCGCGAGTGGGTGGGCAAGAAGCTCGGCACCTCGGACTGGACGGAGATCACCCAGCGGCGCATCGACCTGTTCGCCGAGGCGACGGGCGATCATCAGTGGATCCACGTCGACGTCGAGCGCGCGCGCCGCGAATCGCCCTTCGGGTCGACCATCGCCCACGGCCACCTCACGCTCTCCCTCGCGCCGATGCTGCTGGCGCAGGTCGTCGAGGTGGACGGCGTGCGCCTGATCGTGAACCCGGGCATCGAGCAGATGCGCCTGCGCGCGCCGGTGCGCTGCGGCGACAAGATCCGACTGCACGCGACGCTGAAGGACCTGCGCGACGTCCCGGGCGGAGGCGTGCGCGCCACGATCTCGGCGAGCTTCGAGATCGAGGGCCAGAAGAAACCCGCCGCGTTCGGCGACATGCTGCTCGTCTACTACGGCGCCGGCGCGAAGGCCGAAGCCGCGGAGTAGCGCGCCCGGCCGCTCACGCCGCGAGAAACTTCCGCACCTCGCGCAGGAAGAGCTCCAGCTGGTCGTGGTGCACCCAGTGCCCGGCCTTCGGCACGTTCAGCAGCTGCGCGTTCTTGAACGGCTGGATGCGGCCGTCCTTCACCGGGTCGCTCGCCCAGCTCTCTTCGCCGCGCACCAGCAGCGTCGGGCAGGTGATGCGCTCCCAGAGCGTGCGCACGTCGGCGCCGCGGAAGCGCACGGGCGCGAAGCTGCGCACGTACGGGTCGAACTTCCAGCTGAACGTGCCGTCCTCGTTGCGCGCCACGCCGTGCACCGTGAGATGGCGCGCCTGCTCCGGGGAGAGGAACTCGTTCTCCTCCTGCATCCGCCGCGCCGCCTCGTCGATCGAGGGGTACCGGCGCGGCTGCCGCTTCGCGATCTCCTTCTGCGACTTGATCCACTCCTCGTAGCGCCGGAAGGCGGGGCCGGACTCGAGCTTCGCCTCGAGCTCGGGCGAGGGGCCGAGCCCTTCGATCGCGACGAGCTTCTTCACGTTCTGCGGATAGAGGCCCGTGTAGTGGAGCGAAATCGCACCGCCGAGCGAATGGCCGATGATGGTGAGCGGCGCGAGGTGGAGCGCGTCGACGAGCTGGATGATGTCGAAGACGAACTCGCTGACCGCGTAGGAACCGCCGATCGTCCAGGCGCTGTCGCCGTGGCCGCGCAGGTCGGGGGCGATCACGTGGAAGTCGCGCCGCAGGTCGCGCGCGACCCAGTCCCAGTTGCGCGCGTGGTCCTTGCCGCCGTGGATGAGCAGCAGCGGCGGCGCCGACTCGTTGCCCCAATCCACATAGTGCATGCGCAGGCGCTGGGAAACGTAGAAGCTCGAGCTGGGGCCGATCACATCCGAATCGCGCGACATCGATCCTCCGGAACCGCGCACGTTAGCCGCCGGAGCCGAGAACCCGCGCGGCGCGGCCGTCGTCTACCGGGGAACGCGCTCGGGAGGAGCAGTCATGCGAATGGCCGATGCGGTCTTTGCCGCGCTGTTGGTGGCCGCGGCGGCCGGCGCGCAGGAGGGCGCCCCCGCGAGCGAAGAGCCGGTCGAGGAGATCCAGATCGTCGGCGAGCGCCCGGGCCCGCAGCTCTGGAAGGTGACGAGCGGCGAGCACACGCTCTGGCTGCTCGGGCTCCTCCAGCCCTTGCCGAAGGGCATGGCGTGGAAATCGGGCGCGGTCGAGCAGGTGCTCGACGAGTCGCAGGAGGTGATCGCCGCCGGCGCGTCGGTGAGCGCGCGCGTCGGCCTGGTCGGCGGCTTCAAGCTCTATCGCCAGTGGCGCGAGCTGCAGCGCAATCCCGGCGACGCCTCGCTCGCGGAGGTGCTGCCCGCGCCGCTCTACGCGCGCTTCGACGCGCTGCGGGCGAAGTACGCGCGCCGCGACCGCAAGCTGGACGGGCTGCGGCCCGTGTTCGCGGCCGGCCGGCTCTTCGACGCGGCCGTAGACCGAGTCGGGCTCACGATGGAGAACGACGTCCACGAGCGCGTGATCCGGCTCGCAAAGAAGCGCGACCTCCCGATCCGCACGGTGGAAATCGAGCTCGCAGACCCGGGCCAGGTGCTCGCGGCGATCGCCGAGCTGCCCCCCGCCCAACAAGTCGCGTGCCTCGAGACCACCGTCGCGCGGCTCGAGAGCGACGTCGGCGCGATGCGCGACCGGGCGCGCGCCTGGGCCGACGGGGACGTCGACGCGTTTCGCGCGGTGCCGTTCACGGACCAGCAGGCCACGTGCTGGCAGGCGATCGGCAGCGCCGAGGAGGTCCGCCCGCTCGTCGAGCGCGCCCAGACGGAGTGGCTCGGAAGCGTCGAAGCGGCGCTCGCGAAGAGCCGCGTGTCGCTCGCGATGCAGTCGATGGACCGCATCCTCGCGCCGGACGGCGTGCTCGCGACGCTGCGCGCCAAGGGGTACGCGGTGCGTGGGCCCGAGTGACGCGCGTGCGTGCTAACGAGGCGCCATGGACGACGACGCACTCTGGGCGGCCTTCGCGGCCGCTGCGCTGACGCCGGCGGAGTGGACCCACGAGGCGCACGTCCGCACCGCGTTCCTGTTCGCGTCGCGCTACCCGCTCGACGAAGCCCACCTGCGCATGCGCGCGGGCATCGTGCGCATGAACGCGCGGCACGGGCTCGTCGAGTCGCCCGCCCGGGGCTACTTCGAGACCCTGACCTTCGCGTGGCTCGCGCTCGTTGACGACGCCCGGCGACGCTCCGGCGCCGCGACCTCCGAGGACCTGCTCGCGCGCTGCCCCGAGCTCCGCGAGCGCGAGCTGCCGCTCGCCCACTACTCCCGCGAGCGGCTGTTCACCACGCGCGCCCGCGCCCGGTTCGTGGAGCCCGATCTCGCGCCGCTTCCCGAAGGTCCGGGGCCATCCACGCGCGGCGAGGCCCCCCGATCGCGTTAGCTTCCGGCGTCATGCGCGTGGCCCTCGCTCAGATCAATCCCACCGTTGGCGACCTCGCCGGCAACCGCAAGCTCGTCGAGGAGGCCGCCGCGCGCGCCGCGGCGGAGCGCGCCGACCTGGTCGTGCTGCCCGAGCTCGCACTCACCGGCTATCCGCCCCTCGACCTCGTCGAGCGGGACGGCTTCGTGCGCGACCAGCTGCGCGAGCTCGACGCCCTCGCCGCCGCGTCGAAGCAGGTGGCGATCGCCGTCGGCGCGGTGCTGCCGACCGAGCGGCGCGACGGCAAGCGCCTGCAGAACGCGGCCGTGCTGCTCGCGGGCGGCAAGCGCGCGCTCGCGCAGGCGAAGACGCATCTGCCCACGTACGACGTCTTCGACGAGAAGCGCTACTTCGCGCCGGCCGAGGAACGGCAGCTCGCGACGCTGCCCGACGGCGCGCGCGTCGGGCTGACGGTGTGCGAGGACGGCTGGGTGGATCGCGTCGGCTACAGCGCCGACCCGACCGGCGAGCTCGCGCGGGCGGGCGCGCAGCTCGTGGCCAACCTCAGCGCGTCGCCGTGGCACGCGGGCAAGCCCGCCCAGCTGCGCAGCATCTTCTGCGACCTCGCCGCGAAACACGCGGTGCCGATCGCCTTCTGCAACCAGCTCGGCGGCAACGACGAGCTGATCTTCCACGGCGGCTCGTTCGTCGCCGACGCGCGCGGCCGGGTGCTCGCCGCGCTGCCGCTCTTCGAGCCGGCCTTCGCGGTGGTCGATCTCGCGAGCGCGAGCGGCGTCGCGCCCGAGGCCGTCGCGGAGCCCGAGCGGGTCGCGCAGCTCGAGGCCGCGCTCGTGCTCGGCATCCGCGACTACTTCCGCAAACAGGGCCTCCCGCCCGGCGCCGTGATCGGGCTCAGCGGCGGCATCGACTCCGCGCTGACCGCGCACCTCGCCGTCGAGGCGCTCGGGCGCGACAAGGTCACCGGCGTCGCGATGCCGGGCCCGTTCAGCTCGGACCACTCGATCGAGGACGCCCACGCGCTCGCGAAGAACCTCGGCATCGCGATCCGCACCGTCGACATCAGGCCGATCTACGAGAGCTATCGCAAGGTCTTCGCCGACCTGTTTGGCGCGAAGGACAACTACGGCCTCGCCCAGCAGAACATCCAGTCGCGCATCCGCGGCGCGACGCTGATGGCGATCTCCAACGCCGAGAACCGCCTCGTGCTCGCGACCGGCAACAAGAGCGAGCTCTCGATGGGCTACTGCACGCTCTACGGCGACACCGTCGGTGGCATCGCCGTGATCGGCGACGTCTACAAGCGCGACGTCTACGCGCTCGCCCGCTTCGCCAACCGCGACCGCGAGCTCATCCCGTGGCGCACCATCGACAAGCCCCCGAGCGCCGAGCTCGCCCCCAATCAGAAGGACAGCGACGACCTTCCCGAGTACGACGTGCTCGATGCCGTGCTCGAGCAGGCGATCGAGGGCGAGCGCACCGCCGCCACCATCAAGCCGCCGGCCGGCACCACGCCCGAGGCCGTCGCGAACATCGTCCGCCGCGTCGACCGCAACGAGTACAAGCGCCGCCAAGCGCCGCTCGTCCTGCGCGTCTCGCCCAAGGCCTTCGGCAGCGGACGCAAGCTCCCGATCGTCCACCGGTACCAGCTCTAGGCGCGCGCCCTCCCGCGTCCGGTCCGGTCCCCACCGCTCCAACAACCGCAAGCGCGCGCGCAGCGCCGCGCGCCCGAGTCGCCGCCAACTCGACGCCTCCGGAGGGGGAACGTCACGCCCCGATCCGCGTGAGGCTCGGGCGCCTCAACGGCGCCCGAGCTTCACCCCCCGAGCCCCTTGCCAGCGCTGCGGCCCGCGTGGCGACCCGAGCCGCGGAACGCCCCCAGCGCATCGCCGGAGCACGACCGCGGCACCTCGCGCCTCGCATACGCGAGCGGAGCCGGCGCCGGGCGGGCGGCGGCGGAGTCAAAGCGCAGAGCGGGCCCGCGCACAGAGGCTCGTTACGCCTCTGCGCAGCGCGGCCAACACCCACATGCCAGGGACGGCAACACGGAGCGGGCCCGCCGCGAGCCATCCGCCGCCGCCCGCCCGGCGCCGGCTCCGCCTCCCCGCGCGAGAGGCCCCCGACCGCGCCCTAGGCCTCGGCGGAAACCGCCTTCACGAACTCTGCCCGCGCCCCGCGCGGCCCCTCTTGGATCACGTACTCCACCGTCTGCCCCTCTTCCATCCCGTCGTACTCACTGCCGTTCATGCCGGAGCGGTGAAAGAACACCTCTTTCCCGTCCTCGCCGCGGATGAAGCCGAAGCCGCGGTCGCGAACCATCTTCTTGATCTTGCCGCGCGACTTCGGGCCAGCCGGAGCGGAGGCGGCCTTCGAGGCCGGGCGGCTCGTGCGCCGCGGGCCGCCGGGTCCGCTGCCGTTGCGCCGCGCCGAGTAGGCGCCGATCGCGAACTCCGAGAGGAACAGCTGGATCGGCACGGTGAGGTCGGTCATGCCACTGCTCTCGGCGGAGAGCAGCACCTCCTCGGGGCTCACCTCGACGACGCTGTAGCGGAGCCCCGTGTTCTTGTGGGTGCAGGGCGAGCCGGGCTCGATCTCGTCGGGTGAAAGCATGGCGAGGACCTCGGGTGATGCGCGTCAGCGCGAGCGCCGCGGCGAAGTGGGGAACCGCACGGGACGGCGCGAAAGGCGGCGCAACTTAGGCGAGGGCCCAAGGAGGGTCAAACCGCGCATCGGCGCCGGACCGCGCCGCGCGCGCCGAGCTAGCCTCGCCGGCTCTCGCAGGAGTCGGGGCAACATGTCGATTCGCGCGGTGTTCTTCGATCTCGGCGGCACGCTGTTCAGCTACCGGGCGACGCGGCCGCACTTCGACCGCGTGCTCGAGGCGCTCGCCCGCGAGCACGGCATCGACGAGCCCTTCGAGCGCGTCCGCACGAAGTACCGCGCGTCGATGGCGGCAGCCGGCGCCGAGTACGGCGGCCGCCCGTACTACCTGCACCGCGACATGTTCCGCGCCGCATACCTCGGGATGCTGCGCGCGTACGGAATCGACCCGCGCGACAGCGAGGCGCTCTACGACGGCCAGAGCGAGGTGGGCGCGCGCTACATCGCGCTGCGCCCGGGCGTGCGCGAGACGCTCGGCACGCTGCGCGAGCGCGGACTGCACCTCGGCATCGTGAGCAACATCGACGACGACCAGTTTCGCGCGATCTGGTCGCAGCTCGGCATCGGCGACTACTTCCACGCGACGACCACGAGCGAGGAGGCCCGCTCGTGCAAGCCCGATCCGGGCATTTATCAGGTCGCATTGTCGAAGGCGCCCGGCATCGCAGCGCGCGAGGTGCTGTTCGTCGGCGACTCGCCGCAGCACGACTTCGCGGGCGCGAAGCCGCTCGGCATGCGCACCGCGTGGATCCCGGAGCGACACGCGGAGCTGCCCGACGCACTGCGCCCGGACCACGTGATCGCGGAGATCCCGGAGCTGCTCGGAGTGATCGCCCAGTGATCTCGTGCGCCCCGCGGAGGACGGAGCCGAAACGTTCGGGCCTGGCCCGGCTGTCGCGTTCGATCCTGTGGCTCGTCGCGGGGCTCGCGATCGGAAACGGGGCCCGCGCGGAGAAGCCCCTGCGCGTCGCGGTCACGGGCGACTACCCGCCGCTCTGCGAGCGCACCGAGGGCGGCGACTACGCGGGGCTCGACCCCGAGATCGCGCAAGCGTTCGCAAAGGACCGCCGGTACGCGATCGAGTGGGTGGCGACGACCTGGCCCGAGCTCGACTCGGCGCTCGAGGCCGGCCGCTTCGACGTCGCGATGACGGGCGTGACCGTGCGCCCGGACCGCTCGGTCGCGGGGCGCTTCAGCGTGCCGGTCGCCGAGTCGGGCGTCGTCGCGCTGGTGCGCGACCCCGCGCTCGCGAGCGAAGCGGCGCTCGCGCAGCCCGGCCTCGCGATCGCGGTGAACGCAGGGGGCCACCTCGAGCGCGTCGCGCGCGCACGCTTCCCGGACGCGGCGATCACGGCGCTGCCGAGCAACGCGGCGGTGCGCGACGCGTTCGCGTCGGCTGCGGCGCCGGTCGTCGTCACCGACACCCTCGAGGCGCCGCGCTGGCGCGCGCTCGCGCCCGGCGCCGCCCAGGTGGGGCCGCTGACGCGCGACGTGAAGGCGTTCTGGCTGCCTGCGGATCGCGCGGCGCTCGCGAGCGAGCTCGACGCGTGGCTGCTCGACCGCGAGGCCGACGGCACGCTCGCGCGGCTGCGCATGCACTGGCTCGGCGCGGAGCACGCGCAGCGGCGCCCCGCGCTGCCGGCGCTCGCCTTGGTGGCCGCGCTCGCGGAGC
>CAZCTH010000170.1:0-8694 GCA_964501435.1 uncultured Spirochaetales bacterium | reverse complement strand
CGACCGGGTCCCGGGCCGCGTCCGCGCGCGGCGCGACGTCGGGGTGCGCGCGCGGCGCGAGCAGGGGCTCGCCCGCGCGCGCGGTGGGCGCCGTCGCGGCGAGCGCCAGCAGGGCGGCCGCCCACGCGCATGCGCGCCTCATCGCGCGAACCGGATGCGCGCGCCCACCGACCAGTTGGCTCGGGCGGCCGGGTAGAAGCGCGTCTCGGGGGGGAACGAGAACACCGAGAAGCCGGCGAAGTCGGCGTAGTCACTGCCCGTCAGATTGCGCCCGTTGGCTTCGAGCGTGAGCGCGACGTCGCGCGCGAGCGCGCGCGTCCACGCGACGCGCGCGTCGAGCGTCGCGTAGCCGTCGAGGTCGGGCTCGGCGCCGACGGGGTCGTTGGCGAGTCGCCGGTCGCCGACGAAGTTGCCGGCGAGCCGCGCCGAGAGGCCGAAGGGCAGGGCGGCTTCGAGCGCGAGCTGGCCGCGATTCTTCGGCGTGATCGGCAGCTGCTCGCCCTCGAGTGCGGCGACCGCGTCCTCGGTCACCTCCACGTCGTCCCGGGTGTAGCTCGCGCGCGCGTCGAGCCAGTCCGTGATCGCGAAGCGCCCCGACAGCTCCGCGCCTTCGTGGCGGACTTCGTCGACGTTGTCGTTCTGCCCGAATGCGCCGGCGAGGGGGTCGAAGAAGATCTCGTCCTTCACCCACATCGCGTAGAGCGCGCCGCGCAGCTCGAGCCGTTCGCTGCGCCACGCGGCTCCGGTCTCGATGCTGTGGGCGCTCTCGGGCGAGAGCGTGGGCGCGAAGCCGAAGAAGCCGAACGCCTCGTCGAGATTCGGGAAGCGGAAGCCGCGGCCGTACGCGACGTACGCCGAGCCGTGGGGATGGAAGCGCCACGTGAGCGACGCGCGCGGCGACCAGAACGCGTGCTCTTCGTCGAAGCGCTGCCCGGGGGCGTCGCTGGAGCGGCCCTCGAGGTCGCTGCGATCGCGGCGCAGGCCCAGCGCGAGCAGCAGGTCGTCGCGCAGCCACGACTCGGCCTGCACGAACACGCCCCACGTGCGTCGGCGCGCGTCGTTGCGCGTCGCGCCGAAGCTCGAGGCGCTTGCGGCGACGATGTCGTCCTGCCGCAGCTCCGCACCCGCGAGCACCCGAACGGAGCGCCCGAGCCACGCGACGTCGCGGCTCAGCTGCAAGTCGACTCCGCCGCTGTCGTCGTCCGCGCGCGAGTCGAACACGAACGGGAAGAACGGGTCGCGGTCGTCGAAGTGGTTCGCCGCCTGGGAGTGCCGGTAGTAAGGCGTCGCCTGCAGGCGCCACTCGGCGGGCAATGCGAGGTCGAGCGAGCCCTGGAGGAAGCGCTCTCGCTCGCGCGCGAAGTCGAGGCTCGGGCTCGCGTTCGTCGGGTCGTCGTCCACGTCCGCCGCATTCAAGGCGCCCGGGCGCTGGCGCTCCGACGAGGCGTAGCCGCCGGCGAGGCCGATGCGGCCGCCCTCCGCGAGTTCCCACGCGGCGTCGAGGCCCCAGCGCTTGTTGTTGAGGTCGGCGCGGTCGCGATAGCCGGCGGTGTCGTCGAACGCGGCGTTCGCGCCCACGCGCAGCGCGCCGAAGCGCTGCGAGACGACCGCATCGAGGCGCTCGCCGTCGAAGCTCGCGCGCTCGGCGCCGAGCGCGACGAGCGTGCGGCCGGTCGCGCTCGCGCCGCGCGTCGAGATCGCGATCACGCCGCCGAGGGCGTTGTCGCCGTAGGCGGCGGAGCCGGGCCCGCGCACGATCTCGATGCGTTCGACCTGATCGAGGGCGAGGAACGTCCAGTCCACGCAGCCCGTGTCGGGCTCGTTGACGCGGCGCCCGTCCACGAGCACGAGCGTGCGGCAGCCGTTGCCGCCGCCGTTGCCGAAGCCGCGGGCCTCGACCGTGTAGCCCTCGGCGTTCGTCGTCGTGTTCGTGACGAGCACGCCGGCCTCGCGGCGCAGCAGCTCCGGCACGTTCGCGGCGCCGCTGCGCTCGATCTCGGCGCGGTCCAGCACCGTCACGTTCGCCGGCACGTCGAGCAGGCTGCGCTCGGCGCGCGTCGCGGTGACGCTGATCTCGCGCGCCTCGCGCACGACGGAGGCCGCGTCCGGCGCTCGGGCCGCGGAGTCGCCCGTGCGGGCGCCCTCGGCGCTGGCGATGCGGGGGGAGAAGGCAAGTACGGAGAAGAAGGCGAGCGCGACGGACAGGGAGCCAAGGGGAGGGCCGCTCGCGCGTGCGCTTCTCGGCGCACGGGGAGCGACGGGTGCCGGCGTCATCGAAGACTCCTCGCACCCTTCGCGAGATGTCCGGGGATGACGCGGGATCGCAAGCGCAGGAGCGCTGGCTTCGGCCGTCACCGCACCGCTCTCTTTCGCGAAGAGCAGTTGCAGATTCCGCCGCCCGGGCAGGTCTCCTGGCTCTCGGATCGACGCGCTCGCGACGCCTTCCCAGCCCGGCTCTTCGCCGGAACCAGTGGCATTCGTCGCGAGAGCTCCCCGATTACAGTGGCGCGACCGCGGCCGATTTACACGGCCTTCCCTCGAGGCCCGATCACCTTGATCGAAGCTCCCGAGCAGCGCCGCACGGGTAGCAGCGCGCGGCCGCCGAGGTCAACCCGCCGAACTTCCCGAATCGGGGTCAGACCCAATTCGGGAAAAGTGGCGAGCGCCGGCGCTCGTTCCCCTCGCGCGCGGCGCAGGTACCCTGCCGCGCGCACTGGGGGGTGCATGCGCTCGGAAGCTTCGCTCGACTCGCCCTACGCGCGCCTCGGAGCCGCGCTCGCGCGCGGGCGCGTCGCGGTCGTCGCGCTCTTCGCCGCGCTGCTCGCGGCCGCCGCGGTGTACGGCTCGAGCGCGGCGGATCACCTCCCGGCCGGCGGCTTCGAGGTGCCGGGCAGCGAGAGCGACCTCGCGATCAAGGAGGCCGAGCGGCGCTTCGGCATCGGTGCGCCCGACGTGCTCGCGATCTACCGCGACGACACCAGCGACGTCCGCGACCCGTTGTTCGGCGCGGGCATCCTCGACCTGCTCGAGGTGCTCTTCGAGGACGACGGCGTGGTGGGCGCGACCACCTATTGGGACACGAGCCAGGAGTCGCTCGTCTCGCACGACGGGCACGAGACCCTCGTGATCGTCTCGCTCGCCGGCTCGAACGCGGACAAGCTCGCGACCCTGAAGCGCATCGAGCCGCTGCTGCGCGACGTCGAGGAGCCGATTTCGGTGCAGATCGGCGGCCACGTGGCGGCGTCGATCCTCGCGCAGGCCACCGCGAAGGTCGATCTGGCGAAGGCCGAGGCGGTGGCGATTCCGATCGCGCTCGTGCTCACGCTGCTCTTCTTCCGCAGCGCGGTGGCGGCCGTGCTGCCGATCCTCGTGGGCGGCTTCGCGATGGCGAGCTGCGCGGCGCTGGCGCGGCTCGGCTCGCACTTCATGGAGATCTCGATCTTCGCGCTGAACGTCGCGGCGTTCCTCGGGCTCGGGCTCTCGATCGACTACGCGCTGCTGCTCGTCCAGCGCTTCCGCGAGGAGGCGGGCAAGGGCCTTTCGCCGAGCGACGCGGCCGCCACCACGCTCGACACCGCGGGCCGCGCGATCTTCGTCTCCGGCCTCACCGTGGTCGTGAGCCTCGCGGTGCTCATTCCCGTGCCCGTGCCGATCCTGCGCAGCATCGCGATCGGCGGCTCGCTGGCGGTGCTCGCCTCGCTGCTCGGCGCGCTCCTGCTCCTGCCCGCGCTGATGGCGTGGCTCGGCCCGCACATCAACGCCGGCGCGATCGGGCGCGCGCCCGAAACGACGGCGCCGAGCCCGTTCTGGCGCCGCGTCGGCGGCTTCTCGATGCGGCATCCGTGGCTGACGGTGCTCGGCTGCGTCGCCGTGCTCGCCGTGTTCGCCAGCCCGGTGCTGCACATGGAGAGCGCGGTGCCGGACACGCGCATGTTCGCCAGCGACTCCGAGGTGCGGCAGGTGGACCGCGCCCTCGGCGACCCGGCGCGCTTCGACCCCGGCGGCGCTTCGATCATGCAGGTCGTCGCGACCGCGCCGGGAGATCCGCTCGAGCGCGCGAGCCTCACGACGCTGCGCGCCTACGCCGCGCGCATCCGCGCGGTGCCGGGCGTGACGGAGGTGCGCACGCCCCTCAACGACCTCGACCCGCTGCGGCAGACCGACGCGGAGATTCGCGCCGCCGCCGCGGCGGACCCGCTCGCCACGCAGGTGCGCCGCACGATCCACGAGCACACCGCGCTGCTGATCGCCGGCAACGCGCACCCGTGGCGCTCGCTCGCCGCCGCCGAGGTGCTCGACGCCGTACGCGCCGTGCCGCACCCGGGCTTCGACGTGAAGATCGGCGGCGCCACGGCGCAGATGAACGACCTCAAGGCGATCATGCGGAGCTGGGGCACGAAGGCGGCGCTGCTCGTGCTCGCCTGGAACTTCCTCGTGCTGCTCTACGCCTTCCGCTCGATCTTCGTGCCGCTCAAGGCGACGCTCATGAACGTGCTGTCGCTCTCCGCGAGCTACGGGCTCTTGGTCTGGGTCTTCCAGGACGGGAATTTCTCAGGGCTGCTGAGCTTCGAGCCGCTCGAGGGCATCGACCCGACGATCCCGGTGATCCTCTTCGCCGTCGTGTTCGGCCTGTCGATGGACTACGAAGTGTTCCTGCTCTCGCGCATCCAGGAGGAATACCTCCGCACCGGCGACAACCGCGAGAGCGTGCTGCAGGGCATCTCGCACACGGGCCGCATCATCACGAGCGCGGCGCTGATCCTGATCGTCGTGATCGGCGCCTTCGCCGCGGGTGATCTCGTCTACGTGAAGCAGGTGGGCGTCGGGATCGGTGCCGCGGTCGCGCTCGACGTGACGATCGTGCGCGCGCTGCTCGTGCCCGCCACGATGCAGCTGATGGGCGAGTGGAACTGGTGGGCGCCGAAGTGGATGCGCCGCTCGGGCGTCAGCCGAGCGCACTGAGCGCGGCGCGCAGCGTCTCCACGTTCTCCACGCGGGCGTTCTCGCCCATCAGGCCCACGCGCCACACCTGGCCCGCGAGCTTGCCGAGCCCACCGCCGACCTCGATGGCGTGCTCGTCGAGCAGGCGGCGGCGCAGCTTGGCTTCGCCCGCGGCGACGATGCGCTCGGGCAGGCGCAGCGTCGTGAGGGAGGGCAGGCGCACGTCTTCGGCGACGAGCGGCGTGAAGCCGAGCGGCGCGAGCTGCGCGATCAGCGCCTGCGCCGCGGCGCGGTGGCGCGCCTCGCGCGCGGGCATGCCTTCCTCCTCGACGACGCGCAGCGCCTCGGCGATGGCGTAGATCATCGAGATCGGCGCGGTGTGGTGGTAGACGCGCTCGCCGCCGTAATAACGGGCGAGCATCGAAACGTCGAGATACCAGCTCTGCACCTTGGTCTTGCGCGCGAGCACGGTCTCGACGGCGCGCGGCGAGAACGAGATCGGGCTGAGGCCCGGCGGGCAGCTGAGGCACTTCTGCGTGCCGCTGTAGGCCGCGTCGACACCCCACGCGTCGAGCGTCACGGGCAGGCCGCCGAGCGAGGTGACGCAGTCGAGGATCAGCAGCGCGCCCGCGCTCTTGGCCGCGCGCGCGATCGCCTCGACGGGCTGGAGCACGCCCGTGCTCGTCTCGGCGTGCACGAACGCGACCGCCTTCGGCCGCACGTGGGCGATCGCGCTGGCCATCGCCTGCGGCGAGAGCGCGCTGCCCCACTCGGCGTCGACGCGCGTGACGCGCGCGCCCGCCCGCGCGGCGACGTCGCACATGCGCTCGCCGAACACGCCCGCGACCCCGATCACGATCGCGTCGCCGGGCTCGAGCAGGTTGACGAGACACGCCTCCATGCCCGCGGAGCCGGTCGCGGAGAGCGGCAGGGTGAGCGCGTTCTGCGTGCCGAACAGGCGCCGCAGGCGCTCCTGCACCTCGTCCATCAGCGCGAGGAATTGGGGATCGAGGTGGCCGACGAGCGGCGTCGCCAGCGCGCGGAGCACGCGGGGATGAGCGTTCGAGGGGCCGGGGCCGAGTAGCAGTCGCGGGGTGATCGGCATGACGCGGGATGGGTACCTTCCGCCCGAAGCGCCGCGCAAGGCGCACACGACGACGGGGGGCGCGAGGTGGCGAAGGGCAAGAAGTCGGCGTTCGCGGCGCGCGCGCTGGCGCTGGTGTTCGCGCTCGCGCTGGCGGCTCTCGCGGCGCGGCTGTGGGTCGGCTCGGCGCCGCGCGAGACGCGGGCCTCGCGACCCGTGAGCGCCGCGCCCGGCGACGGCGGCGCCGTCGATTCCGGCGCGCAGCCGCCCGAAGGCGACGCGCTCGCCGACGACGTCGCGACCGCGCCGCCGCAGCACGCGCCCTACAGCGACCGCGAGCGCGAGGCGCTGCGAGACGCGATCCGCGACGCGGAGAACGAGGCGCCGTGAGCGCCGCGATCCGCACGCGCGCCGACGTCGAGGCGGACGAGCGCGCGCGGCTCGCGCCCTGGGCGCAGTGCAGCGGCGACTCGCGCGGGCGCGTGTACCCGGAGGCGGAGCACGCCTACCGCACCGCCTTCGCGCGCGATCGCGACCGCGTGGTGCACAGCCGCGCGTTCCGCCGGCTCGAGTACAAGACGCAGGTGTTCGTGCCGCACGAGGGCGACCACTACCGCAATCGGCTCACGCACACGCTCGAGGGCGCGCAGATCGCGCGCACGCTGGCCCGCGCGCTGCGCCTCAACGAGGACCTCGCCGAGGCGATCGCGCTCGCCCACGACCTCGGCCATCCGCCCTTCGGCCACGCCGGCGAGCGCGTGCTCGACGAATTGCTCGAGGGCGACGGCGGCTTCGACCACAACCGCCAGACGCTGCGCATCGTCGACTGGCTGGAGGATCGCTACCCCGCGTTCCGCGGCCTGAATCTCAGCGCCGAGACGCGCGAGGGCATCCTCAAGCACGGCGCCGCGTGGGCCCACCCGATCGCGCTGCCGCGGCGCGGTGCGCAGCCGTCGCT
Source organism: uncultured Spirochaetales bacterium (assembly GCA_964501435.1). GTDB lineage: Bacteria > Myxococcota_A > UBA9160 > UBA9160 > UBA6930 > VGRF01. The sequence continues at coordinate 1,711 of CAZCTH010000170.1, read as the reverse complement.
GGAGGCGCAGCTCGCCGATCTCGCCGACGAGATCGCGTACCTGAATCACGACCTCGACGACGGCCTGCGCTCGGGGCTGCTGACCGACGCACTGCTCGACGCAGTGCCGCTCTGGCGGGCGACGCGCGCCGCGGTGGTGGCGCAGATCGGCGCGGCGAGCGAGTCGGTGCTCCACGCCCAGACGCTCGTCGGGCTGATCAACAAGCTCGTGACCGACGTGGTGGAGTCGAGCGCGCGGCGCATCCTCGCGAGCGGCTGCCAGAGCGCCGACGCGGTGCGCGCGCTCGCCACGCCCCTGGTCGCCGCCAGCGACGCGCTCGCGGCGGAGCAGGGCGTCCTGAAGCGCTTCCTGTACGAGCGGCTCTACCACCATCCGCGCGTGATCGCGTCCATGCAGCAGGCGGAGGGCACGCTCTCGGCGCTCTACCGCGCCTACCGCCGAGAGCCGGCGCTGCTCCCGCCGCAGGTGACGGCGCGCTTCGCGGAGGAAGGCGAAGCCCGCGCGATCGCCGACTACATCGCGGGCATGACCGACCGCTTCGCGGTCGCGGAGCACGAGCGCATCGGGCAGTGAGCACGGTGCGGGCCAGACGCTCGAGCCTGGGCCAAGTGCGCATCGGCCCTGGCGAACTGGCGCGCGTTGCTTCATCCCTTTGCGTCCCAGACTTCCCGACGAGGTGATCCGATGAGCTTGGCCGCCGCACTCGACGCCGCCGCAAGCGCGCTCCCGAAAGACGAGGACCTGATTCGCCCGGCGAATGGCGACGCGCTGCGCGTGCTCGCCGCCGCGACTCCCGAGGCGGCGCAACGCGTGCTCGCCTGGATGCTCTCCGAGCGCCCGGACGACGCGGACGAGCTGATCGCCGAGTGGCTCGGCGAGGAGGCCGGTCAGCGCGCGCTGCTCACCCTGCGCGAGGACGCGCTCTCGAAGCCGGGCCGGAAGGCGCTGCGGCGCTGGCTGCATCGGCTGCGCTCGGCGGGCGCCCCGGTCCCGCAGGCCGCCGCTCCCGCTCCGGCCGTCGCGACGCTCGCGAAGGTCGAGGAGGAGATCTCCGGTGCGTACCTCTCGGCGATCGACCCGAACGGCACGCGCATGGCGTACTTCCTCGAGCCGCACCCGAACGGCGGCGCCCGCGTGTTCGAGGTGGTGTTCGACGACGCCCGCGGCGTGGCGGGCTTCCGGGTGCTGCAGGCGGCGCGCGGCAACGCGCGGCGCTTCCTGAAGGATCTCGCGCGCGAGAACAAGGGCAGCGCCGAGGAGCTGCCCGCGGACTCCGTGCGCGCCGCGGTCGCGTTCGCGGTGCAGCGCCAACCGAAGGACCGCCCGCTGCCGCGCGGCTTCTCGGAGTGGCGCGCGCGCGTCGCCGTCGCGCCCGCCGGGACGAAGCTGCCGGGCGAGATCGCCGAGGCCGCGCTCGGCGCGACCGTCGGGGCGGACGACGCGCGCGCCGCGGTGACGCTCGTCGAAGAAGGGAAGCTCGGCCCGTGGCCGCCGCTGCGCGACCAGGTCCTGCCGATCCTCGAGCGCGTGCGCGCGGACCTCGCGAGCCCGCTGGTCGTATCCGGCGCGACGAAGGCCGCCCGGCTCGACGACCGCATCGCCGAGGCCGTGGCCGCGCTGTACGACGCCGAGGCCCGCGCGGTGGCCGCTCATCGTTGCCGCGAGAGCGCCTTCGCGTTCTGGCGCAGCGGCGAAGACGCCGCGGCCCGC
>CAZCTH010000169.1:0-8792 GCA_964501435.1 uncultured Spirochaetales bacterium | reverse complement strand
GCGGCCGGCGGCGCGGCGGAGGCCGCGGCGGGCGGCGCTAGCGCTCCGCGGGCGCGGCCTCGCCGAGGCTCGCCTCGCCCATGTTCCCGTCCGCGAAGGTCCAGGCGAGGGCCCGCGCGCGCGGGTCGGCCACCGCGATGCAACAGCGCTCGGACGTGACGGGCGAGAGCGGCTCTTCGATCGGGTCGCGGCGCTTGCGCGCGCCGCCCTCGATCTCGAACAGCGCGACGGCGCCCGTGGCGTCGGCGAGGGCGAAGCGCGCGCGGCCGCCGGCGGGCCGGCGCTCCAGCCACTCGACCGCCTTCTCGACGCGGTCGAAGCGCTGGAGGCAGTCCTGCGCGAGCAATGCCGCGGGCGCGGCGCACTCGCCGCCCGCGCCCGTGAAGACGGCGCCCACCGCGAGGCCGTGCTCGTTCACGCCGACGAACGGCGCGATCTGGGCGAGCGCGACGAGCTCGAGCGAGCGGTAATCCGTGTCGGGCGCGCTCTCGCGCAGCACGGTGAGCACGTCCGGCGGGAGGGCTCGCGCGAGGCAGGGGCCGCTCGCGCCCCTTACGACGCGCAGCGCGTCGGCGGGCGCGCGCTCCGGCAGCGCGGAGAGCGCGGCGAGCGCAAACGGCGAGACGCGCGCGCCGCGCGCGAGCCCGGCCGTGCGCTCGGCCATGTGGGGGAAGAAGCGGTAAACGTCGCGCGCCACCTCGCGCTGAGTCGCGGGAGGGCGCACCGCAGCGAAGAGCCGGCGCAGCGCCCCGCCGGCGTGCGCGGCCACGACGCTCGCGATCTCCGCGGCACAGGCGCGCCCCTGATCGAGCCCGAGATCCCTCGGTGCCCCGCGGCACGCGACGCGCAGGAAGCCCGTCATCGCCGCGGCTCGCGCGCGCTCACGCCTGCGGGCCCCCAGCGAGCGTCAGGACCTCGTTGAGCGCGCCCGTCCGGTAACCGTCGAGGTCGAGCGTCACGTAGCGAAAGCCGAGCGGCTTGATCGCGGCGGAGATCTCGCGCGCCATTTCGGGCGTCAGTGCGAGGGCCAGCTCCGCGGGATCGATCTCGACGCGCGCGACCGTCCCGTGATGGCGCAGGCGCACCTGCCGGAAGCCGAGCGCGCGCAGCGCTTCCTCGCCGCGCTCCACCTGCCGCAGGCGTTCGGGCGTCACCTGCGTTCCGTAGGGCAGCCGCGAGGCGAGGCACGCCGACGCGGGCAGCTCGGCGGTGGGCAGCCCGGCGGCACGCGACAGCGCGCGGATCTCCGCCTTCGACAGCGCGACGTCGAGGAAGGGCGAGAGCACGCCGTGCTCCTGCGCCGCGCGATGGCCCGGCCGGAAATCGCCGCGGTCGTCGGTGTTCACGCCGTAGGCGACCGCGTCGAAGCGCAGCTCGCCGCGCAGCCGGCCCATCACCTCGAACAGCTCGGTCTTGCAGAAATAACAACGGTCGGGCCCGTTCGCGCGGTAGCCGGGACGCTCCATCTCGTGGGTGTCCACGAAGCGGTGCGGGATCGCGAACTGCGCGACCACTTCTTCGGCGAGCTTGCGGTGGCTCTCGGGATACGAGGCCGACACCGCGGTGACCGCGAGCGAGCCGTCGCCGAGCGCGCGGTGCGCGGCCCACGCGAGGTAGCTCGAGTCGACGCCGCCGCTGAACGCGACCAGCACGCGCCCGGCGCCGCGCAGGCGCGCGAGCAGCGCACCCTCCTTGGCAGCGAGCGTGGCCTCGGTCACGGCTTCCATGCGGGCGAAACCTAGCCTCGAATCCGCGCTTCAGAACCGGGCCTGCCGCGCCGTTGTCTTGTTGCTCCGAGTCTGCGAAGGATTCGCTCGGGTGGAGGGGGATGCGGATGGCGAAGGTGCGCGTCGGGATCGTGTATGGCGGCCGCTCGGTCGAGCACGAAGTCTCGATCAACTCGGCCACCTCGATGCTGCAGGCGCTCGATCCCTCGCGGTACGACGTCTCGCTGATCGCGATCTCGCACGACGGGCGCTGGCACATCGGCGGCCCGAAGATGCTGCCCGCCGCGGTCGTGAAGGCGCCCGAGGTCACGCTGCCCGCGATTCCCGGGGAACGCACGCTGGTGTCCGCGGCGGACGGCAAGCCCGCCGCCCAGCTGGACGTGATCGTCCCCATCGTGCACGGCACCGGAGGCGAGGACGGCTGCCTGCAGGGCTTCCTCGAGCTCGCCGGCGTTCCCTACGTCGGGTCCGGCGTGCTCGGCTCGGCGATCCAGATGGACAAGGACGTGACCAAGCGGCTACTCGCCGCGGCGGGCATCCCGGTCGTGCCGTGGGTGACGGTGCGCAAGCACGAGCTCGCGGCGGAGGCGGCGGTCGTCGAGCGCGTCGTCCGCGAGATCGGCCTGCCATGCTTCGTGAAGCCCGCCAACACGGGCTCCTCGGTCGGCATCAGCAAGGTGAAGACGCGCGCCGAGCTCGCGCCCGCGCTGCGCGAGGCCGTGCGCTACGACGAGAAGGTGCTGGTCGAGCAGGCCATCGACGCGCGCGAGATCGAGATCGCCGTGCTCGGCAACGAGCGCCCCGAGGCCTCGGTGCCCGGCGAGATCGTGCCCCACAAGGAGTGGTACGACTACGAGGCGAAGTACGTGGACGAGCGCACGGAGCTGATCGTGCCGGCGAAGGTGCCCGAGTCCGTCGCCGCCGAGCTGCAACGCCTCGCCGTGCTCGCCTTCGGCGCGCTCGAGGGCGCCGGCCTCGCGCGCGTGGACTTCTTCGTGGAGAAGGGCACCGACCGCATCTGGCTGAACGAGCTGAACAGCCTGCCGGGCTTCACGGAGGTCTCGATGTACCCGCGGCTCTGGCAGGCGAGCGGGCTCCCCTACCCCGCGCTGCTCGACCGGCTGATCGAGCTGGCGATCGAGCGCGGGCGTTCGCGCGCGGGGCTCGAGCGCGAGTACAAGCGCGGCTAGCGGATCGGCCGCGCGGCGCCCGGACGCGCGCGGGGGATCGCGTCGAGATCGGCCCGCCGGGGCCCGTTTTCGCGCAGCGCGTGCCGCTCCGACGGCGCTGTGCCGTTCTCCGCACTCTGGCGGCGCCGGGGGTGCGCGGCACCCTCGCCGGACGAGGTGCAGCGTGCGCGACGGACTCGGGTTGTTAGGCCGGCGCGGCGCGCGGCGAGCCGCGCCGTGATCCGCGTCGCGCTCCGGCACCACACCCGGTACCGCTACGACCGTTGGGCGACGCTCTCGCCGCAGCGGATTCGGCTGCGTCCGGCGCCCCACTGCCGCACCGCCATCGCGAGCTACTCGCTGCGCCTCGACCCCGCCGAGCACTTCGTGAACTGGCAGCAGGACCCGCACGGCAACTTCGTCGCGCGCGTGGTCTACCCGAAGCCGGTCCAGCATCTCGACATCCAGGTCGATCTCGTGGCCGAGATCGCCGTCTCGAATCCCTTCGACTTCTTCCTCGAGCCCGAAGCCGAGCGCTTCCCGTTCGCGTACGACCCCGCGCTCGCGGAGGAGCTGCGTCCGTTCCTCGAGCTCACCCGCGACGAGCCCGAGCTCGACGCGTGGGTGGGCTCGGTCGATCGTGCGGAGCGGCCGACGGTGTCGTTCCTCGTCGATCTGAACCAGCGCGCCGCGCGCGACATCCGCTACGAGATCCGGCTCGAGCCGGGCGTGCAGACCCCGAGCCAGACGCTCGCGCGCGCGGCCGGCTCGTGCCGCGACTCCGCGTGGCTGATCGTGCAGGCGCTGCGGCGGCTCGGCCTCGCCGCGCGCTTCGTCTCCGGGTACCTGATCCAGCTGCGCGCCGACGAGAAGCCGCTCGACGGCCCGGCCGGCCCGAGCGCGGACTTCACCGACCTCCACGCCTGGGCCGAGGTCTACCTGCCCGGCGCGGGCTGGGTCGGGCTCGACCCCACCTCGGGCTTGCTCGCAGGCGAGGGCCACATTCCGCTCGCGGCGACGCCTTCGCCCGGCGCCGCGTCGCCGGTGAGCGGCGCGGTGAGCGAGTGCGAGGTCGCGTTCGACTTCGAGATGAGCGTGCAGCGGCTGCACGAGGATCCGCGCGTCACGCTGCCGTACGGCGAGGCGGCGTGGGCGCGCATCGACGCGCTCGGCGAGCGCGTGGACGAAGCGCTCCAGGCGGGCGACGTCCGCCTCACGCTCGGCGGAGAGCCCACCTTCGTGTCGGTGGACGACCGCGACGGCGACGAATGGGGGCCGTCCGCGCTGGGGCCCACCAAGCGCGCGTTCGCGGAGAAGCTGCTCGCGCGCATCCGTGCGCGCACCGCACCGGGCGGGCTGCTCCACTTCGGTCAGGGCAAGTGGTACCCGGGCGAATCGCTGCCGCGCTGGTCGCTGACTTGTTACTGGCGGCGCGACGGCGTGCCGATCTGGCGGGACGTCGCGCTCGCCGCGACGCCGAGCGCGCAGCTCGGGCACACGAGCGACGACGCGCAGCGCTTTGCCGAGGCGCTCGCGGCGCGGCTCGGCGTCGAGCCCGGGCACGCCATGCCGGCGTACGAGGATCCAGCGCACTTCCTGCGCGAGGAGGGTCGGCTCCCGATCAACGTCGAGCCGACCGACTCGCGCCTCGAGGACCCCGAGGCGCGCGAGCGCCTGCGGCGCGTGTTCGAGCGCGGTCTCGGGCATCCGGTCGGCACGGTCCTCCCGCTCAGCCGCGCCGTCGGCGCGCACGGTCCGACTTGGCAGAGCGGGCTCTGGATGCTGCGCGGGCGCCACCTCGTGCTCGCGCCGGGCGACTCGCCGGTCGGCCTGCGCCTGCCCCTCGCGAGCCTCCTGTGGCAGGACCCGCGCGACGAGAGCTGGGTCGAGGCGCTCGACCCGATGGCGCCGCGCAGGCCGCTGCCGCTCTACCCGGATCCGGCGCGCCGCGCGCTCGTGAACGCCCCCGCGCGCGCGGTGGCGGCACGCCAGCGCGTTCAGGAGCAGCGCCTCGCGGATCCCGACCGCAAGCCGGCGCCCGGCGAGTCGGCGTCGTGGGTGATCCGCACGGCGCTCGCCGTCGAGGCGCGCGAAGGCGTGCTGCACGTGTTCCTGCCGCCGCTGGAGGACGCGGAGGACTTCCTCGACCTGATCGCCGCGATCGAGGCGACGGCGAGCGCGCTCGGGCTGCCCGTCGCGATCGAGGGCTACCCGCCGCCCGCGGACCCTCGGCTCGACCGCCTGAGCGTCACTCCGGACCCGGGCGTGATCGAGGTGAACGTGCGGCCGGCCGCGAGCTGGCGCGAGCTGGTGCGCGACGTCGAGGCGCTCTACGCGGACGCGCGCGCGTGCCGGCTCGGCGCCGAGAAGTTCATGCTCGACGGGCGCCACTCCGGCACGGGCGGCGGCAACCACGTCGTGCTCGGCGGCCCGACGCCCGCCGACAGCCCGATCCTGCGCCGGCCCGACTTGTTACGGAGCCTGCTCGCGTACTGGCTGAACCACCCGGCGCTCTCGTACCTGTTCTCCGGCCTGTTCGTGGGCCCGACGAGCCAGGCGCCGCGCGTGGACGAGGCGCGCAACGACGCCATCTACGAGCTCGAGCTCGCGTTCGCGCAGATCCCTCCCCCGGGCGGCGGCGAGTGCCCGCCTTGGCTCGTGGACCGCGTCTTCCGCAACCTGCTCGCGGACGTCACCGGCAACACGCACCGCACCGAGTTCTGCATCGACAAGCTGTACGCGCCGGAGTCGGCGAGCGGGCGCCTCGGCCTGCTCGAGCTGCGCGCCTTCGAGATGCCGCCCCACCCGCGCATGAGCCTCGTGCAGCAGCTGCTTCTGCGCGCGCTGGTGGCTTGGTTCTGGCGCGAGCCGTACGGGCAGCCGCCGCAGCGCTGGGGAACGCAGCTGCACGATCGCTTCCTGTTGCCGCACTACGTCGACCAGGACCTGTGCAGCGTGCTCGACGACCTCGCGCGCGCGGGCTTCCCGCTCGAGCGCGCCTGGTTCGATCCGCATTTCGAGTTCCGCTTCCCGCTCGTCGGCCGCATCGCGCCGGCGGGGGTCGAGATCGAGCTGCGCCACGCGATCGAGCCGTGGCACGTGCTCGGCGAGGAGCCGGGCGGCGGCGGCACGGTGCGCTACGTGGACTCGAGCCTCGAGCGCCTGCAGGTCCGCGCGCGCGGGCTGCTCGGCGATCGCTACGTCGTCACCTGCAACGGCCGGCGCGTGCCGCTCCAGCCGACCGGCACGCACGAAGAAGGCGTCGCCGGCGTCCGCTACCGCGCCTGGCGGCCCGCCTCGGCGCTGCATCCGACGATCCCCGTGCACGCGCCGCTCGTGTTCGACCTGCTCGACGTGCACGCGGGCCGCTCGGTCGGCGGTTGCACGTATCACGTCGCCCACCCGAGCGGGCGGAACTACGAGACGTTCCCCGTGAACGCGCACGAGGCGGAGGCGCGCCGGGGCGCGCGCTTCGCTCCGTTCGGACACACTCCGGGCACGATGCAAACGCCGCCGCTGGAGCCGAACCCGGAATTTCCGCACACGCTCGACTTGCGTCGGCCGACGCGTTGATGCCGCCCACGGTGCGCGCCTACGCGGCTCCGGAGGGCCACTTCGACGAGCTGCGCCTCGCCTCCGGCGAGCCGCGCGAGGACTGGCGGCGGCTGCTCGCCACGCTCGATGCGCTCGGACGCGACGAGCTGCAGCGCCGCTGGCGCGAGGGCGAGCGGCTGATCCGCGAGAACGGCGTCACCTACAACGTCTACGGAGATCCGCGCGGCATCGACCGGCCCTGGCAGCTCGATCCGATCCCGCGGCTCGTCGCGGAAGCGGAATGGCGCGCGATCGAGGCGGGCGTCATGCAGCGCGCCACGCTGCTGGACCGCATCCTCGCCGACCTGTACGGGCCGCAGCGGCTGCTGAAGGAAGGCCTGCTGCCGCCGGAGCTCGTGTTCGCGAACCCGGGCTACCTGCGCCCGTGCCGAGGCCTCCCGCTGCCGCCGAGCGGAGAGCGCCTGCAGATCTACGCGGTCGATCTCGCGCGCTCGCCCGATGGGCGCTGGTGGGCGCTCGGCGACCGCACGCAGGCGCCGTCCGGCGCCGGCTACGCGCTCGAGAATCGCATCGTGCTCTCGCGCATCATGCCGGAGCCGTTCCGCGCCTTTCCGGTCCAGCGCCTCGCGGGCTGGTTCGCCGCGCTGCGCGAGGGGCTCTCGCAGCTCTCGCCGTCGGGCGACGCGGAGCGCGTCGTCGTGCTCACGCCCGGCCCCTACAACGAGACGTACTTCGAGCACGCCTACCTGGCCCGCTACCTGGGCTTTCCGCTCGTCGAGGGCGCGGACCTGACGGTGCGCGACGAGCGCGTCTACCTGAAGACCCTCGATGGCCTCGCGCCGGTGGACGTGATCCTGCGCCGCCAGGACGACGCGTGGTGCGACCCGCTCGAGCTGCGCGGCGAGTCGACGCTCGGCATCCCGGGCCTCGTGCAGGCGGTGCGCGCCGGCAACGTCGCGGTGGCGAACGCGCTCGGCAGCGGCCTGGTCGAATCCCCGGCGCTGCTCGCCTTCCTGCCGAGCCTGTGCCGTGGGTTGTTGGGGGAGGATCTCCAGCTCCCGTCGGTCGCGACCTGGTGGTGCGGACAGCCGAGCGAGCGGGACTACGTCGCGCGCAATCTCGAGCGGCTCGTGCTGAAGCCGACCTTCCCGCGCGCGGGCTCGGATGCGGTGTTCCCCGCCGAGCTGGGCCGCGACGAACGCGCCGCATTCCTGGCGCGGCTCGAGGCCGACCCGCTCCAGTTCGTGGCACAGGAGCGCATCGCCCTCTCGACCGCGCCGAGCGCCACGGGCGGCGCCGATGCCGAGGCGCGCCATCTCGTGCTGCGCGTGTTCGCGGCCTCGCGCGGCGGGCGCTGGCAGGTGATGCCCGGCGGGCTGACGCGCGTGTCCTACTCCGCCGACAGCCTCGTGGTGTCGAGCCAGCGCGGCGGCGGCAGCAAGGACACCTGGGTGCTGCGCGGCGAGCGCGAGGACGAGAGCGAGCGCGCGGCGCCCGGGCGCGGCGTCGGCCCGCTCGACGCGCGGCGCGCGCACACCGTGCTCACGAGCCGCGTCGCGGACAACCTGCTCTGGCTCGGCCGCATCAGCGAACGCGCGGAGTCCGCGATGCGCTCGCTGCGTACGGCGCTGCGCGAGCTCGCGGAGGAGCCGCTGCGCGTCGCCGACGCACGGGCGCCGGACGCCGTGGCGTTGCTCCAGGCGCTCGGTCGCATCGACGCCGACGGCGCGGGCGGATCGCTCGAGGAGCGCACGCTCGCCGCGATCTTCGGCCATGGGCGCAGCGACGCGCTCGCCTTCTCCGTCCGGCAGCTGCACCGCCTGGCGTGGCACGTTCGCGACCAGCTCTCCGCCGACGCGTGGCGCGTGCTCTCGCGGCTCGAGCCCGAGCTCGCGCTGCCCCCGGCGCTCCATCCGGCGCTGCGCGTCAGCGCGGCCCTCGACTGCCTCGACCGCTCGCTGGTCTCGCTCTCGGCGTTCTCCGGGCTCGTCACCGAGAGCATGACGCGCGGCCTCGGCTGGCAGTTCCTCGACCTCGGCCGCCGCCTCGAGCGCGGCATCGGCCTCGCGGAGCTGCTGCGCGTCGGCCTCGCGGAGGAGCGCGGCGAGGAATGGCGCCGCCTCGAGACCGTGCTCGACGTGGCCGCCGGCGCGATCACCTACCGCTCCCGCTATCAGACCGCTCCGCAGCTTCCCCTCGTGCTCGACCTGCTGCTGCTCGACGAGACCAACCCGCGCTCGCTCGCGTTTCAGCTCGCCGAGGTGACGGATCGCCTCGCGCGGCTGCCGCGCGCGCAGGCGCCGGCGCTGAGCGCGCTGCGCGAGCGCCTGCGGACGACGTC
>CAZCTH010000168.1:0-8878 GCA_964501435.1 uncultured Spirochaetales bacterium | reverse complement strand
GCGCCTGCAGCGTGGTGCGGATGTCGTTGAAGGCCATCTCCTGCGCGTGCAGCGAACGGCCCGAGGTCTGGATGTGGTACTTCAGCTTCTGGCTGCGCTCGTCCGCGCCGTAGATCTCGCGCATCGCGATCGCCCAGATGCGCCGCGCCACGCGCCCGATCACGTTGTACTCGGCGTCGAGCCCGTTGCTGAAGAAGAACGAGAAGTTCGGCGCGAAGTCGTCCACGCGCATGCCGCGCGCGCGGTACGCCTCCACGTAGGTGAAGCCGTTCGCGAGCGTGAAGGCGAGCTGCGAGATCGGGTTCGCACCCGCCTCGGCGATGTGGTAGCCGGAGATCGAGACGGAGTAGAAGTTCCGCACCTTGTTGCGGACGAAGTACTCCTGGATGTCGCCCATCACCTTGAGCGAGAAGTCCGTCGAGAAGATGCAGGTGTTCTGGGCCTGATCCTCCTTGAGGATGTCCGCCTGCACCGTGCCGCGAACGCGCGAGAGCACGTCGGCCTTGATGCGCGCGTAGGTCGCAGCGTCCACGGCTTCGTCGCCGCGGATGCCGAGCAGCGCGAGGCCGAGGCCGTCGTGGGACTTCGGCAGCTCGCCCTGATAGGTCGGCAGCCCGCGCGACGCGAACTTCGCGCGCACCGTGCCCAGTTGGCCGGTCTCGCGCAGGTGCTTCTCGACCTGCTGGTCGATCGCCGCATTCAGGAAGAAGGCGAGGATCGTCGGCGCGGGTCCGTTGATCGTCATCGACACCGACGTGGTCGGATCGCACAGGTCGAAGCCCGAGTAGAGCTTCTTCGCGTCGTCCACCGTCGGCACCGACACGCCGGAGGTGCCGACCTTGCCGTATACGTCCGGGCGCTCCTCGGGATCGCGGCCATAGAGCGTGACGCTGTCGAACGCGGTGGACAGCCGGTTCGCGGGCTGCGCCTGGGCGAGCACGTGGAAGCGGAGGTTCGTGCGCTCGGGCGGGCCCTCGCCGGCGAACATGCGCGCCGGCTCTTCCTCGGGGCGCTTGAACGGGAACACGCCCGCGGTGTACGGGAACTCACCGGGCAGATTCTCCTCGCGCAGAAAGCGCGTGAGAACTCCGGCGTCGGTGTCGCGCGGTACGGACACGCGCGGCAGCTTGGTGCCCGACAGCGTCGTGACCGTGTTCTCCACGGCGATGGCGCGGCCGCGCACTTCGTAGCTCTGGCGCTCGGCCTCGTATTGCGCGCGCTTCGTCGGCCACGCCGCGAGCGCTTGCTTCAGCTCGGGCTCGAGCGCCGCCTCACGCTGCTCGGCCTTCGCGGCGAGCGTCTCGCGCAACGCAGCGGGGGCGTCGGCGATCTCCTGCGCGGCGTCGCGCAGCGCCTGCGCCGCGTGCGCCGCCTGCGCCTGCTCCGCGGTGCGCTGCTTGTAGCGGCGCACGGCCTGGGCGATGTCGTCGAGATACCGCTCGCGGCCCGCGGGCACGAGCGCCGGCGGCGAGACGATCGGCTCGTGCGCGCTGGAAGCCCGCGCCGGGAAGCCGCCGCCCAGCGCTTCGACCTTCGCGCGCAGCGTGCCGAACAGCTTCTCGACACCCGGGTCGTCCCACTGGCTCGCCACCGTCGAGAACACCGGCACCTGGTCGTCCGCGCTCGGGGCGCCGGGGTGATTGCGGCGCCACTGCTTGCGCACGTCGCGCAGCGCGTCGGCCGCTCCGCGGCGGTCGGACTTGTTGAGCACGACGACGTCCGCGAGCTCGAGCATGTCGATCTTCTCGAGCTGCGACGGCGCGCCGTACTCCGGCGTCATCACGTAGACGGCGGCATCGGCGAGGTCGACGATCTCGCTGTCGCTCTGCCCGATCCCCGCGGTCTCGACGAGCACGAGATCGAAGCCCGCCGCCTTGAGCACGAGCACCGCGTCCTGCACCGCCTGAGACAGCGCGAGGTGCGCCTGGCGCGTGGCCAGCGAGCGCACGAACACGCCGTCGCCGTGCACCGAGTTCATGCGGATGCGGTCGCCGAGCAGCGCGCCGCCGGAGCGCCGCCGCGTCGGGTCCACCAGCAACAGGCCGATGCGGCGTTCGGGGTAGTCGAGCCGGAAGCGCCGCACGAGCTCGTCGACGACGCTGGACTTGCCGGCGCCGCCCGGGCCCGTGAAGCCGAGCACGGGCGTGGCCTTCGCGGCGGCCTGCGCGCGCAACGCTGCGCGCAGCTTCTCCGCCTGCGCGAGCGACTCGGCGCCCTCTTCCTCGAACCACGTGATCGTGCGCGCGACCGCGCCGAGATCGCCGAGCGCGCTGGCCTCGGCGGCGCGCGGCGGAAGCGCGTGCTTCCGGCACTCGTCCAGCATCGCGCCGATCATGCCGTCGAGCCCGAGCGTGCGGCCGTCCTCGGGGCTGAAGATGCGCGCGACGCCGTAGGCGTGCAGCTCGGCGATCTCCTCGGGCACGATCGTGCCGCCGCCGCCGCCGTACACGCGGATGTGTCCGGCGCCGAGCGCCTTCAGCCGGTCCACGAGGTACTTGAAGAACTCGACGTGGCCGCCCTGATAACTCGAGACCGCGACCGCCTGCGCGTCCTCCTGGATCGCCGCCTCGACGATGTCGTGCACCGAGCGGTCGTGGCCGAGGTGGATCACCTCGGCGCCCTGCTGCTGGAGCAGCCGGCGCATGATGTTGATCGCCGCGTCGTGGCCGTCGAACAGCGACGCGGCGGTGACGACGCGGATGCGCTGGGGCGAGCGATGCAGGGGCGTGACGTTGGCGGCGGCGGTCATGCGTTCTCCTTGGCGCGCGCGGCGCGGGCAGCGATCTGCGCCTCGACGCGTTCGGCGACGTGGTCGCGATATTTGCTGATTTCGTCCCGCAGGTCGCCGAGCTCGGCGATGCGGCGGTCGAGGTCGGCGAGGCGCTGACCGAGCAGCGCGTCGAGGCGCGCGAGCATCGCACGCGTCGAGCCCTCGATCGCGTAGACGGCGTTGAGCTCGCGCACTTCCTCGAGCGAGAGACCGAGGGCCTTGAGGCGCGTGATGAAGCGCAAGCGCTGCAGCTCGTCCTCGCCGTACACGCGGCGCGCGCCGGACTTGCGGCGCACGCCCGGAAGCAGGCCGAGCTCCTCGTAATAACGCACGGTGCGCGTCGAGACGCCGAGGCGCTCGCACACCTCGGAGATCGAGAGCTCGCTGGGGTTCGCCTCGGTCACGCTCGCCTCGGCCAGTTGACGTGAACTGGCAAAGGATAGCGCCCCCACCCCCACCGCACACCGCTGCGGGGACGTTCCTTGACTAACTGAACTTCCCCGCGGGACATTGGTTCATTTAGTCAAGGAACGTCCCCGGCGCGAGCGGGCGCCGAGGATGGCGCGGTAGACCCGGCCAGGGAGCGGGCGCTTCAGGACGTCGCGCGCCATCCAGTCCGTCACGTCCACCAGCTTGTCGAGGTCGATGCCGGTCTTCACGCCCGAGCGCTCGAACAGGTCCACCACGTCCTCGGTCGCGACGTTGCCCGAGGCGCCCGGCGCGTACGGGCAGCCGCCCAGGCCGCCGAGGCTCGCGTCGAAGGCGCGCACGCCCTCCTCGTAGCCGGCCTGCACGTTCGCGAGCGCGCGGCCGTACGTGTCGTGGAAGTGCAGCGTGACCCGATCCAGCGCGATCTCGCCCGCGAGCGCGCGCACGAGTCCGCGCACCTGGCCCGGCACGCCCACGCCGATCGTGTCTCCGAACGAGATCTCGTCGGCGCCGAGCGCGATCAGCTGCCGCGTCACGCGCATCACCTGCGCGATCGGCACGTCGCCCTCGAACGGGCAGCCGCACACCGTCGAGAGGTAACAGCGCAGCAGCTTGCCGTCGGCCTTCACGCGCTCCACCACCGGCCGGAAGCGATCCAGGTGCTCGGCGATCGGGCGGTTCACGTTGCTCTTGTTGTGGGACTCGCTCGCCGAGGCGAAGAACGCGACGACGTCGAAGCGCGACTTCGCGAAGCGCTCGTAGCCCGCGAGGTTCGGCACGAGCGCCATGGTCGAGACGCCCGGCCGCGGCACGTAGCGCGCGGCCAGCTCGTCGGCGTCGGCGAGCTGCGGGATCCACTGCGGCGAGACGAAGCTGGTCGCATCCATCGAGCGGATGCCGGCGTCGGCGACGCGCCCGAGCAGCTCGAGCTTCGTCGCCGTGGGGACGACGTCCGCTTCGTTCTGAAGCCCGTCGCGCGCGCCCGCCTCGTGGATGCGTACCTCGCTCATCGCCGCTCCCCCCTCGGCCGGGCCCCGAAACGAGCGCGGCGCGCGAAGTCGCCCTCGCGCGCCGCAGTCTAGTCCGAACGCTGCGTCCGCTAGACGCCCACGACGAACGAGCAGCTGGTCGTGCCCGAGCCGCCGATGTTCAGCGTTTGGAAGTTCTTCGCGCCCTCCACCTGGAACGCGCCGGCCTGGCCGGTCACCTGCAGGTAGGAGTCGAGCAGCTGGCGCACGCCGGTCGCGCCCACCGGGTGGCCGGCGCCGATCAGGCCGCCGCTCGGGTTGATCGGGTGCTTGCCGTCGATCTCGAGCCAGCCGGCCTCGATCGCCTTCCAGCTCTCGCCCGGCGCGGTGATGCCGAAGTGGTCGATCGCCATGTACTCGCTGGTCGTGAAGCAGTCGTGGGTCTCGATGCCGTCCACACCGTTCACGTCCGCAATGCCCGCGCGCTTCCAGGCGTCGGTGATCGTCGCGCGCACGTGCGGCAGCACGTAGGGGCTCTTCGCGCTTTCCGCGATCTTGTCGGCGAAGCGCAGGCGCGCCGTGTGGTGGCCCCAGCCCTTGATGCGCGGGATCTGGTCGAGGCGCAGCCCGCGGCCCTTCGCGTAGCGCTCGGCATAGGCGCGCGAGGCGAGGAACACCGTCACGGCCCCGTCGGTGACCTGCGAGCAGTCGCTGATGCGGATGCGCCCGCCGACCGCGGCGTTGTCCTCGGTGCGGACCAGCGCGTGGTCCTTGTTCATGTACCAGTTCCGCGTCTGCGCGAGCGGATTCAGCTTGGCGTTGTCGTAGTTCAGGCGGCTGATCTCGGCGAGGTGCTCGTCTTTCAGCCCAAAGCGCTTGTCGTATTCGTCGCCGAGCTTGCCGAACAGCTTCGGGAACGGGAACTCGACGCCGTCGGCCTCCTGCTCGTACCACGCCGCGGTGCCGAGATAGCTGCCGCCCTTCGCGGCCGAGACGGTCTTCATCTGCTCGATGCCAACCACGCACTGCAGGTCGTACCGACCCGCTTCGATTTCGGCGGCGGCGGCGAGCAGCGCGATCGAGCCCGACGCGCAGGCGGCTTCGTGGCGGCCCGTGGGCAGGCCGCTGAAGGCCGGGTGCGCCTCGGCGAAGAACGCGCCGAGGTGGCCCTGCATGCAGTAGAGCTCCGCGGCGAAGTTGCCGACGTGGGCGCTCTGCACCTCTTCCGGCGCGATCTCGCAGCGCTCGAGGGCGCCCTGCACCGACTCGCGCATCAGCGCGGAGAAGTGCTTGTTCTCCTTGGTCCAGTTGCGGGCGAAATCGGTCTGGAAACCGCCGAGGACGTAGACCTCGCGAGAGTCGCTCATCGTGTTCTCCGGTTGGGGGAGCGGGAGTCGTCGGTCGCGCGGCACTCAGCCGGCGACGAAGAAGCGGCCCGGGTTGATCGTGGCGTGGCGGAACAGGCGGACGCCCGCCTTCGCCGCGTCGCGCAGATTCTGCGGCACGGGCAGGCCCGCGCCCTCGATCAACGCGATCGCGCCGTTCGGCGTGAGCGCATCCACCAGCACCGACGGCGGCGCCCAGTTGAAGCCCGTGCCCATGATGCGGTCGATGCCGTCGATGGTGTCCGTCACCTCGCCCACGCGATGGAAGGCGTAGCTGACGTAGCCGGCGATCACGCGCTTCGCGATCGCGGCGTACTCGCCCTTCGCGGCGAGAAACGCCTGCATCGCCTCGCCGTAGCGGGCTTCGCGGTGCAGCCGCGAAACCTCGGCGATGTACGAGAGATCCGGCAGCTTGATCTCGCCTTCCGGCTTGTAGGCGCCGGTCTTCGGATCGAGCACGAGGCGGGTCTTGCCTTCCTTCTTGAAGAAGCCGCGGCCCGACTTGTCGCCGAGCGTGCCCTGCGCCATCGCCTTCGCCATGTAGGCGGGCATCGCGAGGGTGGCGTGCGCCTCGTCCTTCGTCTGCGCGTAGACGTTGTCGACGATCGCGCGGTGGATGTCCCAGCCCACGAGGTCGATCGTCGCCAGCGGCGTCAGCGCGCGGCCCGTGTACGGCCCGACGAGCTTGTCGACGAGCAGCGGGCCGAGCTCTTCGGCGAGCTGCGCCGCCTCGTTCAGCACCTTGAAGCCGACGCGGTTGCCGGCGAAGGCCGGCGTGTCGTGGGTGCGGATCATCTCGCGGCCGAGCCGCACCGTGGCGAACGCGTCGACGAAATCGACCACGTCCTTCGCCGTCTCGCGGCCCGCCACGAGCTCCGTGCCGACGATGACGTTCGGCGGATTGAAGAAGTGGAGCCCGAGGAAATTCTTCCGGAAGGACGCGCTGCGGCCCGCGGCGAGCGTGTTGATCGAGAGGCCCGACGTCACCGTCGCGACGATCGCGTCCTCGCGCCGCGCGGCGTCGACCTTCGCGAACATCTCCTGCTTCAGCGCGAGCTCTTCGGTGAGCGCCTCGAAGATCAGATCGGCGCCGGCGACCGCCGCCGCGAGGTCGTTCGCGTAGTCGCCCGTCTTCGCGCGCAGCGCGACCGTCGGGGAACGCACCTGCTTGACCGCGGCGGCGAGCCCCTCTTCCGCCTTCGCCTTCGTGCGCGCGAGGAACGTCACCTGGGGGACGGCCTGAGTGAACAGGGCCGCGCTGCCGTAGCCCATCGTGCCGTTCGCGCCGAGCACCACCACGCGCTCGATCTTCCGCGACGCGAGCAGCTGGCGGAGTTTCATACCGGTCGTCATGCGATCTCCCTGCCGCGAAGGGCGCGGACCTTAGGTGATGGGTGGGTGGCCTTCGAGCCCTGTTGGGAGTCATGCGGGCGACTCGGCGTCAGCCGTTCGGGCGGCTTCACGGGGCGCGGCCGCAAGGGCGACGCAGGCGTTGCGCAACCGGCTCAGCTGTAGCCGAGGGCGCTCAGCTTCTTGGGCTTCTTGGCCCACTTGGGGTCGACCTTGACCCAGAGCGAGAGGTGGGCCGGGCCGTCGAGGAGCCGCTCGATGGCGTGCCGCGCGCGCTGGCCGATCGCCTTGATCTTGCGGCCGCCCTGCCCGAGCACGATGCCCTTCTGCGAGTCGCGCTCGACCCACAGCGTGGCGCGGATGCGCGCACCGTCGGGCTTCGACTCGTCGAACTGGTCGATCTCGACCGCGACGGAGTACGGCACCTCCTCCGCCAGCTCCTCGAAGATCGCCTCGCGGATCTCCTCGGCGGCGAGGAAGCGCACGGTGCGGTCCGTGATGGTCTCGGGGTCGTAGTGCGGGGGCGACTCCGGCAGGAGCGCGGTGAGCCGCGCGAGCAGTGCCTCGACACCCGCCCCGCTCTCGGCGGAGATCGCGAGCTCGGCCTCGGGCTGCGGCGGCAGGCCCATGTCGGCCTTCGTCGCGACCACCAGCACCGGCGTTCCCTTCGCCGCGAGTCGCGCACGCAGCGCCTCGTGCGCTGCGTCCCACGCCGTGCGCGGGTCGAGCAGCACGAGCGCGACGTCGCAGCCGTCGGCCACGTCCTCGGCGATCGCGTTGAGCGCCTTGTTGAGCGCGCGCGTGGCCTCGTGAAGCCCCGGCGTGTCGAGCAGGAGCAGCTGCGCATCCGGCAGCGTGAGCACCCCGAGGATGCGGCTGCGCGTCGTCTGCGGCTTGGCCGTGACGATCGCGAGCTTCTGCCCGAGCAGGCGGTTCAGCAGCGTGGACTTGCCCGCGTTCGGGCGTCCGAGGATCGCGACGACCCCGGCACGGTGCGCGGTCGCGCGCGTCGATTCAGGCGGGCGCATCGTGCTCCTGCGTGCGGGTCAGGGCCGCGTCCGCCGCGGCCAGCTCGGCGACGCGCTTCGAGCGCCCGACGCCTTCTCCCCAACAACTCCCCGCGACGTCGACGGCGATCACGAAGCGATCTTCGGCCTCTTCGACGCCGGTGTCGCGCACGAGCCGGTAGCGCGGCGTCTCGCGCAGCCGCGCGTGGGCCCACTCCTGGAAGCGCGTCTTCGGATCGCGCTCGAGCAGCGCGCCGCTGCGGATCTCGCCGCCGAACACGCGGTCGACCAGCGCGACCACGGGCTCCATCCCGCCGTCGAGATAGATCGCCGCGATCACCGCCTCGAACAGGTTCGCGAGCACGCGCTCCTTGCGCTCGCCGCCGGACTTCACCTCCGTGCGACCGAGCCGCAGCCACTCGCCGAGGCCGAGATGGCGTGCGCGGCGCGCGAGCGAGCGCGTGTTCACGATCGCGGCGCGCGCCCGCGTGAGATCGCCCTCGCGCCAGTCCGGGTGCGCGACGAACAGCGAGCGCGCGACGGCGAGGTCGAGCACGGCGTCGCCGAGGAACTCGAGCCGCTCGTTGCCGCCGCTGCGGTCGCGCTCGTAGGCCGCCGAGGGATGCGTGAGCGCCACCTCGAGCAGAGCGGCGTCCGCGAAGCGGTACCCGGTGGCCGCCGCGATCTCGTCGACGGGGGTCTGCCGCGCTTCGCTCAAGGAAGGGCCTCTTCGATCCAGCCGCCGCCGAGCAATTCGTCGCTTCGATAGATCACGCCCGCCTGCCCCGGCGAGACCGCGCGCACCGGCGCGTCGAAGGCGACGTGCGCCCCGCCGTCCGCGGCGGGCGTCACGGTCGCGGCCACGGGCGCGTGCTTGTACCGCACCTGGACTTCCGCGCGGAAGGGCTCGCGCGGGGCGTCGTCGCGCGTCCAGCACACGCCAGCGAGCCGCGCGCCGCGGGCGCCGAG
>CAZCTH010000167.1:0-8886 GCA_964501435.1 uncultured Spirochaetales bacterium | reverse complement strand
GGCGAGATACGCGTCGGTGAGCGCGCGAAAGGCCGCGCCGCCTTCGGCGGGGACGCGCGCGGCAACCTGCGCGGCGAAGGCGCGGGCCGTCGTCGCGGGCGCGCGCGCGAGACCGCGCCGGCGCAGCAGGCGCAGTGCGCGCGCGTAGTCCCGCGGCAGGTCGGCGGTGCCGGTGCGGCGCAGGTGGAGCTTGCGCAGCCGCAGCGCGAAGAACACCGCGACGCCGGCCACGCCGAGCCACGCCCACGGGACGGCGGCGGCGTCGCCCGCGTCCTGCGGCTGCGCGGCCGCCGGGGCCGCGTCCTGCCGCCGCTGCTCCGCGCGCCAGCGGCTCCAGCGCATCCACAGGTCGCGCAGCGCGCGCGCCTGGGTGCCGCGGTCGAAGTCGACGACGTTGCGGAACCACCAGAGCTCCACCGCCGAGGCGAGCTCGCTGAGCGCGTCGAGACCGCGCAGCGCGTTGGATCCGGCGAGGCGCAGGTCCGGCGGCGTCGGGTCGACGCGCACCCAACCGGCGTCGTCGAAGAGCACCTCGACCCACGCGTGGGCGTCCGACTGCGAGACCTCGATGAAGCCGCCGAGCGCGTTCTCGTGTCCCCCCGCGTAACCGTTCACGATGCGCGCGGGAATGCCGACGCTGCGCAGCAGGACGACCTGCGCGCTCGCGAAGTACTCGCAGTGCCCCTCGGTGCGATCGAGCAGGAATTGCTCGACGGGCGTGCGGTCCTCGCGAACCTTCGGCGGTGCGTCGGTGTAGCGGCCGTTCGCTTGCAGCCAGCGCCGCGTGGCCTCGACGCGGGCGACGTCGGATTCCGCGCCCGCCGTGATCTCGCGCGCGAGCGCGGCGATGCGCGGGTCGAGCGGGGGGAGCTGCAGGTAACGCTCGGTCTTGCGGCTCGGCGGCTCGACGCGATCGGCCCGCAGGTCGCGCGGCGCGTTGCGCGTCACGACCTGATAGATCACGCGCTTGTTGGTGGTGGCGTAGGCGATCAGCGACCCGTTGCCGTCGCGCACCATGCGGCCGATGCCGCCGCGCAGCAGCGTGGGGAAGCCCGCGGCGAAGATCACGCCGGGGTCGATGCCCTCGCGCACGATGCGCTGCACCACGCGCTCGCCCTTGCGCGGGCCGCCGAGATCCACGCCAATCTCGGGATCGCCGTACACCGTCTCGGGCTGGGCCGGCGTGACGCTCCAGCGGCGGCCGTCGAACGCGTCGAAGGCGAGCCCGCGCCAGTAGCGGTCCTCCGCTGCCGGCGTGTGCCCCTCGGTCGTCTCGACGCGCAGGGCGACGCTCGCGTCCTGGCGAATGCGCCCGATGTCGCCGAGCTCGACGCGGTCGGAGAAGCCCGCGCTCGCGCCGCCGCCGACGAAGCTGCGGTCGAAGATCGCGCCCGAGCGGATGCGGGGCAGGATCGGGAAGAGCAGCGCCGAGAACGCGACCGAGGCAAGGCTGGCGAGCAGCGTCGTGCGCCAGAGCCCCGTGGTGAGCACGCGCTGCGCGGCGCCGAGCTCTCCCGCTTCGAGCGCCTCGGCGCGCAGCGTGTGCACCACCAGCGTCCACACGCAGCAGATCGTGAAGGCGACGAGCAGCACCGGGTACCACGGGCTGTCGGTGAGGTTCGCGGCCATCGTCACCTGGAAGACGGCGAGCGCGACGAGCAGGAACTCGGAGCGTCGCGGGCGCGCGTCGATCAGCTGGAGCGCCTGCGCGAGCACCGCGAAGTGGGCGAGCGCGACGATCGCGAGGGCGCCGCGGAACCAGAGCGCGCCGGCGACGCCGATCGCCGCGAGCAGGGCGCCGTTCAGCAGCCAGGCATTCGCGCGCCATTCCGCGTGGCGCTCGCCGCGCAGCGCGACGAAGCCGAGCGCGAGCGTCGCGAGGGCGAGGGCGGGCGCGGCGATCTGCTGCGTCAAGGCGAGCGTGCCGGTCGCGAGCGCGACCATCAGCGTCGCGGCGCGGGGCCGCGGCAAGGCGACGGCGGTGCGGAACGCGAGGCGCGTCACGCCGCGTCCTCGGCCGCGGCGTCGGCTTCGACCGTCGCGAGGAAGGAGAGCAGGAGCGCGCGCTGGCGCGCGCCATCGGCGGGCAGGAAGGCCGCGCGGTCGGTGCGCAGCGCGACGCGCTGGCCCGCGGCCAGGTGCGCCGCGACCTCGGAGGCGGCCCGCCGGACCTCGCGCTCGAAGGCTTCGCCGGGCGCTGCGCCGCGCGTCGCGAGGCGCACCGTGACGTCGCGCCGGCGGTCCTGCTCGGGCTCGCGCACGAGCAGTTGGTCGCGGCGCAGCGACGCGCGCCAATGGATCCGCCGGTAGGGGTCCCCCGGCGCGTAGCCGCGCAGGCCAGCCGACTCCGCGGAGGCACCGCCGTTGCCGCCCGAGTGCTCGGCGTGGCGCGGCTGGCCCGCGCGGCCGGCGCGCGCGTCCACGGGATCGAGCGCCGGGTACACGAGGGCGTCCTGTGCGAGGTCGACCCACATCGCCTTGGAGAACAGCCCGAACGGGAAGCGCGTCGCGACGCGCACGCCGGTGAAGCCGAGCGCGCCCCGCGCGCGCGGTGCGAAGGCGTAGCTGCGCGTCTCGCGCGCGCCCGGGCCGATGCGCAGCGCGAACGCGCGGCCGGTGCCGACGTGCTCGTCGCCGCCGCGCCCGACGTAATCCTCGACGACGACGGCGAAGGCGGGGATGCGCGGCTGCTCGTTGCGGATCTCGAGGGCGATCTGCGCAGTGCGTTCCGCGACGAGCTCGGCGGGCAGCAGGCGCCGCACGCGGATGCCGCGCAGCGCCGACTCCGACATCACGCCCGAGAGCACGAGGAACGAGAGCAGCAGCGCGTGAATCATGTAGAGCAGGTTGTTGCCGGTGTTCAGCGCCGCGAGGCCGACGCCCAGCGTGAAGGCGAAGAACACCCAGCCGGCGCGCGTCGGCCGCAGCGTGCGCGGCGCCTGCATCCAGCGCGGGCGGCGCTTGCGGCGCAGGGTCCGCTCCGGCTCGGCGGGCGCGTCGCTCACAACGGAACCGGCGCGCGCTCCACGATCTCGCGCATCACCCAGCGCGCCTCGGCTGCGGCGCCGGGGGCGCCGGAGCGCGCGGCGAGCGCGATGCGGTGGGCGAGCACGTCGACCGCGAGGGCCTGCACGTCCTCGGGGATCGCGTAGTCGCGCTCGTCGAGCAGCGCGTGCACCTGGGCGGCGCGCCGCAGCGCCAGCGCGGCGCGGGTCGAGGCGCCGAGCGCGATGGCCTCGTGCTCGCGCGTCTCGTTCACGAGCGCGAGCAGGTAGGCGACGAGCGCGTCCGAGAGCTTCACGCGCGCGGCGGCGGCGCGCAGCGCGAGCACCTGCGCGGGCGTGATCACGGGGCCGAGGCGCGGCAGCTCGTTCGCCGACGGGTCCTCGCGCAGGACGGCGGCTTCGTCGGCGCCGCTCGGGTAGCCGAGCTCGAGCCGCAGCATGAAGCGGTCGAGCTGAGACTCGGGCAGCGGGTTCGTGCCGTAGTGCTCGATGGGGTTCTGCGTCGCGACCACGAAGAACGGCTGCGGCAGCGCGTGGGTCACGCCGTCCACCGTGATGGCGGCCTCGCTCATCGCTTCGAGCAGCGCCGACTGCGTCTTCGGGCTCGCGCGGTTGATCTCGTCGGCGAGCACGACGTGCGCGAACAGCGGACCCGGCTGGAACACGAGCGCGCCGGTCGGGCGGCCGTTCGCGAGCTCGGGGATCGAGGCGCCGATCACGTCGCTCGGCAGCAGGTCGCTCGTGAACTGGATGCGGCGGAAGCTGCCGTCGAGGCTCTTCGCGAGGGCGGCGGCGAGCGTCGTCTTGCCGACGCCCGGGACGTCTTCCAGCAGCACGTGACCGCCCGCGATCAAGCCGAGCGTCGCGCGCGCGACGACTTCCGACTTGCCGCGCACCGCGCGCTCCACGTTCGCGCGCAGGGCCGCGCCGAGCGCCGCCGCCGACTTCGGATCGAGCTGCTCCACGTCGCGCTCACCTTTCCCGCTGCGCGAGCGCCGCAGCGCCCGCTGATCCGAAGTAGCTTCGGCACATGGCGAAACCGACTGGAGGCTCGAAGCGCGCCGCGCGCGGGAGCGAGAGGCCCATCGGCGACGCGCAGGCGACGCGCAAGCGCGGCGGCGCCGCGTCGGAAAACGCGCGCCTGCGGATCGCGAGCGAAGACTCGGAGCTGCTCGAGCGCGCGGCGGCCGAGGCCTACGAAGCGGGGGCGGCGGGCGCGATCGAGACCGCGGGCGCGCTCGAGCTGTTCGTGCCCAACGCGGCGCTCGCCGCCGTGCAAGCGGCGCTGGCCCCGTTCGCGGCGGAAGGCGTCGCGATCGGCGCGCCGGAGGCCGAGCGCGCGGTCGAGTGGAGCGAGGAGTGGAAGCGCGGCCTCGCCGCGGTCGTCATCTCGCCGCGGCTGCTGGTGCGCCCGCCGTTCGCGCCCGCGCCCGCGGGCTTCGCGGGCATCGACCTCGTGATCGAGCCAGGCCAGGCGTTCGGCACCGGCGGGCACGCGACGACGCGCCTCGCACTCGCCGGCCTCGAGGCGCTGCCGCCGCCCGCGCTCGCGGGCGCGCACGTGCTCGACGTCGGCTGCGGCAGCGGCGTGCTCGCGCTGGCGGCGCTCGCGCTCGGCGCCGCGCGGGCCCTCGGCTGCGACCTCGATCCGCTCGCCACCGAGGCCGCCGCGGTGGCGGCGCGTGCCAACCGGCTCGACGCGCGCGCCGCGTGGCTGACGGGCTCGACCGATGCGCTCGCCGGGACGTACGACGGGATCGTTGCGAACCTGATCCGCAGCGAGATGACGCCGCTGCTCGCGGACTTCGCGCGCCTCGCGAAGCCCGGCGCCTGGCTGGTGCTCGCGGGCCTGCTCGTCGGCGAGCGCGAGACCATGCACGCCCTGCTCGCGGAGGCTGGCTTCCGCGTCGTCGCCGAACGCGACGAGACCGATTCGACGGGCGACGCGTGGCTGGGGTTGACCGCCCTGCGTAGCGCTTAGGCGCGCAGGCGCTCGCGGGCTTCGTCCAGCAGCTCGCGCAGGAGGTCGTCGAGGGGCCGGCGGGGCCGCCAGCCCGTGGCGGCGCGCAGCGCGTGCGCCTGGCCGATCGACGCGTCGGGCGGGCGCAGCGGGTCGCGCGCGATCTCGATGGCGGGCGCGACGCCGGCGAGCGCGCAGAGCCGCTGCGCGAGCTCCGCGATCGTCACCGATTCGCCGCGCGCGACGTTGTACGCGCCGGGCGGCACGGCGGGGTCGAGCAGCGCGAGGTAGGCGTCGATCACGTCGTCCGCGTGCAGGAAGTCGCGCTGCGACTCCGGGTTGGCGACGGCGAGCCGCGGCGCCCGGCGGCCCGCGGCGATCTCGGCCACGTCGCGGGCCAAACGCGCTTCGACGAAGCCGAGCGGTCGCCCCGCGCCCGAGTGGTTGAACGGGCGCGCGCGGACGACGGCGAGCCCGCGCGCGGCATGGGCGGCGCCCAGCAGATCCGCCGCCGCCTTGGTGCGCGCGTAGGCGCTGGTCGGGCGCAGCCCGGAGGATTCGTCGAAGCCGGCGCTGCCCGGCGGCGCCGACCCGTAGATCGCCGCGGTGGTCACGAGCAGCACGCGCGCGCGCGGGGCCTCGCGCAGCGCGCCCTCCAGCACGGCGCGCGTGCCGAGCACGTTCACGCGGAACGCGCGCAACGGGTCGCGCTCGGCGTCGGGCACGAACGCGACGGCTGCGAGGTGCACGATCGCCTCGGGCGCGGCGCTCGCGATCGCAGCCCGCAGGCGCGGCGCGTCGGCGACGTCGAGCTCGCGATCGATCGCCGTCAGCGCGTCGCCCCGCGCGGCGAGCGCGGCGCACAGACGCCGGCCGACGAAGCCCGCCGCGCCTGTCACGAACACTCGCATCGTCGCTCCACGCGCGCGCCGCGCCGCAGCGTGCTCGCATCGCCGGCCGCGCGGCGCGCGGCCGGCGCACTCACTTGCGCGGCAGCTCTCGGCTCACGCTGCCCGTCCACTTCGGCGCGCGCTTCTCGAGGAAGTGCGCGATGCCCTCGCGCGCGTCGGCGTGGCCGCCGAGCAGCGAGAACGGGGGCCCTTCGCGCTTCATCATCTCCGCCGCGTCGAGGGCGATGCCCTCCCAGAGCAGCTGCTTGCTGATCGCCACCGAGAGCGGCGCCGTCGCCGCGAACTCGCGCGCCTTCTCGAGCGCCGCGGGGAGCACCTCGGCGGCGGGCAGGGCGCGCGAAGCGAGCCCGAGCTCGGCGGCCTCGCGGCCGCTGAACATGCGACCCGTCAACAACAGGTCGGCCGCACGCGAGAATCCGATCACGCGCGGCAGCAGGGTGTGCGACGCGAGCTCCGGCAGCACGCCGCGGCGCACGAACGCGAACTGCAGCTTCGCGTCCTCGGCCACGAGGCGCAGGTCGCAGGTGAGCGGCAGCGTGATGCCGACGCCGATCGCGTGGCCGTTGATCGCGGCGATCACCGGCTTGCGCAGCTGGAACGGCCAGATCGCCTCGTGGGTGGGGCGCCCGACCATTCCGCCGTCGCGGGGCTTGAAGGTGTCGCCGCCGCCGCCGAGATCCGCACCGGCGCAGAACGCGCGACCGGCGCCGGTGATCACGACCGCGCGCACGGCGTCGTCGGCGTCGCAGTCGCGCAGGGCCTGGTCGAGGGCTGCCGCCATCGCGGGATTCCAGGCGTTCATCGCCTCGGGGCGGTTCAGCGTCAGCGTGGCGACGCCGTCGGCGACGCTCGACAGGACGGGTTGGCTCACGATGCGGTCTCCTCGGTTGCGGGTGCGGTGGCGGGAACGGGAGCGGGAGCGGGAGCGGGAGCTGGAGCTGGAGCGGCGACGGGCGCGGGCGGAGCTTCCGCTGCCAGCGCGGCTTCGAAGAAGCCCGTGAGCTTCTCGAACCACAGCAGCCGGTGCTTCTCGAGCGTCGGCTCGTGGAGCTCGTTCTCGAAGCGGACGAGCTCGACCGGCTTGCCGAGCTTGGCGGCGGCCTTCGCGAACGTCTCCGACTGCTCGAAGCGCACGCGCTCGTCGTTCTCGGAATGCAGCAGCAGCACCGGGCGGTCGAGCAGGGCGACGTGGGCGATCGGCGAGAGCGCGAGCAGCTGCGGCTTCTTCAACTTGCGTGCGCCGAGGACGCGCCGCGACCAATCGGGCTCGACGCGATCGCGGTCGTCGTCCTCGAGCAAACGCTGCAGATCCGTCGGGCCGCCCTGGCTCGCCGCCGCGCGGAACGGGGTGCCCGCGCGCAGGACGCCCATCAGCGCCGCATAGCCGCCATAGCCACGCCCGTAGATGCCGATGCGCTTCGGGTCCGCGATGCCCTCGTTCGCGAGCCACGCGGCCGCGTCGTCGAGGTCGTTCTGCATCGTGCCGCCCCACTCGCCGAAGCCGGCCGAGCGCAGCGCGATGCCATAGCCCCCGCTGCCGCGGTAGTTGGGCTCGAGCACCGCAAAGCCGCGGCGCGCGAGCCACTGCACGAGCGGATCGAAGCGACGCTGCGCGCGCGCGTCGGGGCCGTCGTGCACGAGCACGATCGCCGGTGGCTTCGTGCTCGACGGCGCGGGGCGCGTGAGATACGCGGGGAGCGCGAGGCCATCGCGCGCGAAGAGCCGCACCGGCTCCATCGGCCGCAGCGCCTCCTCCTCGAGGCGCGGGTACTCGGTCAGCTCGAGGTTCATGCGCCGTTGGCGGCGGTCGTAGGTGTAGTAGGCCGGCGGCCGCACGTCGCTCGACGCGCGCACCAGCACGAGGTTGCGGTCGGCGCTCTCCGAGACGTACTCGAGCACGAGGCCCGGCAGCGCGCGCGCCATCTTCTCGCGCTCCGTCGCGAGGCTCTCGTCGATCGCGTGGAGCTGCGGCGCGTCGTCCACGTAGCCGACCCCGACGAGCCTCCGCTGCGTCTCGTCGAACACGAGCGGGCCGGTGACGTCGAACTGCTCGTTCGCGTAGATGCCCTCGACCGAGGCGTCCGAAAGCCGCAGCGCGACGAGCGCCTGGCGGCCCTGCACGGGCGCCCACGCGTAGATCAGGTCGGGGTCGTACGAGTACCCGGCGAAGCGGACGTTCGCCTCGATCGCCGCGACGAAGGTCGGGATCTCGACGAGCTTCCGGCCCTCGCGGCGATACAGCACCGTCGTGCCGTCGGGCCGGTCGCCCTCCGCGAGCCGCACTTCGCCGTCGTGGTCGGCGAGCCAGCGCTGCACGCGGCGATTCTCGTAGACGACCGCGCGCTTGCCGCCGGTGGTGACCGACATCGCCGCAACCGCGGGGCGCGCGATGCGCCGGCCCCCGAAGCGCTCGGACTCGTCGAGCGAGAGCAGGATCCGGCGCGGGTCGGCGGGCAGCCAGCTGATCACGTCGTCCTGGATCACGACGGGGACATCCCAGTCGCGCCCGAGGTGGCGGCTTCGGCCCTTCGCCGCGTTGAAGGAGTGCAGCTGCACGACCCGTCCGGCGGGGATCGCCTTGCGCGCCGGCTGAGGCGGGATCTCGAAGCCGACGACCTCGGTGCGCCGCGTGGCCGGGTTGTACCGGTAGATCGGGCGCGGAGCCTCGGGCTCGCGCTCGAGCGCCGCGACCTCGGTGCGCGGCTGGTAGCGCTCCAGCGACACGAGCACGCGGCCGGCCTTGGTCCAGCGCGTCCAGCGCGGGCGGCCGCGCACAGCGCCGAGCACGCGCGGCGAGCCGGTCGCATCGGGGGCGGCGCTGCGGACCGCCAAGACCTGGTCGCCGCCTTCGGTGCGGTAGACGATCGCCATCTCCGCACCGTCGGGCGACAGCGTGGGCAGGGTGCCGAAGGGCAGGCGCGCGAAGTCCGCGAGCCCGATCGGCTCGGGCGTTGTGGGCGCTGCGGGCGCTGCGGGCGCTTTGGGCGTTGCGGGCGGCGTCGGCGCGGGG
>CAZCTH010000166.1:0-9164 GCA_964501435.1 uncultured Spirochaetales bacterium | reverse complement strand
GAGCGCGACGAGCCACGCGCTCGCCCGCGCGCGGCCGCAATCGAAACGCCAGGCGCGGTCCGCATTCCAGCCATCGGCGGCGCGCGCGGCGGGCTGCGGGCCGGCGCCGAGCTCCTCGAGCCAGACGCGCAGCGTCAGCTCGCCGTAACAAGTGCTGACCCGCGCGCGGCAGCCCGCGAGCCGCGGCTCGCGCGCCAGCTCCGCGAGCGGAGCCGCGGGCTGGCGCTCGGGGTGCAGCAGCGCCGCGCTCGTGAGCGGCGGGTCGGCGTGGGCTGCGTCGAGCGCGGGCAGGCCCCCACGCGCGACCAAGGCATCGGCGAGCGCGTAGCCGAGCGGATACGGGGCGACGAAGGCCTCGGCGACCGCGCGCGGCAGCTGCGGCGCGAGCGCGGCCGCGGGAAAACGCGCGGCGAGCTCGGCCGACGTCGGGCGCGGGGCGCCCGCGCGCTGCGCGGCGTCGCTCAACTCGACGAACGTCGCCTCGCCCTCGACCAGCGCGGTGAGGGCGAACAGCAGGTCGTCGTCGCCGCGGATGCCGAGGATCGCGTCGAACAGTCGCGCGTGCTGTGCCTGGAGCGCGTGGGTGAGCTCGTGCACGAACAGCGCGGCGCGACTCTCGCCGCCGGCGGAGGCCGCGCCGTCCACGAGGTAGAAGCGGTCGCGCAAGGGCGAGTAGAAGCCCGCCGCGCTCTCGACCTGGAAGGCGAGCACCGCGGAGCGCAGGTCGAAGTGCGGCGGCAGGAGCCCGAGCGAGGTCGCGAGCTCCGCGTCCTGCGCGACCTCGGCGGGGGTCGCCGCGCGATCGAGCTCGCGGGCGAGCACGCCCGGCAGGGCGGCCGGCGGCACGCGCCAGCCCGAGACGGGGCGCACGAAGCGCAGGCCGCGCGCGGATTCGACGCGCGCCGCGAACGGCGCGAGCGTCGCGGGATCGAGCCGCGCGAGCTGCGCATCGCCTGCCGGTGCGCGCGCTCCCGCGCAGCCGAGCGCGAGCGCGAGCGCCACGACGAACCCCGCGAGCCTGAGCCGCTTCATGGCTCGCAACCTAGGGGCTCTCGGGGAAATCCTCCCGCCCGGGCGAATCCCGCGCAGTCGGCTCGCCACCTCGGGCCGCGCTCGGCCACTTCAGGCGAGATGCCCCGCACGGCCCGCCGCCGCTTCGATCACCTCGCCACCGAGCTCTCGGTCGCGATCGGCGTCGCGGTGCCGCGGCACGCGCTTTGGCTCGCGGCCGCGCCCCACCTCGAGAGCGGCGAGCGCACCGCGGAGTTCTGCGGCGCGCCGCTCGACGGCTTCCTCGCGCGCGAGCGGCTCGCGCCGCCGTCGCCGCGCGAGCGCGCGCGGCTCTCGCGCAGCGTCGCGCGCTTCGACCCGTCCCGGCGCACCCCGGAAGAGATCGTCGCCGGCCTGTTCGCCCACGAACGGGGCTAGCGCGCAGCGCGGCCAGTCGGATCGAGCCCGGCGACCGGTGGCTACACAAGATCCAGCGCGGCCCGCGCGCGCTCAGAGCCCCGCGAGCGCCGGCGCGAGCGCCGCCAGCGCGCGCGCGCGGTGCGAGATGCGGTTCTTCTCTTCCTCGGCGAGCTCGGCCATGCTGCGCGCGCCGCCGTCCGGCGAGAACACCGGGTCGTAGCCGAAGCCGCCGGCGCCGCGGGGCGCCGCGAGGATCTCGCCGGCGCACTCCCCACGCTCGACGCGCACCGAGCCGCTGGGCAGCGCGAGCGCGGCGTAACAGACGAAGCGTGCAGCGCGGCTCGCGCCGGCCCCCTGTGCCGCCAGCTCGCGCAGCAGCAGCCGGACGCGGCCCGCGTCGTCGAGGGTGTCGCCGCCGTAGCGCGCCGACAGCGGTCCCGGTGCGCCGCCGAGCGCGGCCACCTCGATGCCGGAGTCGTCGCCGAGCGCGGGCAGCCCGCTCGCCCGCGCCGCAGCGAGCGCCTTCGCCGCCGCGTTCGCCGCGTAGTCGCCGCCCTCGGGCGGGAGCGTCACCTCGGGATGCGCGGCGAGGCTCTCGAGCGCGAAGCCCGTGCCGAGCAGCGCGGCGAGCTCGCGCAGCTTGCCGCGGTTGCCGGTGGCGACGAGCAGCCGCACCGGAGCGCCGCGCGTGCGGCTAGTCGCGGACACCGGCGGCCTCGAGCGCGGCCTGCTGCAGGCGCGTCAGCTCGGCGATGCCCGCCAGCGCGAGAGAGGTCATGCGCTCGAGCTCGTCGCGGGAGAAGGTCGCGCCCTCGCCGGTGCCCTGCACCTCCGCGAGCCGGCCGCTGCCGGTCGCCACCACGTTCATGTCGACGTCGGCGCGCGAGTCCTCTTCGTAGGGCAGGTCGAGCACGACGTTGCCGCCCACCACGCCCACCGACACCGCGGCGATGCTGTCGCGCAGCGGGCTCTTGTCGATTGCGCCGCGCCGGCGCAGGCGATGCGTCGCGAGCGCGAGCGCGGTGTAGGCGCCCGTGATGGACGCGGTGCGCGTGCCGCCGTCGGCCTGGAGCACGTCGCAGTCCACCCACAGCGTGCGCTCGCCGAGCGCGGCGGGCTCGACGATCGCGCGCAGGCTGCGCCCGATCAGGCGCTGGATCTCGAGCGTGCGGCCCGACTGCTTGCCCTTCGCCGCCTCGCGCTCGGTGCGCCGATCCGTCGAGCCCGGCAAGAGCGAATACTCCGCCGTCACCCAGCCCTTGCCCTGCTTCTGGAGGAAGCGCGGCACGGTCTCTTCGACGCACACGGTGCACAGCACCTTGGTCGCACCGAACTCGCACAGCACCGAGGCGAGCGGATTGTCGGTGAAATCGGGGAGCAGCCGGATCGGCCGGAGCTGGTCGGGGAGCCGGCCATCGATGCGCTTCATCGGGAACCTCCGGCTCGGGCCTGGGAAACGCCCGAGCGTTCGTCTTGGCGCGCGCGGAAGGCGCCGATCGCGCGCGCGAGACCGGTCGCGATGCGCTCGCGTTCGGCGCTCTTGCGCAACGCCTTCTCGTCCTGCGGGTTCGTGATGAAGCCCACCTCGACGAGGACGGCCGGCACCTGCACGCCCATCAACACCACGAACGGCGCCTGCTTCACGCCGCGCGAGCGCGCGGCGCCGCTGCGCGCCAGCTCGCGCTGCGCGGTGCGCGCGAACTCCTGCGAATCGGCGAGCTGCTGCTGCGCCATCAAGTCGCCGAGGATGGCGAGCACCGGGTCGCCGTCCGAGAGCTTCGCGGCGGCGGGGCCGAACGCGGCGTTCTCGGCGCGGGCCAGCGCCTCGGCGGCCTCGTCGCTCGCCTCGGGCGAGGCGAAGAACGTCTCGACGCCGCGAGCACTCTTCGCGCGCGAGGCGTTGGCGTGGATCGAGACGAACAGATCGGCGCGGGCGCGATTCGCGATCTCGGTGCGCGCATCCAGCGCGACGAAGGCATCGGATTCCCGCGTCAGCTGCACCGCGAGACCCTGCGCGCGCAGCTTCTTGGCGAGCCGCAGCGCGAGATCGAGCACGAGATCCTTCTCGCGCAGGCCGCCGGGGCCTTCGGCGCCGTGGTCGTCGCCGCCGTGGCCCGCGTCGATCACGACGCGATCGAAACGTTCCTGCGCCGCGCTCGGCCGAGCGAGCGCGAGCGCGCACAGCGCCGCGAGCGCGCACGAAACCGCGATGCCCCTCACCCCGTCTCCCCCACGTGCACAACGTATCAGGGAGAACGCGCGGCGCAGAGGTGTGCCTCGCGTTCCGGCGCGCGAAGGGGGCGAGCGATGGGCGGCGCACCGTGGGCGAGCCCCCGCTGCCCGATCCTCCCGATTCTGGCAGCGAAGAGTCGCTCCCTTAGACTGGTCCACCCATGAAGCTGCACCGCGTACTCGCCTCGTTCGTGTTGTTCGTCGCCGCGGTTGCGAGCGCCGAAGACCCCGCCGTGCTGCGGCCGCGTTATCAGGCGGGCAAGGACGTCGTGGGCTCCGGCACCGCGTTCCTGCTCGCAGCGCCGGGCCCCGAGGGCGCGGTCGCCGTCACCTCGGCTCACACCTTCGACCTCGGCAAGCTGACCCGCGCCACCGAGGTGGGCTTCGAGACCGGCCGCTCGCGCAAGCGCGCAACCGTCGCGAGTCGCCTGCTCGCACCGCCGGGCAAGCCGTTTCTGTCGAAGGACGCGTCGCTGCGGGGCGACTTCATGGTGTTCGCGCTCGACATGAAGCCCACCGGCGCGCGCATCCTCCAGCCCGACACGCAGCCGATCCAGAGCGTGATCGGCGCGCGGGTGCGCATCCTCGGGGTGCCCGGCGGCATGCCGGCGGACGAGGACGACATCTTCGGCACGGTGCGCGTGGCGGACGACGAGCGCATCGAGGTGCGACTCGACGTGCCCGCGGACCTGCGCGGCTGGGGCGGCGCCCCGGTGCTGCGCTTCCCGGGCGACACCGTGATCGGAATCCTGCAGGCCGCCTGGCCCGACGAGGACGCCGACACCCAGCGCCTCGGCGTCGCGCCGATCGGCGGCGTGCTCGACGCGCTGAAGAAGCCGCTCGCCGCGGGCCTCGGCGAGAAGTTCGCCACGTTCGCCGCGCTCGCGCCGAAGGAAGTGGACGCCACGCCCGTCGGCGTCGGCGACGACGTGGACATCGAGACGCCGGAGGAGCGCGAGCTCGCCGAGGGCGAAGCCTTGCTCGGCGAAGCCGGCGCCGTCTCGACCACACTCAAGCTCGAGATCGAGGAGCCCGCGGACGGCTCGATCGTCGGCAGCCCCGAGGGCGCGTTCCTCGCGGGTCGCGCGCTCGCGCTGCTCGGCGAGTTCAAGCGCTTCGACGTCGTGATCGTGCTCGACACCTCGAGCTCGACGAGCGCCGCCTCGGGCGCCGACATCAACGGCAACGGCATCGTCG
Organism: uncultured Spirochaetales bacterium; assembly: GCA_964501435.1. Taxonomy (GTDB): domain Bacteria; phylum Myxococcota_A; class UBA9160; order UBA9160; family UBA6930; genus VGRF01. Next base: position 4,325 of record CAZCTH010000166.1, on the reverse strand, counting down.
GCGCGACGGGCCTCTCGGGAATCTTCAAGCAGACCGACCCGGGCGACTCGATCCTCGCCGCCGAGGTCGCCGCGGCGAAGAACATCCTGAAGGTGCTCGACCCGCGGAACACGCGCGTCGGCCTGGTCACGTTCGCCGGCACGTCGGACCAGTACGACCCCTACACGCGGCAGATCTACTCGGACAACGCGCCCGACGCGATCACCGAAGAGCCGCTCACCACGAACTATGAGCGCATCGAGAAGTCGCTCGACCGCGTGTACAAGCGCGGGCCCGAGGGTCAGACCAACATGACCGAAGCGGTGCGGCTCGCGGTGAAGGAGTTGAAGGGCTTCCGGGGCGGCATGTCGAAGCCCGACCCGGGCAGCCAGAAGGTCGTGCTCTTCTTCACCGACGGCACCCCCACCGCGCCCTACCCGTCCGAGTACAGCGGCGAGAACACGCGCTCGGTGCTGCGCGCGGCTTCGCAGGCGCGCCGCGCCGACGTGCAGGTGCACACCTTCGCCATCGGGCCCGACGCGCTGAACGGCCCCGTCGCCTGCGTGCAGCTCGCGGCGTACACGGGTGGCTACTTCACGCCGGTCAGCTCGCCGGGCGACCTCCCCGCCGTCGTCGAGACCGTGAACTTCGCGAACCTCGAGACGCTCGAGATCAAGAACGTCACGAACGGGCAAGCCGCGAGCGAGACGTTGATCAACGCCGACGGCTCGTTCGGCGCGCTCGTGCCGGTGCAGGCGGGCCTGAATCGCCTCGAGGTCACCGCGAAGGCGACCGACGGCACGTTCACGAAGGCGGACGTCACGGTGAGCTACGCGCCCGGCGCGCCCTCGACGACGCTGCCGCGCGAGCTGGTCGCCATGCGCAATCGCCTGCTCGAGCGCCGTCTGATCGCGATCAAGCGCGGCCGCATCGAGACCGAGCGCAAGGCCGCCGAGGACGCGCGCAAGGAGCTCGAGATCAAGATCAAGACCGACCGCGCGAAGGCGGAGCAGGACGCCGCGCGTCAGAGCCGCAGCCTGCGCATCGAGCCCGCGCCGAAGGACGAGCCCGAGGACGCGGAGAAGCAGTAGCCGAGCGCGCGGCGCCCGGGCGTTCGCTGCTCAGGGCCGCGCTTCGTAGAACGCGTTGACCGCGTGGTCGATGTCGAGGCGCTTGAAGCGCGTGAAGCCGGCCGCGGCCGTCATGTCGCGCGCACAGCCCTCGTGGAAGCCCAGCGTGCCGAGCCCGAGGCCGTCCGGCTCCGACAGGGCCGACGACATGCACGTCAGCACCGAGAAGCCGTACATCAGCGACGCCATCGGGTTCTTCGCGACGTTCTCCGCGTAGGTCGGCAGCGCCTTGATGTCGGCGATCCAGAGCACGCCGTCCGGCGCCAGCGCGCGGCGGATCGCGGCGAGGGTGCGCTCGGGATGCGTCATGTCGTGCAGGCAGTCGAACGTCATCGCGAGCGCGAAGCTGCCGTCGCCCGGCAGCGGCTGCTCGCTCACGTGGTGGAACGCGACGTTCGCGACGCCCGCGGCGCGCTTGTTCTCCTCGGCGCGCGCGAGCGCGTGGCGCGAGAGCTCGTAGCCGTGCAGCTCCGCTTTCGGGAACGCGCGCGCGAGCTCGATCAGCGCCGCCCCCGAGCCGCAGCCGACGTCGGCGACTCGGGCGCCCGCGTCGAGCTTCTCCTTCAGCCCCGCGATCGCGGGCACGCCCACGCGCACGAGGAAGTTCTTCACCCACGGCGCGAAGCCGCGCTCGATGCCGCGCGCGCCCTCGGGCCCGATCGCGTCGTACGGCAGGCCGACGCCGGTGCGGAACGCTTCGCGCAGCGGCTCGACGAGCGCGAGCGTCTTCGGCAGCTGCGAGAACATGCCGGCGCCGAACGCCGGATGGCGCTCGTCGGCCAGCACCGCGCGGCCCTCCGGAGACAGCGCGAAGCGCCCGTCGGGCTGCGCCTCGAGCAGGCGCGCGGCGCCTTGGTTGTAGAGCCACTCGCGCACCCAGCGCTCCGACAGGCCGGCGCGCGCCGCGAGCTCGGCCGACGTCGCAGGCCCGCCCTCGGCGAGCGCGCGGTAGAGCCCGAGCTCGTCGCCGAGGCAGACCAGCGCGGACGTGACGGCGCCGTTCAGCAGGCCGAAGACGTGCTTGGCGTAGTCCTTGAGCTTCTCGGGGTCGGGCTTGCGGGCGACGGTTTCCATCGCGCCAGGATGGCCCAGCGCGCGGGGCGCCGGCTACTCGCGCGCGCCGCTGCCTGCGCCGCGGACGCCGCCCGGCTCAGCGCCGCTTGCGCTTCGGGGCCGCCGGCGCGACGCGCAGCAGCTCCTTCTCCTCGCCGGTCGCGTGCTTCTTGCGCAGATGCTCGCGGTAGCGCGCGAAGGCCTTCGGGCGCCGCTCCTGCAACCACGCGAGGAACGCGTCCGCGGTCACCCACGCGTGCTTGTCCGGCGGGCCGTCCTCGGGCGTGAAGCGCTGCTCGCACTCCCGCCAGTCGAAGTCCTTGCAGATCGCGGGGCGCTTCTCGTAGACCGCGCACAAGCCGGCTTGCGTGAGGTTGTCGCAGCGCGTGCGGAACAGGACGTGCCAGGCGTCGTCCCAGTCGACGAAGACCTCGACGCTCGCGTGGTAGAGGTACCAGACGATCTGGTCGTATTCCTTGGGCGTCGTCGGCGTGTCGATCTCGACCGCCACGTAGGTGCAGCACTTGGCGCACGAGAAACAGGGATGATCGGATTCCTTCTGGATCACCGGTAGCAAGCGCTCGCCGCCGTCGTGCTTCACGCGCTCTCGTTCTCCGCGAATGGGGCGCGCACTCTAACGGCTCGCGCTGGCGGAGGGGAGGCGCTCGCGCGCTACTTCGCGGCGACCTCGCGCGGCGTGAAATCGCGCGCGCCGTCGAACACCTTGAGCGGCTTCCAGCCCGGGACTTCGGAGAGCCGCGGCATGCCGCGCGTCATCGCGCCGGTCGGATCGATCACCCAGGGGTCGTCGGGATTCTCGAACCACAGCGTCACCATGTGGTGTTGCCCGTCTTCCGCGCGGAACACGATCGCGCGGAACACCTCGTCCTCGGGGAAGCCGAGCTCCCGCAACAAGTTGAACGCGAGCAACTCGAGGCCGTCGCAGTCGTCGCCATCGGTGGCGAGCGTCTCCTCGAGCGTCGCCCAGTGGTCGAACGCGCCATCGGGGCGGTAGTGGCTGCGCGCGTTCTCCTGCACCCACGCCGCAACCTCCTGGGCCTGGCGGCGCTGCTGCGTGCGGCGGAACGCGGCGAACTTCTCGCGTAGCGAGGCCGCCTCCGAGATCGGAGCGCTCTCGCCCGCGCCCGACACCGAGGCCGGCGCGATCGTCAGGTCGAGCTGCGCCGCGCGCTCGCGCTGCTGCCAGCCGACGATCTTCGGCGTCCACGGATCGTCGAGGGCGGGCGACGTGAAGTAGGCGAAGCGACCGGGAACGACGGGCGCCGCGGGAACGTGCGCGCAGCCGTGCAGCGACGAGGCTGCGAGCGCGAGCGAGGCGAGGACGCGAAGTTGCGCGCGGCGGGGCATGACTGCCCTGCATCGGCACTTGCGCGCGGAGGATTGAGCGCGCGCGGCCCCTGCGCGTCAGCTGCGCATCAGGCGGGGATCGGCAGACCCGCCTTCACGAGCGCGAACAGGATCACCACGAAGGCGACGATCGCCGGGATCCCGCCCAGGATGTAGAGGATCGCGACCGCGTCGACCTTGCCCTTGGGACCCTGCTGCTCGGACATGTGAACCTCTCGTCGCCGATGTGCTCCGGCGGGCGCGCACACTACCACGGGCATCCCGGGCGTCGAGGTGTTCTACTGCCGGCGCGTTGCACGGGGGTGAGCGTGAACGTTCGGCGCAAGATCGCGCTCGTGGCGGTGCTGTATCTCGTCGAAGGCGCGCCGCCCGGCGTGTTCTCGAACGTCTGGCAGGCGCGCTACCTGAGCGACCTCGGGTTCTCGCGCGAGGCCGTCGGCGCCGTGTCCGTGTTCTCGCTGTGCTGGTCGCTCAAGGTCTTGTGGTCGCCGCTGGTCGACCGGTTCGGTGACTGGCGTCACTGGATCGCTGGCGCCTTGGTCGTGATGGCGGCCGTGCTCGCCGTCTTCCCCCACCTGCCGGCGAGCCTCTTGTGGGTCGCGATCGGCGCGTTCTGTCTCGCGTCCGCGACGCAGGACATCGCCATCGACGCCTACTCCATCCCGCTCACCGCGCGCGGCGAGGAAGGGCCCCTGAACGCGGCGCGCACCTCGGCCTATCGCCTCGGACGCCTCGCGTTCGGCGCCGGCCTGCCGCTGCTCGCGGCGAGTGCCGGCTGGGCGACGGCGCACGCGG
>CAZCTH010000165.1:0-9328 GCA_964501435.1 uncultured Spirochaetales bacterium | reverse complement strand
CCGCAGGGCACGCTCTACGGCGCGAGCTCGCAGGCGGGCACGATCCGCATCATCACGAACAAGCCGCAGCTCGGGGAGTTCGCCGCGAGCTACGACCTCGAGGGCAACGTCACGGGCGACGAGCCGGGATACGTCGCCGAGGGCATGGTGAACGTGCCGATCGGCGAGCGGGCGGCGATCCGCCTCGTCGGGTGGAGCAAGCACGAGGGCGGCTTCATCGACAACGTCGCGCGCACGCGTAGCTATTCGACCGCGGGCGTCACGATCGACAACGCCGGACTGGTCGAGAACGACTACAACGACAGCGACACCTACGGCGCGCGCGCGGCGCTGCGCGTCGACCTGAACGACGCCTGGACGATCACGCCCACCCTCATGGGCCAGCTCACCAAGGCGAACGGCGGGAACTCCTACGACCCGTCGATCGGCGGACGCAACACCGCGCGCTTCCGCCCGGAGACGCTCCGCGACGGCTGGATGCAGGCCGCCATGACCATCGAGGGCACCTTCGCGAACCTCGACGTCACCTACGCCGGCTCGTACCTGATGCGCGACGACAGCGTGCAGCTCGACTACTCGGATTACTCGTATTTCTACGACGCGCTCGGTCTCTACATGTACGACTCGACGGGCTCGTTCTACATCGACCCGACGCAGTACATCAACGGCAAGGACCGCTACCGACGGCAGGCCCACGAGATCCGGGTCGCGACGCCGCAGGACAGCCGACTGCGCTTCATCGGCGGCTTCTTCTTCCAGCGCCAGCAGCACGGGATCCACCAGCGCTACAAGATCGACGACCTCTCGCTCACGGACTACGAGGTCACGGGCTGGAGCGACACGATCTGGCTCACGAACCAGCGCCGCATCGACCGCGACTACGCGCTGTTCGGCGAGGGCACCTTCGACATCACCGAGAAGCTCAGCTTCAACGGCGGCATCCGCCTGTTCCGGACGCGCAACTCGCTGAAGGGCTTCTTCGGCTTCGCGGACGAATGGAGCGGCAGCGGCAACAGCGGCGAGACGCTGTGCAGCTTCCAACAGGGCGACCCGCGCTTCGACGAGTCGAGCTGGGTGCCGTTCAAGAACTTCGCCGGCACGGCGCCGTGCACGAACATCGACACGACCGTGAAGCAGGACGACTACACGCCGAAGGTGAACCTCACCTACCGCTTCGACGACGACCGCATGGTGTACGCCACGTGGTCGAAGGGCTTCCGGCCCGGCGGCGTGAACCGCAACAGCCAGTTCCCGCCCTACAAGGCGGATTTCCTCACGAACTACGAGGTGGGCTTCAAGACCTCGTGGTTCGACAACAGCGTGCGGCTGAACGGCGCGTTCTTCTGGCAGAAGTGGGACGACTTCCAGTTCTCCTACCTCGGCATCAACGGCCTCACGATCGTCACGAACGCCGGCAAGGCGCGGATCTGGGGCATCGAGACGGCGCTCGACTGGGTGCCGATCGAGGGCCTGCTCTTCTCGGGCGGCCTCTCGATCCTCGACGGCGAGCTGCGGCAGGACTTCTGCCGCGACCTCACCGTGGCCCCGGCCGTCTGTCCGTCGACTCCGTTCTTCGCCGCCAAAGGAACGAAGCTGCCGATCGTGCCCGACTACAAGGTCAACATGACCGCGCGCTACGGCTTCGACATCGGCGAGTACGAGGCGTACCTGCAGAGCTCGCTCGTGTTCCAGGGCTCGACGCGTTCGGCCCTGCTGCCCGCGGAGACCGCGGTGCTGGGCGGTCGCAACAGCGCCTACCAGCTCGTGGACCTCTCGGCGGGTGTCGAGCACGAGAAGTTCCACGCGGAGCTGTACGTGGACAACGTGGGCGACGAGCGCGTCCAGATCGGCCGCGGCACCCAGTGCGACTTCAACGTGTGCACGCGCACCGCGGTCTCGACCGGCACGCCGCGCACGGTGGGCATCCGCTTCGGCCAGAAGTTCTGAGCTACGCCGAGGCGCACGCAGCGCGGCGTCCTCGCCGCCGCTGCGTGCGCCTCGGCCGCCCAGCCCTCCGTGCCCACGACGAGGCGCTCAGCGGCGGCGCCCCGCCGCCCGCTGCAGCGCCTCGCGGCAAACCGAGCGCGCGCTTCGCGCGCCTCGGTTCGCCGGAGGTGGACGATAAGCCGGGTTCTGTTCCGGCGTCGGTTGCCCTTCGCCGGCGAGGATCATTCCTCTAGGCGACCCATTGCTGGGCCGCTCGAGCGCTCTCACCCGGGCGCTGGAATCGTTTCCGATTCGGGAGCGAGCCGCCCCGCGCAGTGCCCCTATTCGAGCTTGCTCCGGAAGGGGTTTACCCCGCCGCCGGTCGCCCGGCGGCGCGTGAGCTCTTACCTCACGATTTCACCCTTGCCTGTGCCTCCTCCGCGCGCGCTCACCGCGCGCGCGGTCTCGACGGCCATCGGCGGTGTGTTTCTGTGGCACTTTCCCTCGGGTCGCCCCGGGTCGCCGTTAACGACCTTCCTGCCCTTTGGAGCCCGGACTTTCCTCCCGCGGGCGGTGCTTGCCCGCCGGCGATCCTCTGTCCACCTCCGGCTCGGCGCAGCGTAGGTGCGAAGGCGGGCGTTGGAAACCTGCCGGCTCGTCGGCGGGCAGGGGCGAAGCACCGTCCTTGCGGGGTTCCCGCAGAGGGGATGCAGCCGGCGACGCTGCGCGTCGCGGCTGATCCGCCGGGCGGGACTGGTCAAGCAAGACGATATCCATTAGATACTCCCGTCATGGCGAAGCGGATATCTCCCAGAGAATCCGACGGAGCCCGGCGACCGCTGCGCGGCGCGGGGGCGAAGCGCTCCGTGCTGCGCGGCGGCCGATCGTCGGCCCCGGCGACGAGCCTGGCGCGCGCCGCCGCGGACCCGCGCTTCGAGATCCCGCGTCCCGCGGCGATCTTCGACCCGATCGCCCGCGCGCTCGACTGGCTCGGCGACAAGTGGACGCTCGTGCTGGTGCGCCACCTGCTGCTCGCGCCCTGCGGCTTCCAGGAGCTGCGCCGGCGCACGGGAATCGCGCCTCGCGTGCTCTCGGCGCGCCTGCGCCAGCTGCAGGAGAACGGCCTCGTGCTGCGGGAAGACGGCGAGCGCGGCGTCTACTCGGCGACGCCCAGCGCGCACGATCTCGCGCCCGTGATCTCGGCGCTCTCGCGCTGGTACGTGCTGCACGCGACGACCGACCTCGAGCTCGACCTCGAGCGCTTCAACGAGACATCGGCGCAGTCGATCATGGAGGCGCTGCCGTTCCTGCTGCGCGAGGACCGCGCGCGCGGGGTTTCGCTCGTGTTCGAGGTGCGGCTCACGGGCGCGGGCGGCGGCGTGTGGAGCGTCGCGATCGACGACGGCGCCTGCCGCGTGACGCAGGGCTTCGCCCCGCGCGCCGACGTGCAGTACACGGCCGACGCGCGCGTCTGGTGCGCGGTCGCGCTCGGCTTCCTCGATCCCCGCGACGCGCGCAAGCGCGAGCTGCTCGTGAAGAACGGCGGCCGCGAGGCGCTCGACCATTTCTTCCATCAGATCGCCCGCCCGAAGGCGAACGGCTAGCCGGCAATCAAGGAGCCCTCGATGATCTCGTTTGGACCGACCGAAGAGCAGGAGCTGATCCGCAACACGCTGCGCGATTTCGCGGCGCAGGTCCTGCGGCCCGCTGCGCGCGCTGCCGACGAAGCGAGCGAGCTGCCGGCCGGCTTCCTCCAGCAGGCCTGGGAGCTCGGCCTCACGGCCACGCAGCTGCCCGCCGCGGTGGGCGGCGGCGGCGAGGCGCGCTGGCCGGTGACCAACGCGCTCGTGCTCGAGGAGCTCGCGTGCGGAGACGCATCGCTCGCGGTGGCGGCCGCCGCGCCGAGCGCGTTCGCGTTCGCGATCGCCGACCACGGCACGGCGGAGCAGCAGCAGCGGCTGCTGCCGCGCTTCTGCGGCGAGAAGTTCGCGGCGGGCGCCATCGCCTGGATCGAGCCCTCGCCGGTGTTCGATCCGCTCGCCCTCGCGACGACCGCGGAGGCGAAGGGCGACAAGTTCATCCTCTCGGGCAGGAAGCGCTTCGTCGTGATGGGCGACGCCGCGGACGACCTGCTCGTGGTCGCGCGCAACGCGAGCGCCGCCAAGGCGGGCTTCGGGGCGCTCGACGCGTTCGTCGTCCCGCGCGGCGCGGCGGGCGTGTCGATCGGCGCGCGCGAGAAGCTGCTCGGGATGAAGGCGCTGCCGGCGGTGTCGGTCGCCTTCGACCGCGTCGAGGTCCCGGCCGCGAACCGCCTCGGCGGCGAGCGCGGCATCGACGCGCGTCGCCTGCTCGCGAGCGGCCGCGCGGCGAGCGCCGCGCTGCTCACGGGCCTCGCGCGCGCCGTGATGGAGCTCGCGATCCCGTACGCGAAGGACCGCCACGCCTTCGGCGAGGCGATCGCGCAGAAGCAGGCGATCGCGTTCTCGCTCGCCGACATGCGCATCGAGACGGATGCGATGCGCTGGCTCGCCTGGCGTGCCGCGAGCACGCTCGAGCACGGCCAGGACGCGACGCGCGACGCCGCGCAGGCGTTCGGCTACGCGGCCGAGAAGGCGGTGAGGATCGCCGACGAGGGCGTGCAGGTGCTCGGGGGCCACGGCTTCATCCGCGAGCACCCCGTCGAGATGTGGTACCGGCACGCGCGCACGCTGTCGGTGTTCGACACGCTCGCCGCGCTCTAGCCCGATCGACTCCAGAACCCGAGACAGGAGAACGTCGATGATCGACTTCACCCTCAGCGAACGAGACCAGCGTGTGCTCGACTACGTGCGATCGGAGTCGCTCGTGGCCCGCAAGTACGCGCGCCACTACGACGAGAACGAGCACGAGTTCCCGCCGGACGCGCTGCCCGAGGCGAACGACTTCCCCGGCGCCTTCGCGATCATGGGCAAGGCGGGCCCGGGCGACACCGGCCCCGTCACGCTCGGCTTGATGATCGCCGCCGCGCAGACGTGGGGCGACTACTCGGTGCGCATGCGGCGCGGGGGCGGCGGTGGCCTCGGCAACGCCGCGCTGTCGGCGAGCGGCACGTCGGAGCAGAAGGCGCGCTGGAGCGGGATGCTGCTCGCGATGGCGATCACCGAGCCCGGCTGCGGCTCGGATCCGTCCCTCGTGCAGACGACCGCCGTGCTCGACGAGAAGACGAACGAGTGGGTGCTGAACGGCGAGAAGATCTTCGTGACGACGGGCTGCCGCGCCGAGGGCGCGGTGGTGTGGGCCACGCTCGACCGCAAGGCCGGCCGGGCGGGCATCAAGTCCTTCCTCGTGCCGAAGACGGCGCCCGGCTTCGTCGTCGCGCACAAGGAGAAGAAGCTCGGCATTCGCGCCGACGACACGGCTGCCTACGTGTTCAAGGACTGCCGCATCCCGCGCGACCACCTGCTCGGCGGTCGCGAGGAGATTCCGAAGGGCGAGTCCGGCGGCTTCCGCGACGTGATGAAGACCTTCAACATGACGCGGCCGGCGACGGCGGCCTTCGGCCTCGGCATCGCGCGCGCGGCGCTCGACTTCACGCGCGAGCAGCTCGAGGCGGCGGGCGTCGACCTCGCGTACGGCGCGGGCATCCACGGCAAGAGCGCGGCGGCGGACCGCTTCCATCGCCTCGAGGCGCTGCACGATGCGGCGATGCTGACCGTCCTCAACGCCTCTTGGATGTCGGAGACGGGCAAGCACAACAACCTCGAGGCCTCGATCAGCAAGGCCAAGGGCGGCAGCGCCGTGCGGGAGATCACGCAGGGCTGCATCGACTTGTTGGGGCCCCTCGGCGTGTCGCGCGAGCACCTGCTCGAGAAGTGGTTCCGCGACGTGCGGATCACCGACATCTACGAGGGCACGGGTCAGATCCAGCGGCTGATCATCGCGCGGACGATCCTCGACTACGACCGGACGCAGCTCAAGTAAGGAGATTGCGCGGGCAGCGCCGCAGCGGCGGGGCCGGGCCGGCGGCGGCTGCGGGCGATGGCTCGCTATCGGCCCCGCTCTGCGGGTGTCCCGGCGTCGGGCGCGAACGCGTTGCGGCTCGGCGTCGCGCGGCTTGGGTGCGGGGCCGAGCTGCGCTCGACTCGCCCGCAGCCGCCGCCGGCCCGGCCCCGCCGCTGCGGCTCGTGCTCGGGTCGTCGCGGCGCGACTTGGGGGGAGGGGCGCGGATCGGCGCGGCCTGCGGCCGCGCCTCCCGCGTGCGCGTTCGCGCCCTGGTGCGGGAGGGCGTGCGCGGCGCGTTGCGCGCGCCGAGTGCGTGGGGTGTGCCGGAGGGCGTAGGGGACGCTGCTAGCGTGGTCGGATGCGCGCGATTTTGTTCGACAAGCCGGGGGACGAGTCGGTTCTTTACCTGGGCGAGGTGCCCGTTCCGGCGCTTGGGCCGGAGGACGTGCGGATCCGCGTGGCGGCGTGCGCGGTGAATCGCGCGGATCTGGTGCAGCGCGAAGGGAACTACCCGCCGCCGCCGGGGGCGTCGCCGATCCTCGGGCTCGAGTGCGCCGGCACGGTCGCCGAGGTGGGGGCGAACGTGCGCGGCTTCGCGGTGGGCGAGCGCGTGATGGCGCTGCTCGCGGGCGGGGGATACGCGGAAGAGGTCGCGGTTCACGCCGGCTCGGTGATGCGGGTGCCTCCGGCGCTGTCCCTCGAGGAGGCGGCCGCGATCCCCGAGGTGTTCCTCACCGTATTTCAGAACGTCTTCCAGCTCGCGCAGCTGCCCGACGCCGGCTGGCTGCTCGTGCACGGCGGCGGCAGCGGGATCGGGACGGCGGCGATCCAGCTCGCGAAGCGGGTGGGCGCGCGCGTCGTCGTCACCGCGGGCAGCGACGCGAAGTGCGTGCAGTGCCGCGCGCTCGGCGCGGACGTCGCGGTGAACTACCGCACCGAGAAGTTCGTGGAGGCGGTGAAGCAGGCGACCGGGGGGAAGGGGGTCGACGTGATCCTCGACTCGATTGGGGCGCCCTACCTCGCGGACAACCTCGCGTCGCTCGCCGTGGGCGGGCGCATGTCGCTGATCGGCATGATGGGCGGGTCGAAGGCCGAGCTGAATCTCGCCCTCGTGCTGATGAAGCGCCTGCAGATTCTCGGCTCGACGCTCCGCGCGCGCTCCCCGGCAGAGAAGGCGGCGATCGTGAGCGGCTTCCTCGCGCGCTTCGGCGAGGACCTCGCGGCCGGTCGGATTCGGGCCGTGGTGGACCGCGTGCTGCCGCTGGCGCAGGCCGCCGATGCGCACCGCGCCGTGAAGGCGAGCGAGCACTTCGGGAAGATCGTGCTGAAGCCGTAGCGCGGGCCCGCGAGGTGCTCGCCGGCGCCTCGCGCCGCGCGCCCGAGCCTTTCTCCCCCCGCTTCGGCCGCTATCGTGCGCGCCTCTTTTTCCTCAGGAGCCGCACACCATGGCCGTTGAACGCACGCTCTCGATCGTCAAGCCGGACGCCGTCAAGAAGGGCGCGACGGGAGAGATCCTCCGTCGCTTCGAGGCTGCCGGCCTCACGATCCTCGCGGTGAAGAAGGTCCAGCTCACCGAGGCGCTGGCGCGCGGCTTCTACGCGGTGCACAAGGCCCGCCCGTTCTACGGCGAGCTCGTGAAGTTCATGACCAGCGGACCGGTCGTGATCAGCGTGCTCGAGGGCGAGAACGCGATCCAGAAGAACCGCGACCTGATGGGCCCGACGGACTCGAAGAAGGCGCCGAAGGGCACCATCCGCGGCGACTTCGGCACCGACATCGAGTCGAACGCCGCCCACGGCTCGGACGCGCCGGCGACCGCGAAGATCGAGATCGCGTACTTCTTCAACGCGAGCGAGATCGTCGGTCCGAGCGAGGCCCTCTAGCGACCGGGCGGGCATGCGCAGCCGATGCGCAACGCGCGCCGCCATGGCCCACGCGGGCAGAGCGGCTAGGCGTACGCCTTCATCAGCAGCAGCAGGACGCTGACGTAACCGAGCGTGAGCCACAGGTTCCCGCTCTTCAGTGCCTTCGCGACCGCCGCCGACATCGCCTTGCCTCTCCTCGAGTTGTTGCGCGTGAACGTTTCGTTCGCGACGCGTACAACTTGAGATCGTTCGTTGCGTGATTTTTCGCCGTGACGAAAATCACGCCCCGTCGCCCCTAATGGCTCGGCGGAACGCGCACTCGGCGAGGAGGCGCGCGGATCGGCGCCCGCGCTCACGCCCCCGTGAAGCGGGGCGTGCGCTTCTCGCGCACGGCACCGAGGCCTTCGAGCAGATCGGCGCTCTCGTAGCAGAGCGCCTGCTCGGCAGCCTCGCGATCGAGCTGTGTGCCGAGGTCGGAGGTCGCGCTCTGCGCGAGCGAGCGCTTCGAGCCCCGTACCGCCACGGGCGCGGCGGCGGCGATCTCCTCGGCGAGGGCGAGGGCCGCGGGCAGGGTCTCGTCGCGCGCCACGGCGCGGTTCGCGAGGCCGATGCGGGCCGCCTCGTCGCCGTCGACGATGCGGCCGGTGTAGATCAGCTCGGCGGCGTGGGCGCTGCCCACGATGCGCGGCAGGGTCCAGGTCGCGGCCATGCCGGGGTGGATTCCGAGCCGCGTGAAGTTGAGGCCGAGCTTCGCCTCGCGTGCAGCGATGCGCAGGTCGCACGCGAGGGCCACGCACAAGCCCGCGCCGATCGCCGGTCCGTTGAGCGCGGCGACCGTGGGCACGGGGAGATCGCGCACCGAGAGGTACATGCGATAGAAGCGACCCATGAACGCGCGGTGTGCGTCGCGCGTCGCGCCGCCCCGGTCGGCGTTGCCCGCCTGCGTCATGCGCACGAGCATGTCGAGGTCGCCCCCCGCCGAGAAGGCGCGGCCGGCGCCGGTCAGCACCACGGCGCGCACGCCGGGGTCGTCCTTCAGCTGGGCGACCGCGCCCTGGATCGCGCCGCCCATGGCTTCGCTCATCGCGTTCAGGCGCTCGGGGTCGTTCAGGGTGACGAGAGCGACGCCGCTGTCGCGGCGCTCGATGCGGACGAGATCCTGGGCCATGGCTTCCTCGGGCTGGGTCGGGCGCGGCGCGTCCCGAAAGTGGGAGTGGAACGAAGGGCGGAAACGGGAAGGGCGCCTTCCCGTGTGGAGAAGGCGCCCCTCGCATTGTGCCCGACGGCGCTTCGCGCCGCCTCGGCCGCGGGCTCAGTCGGCCGAGCGGCGGAGGAACGCGGGCAGCTCGTCGTCGTCCTTGTCGCTGCGCGGCTCGACCCGACGCTTGCGCAGGAACGCGGGCACGTCGTACTCGTCCTCGAAGGGCGACTGGAAGTCGGCCTGCGCGGCTTCGTGGATCGGGACCACCGGCGCGGCCGGGCGCTGCGCCTGGGCGGCGGGGGCCGGAGCGGGCGTCGGCGCGGCCACCGGCACCGGCTCGGGCTGCCGCGCGACC
>CAZCTH010000164.1:0-9433 GCA_964501435.1 uncultured Spirochaetales bacterium | reverse complement strand
CGCGGCGGCGGCTGGCGCGGGCCGCGGAGCCGGCGCGACGGCGGCGCGGGCGGGAGCGGGTGGGACTGCGCGCGGAGGAGTCGGAGCGGCGGCGGGCTGCGCCGGAATCGCGACGCGCAGCAGCGTGTCGCCGGCTTCGATCGCGTCTCCGTCCCGAAGCCAGGCCTCGTCCACGCGCACGCCGTTCACGAGCGTGCCGTTGCGGCTGCCGAGGTCCTTCAGTCGGCACGCCTTGCCGTCCCACGCGAGCTCGAAATGGCGGCGCGAGAGGCTCGGGTCGGAGATCGCGATCGCGCACTCGCGCGCGCGGCCCGCCGTCGCGCGCTCGCCCGCGCGCACGCCGAAGTCCCCGACGCCGGGGCCGCGCTCGACGCGCACCCTCATCACCAGCGACAACCGGGCCTCCTCATCGCGCGCATTCTACGCGCGCCGCGCGGGCCGTGCGCGAGCGGCGCGCGCTCAGTACACGAACGGGATCACGCGCCAGCGCGCGATCCTCCCATACTCCGCCCAGAGCGGGCCGTACTTCGCGCGGCAGCGCTTGTCGTCGCGGTGCGCGCGGTGCACGAGCAGGCCGAGCAGCGCGAGCGGCAGGATCCACGGGCCGAAAGCGGAGAAGCCGGCGCACGCGGCGAACGAGACGTACACGAGGATCTCGCCCGTGTAGTTCACCTTGCGCCCGATTCCCCAATAACCCGACGCCAGCAGCTTGCCGCCGACGAGGCGCGGGGGCTTGCCCCAGATCGGCGCCGTCCGGTCCTGCTTGAAGCGCTCCTTCTGCCAGTTCGACTGCCGGAAGATCGCGAGCGCCGCGAAGTGGAACGCGACGAGCGCCGCGAGCGCAGCGCCGGAGAACGGCGCCGTCGCATCCACCATCCACCAGCCGGGCAGCGAATACAGGAACGGGACGTACGCGAGATCACCCCAGACGAGCATGAAGCCGAAGTTCTCGGCGAGCACGTCCCAGGTGGAGAGCATGAACTCTTCCTTCACGTAGTGGCTGAACAGGTACGTGAACCAGAAGACGCACAGGCAGAGCATCTGCGGCGTGACGAAGCCGTGGCGCTCCCACTGCGCGAAGGCGAACGAGCAGTTCATCAGGTACGCACCGATCAGCGACGGCTGGTAGAAGAACATCTTCAGGTCGACGCCGAGCCACTCGGGATTGCACTCGTTGCCGAACCAGAACGTCTTCGCCCACTCGGGGATCGGCAGGTCGGTGCTCTCGGGGCTGCGGCACACCGGGCCGGCGCGACGGCCCCAGGCGAGCAGCGCGAGCGTGATCGCCGTCGAGAGCGCCAGCGCGACGATCAGCAGCGACCAGAAGTGGCGCGCGATGGGCGTCAGCGAGACGTCGAAGCCGAGCGCCTTCGCGACCACGACCGCGCCGAGGGCGACGTTCGACAAGAAGAACAGGGTCATGCCCGTGAGCGTGTATCGCTTGCGGGTGCCGTCGGGCTGCGGGTAGCCGACGCGCTCGATGCCGGGCAGGACGCGCGCGCCGACGAACATCACGGCGAGAAAGGCGAGCGCCAGCTGCAGGGCCGTCCAGAGCGTCGCCGGGGTGACGGGCAGTGCGAGCGGTTCCAAGCGAGCTCCTGCGTTCGGGCGGGCGCAGCCGAGCCGCGGCCGGCGCACGGGCCTCAGGCGACCGCGCCGCCCCGGAAGTTCGATGCGATTCCGGAGCGCGTCAACGCTCGCGCGGGCGGCGCTGCGCCTGGCCACGCCCGGCGGCCGTGGCCGCGCCGCGGCGCGCGACGAATCGCCGGGGCGTCAGCGACGCGCGAGAACGATGGCCGCGGCGAGCCCGAGCAACGCGAGCACGCTCGCCTCCGGTACCGCGCTCGTGGC
This sequence comes from uncultured Spirochaetales bacterium, assembly GCA_964501435.1. Taxonomy (GTDB): domain Bacteria; phylum Myxococcota_A; class UBA9160; order UBA9160; family UBA6930; genus VGRF01. Next base: position 7,582 of record CAZCTH010000164.1, on the reverse strand, counting down.
GTAGTCGTGGCCGCTCTCGGAAGCGAGCGCGAGGTCCGCGGTGAGCGGGTCCAGGAAGGCGTGGAGCGTGTTCGAGGCGTCGAAGAAGCCGGTGGACTGCGTGACGCCGGCCGACTTCCCGGCCGCCGCGAACGCGCCGGCGACGAGACTGACCGTGAGGATGTGCCGCTCCCCGACGCGCCCGCTCACGTCGACGGTGTACACGAAACGGTTCCCGATCTGCGCCAGTTGGAACGTGCCGCCGACACCGGGTGCGCTGAGCAGGCCGCCCGCGATCTGGAGATTCCCGCTGAAGCCGCCGCCCTTCGTGCTGTCGAGCACGACCGTCAGCCGATACGAGACGGGCGTGCCGATCGGCGCGACGCCGGCCGGATCGACGAGGTCGAACTCGTCGCGGAACGAGACGAAGAACGTCGAGCGCGCCACCGCCTCGTAAGGGTTGTCGCCCAGCACGCCGGGGAACGGCGCCACGTAGGCCAGCGGGCCCGCGCTCGCCTGCGCGGTCGCGTCGAGGCGCAGCGTCCCGAAATCCGCGAAGGCATGCGCCGAGGCTTGCGCGGCGCCGGAGAACGACTGCGTGAGCCCCGGACCGAAGGTGATGAGGTCCGACTGCTGGCCGGCCATGCTCGCCGTCAGCGCGCCGCTCGCGAGGGTCTGCGTCGTGACCGTCAGGGGCACCTGCGTCGCCCCGCCGTCGAGCGACGTGTAGTGCGCGCCGGTGATGTTGATCTGACGGGTCGAGAGCGCCCAGCCGGGGCTCGCGAGGGCGACGAGCGAGGCGAGCGCGGCGAGACGCGAGAACGAGCGCATGGAGAGCTCCGACGAGGGGCGGTTTCGGACCGCTCGGCGATCCTGCGCGGGAGTGGCTCGTCGCGATTCCAGGTGGCACGAAAATCGCGCGCGCGGGCGATTTGCGAATGGCCCTTCGGACCGCTCGCGGGCCGGCTCCGGACCCCGCCTCACACCAGCCGCACGCGCATCCCGCAGATCCGGAGGACCTCGCCGTCCGCGAGCACGCCGCGGTCGCGCGCCGCTGCGAGCGCGCGCGCCCGATCGGCGGCGATCAGGTCGATTCCCCCAAGGCCCTCGCCTCGTCCGTCGGCGTCCCGCACGAAGCGGATCGTCCCGTTCGCCAGGGTGAGCGCAGGCGCACCGTCGACCGGTTCGACGGGTCGGTCCAGGATCTCGCCCCAGCGGGCGGCGAGCTTCTCGGGCTCGGGGCCTTGCACCTCCGCGGCCGCGATGCCGAACACGCGATCCGTGCGCACCGCGTCGCGCCAACGCTTTCCGGCGGGCGACCACGGCCCGTAGGGCGGCACGCTCCCGCGATGGCAGTCCACCTCGAGGAACGAGCCCCCCGTGTCGCGCGGGTGGAGCTGCATGCACGAGTAGGCGTGCTCGTCGAACTCGAGCACCTTGCGCAAGCCGAGCTTCGCCGCGCGCTCCTTCACCGGCGCGTGGTCGCTGCACTGCAGGATCACCATGTAGCCGCCGTCCCCGCCGCGGCGCTCGAGGTAGCGCCCTGCGGTGGTGCCCTCCTTCACGGGCGCCACGATCTCGATGAACTGCCCGCCGACCGGCAGTAGCGCGTTGTGCAGCCCGAACTGCCCGACGCCGGGGTCGACGAAGCCGACCTCGAGCCCGAGCACTGCCCGGAAGTCCTCCACCGCGCGGTCGCGGTCGTGTGCGACGAGCGCGATCTGACGAATCCAGAGTGTCACGGCTGGCCCTCTCGTGTGAAGCTCGGCTTGCGCTTCTCGAGGAAGGCGCGAAACGCCTCCTTCGAATCCGGGCCCGCCATGATCTGCTGGTGGCGGCGCGACTCGACGCGCAGATAGTCCCCGAGCCCGAGCTTCTCCGCGTCGACGAAGTTCGCCTTCATGCCGCGCAGTGCCGCCGGCGACGCAGCCGCGAGCTCGGCCGCGATCGACGCGACTTCGCTGCGGAAGCTCGCGTCGGGAAACACGCGCGACACGAGCCCGATGCGCAGCGCCTCGGCGGCCGGGAACTTGTTGGGGAGGAAGTACAGCTCGCGCGCTTTCGCCGCGCCGACGATGCGCGGCAGCGTCCACGGGCCCGCCATGTCGCCCGCGGACGCGACGCGCAGGAACGCGCTGTTCAGCGTCGCCGACTCCGCCGCGACGCGGAGGTCGCACGCGCACGCCCAGCCGAAGCCGGCGCCGGCGCACGCGCCGTTGATCGCGGCGATCGTCACCTGCGGCATCTCGTGGAGCAGCAGCGCGGCCTCGAAGTCGGTCTCGCCGATCGCCTCGTCGCGGGCGGCATCGCCCGACACGAAGTGATTGAGGTCCGCCCCGGGGCAGAAGCCGCGTCCGGCGCCGGTCAGCACCAGGACGCGCACGCTCGCATCGCGCGAGATCTCGCGCAGCGCGGCGGTCGCCTCGCGCACCATGCGATTCGTCATCGCATTGAGCCGATCCGGCCGATTCAGCGTGAGCGTCCCCACCCCGCCCTTCGCCTCGAAAACGACAGTCTCGTACGCGCTCATCGAATCCTCCCATGCCCGCACACGTGTTCGCGAGTGCCCGGGGACGTTGGTTCACGAGGCGCGGGCGGCGCTTCCGTGAACCAACGTCCCCGGCCTTTGGCGAACACGGTCATCGGACGTCGCGGCCTTTGCCGATTCGCTCGAAGCGCGGTGCTCGCTTCTGCAGGTAGGACTGCGCGCCTTCGAGCGCGTCGGGGTGGTCGAGCGCACGCCATTGCGCGGCGTCGGCGTCGCGCAGGGCCGGCTCGACGCCGAGGCCGAGGTGGTCGTAGACGAGCCGCTTGGTCTCGCGCAGCGAGCCGGGCGACACGTTCGCGGCGAGATCGCGCACGAAGCCCTGCGCGCGCGCCACGAGCTCTTCGGGCGGCGTCACGAACTCGACCAGCCCGATGCGCAGCGCCTCCTCCGCGCCCACCTTGCGCGAGCTCCACAGCAGCTCGAGCGCGCGGCCGGCCCCGAGCAGGCGCGGGAGGATCCAGCTCGTGCCGTGCTCGGAGATCAGCCCGCGCTTCGAGAACACGGTCGTGAACGACGCCTGCGTCGAGGCGAAGCGCACGTCGCTCATGCAGGCGAGCACGAAGCCGCCGCCCGCCGCCGGCCCGTTCACCGCCGCGATCACCGGCTTCGGCACGCGCAACAGGTACGATACCAGCCCGGGCAGCTCGCCCTCGGGCTCGCGCGTGCGCGCGGCGCTGCCCTGGGACGAAGTCTCCGCGAGCACGCTCGCGTCGAGGCCCGCGCAGAAGCCGCGCCCCTCGCCGGTGATCACGATGCCGACGACGCGCGGATCCGCGGCCGCGTCGTCCACGGCGGCGCGCAGCGCGCGCAGCATCGGGTACGTCAGCGCGTTCAGCTTGTCGGGCCGATTCAGCCGAATCGTCGCGACCGGGTCGCCGACCTCGCAGAGGATCTCGTCGCTCATCGGGAGCTCCTTCGCTCGCTCACGTCACCACGTCGAGCCGTTCGGGGCCGTTCTCGAGAAACATCGGCACCAGGGGATGGGCGTAGCCGGGCGCGAGCCGCAGCTGGCCCGGCGCGAGCGTGTCCATCACCAGCTCGAGCATCACGCGCGCTTCCATGCGCGCGATCATGTTGCCGAGACAGAGGTGGGGGCCAGGCCCGAACGTGAGGATCTCCGGCGCCTGCTTCCAGTCGCGGCCGAGCCAGTACTCGTTCGCGCGCTCCCACACCGTCTCGTCGCGATTGCCCGAAGCGATGCCCATGATGATGCGCTCCCCGGCGCGCACCTTCTCGCCCGCGATCTCGTGGTCGACGCGCGCGGTGCGGAAGAGGAAGAGCACGGGGCAGTCGAAGCGCAGCGACTCCTCGACGGCCGCCGGCAGGAGCGCGCGGTTCTCGCGCAGCGCGCGCTCGAACGCGGGGTCGCTCGCGAAGCGATGGAGGAGATTGCCGATGAGATTCGCGGTCGACTGGCTCGCGAGCAGGCAGTTCGCGGCGAGCGTGCGGATCTGAAGCGACGAGAGCCGCTGCCCTTCGACCTCTGCATGCGTCATGCGCGCGAGCATGTCGTCGGGCGGCGTCGCCGCGCTGCGCCGCAGCGCGATCTGCTCGTCGAGGAACGCCGCGAACTCCGGGAACGCGCCGCCGAGCCCTTCGCCCCGCTCCGTGCGATTCCACTGGGGCCAGTCGCTGTGGAGCAGCTCGAACCCCCACTGGCCGACGCGCTCGATGTGCTCGGTCGGAATGCCGAGCATGTGCGCCGTCACCGCCGGCGGCAGGTGGATGCCGAGCTCCGAGACGAGATCGCCGCCGCCCTTCGCCACGATCGCTGCGAGCTTGCGCGCGCCGAAGGCGCGCGTGAACGGCTCGGCCGCGCGCTCCATGCCCGGCCGGAACGCCTGCATCATCAGCATGCGCAGCTTCGGGTGCTCCGGCGGGTCGAGCTCGCCGAGGAAGCTCTCTTCGTACGGCAGCACGACGCCCGCGCCGCGGAAGCCCTCGCGCGCCGAGTACGTCGCCGCGTCGCGGAACACGTTCTTCACGTCCTGATAGCGCGCGACGAACACGAAGCCCGGGACCGGACGCGTCACCGGCGCCTCGCGGCGCATGCGCGCGAGCATGTCCCACATGTGCTGCGTCTGTTTCGGATCGAAGGGGTCGAACGTGAGATCGCTCTTCACCGGGACTCTCCCAGCGCGCGCACTTCGGCGACGGTCGGATGGTGCGCGAGCAAGCCTCCGTCGACGGCGATCACCTGACCGGTGATGAAGGCCGCGTCGTCCGACGCGAGGAACACGACCGCCGCCGCGATGTCCTCGGGCGAGCCGAGGCGCGGCGTGAGATGGTGGCGCTCGAACAGCGCGATCTGCTCCGCGGGCACGTTCTGGCGCAGCGCGGGCGTCTCGATCACACCGGGCGCGATCGCGTTGCAGCGGATGCCGCGCTTGCCGTACTGCGTCGCGACGTAGCGCGTGAGGCCGTCGACGCCGGCCTTCGACACGCCGTACGCGGTCCGCACGAGGTCGCCCGTCGCGCCCGACGCGGACGACGTATTCACGATCGCCCCGCGGCCGCGCTTCAGCATCGCGGGGATCGCGTGCTTGCAGCCGAGGAAGGGGCCGCGCAGGTTCACCGCGAGCGAGCGCTCCCAGATCGCGAGATCGAGGCCCGTGATCTCCCCGTCGCCGCCGAGGACGTCCCAGCTCGTCGCGGCCGCGTTGTTGTGCAGCACGTCGAGCCCGCCGAAGCGCGCGACCGCGTCGGCGACCATGCCGGCGACCGACGCCTCGTCCGAGACGTCGACGGCGCGAGCGGCCGCGCGGCCGCCCGCCGCGACGATCTCCCCGGCCACGCGCTCCGCGCCCTCGAGCGAGAGATCCGCCACCAGCACCGCCGCGCCTTCGCGCGCGAGCGCGAGCGCGCTCGCGCGCCCGATGCCCGAGCCGCCGCCCGTCACGATCGCCACGCGCCCGCGGAGCCGCGTCATCTCGAACCTCCTAGCGACTCGCTCCGACGACCACCGGCGCGCAAGCGACGCCCCGCGTCGGCACGAGCTGATTGCGCACGATGCCGCTCTCTTCGACGTCCCAGTCGCCGAGCTCGGCCATCAGGGCTTGCAGCGCGACCCGGATCTCGAGCCGCGCGGCCGAAGCGCCGAGACAGGTGTGGATGCCGTGGCCGAACGCCCAGTGGAACCGGCTCGGGCGCGCGAAGTCGAGCGCCTCGGCGTGCTCGAAGACCGTCTCGTCGTGGTTCGCCGAGCCGTAGAGCAGGAGGATCTGCTCGCCGGCGGGGATCTTCGCGCCGCAGATCTCGACTGCGCGGGTCGTCGTGCGCGCGAGTCCCTGCACGGGCGAAACGAAGCGGAGCAGCTCGTCCACCGCGGTCGTCCACAGCGCAGGCTCCGCCGCGAGCCTCCGGCGCTGCGCGGGGTGGCGAGCGAGCGCGATGATGGTGTTCGCGATCATGTTCATCGTGGTGTTCTGCGCCGCGTCGTGCAGCAGCGAGCAGAAGCCCGCGATCTCCGCGTCGCTGAGCGCCGCCCCGCGCACCTCCGTGTGGAGGATCTGCGAGATCAGGTCCGCACCGGGCTTCTTGCGGCGCTCGGCCACCAGCCCGCGCCAATACACTTCCATCTCCGCATAGGCGGCGAGCGCGGCCGGGCTCGTGAAGTCGCCGCCCGCGAGCGTCGCGAGATTCCAGGCGAGGAAGCGTTCGCGCTCGCTGCGCGGCAGGTCCATCAGCTCGCACATCGTGACGGTGGGGATCCGCTGCGCGAACGCGGTGGCGGCGTCGAAGCGCCCGCGCTCACGGTGCTCGCGCGCGAGCGCGGTCGCGTACTCGCGCACGCCCGCTTCGAGGCCCGCGACGCGCGCGGGCGTGAGCACCCGGGCGAGCAGCGCGCGCAGCTCGTCGTGCCGCGGCGGGTCCATGTTGAAGATGTTCGGCGGGATCAGCGAGATGTCGGTGTCGATCAGCGTCCCGCGCGCCGACGAGAACGTGCGCCAGTCGAGCAGCGCCGCGTTCACGTCCGCGGCGCGCGAAAGCATCCAGTAGCGCGTCCACACGCGCGGGCGTGCGATCTCGCGGCAGTAGGCCGGCGCGTCGCGCCGCAGCGCCTGATAAGCGGGATACGGATCCTCGAACCACTTCGCGTCGAACGGGTCGAAGTCGACGGGGCTCATCGGGGGCGGCTCCGCGTGTTCGTCACGTGACGGGACAGCTGCCGCCGTCCACCATCAGGGCGTGGCCGGTGACGTAGCGCGCGTCGTCGGACAGCAGGAAGCGCGCGGCGACGCCGACGTCGGCGACGGGCTCGCCGAGCACGCCGAGCGGGTTGCGTCCGAGCACGCGGTCGCGCATCGCCGGATCGAGCGCGAAGGCGCGCTCCATCGCGGGGCTCGCGGCCAGCGGCGCGAGCGAGTTCACGCGGATGCCGTCGGCGCCCCACTCGCGCGCGAGGGCGCGCGCGAAGCCGCGCTGCGCCGCCTTGACCGCGGCGTAGACGGGAAGCTTCGCCTTGCCCTCGAAGCCCGCCTCCGAGGTCAGCAAGAGATAGGCGCCGCGGGCGGCGCGCAGCGGCGCGTGGGCAGCGCGCGCGAGCCAGTACGCGCCGCGCAGCGAGACCGCGACGTGGTCGCGCACTTCGGCGAGGGGAACGTCGCGCAGGCTCGTCGGCTTCGGCGAGAGTCCGCTCGTGGCGTTGTGCGCGACGGCGTCGAGGCGCCCGTCGCGCGCGAGGATCGCGGCGATCGCCCGCTCCACCGAGGCGCGGTCCGCGGCATCGCACGCGACGAAGCGCCCGGCTCCGCCGGCGGCGTCCACTTCGCGCGCGACCGCTTCGCCCTCCGGCGCGCGCCGCGCCGCGATCCACACGCGCCAGCCCGCGGCGCCGCAGGCGAGCGCAATGCCGCGCCCGACGCCGCCGCTCGCGCCGGTGACCACGGCGACGCGCGTCGCCGTTTCGGGCGTCACCACGTCCTCCCGCAATCCGCGGCCAGCACCTGGCCGCTGACGCCGATTGCGTCAGCGCCGAGCAGCAGGCGCACCGCGCCCGCCACCTCGCGCACGAGCGCGCCCGGGAAGCTCGCGAGCGCAGGCGCCGGGGCGACC
>CAZCTH010000163.1:0-9448 GCA_964501435.1 uncultured Spirochaetales bacterium | reverse complement strand
TGCATTCTCTGAAGTCGCACATTGCGTTGGGGCCTCGCTGCGCTTGACCCCGCCGCAGCCCCGCCCCCGCCGCCGCCGCGCGACGCGCACGTTGCCGTGCTCGGCGTCGAGACCGGGGTCTTGGGCGGAGGGCGAATCCGACGGCCCTTCGAGGGCCGTCGGATTCGCGCTTCGCGCGCGCGGGCACCCTGCGCGCGCAGTCGTGGGGGTCTGCCCTGCTTTCGCGATCGAGTGGCTCGCCGCTTCGCGGCATCGCGGAGCGGGGTCGTCGGAGACCGGAATCCGCGCGTGGGGCTCGTTGCCTCGCGAGAGCAAGACGTTCAGTGCCCGCGCGACGCCTCGCAGAAGTTGCGTGCACCAAGCGCGTGCGCGCGAAGCGCGCCGGGGCCGGGCCCCGCGGGCCCGGCCCCGGCGTTCTCCATTGCGAGTGCAACGGTGCGCGTCGCGGCGTCGGCTCGCTGCGCGTGGCGGGTCGGGGGCGCGCGGGGGGCTGCGGCGGGGTCAAGCGCAGCAAGGCCCCCATGGAATGCGCGACTTCAGTCAGCGTGCGCACGCCACCAGCGGCGATTCCCTTCAAAGGGCCGCAGCGAGCCACCCGCCGCAGCCCCCCGCGCGCCCCCGACCCGCCGCACCCAACCCCCCGGCGCGTGGCGATCGTTGCTACGGTGCCGCCCCTCAAACCCCTATCTGCTTGGAGAGATCTCGATGGGTCTTCTGGATGGCAAGGTCGCGCTCGTCACGGGCGCTGGCGGTGGTCTCGGTCGCGAGCATGCGCTCGCCCTGGCGCGCGAGGGCGCGAAGGTGGTCGTCAACGATCTCGGCGGCGCGCGGGACGGCAGCGGCAGCGGCGCCCACTCGATGGCCGACCAGGTCGTCGCGGAGATCAAGGCGAACGGCGGGACGGCGGTCGCGCAGTACGACAGCGTCGCGACGGTCGAAGGCGGCGAGCGCATCGTGAAGGCGGCGATCGACGCGTTCGGGAAGCTCGACATCTGCGTGAACAACGCCGGCATCCTGCGCGACAAGTCCCTCGTGAACACCACCGAGGACATGTTCGACATCGTCGTGCAGGTGCACCTGAAGGGCACCTACTGCGTGACGCGTCCGGCCTTCACGCACATGAAGGAGCGCGGGCAGGGGGGCGTGATCATCAACACGTCGTCGACCTCGGGCCTGAACGGCAACTTCGGCCAGTCGAACTACGGCGCGGCGAAGGCCGGCATCTGGGGCTTCACGCGCTGCGTCGCGCTCGAGGGCAAGAAGAGCAAGATCCGCTGCTACTCGCTCGCCCCGATCGCGCACACGCGCCTGACCGGCGACCTCGCGGGCTTCCAGGATCCTTCGATGAAGGAGAAGATGAACCCGAAGCTCGTCTCGCCGCTGGTGGTGTTCCTCGCGAGCGAGCTCGCGAGCGAGCTCACGGACAAGACCTTCCTGGTGGGCGGCGGCCGCATCGCGGAAATGCGCATGGTCACGGCGCCGGGCGTCAACAAGACCGACAACGGGGGCCTCTGGTCCGCCGAAGAGGTCGCAGCGCGCATCAACGACATCCTGCTGCCGGGCTGAGCCGCCGGATCGTTCTCGAGGGCCGGAGCGGACGACCGCTCCGGCCCTTTCTCTTGCGCCGTCCCACGGCCGCGGGGCGCCGCCGAGCGAAGGGCGGCCCCGCCAGGTAAACCTCCGCCCATGCCGGACGCCCAGCCCAGCCGCGTTCGCACCGCGAACCCGAGCGTCGCCGATGCCGGGAGCGCGATGACGCCGCGCTTCCAGGTGCTGTTCCGCTGGTTCGCGCGGCGCTTCTTCGCGCACCTCGACTTCGACGACGCGACGCGCGCCAAGCTGCGCGACGCCGAGGCGAAGGGCGCGGTCGTCTACGTGATGCGCTACGCGAGCCGCCTCGACTACTTCCTGTTCAACGCGCTGTTCGCGCGCGAGGGGCTGCGCCTCAGCGCGTACGCCAACGGCATCCAGTACTGGTACTACCGCCCATGGTGGCGGAGCGTGCCGGCGTTCCTGATGCGCGGGCTGCGGCGCGCGAATCGCGGCGATCCGGCGCGACTCGGGCGCACGCGGCTGCGGCGCGTGGCGAGCGCCGGGGAGTCCGCGTTCCTGTTCCTGCGCACCGAGCGCCTCGCCGCGTTGTTACGGAGCCCCGCCGAGGCGATCGCGCGCAGCCATCGCGAGCTCGAGCTGCTCGACGAGCTCGCCGAGGTCGCCGCCGAGGGCAAGCCCGTGAACGTCGTGCCGCTCGCGCTGTTCTGGCGCAAGGGTCCGCGCGCGGAGCGCCGCTTCCTCAACCTCTATCGCGGCGCGTCGGCGCGCCCAGGCGACCTCGCGAAGGTCACCTCGTTCCTGCTCACCTACCGCGACCTCTCGATCAAGACCGGCGACCCGATCGATCTGACCGCGTTCCTCGCCCAGGAACAGGGCGCGGACCGCGAGGCGCTCGTGCGCCGGCTGCGCCGCAAGGCGATGCAGTTCGTGTCCGCCGAGGAGCGCGTGGCCGAGGGGCCGCTGCTGCGCCCGCGCCACAAGGTGCAGGAGCTCGTGCTGGCCGATCCGGGCGTGCAGGAAGCGATCGGCGAGCGGGCGCAGAGCGGGCGCAGCTCGATCGAGGCGGCGCGCGCGCAGGCCGAGCGCGTGTTCGACGAGATCGCCGCGAACATGAGCTCGTCCGTGATCGCGCTGCTGGCGACCGTCGTGAGCCTGCTATTCCGACGCCTCTTCCAGCGCATCGAGACGCGCGGCCTCGAGCAGATCGCCGAGCATGCGCGCAAGCACGCCGTCGTGCTGGTTCCGAGCCATCGGTCGTACTTCGACTTCCTGATCCTGTCGTGGCTGTTCTACGAGAACTATCTCGTGCCGCCGCACATCCTCGCGCGCGAGAACATGGCGTTCGGCCCGTTCGGCTTCCTGTTCCGACGCGCGGGCGCGTTCTTCATGCGGCGTTCGCTGGCGGACCCGATCTACAAGGCGGTGTTTCGCGCCTACGTGATGTTCCTCGTGCGCGAGGGCTTCACCCAGGAGTTCTTCATCGAGGGCTCGCGCTCGCGCACGGGCAAGACCCTCGCGCCGCGCTTCGGCATGCTGGCCTGGACGATCCAGGGCTTCGTGGACAGCGGCCGCCGCGATCTCTTCTACGTGCCCGTCGCGATCAGTTACGAGCGACTCGTGGAAGAGGGCGCGATGGTGCAGGAGCTCGAGGGTGGCCCGAAGGAGGCCGAGAGCATGCGTGGGCTCGTGCGCGCGAGGAAGGTGCTCTCGCGCAACTTCGGCAGCGTGTACCTGAATTTCGGCGAGCCCGTGTCGCTCGCGGACACGCTCGCGGGACGCGCCGACCTCTGGCGGCAGGGAGATGCCGCGGAGCCCGAGCGGCGCGCGATCGTCGAGGGCCTCGGTCGCGAGCTGGTCGAGCGCATCAACTGGTCGATGGTGGCGACCGCGACGAGCGTCGCGGCGGCGGCGCTGCTCGGCGAGCCGCACCGCGGCATGTTCCGGACCGATCTCGAGGCGCGCATGGCGCAGCTGGTCGGGTTGTTGCGGCTGCAGGGCGTGCGGCTCACGCCCGCCCTCGACGCCGACATCGAGCACCGTTTCGCCGAGTCGATCGACTTCCTGATCCGGCTCGGCCTGATGCGCTCGGAGCGCGACCTGCGCGGCGAGCTGATCTACTTCGACGAGCCGAATCGCCGCGCCCTCGACGTCTATCGAAACGGCATCTACCACGCCCTCGCGGCGCCGAGCCTGATCGCGCGGCGCCTGCTCGCGGGGTCGTGTGAGGAGCGGGTGCTCCGCGAGGACGTCGCGTTCTGGCTCGACCTGCTCGACGTCGAGTGGTTCGCGCCGCGCGCCGAGGCCCAGGCCGCCCAGTTCGATGTGTTCCTCGAAGCGTTTGCCCACGGCGACCTGCTCGAGCGCATGGCCGGCCGCGTGCGCGCCGCCGAGCCCGCCCGCGCGACCCTCGTGTTCCTCGCCGAGCAGACCCGCAGCGTGCTCGAGGCGTACTACGTCGCGTTCTGCACCGTCGAGAGCCTGGACGGCCCCGCGACCGCCGCGGCGATCGAGAAGGCGAGCGAGACCTACCACCGCCGCGCCCAGCTGCTGGGCGAGGTGCGCCGGCCCGAGGGCTGGAACCCCGTCACGTTCAAGAATGCGCTCGAGCTGATGGCCCAACGCGGCGTGCTGCGGCAGGCCCGCAACGCCGAGCGCGAGGCCGTCTACGAGCGCGGCCCCTCTTTTGCGGAGCTCGCCACCCTGCGCGCTCGTCTGGCAACGGAGTTGGCCGGCGGGTAAGGTGCGCGCCCTCATGGCGACGGCGGAAGCACTCCCGGATTTCGCGAAGCGCGGCGGCCTAATCACTGCCATCGCGCAGGACCATGCGACCGGCGAGATCCTGATGGTCGCCTACATGAACGAAGAGGCCTTCCGCGAGACCCTCGCGCGCGGCGAGGTCGTCTACTGGAGCACCTCGCGGAACGAGCTCTGGCACAAGGGCGAGTCGAGTGGGAACACCCAGACGCTGAAGTCGCTGCGCGTGGACTGCGACGGCGACGCGGTGGTGCTCCAGGTCGACCAGAAGGGCGGTGCGGCGTGCCACACGGGGCGCCGCAGCTGCTTCTACCGGCTCCACGAGAGCGACGGCAGTTGGCGAACCACGAGCGAGCCGCTCTTCGACCCCGAGAAGGTCTACAAGAAATGAAGCGCGTCGAAGGCAAGCGTCAGCTCGTGCTTGGGCTGCCGAAGGGCAGTCTGCAGGACACCACCGCGAAGCTCTTCGCGCTGGCCGGCTTCAATCTCCGGATTCCGGATCGCTCCTACTACCCGGAGATCGACGACCCCGAGCTCTCGTGCGTGCTGATCCGCGCGCAGGAAGTCGCGCGCTACGTCGAGCAGGGCGTGCTCGACGCGGGCATCACCGGCGTCGACTGGGTGCTCGAGAACGGCGCGAAGGTGAAGGAGCTCGCCGACCTGCGCGCGCCCTGGCCGAACTACCGGCCCGTGCGCTGGCTGCTCGCGGTGAAAGAGGACTCCCACATCAAATCCGTGAAAGACCTCGAGGGTGGCCGCATCGCGACCGAGACGGTCGGGCTCACCAAGCGCTACCTGAAGCAGCACGGCGTGAAGGCCGAGGTCGAGTTCTCCTACGGCGCCACCGAGGTGAAGCCGCCGCTGCTCGCCGACGCCATCGTGGACGTCTCCGAGACGGGCTCCTCGATCCGCGCCAACCGGCTGCGCGTGATCGACACGGTGCTCGAGAGCACGCCGCGCTTCATCGCGAACAAGGACGCTCACGCCGACGACTGGAAGCGCCGCAAGATGGAGCGGCTGCTGTTGCTCTTGAACGGCGCGATCGCCGCCGCCGGCCGCGTCGGCCTGATGATGAACGTCCCGCGCGCGCACCTCCAGAAGGTGCTCGACGTGCTGCCCGCGCTCGGCTCGCCGACCATCTCGACGTTGACGGACGAGAGCTGGGTGGCGCTCAACACCGTCATCGAAGAGAGGCTCGTGCGCGATCTCCTGCCCGAGCTCGTCGACCGCGGCGCCCGCGGCATCGTCGAGTACCCGCTCAGCAAGATCGTCGGCTAGCGCTGCGAGCGAGGCCCATGCGCACGCCGCGCGCGAGCCGGAGCCCCGCGTGACCGTCCGCGCGGCGGTCCGCGCGCTCGCGCGGCTCCCGCTCGACCACGCGCGCAACGCGCTGAAGGGGATGGTCGGCCCCACCGCCGGCGGCGAGCGCCGCGTCGTGCAGGCCGTGGTGCTCTCCGAGCGCGGAGTGCTGCTCGCGCTGCGCAGCGACCTGATGGGCTTCGAGCTGCCCGGCGGCAACCTCGCGCCCGGCGAATCCGACGAGGCCGCGCTCGTTCGCGAAGTGCGTGAGGAGACCGGGCTCGCGATCGCCCTCGACGGCTTCGTCGGCGAGTACCGACGAACCGGGTTCTTCGCGCACCGCGCCATCGTGCATCGCGCGCGCGTGGTGGGCGGCGCGCTCGCGCCGAGCGACGAGACGCCCGTGGTCGCCTGGTTCCCGCCGCACGCGCTCCCGCCCGAGCTGTTCCCGTGGTTCCGCGAGCCGCTCGAGGACGCGCTGCGCGGCGGCCCGCCCGTCGCACGCGAAGAGCGCCTCGGCGCGGGCGCGATCGCCGCGGGCTTCGCGATCGACCTGCGCGTGCGCTGGCGCGGCGGCGCGGGGGCGTTCGCGCGCTAGGCCTCGCAGCGGGTCCGGATCGCCGCGGCACGAACGCAAACCGCCCACCTGCAACGCCAATCGCAGGTGGGCGGTCTTGGATTCGCGGCCGGCTTCACTCGGCCGCGAACATCGGAGAGGCTACGGGCGCGAGTCGCGCAGCCCGCTCGCCTCGAGCTCGCGGCCGAGCTGGGCGACCTTGCGCCGGAACTCGTCGAGCGGCTCGTCGAAGGAGAGGATGATCTCGGTCGTGCGCGGGATCTCGTCGCCGTTCAAGAGGCCGCGGTAGCGGTTCAGGTTCGCGAGGATCGCCTCGGCGACCTTCAGCGCGCGCTTCTCCGTCTTGATCAGCGGCGACTGCAGCGTGTAGACGTTGTTGCGGCCCCAAAGGCTCTCGTCGCGCACGATCGCGATCTCGCGGTAGACGCCGTTGATCGGATCGAAGTTGTACTCGACGCGGACCTCTTTGAAGATGTCCGAGTTGCCCGTGTAGAAGCCGCGCTCCTTCTCCACCTTGCCGAGCTGGCGACAGCGCGGGCAGTAGAAGGTGTCGCCGTGGTTGAGGAGGAACACGCCCTTCGCGTAGTCCTCGCAGTCGGTGTTCTCGCAGTAACCGACACCGCGCTTCATGCTGGCCATGGGGGGAGGGCCTCCGGTAGGGCGGGTGACCGCGGCGTTCCCGAGCTCGCCTCGCCGGTCCCGATGGGATCCGGAGAATGCGAGCACCATGCCACGCGAGGTGTTGGGGGGAGCACCGTGGCGAGTTGAGTTGTTGGGGAGACGAGTTGAGGGTTCTCGTGCGTTCGAGTTGCCGCCTCGGCGAGGCACGGCGCGAGGGAGCGCAGTGCAGCGCGGGTCCGAGGTTGGGAAACCGATCGCCCTGCGACCGCCGTCCGGGCCTCCGCTACGCAACGTTCGTCACAGCTCGCGGCGGCGTTCGGCCTGCAAGGGATGCGCAGGAGGGCGGCGTCGGGAGGGGCAACGAGCGCTGGAACCGAGCGGAAAACCAAGCCGGCGAAGCCGGTCGGGCGCTGGGTTTGTACTTCGCTGCGCGCGCGAGTGTCAACCGCCATTTGAGCGCGCGCGAGAGATTTCCTCGCGCAGCGCGCGCGCTTCGGCCGAGAGTCGCAGGCCGTACGCGAAGAGCGTGGCGAGCGTCACGGCATAGGCGGCGATCACGTAGCTCATGCGCCCTCCCGCTGCGCCGCGCGCGCGAGTTGCTCCGCGCGCGCAGCGCGCAGCTCGCCGACCTCGAAGCGGCGGACGAGCAGGAAGGCGAAGGTGGCGAGGGTGGCGAGCACACCGAGCAGGAAGGGCAGGCCCATGCCTTCGCCGAGGCTGCCGCGCTCGAGGTTGTCCGGGTGCAGGGCGCGGTTCCCGAACAGCTCGATCGCGTAGTAGTTGAGGGGGATCAGCGCGGCGCCGAGGATCGCGTACACCGCTGCGAAGCGGGCGGCCCGCTCGCTGCCCTCGGTGAAGCTGCGCAGGAGCAGGTAGGCGACGTAGGTGAGGTAGAGCAGCAGCGTCACGGTGAGGCGCGGGTCCCACGTCCACCACTTGCCCCAGGTGCCCTTCGCCCAGATCGGGCCCGTCAGCAGCATCAGGGTGCAGAACACGACCCCGACCTCCGCGGACGCGGCGGCGAAGCGGTCGAGGCGTTCGTCGCCGCGGGCCAGGAACAGCGCGCCGGCGAGGGCGGCGCCGATGAAGCCCGCGTACGCCGCGAACGCCAAGGGGGGATGCACGTACAGGATCTTCTGGATCACGCCCTGGACCGAGTCGAGCGGCGCCTGCCAGACTGCCCAGGCCCAGGCGACGCCGAGGAGACCGGCGGCGACGGCGGTTGCCTGTTTCCAGCGCTGCATGCCCGCTTGGCCCTCACTCATCGAGCACGTACTCGAAGCTCAGGAACGACACGATCGCGTACACCGCGTCCGCCACGATCAGCATCTGGACGGGCGGCCACGGTAGCGACCCGCTCGCGAGCAGCTGGGTGGTGGCCCGCACGGCCGCGAGCAGCACGGGCACGAGCAGCGGCAACAGCAGCAGCGGCAGCATGACCTCGCGGTAGCGGGTGCGGACGCTGATGGCGGCGAGCAAGGTGCCGGCGCAGGCGATGCCGAACCCGCCCAGCAAGGCGACCGCGGCGAGCTGCGGCGCGACGGGCCACAGGTCGAGACCGAACGCCAGCGCGAAGAAGACCGCGGTGAGCCCCTGGACGAGCGCCAGGATCGCGAAGCTCGCGAGGGCCTTGCCCACGAACAGGAAGCCGCGATCGACCGGCGCGAGGGCGAGGGCCGAGAGGGCGTCGTTCTCGAGCTCGGCCGCGAACGCGCGGTTCATGCCGAGCACGCCCGCGAACACGTAGGCAACCCACACGAGGCCGGGCACGTAGCCGTTCCGCGACGCGTCGATCGAGGGCGGCGCCGCGAAGTAGAGCACGAGCACGACGAGCAGCGAGAACACGAGCATCGCCGTCACGCGGTCGCGGCTGCGCCACTCGATCGCAAGGTCCTTCCAGAGCACGGCCAGCAGGGCGCTCACGGCGCGGCCTCGAGCGCGGCGACGGCTTCGCGGTAGGCGGCCTCGAGCGCGGCCACGTTCGCGAGCGCGCCCGGCGGAAGCGCGCGCGCCCGCCCGCGCACCAGCACGAGCGCGCGCGTCGCGAGCTGGACCGCGCGGGCCAGCTCGTGGGTGACGAGCACCGCGGCGCGTGCGCCGCCGCGCTGCGCCGCGAGGCGCTCGGCGAGCTGCTCGGCGGCGCGCGGGTCGAGGCCCGTGAACGGCTCGTCGAGCAGCAGCAGCGTCGGCTCGTGCACGACCGCGCGCGCGATCGCCACCCGTTGCGACCAGCCGCGGGAGAGCTCGCCGGCCGCACGCTCGGCGACCGGCCCGAGCGCGTGGGCGGCGATCAGCTCCGCGGCGCGCGCGTCCGGCCGCGGGACGCCGTAGAGCTTGGCGGCCAGCGCGAGGTTCTCGCGGGCCGTGAGCTGCGCGTAGAGGAAGGTGGCGTGGGCGACGAGCCCGACGGCCGCGCGCTGCGCGGGCCGCGAGGCGGTTTCGGCGCCGACCGCGACCGTGCCTGCGCTCGGGCGCGCGAGCCCGGCGAGCAGGCGCAGCAGCGTCGACTTGCCCGCGCCGTTCGGCCCGAGCAGCGCGAGCGTCTCGCCCGGCGCGAGCGCGAGGTCGAGCGGATGCAGCGCGGACAGCGGGCCGAAGCGCTTCGCGAGCCCGGCCGCGCGCACCACCGCCGCGCTCATGCTG
>CAZCTH010000162.1:0-9464 GCA_964501435.1 uncultured Spirochaetales bacterium | reverse complement strand
CGCGCGGCGGCAGCGTCGCGATCTCGCCGCGCGGATTCTTCCAGGCGCACGCGACGCTGCGCGGCGCGCTCGCCGACGCGGTGCTCGCCGAAGCCGGCCGCGGCGCACGCGCGCTCGAGCTGCACGCAGGCGCGGGCTTCTTCACGCTCGGCCTCGCCGCGCAATTCGCGGAGCTGATCGCGGTCGAGTCCGAGCCGCGCGCCGCCGCCGATCTGAGCGCGAACCTCGAGCGCGCCCGGTGCGCGAACGTGCGGGTGCTCGCGCAGCGCGCCGCGCGCGCGCTGAAGAGCGCAGACGTCGCGCGCCTCGCGCCGGAGGTGATCGTGCTCGATCCACCGCGCACGGGCATCGGCGAGAGCGAGGCCGCGGCGCTCGCGAAGCTCGCTGCGCGCCGCATCGTCTACGTGTCGTGCGATCCCGCGACGCTCGCGCGCGATCTGCGCGTGCTGCTCGCGAGCGGCTACCGGCTCGCGAGCTGTCGCGGATTCGATCTGTTCCCGCAGACGCCGCACCTCGAAGCGCTCGCGGTCCTCGAGCGCAGCGCGCCCGGCTAGCAGGCAGCTCGCGAATCCTCCGCGAGGGATTCCAGGCGCGACGCGGCGAGCGCGCCGCCCGTGCCCTACGTTGCTGCGCGTTCCAGCTGCCCCTCCCGAAGGCGATCGTGTCCCGGCGCATCTCCACAGCGCGCGACTTCCGGCCCGTCCAGCGCGGGCCGCGCACGTTCCTCTACGTCGAAGGGCCACGCGATCGCGAGATCGTCGAGGGGTGGGCGCAGCGCACCTCGCGCCCCCTCGCCGCGTACGTGCGCGAGTGCACCGTGATCCTCGGCGGCAAGCAGCCGGCGCGTGCGCGCGAGCACCTCGCGAACGCGCGCAGCGAGCACGCGGAAGCGCGCGGGCTGTGCGTGCTCGATCGCGACCAGGAGCTCGCGCTGCCCGAAGCCGGCGCCGAGGGGCTCGAGCTCTACGTCTGGAGCCGTCGCCACATCGAGAGCTACCTGCTCGTGCCCGACGCGCTGCGCCGTGTGCTGCGCTACGCGGACGCGCGCGCGCTTCGAGAGCTCGAGAACGGCCTGCCCGCCGACGACGACGTGCGCGGCTGGCGCGAGCTCGACGCGAAGCGTCGGCTCGCGGCCAACGGACAGCGCTTTCCGTGGGGTCGCCTGGCCCGCGCGATGCGCGACGAAGAGCTGCACGCCGACGTCCACGGCTTCCTCGGACGCCTCGCGACGCTGTTCGGTGTCGCGATCGCGCCCCAGATCAGCCGCCGTCCGGACGACTCCCCCGCGCCCTGAGCGGGCTGCGCCGGAATCGGCGCGCACGAAATCTCCGTCGGACGTGCGAGAAGTCACGTCGGACGCGGTCGCGCGGGGTGTAGGATCGGGCCGTCTCGCGAGGAGGGCTCCCGCATGGAGATCGAGCGCGACGACCTCGGTTCCCTCGTCGAAGCCGACGAGGCGTACTTCGACACGGAGCGACCGCGCAACTTCGACGCGACACTGCTCGAAGCGCCGGCCGGCGTGCTGCAGGCCCGCCGTGCGCGGATTCTCGGCCGCGAGGACTCCGTCACAGACGCGGTGCGCGCGATGCAGAAAGAGCATCGCGGCGTCGTGCTCGTCACGGAGGACGGCACCGACGCGACGCGCGTCGTCGGCATCTTCACCGAACGCGACGTGCTGTTCCGCATTATCGACGGCGGCCGCAATCCCGCGACGCTCGCGCTCGAGCAGGTGATGACCGTCGATCCCGAGTGCCTCGGCGAGGACGGCTGCGTCGCCGACGTGCTGCGCATGATGAGCGTCGGCGGTTTCCGCCACGTGCCCCTCGTCGACGAGCGCGGTCGGCCGACCGGCGTCGTCTCGGTGCGCGACGTGCTGGACCTGCTCGTCGAGGCCTTCCCCGCCGAGATCGTGAACCACGGCGCCGACCGACAGAGCACCCGCGAAGGCGGCTGAGCCCGCCCGAACGCGCGGCGGTACGTTCGCCACATGCGTTGCTGGGAAGTTCGCGCGCCGGGGCCGATCGAACGCGACGGCGGGCTGGCGCTCGCGGAACGCGCGGCGCCCGCGCCGGGTGCGGGCGAGGTGCTCGTCGCCGTCGAGGTGTGCGGCGTGTGCCGCACCGACCTCCACGTCGCCGAAGGCGACCTCGCGCCGCATCGCCCGAACGTCGTACCGGGCCACGAGGTCGTCGGGCGCGTCGCCGCGCTCGGCCGCGGCGTCGCGCGCCTTCGCGAAGGCGATCGCGTCGGCGTCGCGTGGCTGCACCGCGCGTGCGGCGCGTGCCGCTTCTGCGCGCGCAGCGCCGAGAACCTGTGCCTCGCGCCGCGTTTCACGGGCTGGGATGCGGACGGCGGCTACGCGGAACGCGTCGTCGCGCACGCAGAGTTCGTGTACGCGTTGCCGGAGTCGCGCGACGCCGCGGAGCTCGCGCCGCTGCTGTGCGCGGGCATCATCGGCTACCGCGCCTGGTCGCTGTGCGGCGTCGCGCGGCGCGGCGCGCGGCTCGGCATCTACGGGTTCGGCGGCTCGGCGCACATCGCGATCCAGGTCGCGCGCCATCACGGGAACGAGGTGTTCGTCGTGAGCCGCGGCGACCGACATCAGAGCCTCGCGCGCGAGCTCGGCGCGGACTGGGTGGGCGGGCCCGGCGAGCGGCCGCCCGAGCCGCTCGACGCGGCGATCCTGTTCGCGCCGGCCGGGGAGATCGTCCCCGACGCGCTCGCGGCGCTCGATCGCGGCGGCGTGCTCGCGGTGGCGGGCATCCATCTCTCGACGATCCCGCCGCTCGACCATCAGGCGCATCTCTTTCAGGAGCGCTCGCTGCGCAGCGTCACCGCGAACACGCGCGCCGACGGCCGCGCTCTCTTGCGCCTCGCGGAAGAGATCCCCATTCGTACGCAGGTGATGCGCTACCCGCTCGCAGCGGCGCACGAGGCGCTGCGCGACCTGAAGGCGGACCGCGTGCGCGGCGCCGCGGTGCTCGAGATCGGGCGCTGAAGCGCAGCGGGCGCAGCGCCGCCGGGCGGGGCCTTCAGCCTGCCGCGCGCCGGGACGAATCAACGATGGACCCGGCGTGCGCGTTGCGTGCCGGGAGGAGGTCGCTTGTCGCCCGCCGTCGCCTCCGCGCACCGATCCCGAGGCCGCACCCATGCGTGACGGCCGCGCGTCGCCCCGCGCCCTGGTGATCGACGCGGACGCCGTCGCGCGCGGGCAAGCGGTGCGCGCGCTGCGGGCCGCGGACTTCGCCGTGGAGGAGGCGGCGGACCCGGGCGCCGCGCTCGCGCGCTTGCCGTACGTGCGGCCCGCGCTGGTGCTGGTCGACGCCGAGCTGCCCGGGCGGGACGGCGTCTCGCTGTGCGAGGCGATCCGGCATCTGCCGTCGGGGGCCGGCGCGGCGCTCGTGCTCACGACGGGCATCGATCGCCCGGGCCTGATCGAGCGCGCCTTCGCCGCCGGCGCGAGCGACTTCCTGCGCAAGCCGATCGACCCGCAGCTGCTCGCCTATCGCGCCCGCTTCCTCGTGCGCTCGAACGAGGCGCAGCGCCAGCTGCGCAACACGCTGCTCGAGCTCGAGCAGAGCCGCGCGTCCCTCGCCGAGGCACATCGCATCGCGCGGATCGGCAGCTGGCAATGGTCGCGCGAGTCGGGCGTGCTGTTCTGGTCCGAGCACGCGGAGCGCGTCGTGAAGCTCGCGCCCACCGAAGAGGCCGGCCGCGGCTTCGCGCGTTACCTGGCGTGCGTCCACCCGGCCGATGCCGCGGCCGTCGAGAAGGCCTTCGACACCACCGTCGCCGACGGCACGCCCCTCGACGTCGAGCATCGCGTGCTCGCGATCGGGCGCGGCGAGCGCACGGTGCACCTGCGCGGCGAGCTGCAGTGGGACGTCGCGGGCGAGGGCCTGCTGCACGGCACCGTGCAGGACGTGACACAGCGGCGCGAGAGCGAAGAGCGCATCCATCGGCTCGCGAACTACGACCCGCTCACGGGGTTGCCGAACCGCGCCTTCCTGTTCGCGTCGCTCGAGCACGCGATCCGGCAGGCGAGCGAGAAGGGCGAGCAGGTCGCAGTCGTCGCGCTCGGGCTCGATCGCTTCCGGCGCATCAACGACGCCTATGGGCAGGCCTTCGCCGACGAGCTCCTGCGGCACACCGCGAAGCGCATCCTGTCGTGCGCGCGCAGCGCCGAGGAGCTCGCCGAAGCGGGCGAACCGGTGGCGTCCCGCATCGCGGGCGACGAGTACATGATCGCCGTCGGCGGCATCACGGGCGCCGGGCAGCTCGAGGGCTTCGCGCGGCGCCTCTTGCGCGCGACCAGCCGCCCGGTGGCGCAGGGCGCCGAGCGCGTCGAGGTCTCGGCCACCGCCGGCATCGCGCTCTTCCCTGAAGACGGCGCGGACGCGGGCCGCCTCGCGCAGAACGCGGTCACCGCGATGCAACAGGCGAAGCGCACGCAGCGCGGGCAGTACCGCTTCTACAGCGCGCAGCTCTCGTCGGAGGCGACGCGCGCGCTCGAGGTCGAGCGCTTGTTGCGGAGCGCGCTCGAGAGCGGCGAGGGCCTGTTCCTCGAATACCAGCCGCAGGTCTCCGCCTTGGACGGGCGCTGGCAGGCGCTCGAGGCGCTCGTCCGCATGCGCGGGCCGGACGGCGGCGCCATCGCGCCGGGCGAGTTCATCGCGATCGCGGAGGACACCGGGCTGATCCTGCCGCTCGGCGAGTGGGTGCTGAAGGCGGCGTGCCGCGCCGCGCTCGCCTGGCGCGCGGGGGACGAGCCGCTGCGCGTCGCGGTGAACGTGTCGAGCCACCAGCTGCGCAGCGGCAGCCTCGTCGAGAACGTGCGCGCGGCGCTCGCGGAGAGCGGTCTGCCGCCGCAGCGCCTCGAGCTCGAGATCACCGAGAGCGCGTTCGTCGACGACCTCGGCGCCGCTGCCGAAACGCTCGCCGCGCTGCGGCGCATGGGCGTGCGCATCGCGCTCGACGACTTCGGCACCGGCTTCTCGACGCTCTCGAACCTGATGCGGCTGCCGATCGACGCGCTGAAGATCGACCGCTCTTTCGTGCGCTGCATCGAGTCCGAGGAGCACGCGCGCGCCGTGATCGCCGCGGTGATCGGCATCGCCGACCGCCTTGGCCTCACCGTCGTCGCCGAGGGCGTCGAGAACGAGCGGCAGGCGGAATTCCTGCGCGGCGAGCGCTGCCAGGTGCTGCAGGGCTACCTGCACGGCAAGCCGATGCCCGTCGCGTCGATCGAAGAGAAGCTCGCGGCGACTTCCTAGGCGGCGGCGAAGGGATCAGGCGCGCGCGGCCTCCGCCATCGCTTCGAGCTCGCGCGGCACGTTCGGCCCGGCCGGCTGGTAGGCGATCTCGGTGACGCCCTGCGCCTCGAGGGCGCCCAGCTTCGCGCGCCAGCCCGCGCGGTCGAGCGCGAGCCCTTGCTTGGCGAGCAGCTCGCCGCTCACGAAGGCGCGATCGCGCGAGTTCACGGCGATCAGGTGTTGGTCGTGCAGGGCGAGGTGTCGGAGCGGCTCCGGCACGCGCTCGTAGACGGCCGCCCACTCCGCGCCGTTCGGGACGGCGCCGAGCTGCCCGTGCTCGATGCCCCAGTGCAGCAGCACCGCGGCGGCGTGGCCAGCGGCCGCGATCGCGCGCGGACTGCCGGGGCTCTCGCCCGGGTCGAGCACGGTGCCCATCGCGAGCAGCACGCTCCACGCGAAGCCGCCGATCGGCGCGGAGCCGAACACGCCGTCGCCGAGCTCGCGCGCGGCCGCGACACCCTTCGGGCCCGCGGCGGCGATCACGAACGGCACCTCGAGCGGACGCGGCGCCGCATAGCCGGCGGGGTGCATCATCTGGATCGCGCGGCCCTCCCACGCGACGACCTCACCGCGCAGCAGGCCGCGGACGGCGCGTACGTACTCCGCGACCTGCTTCCACGGCAGCGGGCGCTGGCCGAGCGTGAGGCGGCCGGTGAAGCCCGAGCCGATCGCGACGGCGACGCGCTCCGGGCCCGCGAGGTGCGCGAGCGTCGCGATCGCGGCGGCGTTGGTCATCGGGTGCCGCAGACTCGGCACCAGCACCGCCGGGCCGAGGCCGATGCGCTGGGTGCGCTCGGCGGCGCGGCACAGCTGCACCCACACGTCGGGATAGAGCGCCGGCGAGTCGTAGAACCAGGCGCGGCGGTAGCCGAGCGTCTCGGCGACGCGCGCGTGCTCGTGGCTGTCGTTCGAGGTCGCGAAGGCGCAGGACAACGTGAGGGCCATGGCGTCGACTCCGGTGCGAGGGAGCACGACGATATCGCGGCCGCGCAAGCCGATGCGCGGCGGCTACGGTGCGCCCCTCATGCGTGTGCTGGCGCTCGACTTCGACGGCGTGATCTGCGACTCCGCACGCGAGGCGTTCATCGTCGCGCTGCGCACGTATCGCGCGCTGCTCTCGCCCGGCTTCGCGCGCGGCGAAGAGGACGACGCGCTCTTCGCGCAGTTCGTCGCGCTGATGCCGCTCGGCAACGGCGCCACCGACTATGCGGTCGCACTCACGGCGATCGAGCGCGGTCGCGCGCTGCCGGACCAGGCCGCCTACGACGCCTTCCGCGGGGGGCTCGATGCGGCTGCGCTGCGTGCGTATCACAAGCAGTTCTACCGGGGCCGCGCCGACTGGATGAGGCGCGATCTCGCCGGCTGGCACGCCCACATGCGCCCGTACCCGGGCATCTGCGAGTTGCTGCGCCGCCGCGCGGGCGACGTGCGGCTGGCCATCGCCACCGCGAAGGACCGCCACTCGGTGCGCGCGCTGCTGACACACTACGGCGTCGCCGATCTCTTTCCCGAGGGCGTCGTGCTCGACAAGGAGACGAGCGACTCGAAGCGCGAGCACGTGCGCCGCATCGCCGAGCTCGCCGGCGCGCGCGTGAGCGAAATCACCTTCGTCGACGACAAGGTCAATCACCTCGAGGACGTGGCTGCGCTCGGCGCGCGCTGCGTGCTGGCGGCCTGGGGCTACAACGGCGCGCGCGAGCGCCGCATCGCCGAGGCGCGCGGGTTCCTCGTCTGCACGCTGGCGGACTTCGAAGCGCGCGTGTTCGGCGGCCCCGCGTGAGATCGAATCGGGTCTGACCCCGCTGGGTCTCACGCCGGAAATCGGCCAGTGGACCTTGGCCCGGCGCGGGCGGCGCGCCGGGTGCTTCGCGGGCCCGCGGCTACCTTTCGCGCATGGCTCTCTCGCTCGATTTCCGTTTCCACGCCGAACGCACACCGAATCCCCAGTCGCTGAAGTGGGTGCTCTCGCAGGAGATCACGCCGCCCGGCGTCACGGCGAACTTCCAGGAGCCCGTGGGCGCCGCCGTCTCCCCGCTCGCCGCGCGTCTCTTCGCCGTCCCGGGCGTCGTGGGGGTCTTCCTCGCCCCGGGCTTCGTCACGGTCACGAAGCGCGACGAGCGTGAGTGGACCGACCTCGCGCAGCCGATCGTCGACGCGCTGAAGGCCTTCGCGGCCGCAGACGAGAGCGCGCTCGGGGCCGAATTCAGCGCCGCCGATCGCACCGATGCGAGCGGCGTCGTCGCGCGGATCAAGCAGATCCTCGAGAACGAGGTCCGGCCCGCGGTCGCGCGCGACGGCGGGGACGTCGTGTTCGCCGGCTTCCACGACGGCGTCGTGGAGGTCGTGCTGCAGGGCGCCTGCGTCGGCTGTCCAAGCTCGACAGCCACACTGCGCTTCGGTATCGAGGGCCGCCTTCGCGAAGAAATTCCCGAAGTGATCAAGGTCGTGCAGGTCTAGCTCGAAAAGCTCCGCTGACGCCGCGCGCATCCCCCCATTCGCGCGCGGCGTCGAGTCGCGACGGCGCCGTTGCAGCTGTGGAAGACGAGGAGTGGCCATGGCCATGGGGGGAAGCCGAGCGACACGCCCGCGCATGCGAATGCGCGGCCGTCTCACGATCGCGGCGATCTGCTGCGCCGTCCCGCTCGGCGTGTTTTCGCTGTTCTCGCGGCCGAAGCCGGACGCGCAGGCGGACGCGACGACCGCGGCCCTGCCCGCGCTCGAGGTGCCGGCAGCGGTCGCCGCGGCGCCGCCGCCCGCAGTGAGCGCGCCGCCGCCCGAGGGCGAGGTCGCGCCGCGGGAAGCGACCGCTGAACCCGTGCCGGCGCCCGCGTCGCGTCGCGCCGCATTGCCGCCCGACGCGCTCGCCGCACCCACGAGCCGCGCGGCGGTGCGTGCCCTCGACGAAAGCGCCGGCGGCTTCGAGCGCACGTTCGCGGTCGGCGAGGAAGGGCAGGTGCGGCTGCGCTATTCGCTCGACCCCGATCTCACGCGCGCCATCTGGCGGATCGTCGAGCAGGGCCGCGTCGAACGCGCCCACGTGGTGGTGATGGACCTCGCGACGGGCGCGCTCGCCGCCTACGTCTCGACCGACCCGGCCTCGTTCCCGCCGGACCGCGCCTATCCCGCCGCGTCGCTCGTGAAGGTGGTGACGGCGGCCGCCGCCCTCGACGCCGCGCCGTCGCTCGTCAACGGCACCTGCCGCTTCGCCGGCAGTCCCTACGTGTTGACGCCGTCGCGGGTCGACGCGCCGAAGCGCGGCAACGAGATCACGTTGCAGCGCGCGCTCGCGACCTCCAACAACCAGTGCTTCGCGCAGTGGGCGGTGCACCGCGTTGGCGCGCGCGGGATGCTCGACGCGATCGAGCGCTTCGGCCTGCTCTCGCCGCCGGCGCCGGATCATCCGCCCGGCGACGTCGAGAACCCGGGCGAGAGCCCGTTCCGGCTCGGGCAGCTCGGCTCGGGCCTCGACGGCCTGATGATCACGCCGCTCCACGCCGCGCAGCTCGCGGGCACGCTCGCGCACGGACGACTGCTCGAGCCGCACTGGATCGACGCGGCCTACGACGCCCACGGCGAGGCACTGGCCGTCGCGGGCGCGCCGCGCGAGCGCGTCGTGCTTTCCGAGGCGCTCGCCGACCAACTGCGCGGCTTGCTGCGGGAGACGACGGAGCGCGGCACGGCGCGCCGCGCATTCCGCCCGCGCGGGCGGCCGCTGCTTCCCGGCATCGCCGTCGCGGGCAAGACCGGCAGTCTCACGGGCACGAACCCGCCGGGCCGTTACGAGTGGTTCGCCGGCGTCGCGCCCGCGGACGCGCCGCGCATCGCGGTCGCGGTCGTGTCGGTGCAGGGGCCGCGTTGGTGGACGAGCGGCAGTCAGCTCGCGGCGCAGGTCTTCCACGCTGCGTTCTGCCCGAACGGGAGATGCAGTGCAGATGCGGTGGATCGCCTGGCTACGCGGCGGAGCGCGCATCGCGCCGTCGCCCAACAAAATCCCTGAGTTGTGGATCGAAGATTGTTTCTTCTTCCCGTGAAGCTCCCGCCGCAGCAGGGGATTCCGCGCGCGAACGGAGATCTCGTCCCCTAGATCGCGTAGCGCCGCGCGTGGACGCGGCAGTTCGCGACGGCGCGCGTGGGGATGCGCGCGTGGTAGGC
>CAZCTH010000161.1:0-9644 GCA_964501435.1 uncultured Spirochaetales bacterium | reverse complement strand
GATGAAGGAGAAGAAGGCGCGCGTCGAGGACGCGCTCCACGCGACCCGCGCGGCCGTCGAAGAGGGCATCGTGCCCGGCGGCGGCGTCGCGCTGATCCGCGCGCAGTCCGCGCTCGACGGCCTCGAGAAGGACCTGTCGCCCGAGCAGGCGGCGGGGGTCTCCATCATCCGCCGCGCGATCGAAGAGCCGCTGCGCCGCATCAGCGAGAACGCGGGCGTCGAGGGCTCGATCGTCGTCGACCGCGTCAAGGCTGGGAAGGGCGCGTTCGGCTTCAACGCCGCGACGGAGGTGTACGAAGACCTCATCAAGGCCGGCGTGATCGACCCGACGAAGGTCGTGCGCTCGGCCCTGCAGAACGCGGCCAGCGTCGCCGCGCTGCTGCTGACCACCGAGGCGATGATCGCCGACAAGCCCGAAGAGAAGGCCGAGGGCGGCGGCCACGCCCACGGCCCGGCCGGCGGCGGCATGCCGGGGATGATGTAAGGGCCTGCGGCCGAGCCCGGCGAGCGGATTCGGCCGGCTGGCAAGGCGCGCGAGCGAAGCCGTATTTCCGATACGGCGAGCGAAGCGCAACGCCGCCAGACGGTCGAAGACGCGCGCCCGGCCGGCGGCGGCATGCCGGGGATGATGTAGTCGTCCCACGGTCCGCTCGGCGGGCCTGAGTCCAGTCCGACGGCCCGGAAGGTGCTCGCCTTCCGGGCCGTTTCACTTTTGGGGCGTCAAGCCCCCTGCCCGCCCCGTCGAAAACGATGGCGGAGGGGCGTGTTTTGGCGGAGATCTCCGAAGCCTCGCTGTCCGAGCTCGCCGCGCGCTTCGCCGAGATGGGCGTCGACGCCGAGCCGCTTCCGGGCGGGCGCTGCTTGCGCGGGAAGCTGCGTTTGTCGCTCGAGCCCTTCGCCTCGATCGACGGCGCGCGGCGGTTCGAGTCGATCGCGTTCAGCACGATCGGCACGACGCAGATCAAGTGCCTCGCGCCGCTCCCGTTCTTCTTCCTGCCGTTGATCGCGCTCGGCGGCTGCGCCAGCGCGCCCGATCTCGAAGCGCGCATCCGCGCGGCCTGGGCCGTGCGAATGCGCAACCTGCGCGCCGCGGCGGAGCGTCTCCACCGGCTCGGAATCGTCGCGAAGCCGGAGTCCGGGGGGCAGGTGCTCGCGTTCTCCCTGGGACACGACGACCCCCACGCCGCCGCGCGCATGCTGGACGCACAGCGTGTGATCGTGCCGGGTCGCGGGCCGCTCGCGTCGTTGCGGGCGGCCTCGCCGGAACAGCGCGTCACGCGCTTCGACCCGGGCTGGTCCCACGCGTCCGACGCCGAGATCGCGCTCGGCCAACGGCTCGAGCAGCTGCGCGAACGCTTCGCGAGCGAGCGCACGCCGCTGATCGTGCCCGCGCGCGCCCTGCCCGTTCGCGCCCCCGGCCAGGCGCTCGCGCGCAGCGGCCACCGCATCCTGCTGGTGGGCCCGCTGCTCGGCCGCAACGCGGCGCTCGTGCGCCGCCTCGAGCAGAGCGGCTTCCGCGTGCGCGTCGAGTTCTCGGCGCACGAGGCGCTCGAGGCGTTCCGCGAGCACAGCTTCGAGCTCGTGTTCTCGGACGCCCACCTCGGGCGCTCCGAAGGACTCGAGCTGATCACCGACCTGCGCGCGCTGCCGGGCGTCGAGAATCTGCCCGTCGTGCTCGTGGACGAGCACGCGCGCGATCCGGTGCGCGACGCCGCGCGCAAGATCGGCGCTGCGGGCTATCTCGTGCACCCGCTCGAGGGCGAACGCATCGCGCCGGGCGTGGAGCGCATCCTGCAGTCCCGCGCGCGGCGGCGCTTCAGCCGCCTGCCGTGGCGCGTCTCGGTGCGGCTCAGCGACGGCCGCGGCGCCTTCACGACGTCGGTCGCGCGGCTTGGCGCGTTCATCGGGGCCGAGTGGAACGCGCCGCTCGACGCGCTGCGCCAGTGCGAGATCGAGCTGCCGGAGCTGGGGCGCACCCTGCGCGTCGACGCGGAGGGCGTCTACCGCGTGCCGGCGGCCGGCGCTGGCGCCGCGGGCATCGGCGTCCTGTTCCGCGGCTTCGGGGGCCGCGACGAAGCCGCCTGGATCACGTACCTGGCCGAGCTGCTCGGCAGCCCGCTCGCCGGGAGCAGCCCCGAATAGCGAAGCCCGCCGCGTCCCGCGGCGGGCCCCGGCGGAACGTTGCGACCCTGCCTAGGAGACGCGGGCGCGCGCCTGGACGATGTCGCTCTCCATGATCGTCTTGCGCTTGTCGGCGACCGCCAGCGCGTGGGCCTCGCGAGCCAGGCGCGCGATGTAGTCCTCCGCGGCGGCGACGGCCTTGTCGATGGCGTCGCTCGAGACGCGCATGCCGTCCCCGTGCTTCGCCAGTAATCGCTTCACGACCGCATTGGGTAGATCGCTCACAGTGTCCTCCCGAGACGGCGCATCCTAAGAGCGGCGGCTCCGCGTTGTCAACGCGGCCAGCGCGGCTTCCTCGGCGGCGCGGACGACCGCCGCGAGCGGAAGCCGGCGCTTCTGAGCGATGCGCTTCACGTCGTCGTACTCCGCCGAGGCGCTGGCGGCGCCCTGCGCGTCCCAGGCCAGCTTCACCCGGACGCGGCCGAACGGGGTCGCGACGCGCACGACCTCGCGCGGCAGCAGCAAGCGCTCCGCGTCCTGGACACGCACGCCGAGGCTGCCCGTCTCGCGCAACACCAACTCCGCCAGCGCGGCGCGGCGGTGCGGCGGCGCGATCACGGTCAGGGCGAAGCCCGGGCGATTCTTCTTCATCTGGGCGTGGGAGAGCGCGACGTCGAGGGCGCCCGCGGCGAGCAGCCGCTCGAGGGCGAGATCGAAGTGCTCCGGGACGAGGTCGTCGAGGTGCGCCGTGAGCACGCTCACCGTGTCGCGCAGCAGGCCGCCGTCTCGACCGAGCACGGCGCGCAGCACGTTCGGCATCGGCCCGGGACGTTCGTTCCCGGCGCCGTGGCCGATCGCGTCGATCGTCATCGCGGGCAACGCCCGCCATTCGTCGACGATCGTGCGCAGGATCGCGGCGCCGGTGGGCGTCACCGTCTCCCACGCCACCGGAGCGGGCACGACCGGCGCGCCGCGCAACAACTCGAGCACTGCGGGGGGCGGCAGCGGCAGGCGACCGTGGGCGGTCTCGACGCTGCCGTGGCCGAGGGCCGGGGGCGTCGCCGTGACGCGCTCGATCCCGAGCAGCTCCAGGGCGAGCGCGGCGCCGGTGACGTCGACGATCGCGTCGACCGCGCCGACCTCGTGGAAGTGCACGCGCGCGACGGCGATGCCGTGCACGCGCGCCTCTGCCTCGGCGAGCGCGGCGAAGATCGCCTGCGCGCGCTCGCGCACCGCGGGCGCGAGCTTCGCGCGCGCGAGCGTCCGGCGGATCTCGTCGTAGCTGCGCCCGTGGGCGTGCGGATGGGGATGCGCGTGGTCGTGGTCGTGGTCGTGAAGAGGATCGCCGTGCGCGCGGTGCGCAGCGCCGCGGCGTGGCGCGGGCCGCGCGCGTCGTGCGCCGGGAACGAGCACCTCGACGTAGCGCGCCGCGAGCGCGCCGCGCTTCACCTTCGAGACGCGCAGGCGATGCGGTACGCCGAGGCCCGCGAGCCCGGCTTCGAGCGCGCGAAGCGGCAGGCCCGCGTCGAGCAGCGCGCCGAGAAACATGTTCCCCGAGATCCCGGAGAACGTGTCGAGGTGCAGCAGCGCGCGCGGTCGCGCCGCGCCGTGGCCAGGAGACGCCGCGCGGGCGCGGGGAGGCTTCGACTTGCGTGCGGCCACGTCAGCTCCGATTGATGAGCGAGGCGACGACGGCGGCGCCGAAGCCGTTGTCGATGTTGACGACGGACACGTTCGAAGCGCAGCTGGACAGCATGCCGAGCAGCGCGGCGAGCCCGCCGTAGGACGCGCCGTACCCGATGCTGGTCGGCACGGCGATCACCGGCCGCGCGACGAGGCCGCCCACGACCGACGGCAGCGCGCCTTCCATGCCGGCGATCACGATCAATACGCGCGCGGCGCGCAGCGCCTCGGACGCCGCGAGCAGGCGGTGAAGGCCCGCGACGCCGACGTCGGCGATCAGCTCCACGTCGTTGCCGAGCCGCGCCGCGACGGCGGCCGCCTCGCGCGCCACCGGGAGATCCGCGGTGCCCGCGCACACCACTGCGATGCGGCCTGCGCCCGTGATCTCGACGCGCTCCGGGCCGAACCACAGCAGGCGCGCGCCGGCGTCGTAGTGCCCGTTCGGCGCGCGTGCGAGCACCGCTTCCGCGGCGCTGCGCTCGACGCGCGTCACGAGCGCGTTCTGGCCTGCGCCGCGCAGCGTGCCCACGATGCTCGCGATCTGCTCGGGTGTCTTGCCGAGCCCGAACACGACCTCCGGCATGCCTTGGCGCAGCGCGCGGTGCGTGTCGACGCGCGCGTGCTCGGTCGCGACGAACGGCAGCTGCGCGAATCGCTCGAGCGCCGCCTCGGTCGACAGCTCGCCGGCTCTCACGGCCTCGAGCAGGGCGCGTACGCGTTCGGGGGTCATGCGCGCGCGAGGATCGGGGCGGGCGCGCAGCGGCGCAATCGCCCCCGCGTCAGACGATCGCTTCGGGCACCCAGGCGAGCAGCGCGCGCAAGCCGCCCGCGCGCGCGCTCAGCTCCACTTCGATGCTCACGACGGGGCGGCTGCCCGTCCGCGCGCCAACGCGCCGCGCGAGCGCCCGGGCGCCGTCGTGCAGCGCGAGCTCCGGCGGCGACGGCAGCACGGTCTCGCCGAGCAGATCGCCCACGGCGGAGAGCGCGTGGGAGGCGACGATGTTGCCCACTTCGGACAGGGCCGAGGCCGCTTGCGCGGCGACGCTCGCGCCCCCGCCGAGCAGCGCGGCGAGCAGGGCCTCGCGGTCCGCCGGCGCGAGCAGCAGCGCGAGCTCGCCGCCGGGGCCGCCGCGCACCGAGAACAGGACCCCGGTGAAGGCGCGCTCGTCGTGCGCGAACGGCACGGCCTCGCCAGGTGCGAGCACGCGCACGCTCGGCACGCCCATCTCGAAGGGCCGCCCGAGCAGAGTCGCGAGCGCACCGGCCGCGTGGCCCGCGCCGATGCTCGCGAGCTCGCCGAGCCGATCGGCCAGGCCTTCGCGCGCGCGGTCGTGGCGGGCGAGTGCGGTCATGCGAGCGGGTTCAAGTCCAGCAGGAACACGGGTACGCCGTCGGCGAGCACCGTGAGGCCCGCGATGCCACGCGCACGCGCGAGCAGCCGCGGCAGCGGCTTCACGTAGATCTCCTGCTGCCCGTACAGACGCTCGACGAGCAGCCCGACGCGCTGCTCGCGCACCTCGGCGAGCACGAGCGGCGTGAGCCCGCTCTCGCGCCGCGGCCCGAAGCCGAGGCGCTCGGCGAGGTCGATCACGAGCAGCGGCGCGTCTTCGACGATCGCGAAGCGCTCGCGGCCGGCGTCCTCGATCGCGGCCGCGTCGATCTCCACCACGCGCTCGACCTTCGAGATGGGCAACCCTACGACCTCGCCCGCCACCCCCAACAACAAGATGCGCTGCACCGCCGCGGTGACCGGCACCAGCAGCATCGTGGTCGTGCCGAGGCCCGGCTGCGAGGCGAGCTCGACGCTGCCGCCGAGCGCCTCGATGGTCGCCTTCACGGCGTCCATGCCGACGCCGCGGCCGGAGATCTTCGACACCTCGCCCGCCGTCGAGAGTCCGGGGCGGAACACCAGCGCCGCGATCTCGTCGGGCGGCAAGTCGTCGGCGAGGTCCGCGTGCAGCAGGCCCGCGTCGATCGCGCGGCGCTTCACCTTCTCGAGGTCGATGCCGCGGCCGTCGTCGCTCACCGCGATGCGCACGTGGTCGCGCTCGCGGCGCGCGTCGATCGCGATGCGTCCCGCCGCCGGTTTGCCGGCGAGCGTGCGCGCCTCGGGCGTCTCGAGCCCGTGATCCACGGCGTTGCGCACCAGGTGTACGAGCGGATCGCCGAGCCGGTCGAGGATCGCGCGGTCGAGCTCGAGCTCCGCGCCGCGCAGCTCGACCTCGACCTGCTTGCCGAGCTCGCGGGCGATCTCGCGCGCCATGCGCGGCAGCGGCTCCACCGCTCGCAGCAACGGCGCCGTGCGCAGGCCGAGGCCACGGCGCTGGAGGTCCGCGACGACGCGGTCCATGCGGTCGAGGCCCGCGGAGAGCTCTGCCGACGCGCCGCGGGCCATGCCGCGCAGCTGGCTCGACGAGAGCACGACCTCGCCCACCGACGAGAGAAAGCGGTCGAGTGTCTCCGCGCGGACTCGCAGCGTCGGCGCGGGCGCGGCAGCGGCGGGGGCGACGGGACCGGGCGGGGGCGGAGCTTCGGGCGGCGCGGCGCTGCCCTCCGCAGCGACCGCGCTCAGGCTTTTTTTGGCGGCGCCTCGGCGGGCGCGCCCGACAGCTCCGCGATCAGCGCGGCATCCGCCGCCGGCGCTTCGCCGGTCTCGCGCAGGGCCGCGACCATGCGCTCGAGGCCCTCGAGCGCGCGGAACAGCAGCGTGCTCGCGCGCGCGTCCATCGCGCCGGCGGCGCGCTGGCTCGCGAGCAGGTCCTCGAGCTTGTGGGCGAGCTCGGTCGGTCCCTGATAGTCGAGGGAGGCCGCCATGCCCTTGATCGAGTGCGCCATGCGGAATGCGAGATCGATCGCCTCCGCGTCCGCCGCGTTCTTCTCGAGCGCGAGCAGCGCCCGGCTGAGCTCCGCCAGGTGCTCGGTCGCCTCTTCGAGAAAGAGCGCTCGGTACTTGGCGAGGTCCATCTCGATTCGAACTCCGTTCGCCTTCGGCTCACTGCGCGCGGCCTACGCCGCTCGCGCGGCGCTGGGCCGCTTGCCGGAAGGTCGGCTCGTCGGCGTTCCCTCACGCAGCGGCCGTGGGCGCGCGTTGCGCGCGCGGCCGTTACTCCGGCTTCTCGACGATCTTCGCGAGGGTCGTCACCACGGCATCGGGCTTGAAGGGCTTCACGATGAAGTCCTTGGCGCCGGCCTGGATCGCTTCCATCACGAGCGTCTCCTGGCCGAGTGCGCTGCACATCACGATGCGCGCGCTGCCGTCCTCGGAGCGGATCGCGCGCACCGCGTCGATGCCGGAGCGCTTGGGCATCACGATGTCCATCATCACGAGGTCCGGGCGGAGCTTGCGGAACTTCTCCACGACCTCGACGCCGTCGGACGCCTCCCCCACGACCTCGTAGCCCTCGGGCTCGATGATGTCGCGGATCATCTGGCGCATGAACGACGCGTCGTCTGCGATGAGCACCCTCTTCATTGCGTTCCTCCCTGCGGCCTGTCGCCGCTCAACGATTCCTCGACCAGCTCCGATGCGCGTGCCAACAGGCGTCGCGGATCCAGCACGTTCAGCACGCGGCCGTCGTGGGGCCGGCGCTCGGCGACCGGGCTCTCGCTGCGCGCGGGCGCGGACTCGCCGGCCACGAGACCCAGGATGCGATCGACGGGCAGGCCGTAACGCTCGGGGTCGTCGGCGTCGCCGGCCAGCACCAGCAGGCGCGTCGGCGCGCTGTCGCCCGAGAACTCGAGCAGCGCGCGGCCGAACACGACCGGCAACGCGTCGCCGTGATGATTGACGACGCCGAAGCTCGCGCGGTCGAGCATCGGCACCGGCGCGACGCGCGCAGTCTCCGCCACCTCGACGACGCCGGAGATCGGCAGCGCGAACAGCGTGGCGCCCAGCTCGAACGCCAGCAGGCGGCTCTCGCCGGCGTGTGCGCTCATCGCGCGCTCCCGTTGCGCGCGCGCTGCGTCGCCTCTGCGATGTCGCGCGCGACGACGGCGAGCTCGCGCGACGCGCCCTCGACCTCGGCCATCGCCTCGATCTGGCGCTCCGCAGCGGCCGCGACCGTATCCACCGACGCGACGTGCGCCGTCGCCACGCTCGCGACCTCGCGGATCGCCGACACCATGCGCTCGGCGCCTTGGGTCTGGACGTCGGCTTGCTCGAAGATCTCTTCGGCGCGCGTCGAGGCTTCGCCGACGGCCGACTGAATCTGGCCGAGCGAGTGCGCGATGGTGTTCACGTCGTCGCGCCCTTCGGCGATCACCTGGCCCGAGAGGCGCATCTCGTCGGCGACGTTGTGCGTGTCGCTCTCGATCTCGCCCACCAGCTTCGAAATCTCGTCGGCGCCGCGCTGCGCGCTCTCGGCGAGCTTGCGGATCTCGTCGGCGACCACCGCGAAACCGCGCCCGGCCTCGCCGGCACGCGCGGCTTCGATCGACGCATTCAGCGAGAGCAGATTCGTGCGCGAGGCGACGCTGGTGATCAGCTCCGTGATCTGATGCACGTGGCGGGTCTTGCGCTCGAGCTCGAACACGAGCTTGCCGGTGTGGTCCATGCGCTCGAAGCCGTTGCGCATCTTCTCGATCGCGAGGCGCGAGACGTCCACGCCCGAGTTCGCCTTCTGGTTGGCCTCGGCCGCGAAGCCGAACGCCTCGCGCGCGCGCGACGCGTTCGCCTCGATCGCCGAGGCGATCTCCGCCGACAGGCGTTGCACGTCCGCGAGCAGCGACTTCTCGTTCGCACCGCCCTTCGCGAGCTCCGCGACCGTCTCCGCGATCTCGCGCGCGGTGGCGTCCGCGCGCTTCCCGCTCTGCGAGAAGGCGTCGACTGCGCGCTGGAGGCGCTCCGCGACCGACTGCGTGTCCTGGGACAGCGCGCCGAGGCGCTCGCCAAACGAGGCGGCGCAGGTCGCGAGCTCATGGGCCTCGTCCTCGAGCGCCGCGCTGGCGTGCAGCTCGCGCAGTGCGCCGTAGTCGCCGCGCGCCGCGCGCCGCACGAGCTGCGCAGATCGAGCGTGCTCGCCGAGCAGGCGGCTCGCGAGCGCCGCGCCCACCGCGCCGCCGGCGAGCACCGCGAGCGCGTTCACGAGCGCCGGGTCCGCGGCGACGGCGAATGCGCGCGCGAGCGCGGGCACGGCCAAGGCCGTTCCCGCTGCGGCGAGCGAGCCGAGCGCGAACTTGTGGACGAGGGACAGACGCACGGCGTGCCTATCGGCTCGGGCGGGGCGCGGCTTGAACCCGAGAAGTCGATGCGATCCGGCCGGTTGGCGCGGCTCCCGCCGCCGGAATGCGCGCCGCT
Organism: uncultured Spirochaetales bacterium; assembly: GCA_964501435.1. GTDB lineage: Bacteria > Myxococcota_A > UBA9160 > UBA9160 > UBA6930 > VGRF01. The sequence continues at coordinate 544 of CAZCTH010000161.1, read as the reverse complement.
TCGCAGGCTGCGCATCGGCGCGCCGGGGTGCGTGCCGGACCCCGAAAGCGGCGGGGGCCGGGCTCCCCTAGAAGTGCCGGAAGCCCCCCGCACCGAAGTGCGACGGGACCCCGAGCACCGCGGGGGCACCGGCTTCGATGCGCCCGATCTCGGCGACCGCGACCCCGAGCCGCTGCGCGAGCGCGTCGGCCCGCGCCCCGGCGCCACGCGCGGTGAAGAGCAGCTCGTAGTCCTCGCCTCCGGCCAGCGCGAGGCGCAGCGCGTCGCGCCCTTCCCGCGCGCAGGCCGCCGCGAAGCCGCGCGGCGTCGGCACCCGCGCGGGGTCGATCCGCGCGCGCACCCGCGAGGCGCGGCACACGTGGCCGAGGTCTGCGGCGAGCCCGTCCGAGACGTCGATGCACGCGCCGACACCGCGCAGTGTCGCGAGCGCCCGGCCCGCGGCGAGGCGCGGCACGCCGGCCACGCGGACACGACCGCGCGCGCGCGCGAGCGCCGCCCCGCCCACGCTGCCCGTCACGAACACGCGATCCCCGGCGCGCGCGCC
>CAZCTH010000160.1:0-9694 GCA_964501435.1 uncultured Spirochaetales bacterium | reverse complement strand
GCCGCGCGCCGCCAGCGCGGCGGCGCCCGCCTTGCCGCGCGATCCCCCCGCGATCAGCACGTGCCCGAACGTGCCCTTGTGCCCGCCGCGCGGCCGGCTCGGGAGCGCAAGCGCAGCCGCACGGCGCGTCCAGCTCTCCGCGGCGGGCGCGAGCGCGGGCGCGGCATCCACGATGCCGATGCGCGCGACGACGATCTCGCCCGCGAGCGAGCGCGCGGGCTCCTGCGTGAGCCCGAGCTTCGGCAGCCCGAGGCACACCGTCAGGTCGGCGGCGACGGCGACGCCCTGCACCTGCCCGGTGTCGGCGTCGACGCCCGAGGGCACGTCCACCGCCAGCACCCGACAGGCCGGGCGGCTCGCCGCGATGCGCCGGATCGCGCGCGCCGGCGCGCCCGCGACCTTGCGCGTCAGGCCCGTGCCGAAGATCGCGTCGACGAGCACGCTGCCGCGCGGCGGTGCGCCCTGCGCGCGGGGCACCCCCGCCCGCTCGGCGCGCGCGAAGTTGGCTGCCGCCTCGGGGGTCATGCGCGCGGGCTCGCCGACGAGCACGATGCGCGCCGCGACGCCGCGCAGGTGCAGCAGCCGCGCCACCACGAAACCGTCCCCGCCGTTGTTGCCCGCGCCGCACCAGCACCAGACTTCGGCTGGGCGCGCGCCCAGCAGCCGCAGCGCCTGGGCCGCGATCGCCTGCCCGGCGAGCTCCATCAGCGACTCGCCCGGAACGCCGAGCGCGTCGATCGTGTGGCGATCGAGGGCGCGCATCTCGGCGGCGGTCGCGAGCGGCCAGCGGTCGGTGAGCATGGGAGACGCGTAGCGGAGCCGCGGCGGGCGTGCCGCGGCGCGGTCACGGGCGAGACGCGGCGCAACGCGCGCACGCGGCGCGGCTGGCGGTCAGATGCGGTCGCGCCAGTCCCGCACGGCGCGCTCGAGCCCGCTGAGCAGCGCGCGCTCGACGAGGCCGCGCCCCGCGCTCACCCATTCGAGCGAGGGCGCCGCTTCGAGCACCGGCGCGAGGCTCGCGAGGTCGAGCCCGCCGCCGACCCCCGCCGAGACGCGCAGCTTCGACGCGAGCCGCGCGGCGTCACCGAGCGTCGTCAGCGCCTCGCGCCGCTCGCGCGGCGGCAGATCCACGAGCGTGCCCGTGGCGAGCTCGACGTTCGTGGCGTCCACGCCGCGCGCTGCCTTCACCGCGTCGAGGGTCGGTGCGATGGCGAGCGCCGCCTCGATGCCCGCTTCGCGCAGCGTGCGCAGCACGCCCATCAGGCCCGCGCTCCAGGCCGCGACGTCGAGGGGGGCCGAGGCGTGACCAGGCGCCGCCTCGGACGCGAGCAGCACCCGATCGGGCCGCACTTCGAGCGCACATTTCACCAGCGCCGGCACGGGCGCGATGCGCAGCTCGAGCTGGCGCGCGCAGCGCCGCAGGTCGCGCAGCTCGGCCGCGCCGAGCGGCGCGAGATCCTCGCGCACCGTGACGCGCAGCCGATCCGCGCCGGCGAGATCCGCGAGCGTCGCCGCAGCGACCAGCCGCGCGGGCAGCCGCGCCGGCGCACCGGCGCCGATCGCCGCGTCGAGAGAGACGCACAGCGCGCGCATCAGACCGCCGCTGCGAGCGCGCGTGAGAGGCCCTCGGCCAGCTCGTTCGCGTACTGCGTCACGCGCCGCTCATCCTCGCCCTCGACCATCACGCGGGCCTTGGCCTCGGTCCCGGAGTAGCGGATGAGCACGCGGCCGCGGTCGCCGAGCTGCGTCTCGACCTGCGCGAGCTGGCGCTGGAACTCCGCGAGCGATTCGAGCGGCCGCTTCTGGGCGACCGCGACGTTCACGAGCACCTGCGGAAAGCGCTCGATCGCCGAGGCGAGCGCCGAGAGCGGGCGCTCGGTCCGGCGCATCACGGCCAGCACCTGCAGCGCGGTCAGCAAACCGTCGCCCGTGTGGTTGTGGTCGAGGAAGATCACGTGGCCGGACTGCTCGCCGCCGAGCGTGTGGCGCCCCTTGCGCATCTCTTCGACGACGTAGCGATCGCCGACCTGCGTACGGATCAGCTTCACCCCGAGCGCCGCGAGCGCGCGCTCGAGGCCGAGGTTGCTCATCACGGTCGCGACGACCGCGCCGCTCGGCAGTGCGCCCCGCGACGCGAGATCCCGCGCGCAGATCGCGAGCAGCGCGTCGCCGTCGAGGAGATTGCCCTTCTCGCACACCATCACGACGCGATCCGCGTCTCCATCCACGGCGATGCCCACGTCGGCGCGCAGCTCGCGCACCTTCTCGATCAGCCGCTCGGGATGCTGCGAACCGATGCCGTCGTTGATGTTGCGCCCGTTCGGCTCGACGCCGATCGCGAACACCTCGGCGCCCAGCTCCTCGAGGACGGTCGGGCCCACCTTGTAGGCCGCGCCGTTGGCGCAATCGAGCACCACCCGCAGCCCGTCGAGCGTGAGCTCGAGCGGAAAGGTCTTCTTCAACATCACGACGTAGCGGCCCTGCGCGTCCTCGATGCGGCGCGCCTGACCGATGCGATCCGGGCTGCAGCGCAGGCGCGTGAGGTCGCCGCTCGTGATCAGCTGCTCGATCTGATCCTCGACCTCGTCCGGCAGCTTGAAGCCATCGTGGGCGAAGAACTTGATGCCGTTGTCCTGATAGGGATTGTGGCTCGCCGAGATCATCACGCCGGCGTCGCAGCGCATGTCGGAGGTGAGGAACGCCATGGCGGGCGTCGGGATCGGGCCGACCTGGATGACGTTCACGCCCATCGAGCAGATGCCCGCGGCGAGCGCGTCTTCGAACATGTAGCCGGACAGGCGCGTGTCCTTGCCGATCACGATGCGATGCTTGCCGCGGCCGCTGCGGAATACGTGCGCCACGGCCTGACCGAGCTGCAGCGCCATCTCCGCGGTCATCGGGTGCACGTTCGCGGTGCCGCGCACTCCGTCCGTCCCGAACAGTCGACTCATCGCCCTCTCCGCTTCTCCGGCTTGGCGGGCTCCGGCGGCGGCGCCGGAACGATCTCGATCCGCACCCGCACGTCCTCGGCCGGGTCGAGCCACGCGTGCGTCCCGAGCGCGATGATCTTCGCGTCGCGCTCGATGGTCTGCGTCGCCCCCGTCACGTCGATCGTTTCGGTCAGCACCTCTCCCAACCGGAGGACTTCGGACTCCGCGCCCGAGACCAGCAGTCGGCGCGGAACCGCCTTCACCTCCCCGACGACCCAGCCCTCCGCGGGCTGCCCGACGATCTGCGGCCGAACCTCCATGCGCCGCGAGATCTTGCGCTCGAGCGAGAACTCGAGCTGGGTCGGCGAGCGCGACACGATCTGCGCGCCTCGGCCGACGTCGAGCGCGGTGAGGTCGACTTCGCGGCTCGTCGTACCGGGCTTCGCGCCCGACAGGTCCACCTCGTACTCGAGGTCCGTCGGCACACGCCGGAGCGCGCCGCGACTGCCGCGCACGCGGATGTCGACGGCGTCGGAGGAGCGGCCGGTGAGCACGAGGTCGTCGGCGATGTGGCTCGGCACGACGGGAATGTCGAAGCCGCGCTCCTGGGTCGCCGTGCTGCGCGAGAAGCCCCACAGCAGCACGGACGCGACCAGCGCCACCGCCGCGAGCCGGAGATCGATCAAACGCGTCATGGCCGCGGAACCCCCCGCTCGGAGTCGGCCTCGGCGCGCTCGCGGGCCTCCTCGGCCCCCTCCGGCTCGCGCGCGAACGAGTCCCACAGGGCGACGCGCAGGCGCGCCGGGTCGAGCTGCAGGATCAGCTCCCCGCCCTGCGCGAGCGCGATCGTCGAGGTCTCCTCCGACACCACCACCGCGATCGCGTCGCTCTCCTCGGTGATGCCGAGCGCCGCACGGTGCCGCGTGCCGATGCCATCGGGCAGCTCGGTGCGCAGCGTCAGCGGCAGGATGCAGCTCGCGTGGAGAATCCGGCCGTGGGAGATGATCACGGCGCCGTCGTGGAGCGGTGAGGTCGGGATGAACAGGGACACGAGCAGATCCTTCGACACGGCGGCGTCGATCGAGCTTCCGGCCTCGACGAGATCGTCGAGGCGCGTCTCGCGCTCGAACACGATCAGCCCGCCGAGCCGGCGGCGCGCGAGCTCCGCGCAGGCGCGCACGACCTCTTCGACGACGCGCGACTCCTCGCGCTCCGAGAAGCGCGGGGAGAAGCCGCGGCCCACCCGCGCGAGCGCGCGGCGGATGTCGTTCTGGAACAGGATGACGACGATCAGCACCGCGGGCCCGAGGAAGTTGTCGAGCACGAACGTGACGGTGGTCAGCTCCGCGAAGTCGGCGGCGACGCGGGCGAGCATCAGGAAGCCGAGCCCGATCAACACCTGCACCGCACGCGTGCCGCGAATCAGCAGCAACACCCAATAGATCGCGAGGGCGACCAGGGCGATGTCGAGGGTGTCGCGGAACGGGTCGAACTCGGCCTCGAGGAAGGCGCGCAGCTCGAGCAGCTGACCGGCGAGCAGGTCGCGGATCGCCTCGATCATCGGCGCGCCTCCCGCAGCGCGCGCGCGACCTGCACGGCGATGCGCGCGCCCGCGACGTCGTGCACCCGCAGCGCGTCCGCGCCCGCGAACACGGCGATGGCGCCGGCCGCGTGCGTCGCGGCATCGCGGCGCGCCGCGTCGGGCTCACCGGTGAGCTCGCCGAGGAAGCGCTTGCGCGAGGCCCCGACCAGCACGGGCACGCCGAGCCGCTCGCGCAGGGCGCCAAGGTTGGCGAGCAGCGCCGCGTTCTGCGCGCCGGTCTTGCCGAAGCCGATGCCCGGGTCGGCGACGAGGCGCTCGCGCGGCACACCGGCCGCCTCGGCCCGCGCGAGCGCGGCCGCCAGCTCTTCGCCGACCTCCGCCACCACGTCGGCGAAGGCGATCCCGCGCTGCATCGTGGCGGGCTCGCCGCGCAGGTGGCCGAGGATCAGCCGCGCGCCGCGGCGCGCCACGACGGCGAGCAACTCCGGATCCGCGCCGCCCGACACGTCGTTCACGATCGAAGCCCCGGCGTCGAGCGCCGCTTCGGCCACGGCCGCGCGGCGCGTGTCGATCGAGAGCGCCACATGCAGCGCCTTCGCGAGCGCCTCGATCGCGGGCCGCGTGCGCGCGATCTCATCCGCCACCGCCACGGGCGCGGCGCCCGGCCGGGTGGACTCGCCGCCCACGTCGAGCACGTCCGCGCCTGCGTCGCGCTGCGCGCGCGCCTCGGCCAGCACGGCCTCGAGGTCCGCCTCACCGGCGCGCAGGAAGCGGCCGCCGTCCGAGAACGAGTCCGGCGTCAGGTTCAGCACGCCGACGATCGTCACGCGATCGCGGCGGAACGGCGCTTCGGGGCCTTCGCTGCGAGACGTTGCGGATTTCGAGGCCACTGTTCGATCTCCGCTCGGCTCCCCGGGAGCCGAAGGCTCGCGGGGCCTCGCTGCGCGCTTCGTTCGCAGTCCCGTTCTATCCCGCGATCGGCTCCGGATCGGGCAAGTCGCCGCCGCGCACCCCGGCCGGCCCGCGGCTGCGCGCGGGCTTCGGCGCGCGGGCGCCTCCGCTCGGCGCGCTCGCGGTCGGCGGCGGCAACGGCGGGAGCTTCTCGCCCGCGACGATCTTCTGCAGGTCGGCCAGCTCGAGCGTCTCGCGCTCGAGCAGCGCGTCGGCGATGCCGTCGAGCTTGTCGCGGTGCGTCGCGAGCATGCCCTTGGCTTCGTCGTACAGCGACGTGAGCAGGCGCTTCACCTCGTCGTCGATCAGCTCGGCAGTCTTCTCGCTGTAGTTCTTGCGCGTCATGTAGTCGCGCCCGAGGAACACGTCGCCGTTCTCCTCGTCGAACGAGACGGGGCCGATCGCGTCGCTCATGCCGTAGTGGCAGATCATGTCGCGCGCGAGGCGCGTCGCCTGCTGGAGGTCGTTCGACGCGCCGGTCGAGAAGTGCTCGAAGACGAGCTCCTCGGCGGCGCGGCCGCCCATCGCGCGCTTGATGATCGCGAGCATCTCGTCGCGCGTGTAGCTGTGGCGATCCTCTTCCGGGAGCGTCCAGGTGAGACCGAGCGCCATGCCGCGCGGGATGATCGTGACCTTGTGGACGGGGTCCGACTCCTTGGTGAGCAGCGCGACCAGCGCGTGGCCGGCCTCGTGGAAGGCGGTGGTCCGCTTCTCTTCGTCGCTCATGATCATGCTGCGGCGCTCGGCGCCCATCATGACCTTGTCCTTGGCCGCCTCGAAGTCGACCATCGCGACGCGATTCGCCTCGCGGCGCGCGGCGAGCAGCGCCGCTTCGTTCACGAGATTCTGGAGGTCGGCGCCCACGAAGCCCGGCGTCCCGCGCGCGACCACGTCGAGGTCGACGTCGTCCGACACGGGAACCTTGCGGGTGTGCACGCGCAGAATCGCGAGTCGGCCGCGGAGATCGGGGCGCGGCACGACGACCCGGCGATCGAACCGGCCGGGCCGCAGCAAGGCGGGGTCGAGCACGTCGGGGCGATTGGTCGCCGCGATCAGGATCACGCCCTCGTTGCTCTCGAAGCCGTCCATCTCGACGAGCAACTGGTTCAGCGTCTGCTCGCGCTCGTCGTGACCGCCGCCGAGGCCGGCGCCGCGATGGCGGCCGACCGCGTCGATCTCGTCGATGAAGATGATGCACGGCGCGTGCTTCTTGCCCTGCATGAACAGGTCGCGCACGCGCGAGGCGCCGACGCCGACGAACATTTCCACGAAGTCCGAGCCCGAGATCGAGAAGAACGGCACCCCCGCCTCGCCGGCGACCGCGCGGGCGAGCAGCGTCTTGCCGGTGCCGGGCGGGCCGACCAGCAGCACGCCCTTCGGGATGCGTCCGCCGAGGCGCGTGAACTTCTTCGGGTCGCGCAGGAACGCGATGATCTCTTCGAGCTCGACCTTCGACTCCTCGACGCCCGCGACGTCCTCGAAGGTCACCTTGGTCTGATTCTCGGTGAGCAGCCGCGCGCGCGACTTGCCGAAGCTCATCGCCTTCCCGCCGCCAGCCTGCATCTGGCGCGCCATGAACACCCAGAAGCCGATGATCAGCAGCAGCGGGAGCCCCATCGAGAACAGCAGCTGCTGCCACATCGACGTCTCGGCCTTCGGCTTCATGTCGAACATCAGGTTCGGGTCGCGCTCGCGCGCGGCCTCGACCTGCGCGAAGAAGCGCTCGCGAATGCCCTCGTCGAGGTAGGCGTGGAACTTCTTGCCGTCCGCGTCCTTGCCGGTCGCGTGGCCGTCCTCGAGCACGAGCTCGCTGATCTGACCGTGGCTCAGCATCTCGGTGAGCTGGCTGTAGGTTTTCTCGGAAGCGGGCTCTTCGGACTTGTTCACCACGGCGAGTAGCAAGATCAGGGTCAGCAGCAGCACGACCCAGAGAGCCATGTTCTTGAAGATCTGCTGATTCACCGTCGCTCCCTATTGGGGAGGCCCGCGCTGGACGAGGCCGAGAGCGCACTCCGTTCCAGCTCGGGATTCCCGTGCGGCGCGTACCGAAAACCCGAGTAGATCGCCCAGCCTAGCAGCGCGAGTTCGCCTCGCTCCCGGCGCGCTCGAGTCGGCACGACTCGGGCCCCGCGCGCCAGCGCAGCCCGCCCGGCAAGTCGAGCCGCGCCCCGCTGCGCGAGCCCCGCACGAAGGCCGCAGACCGCTCGATCGCGCCGCGCGAGACGTCCCGTGCGCCCCCGAGCGCGCGCAGCGCGACGCGGATCAGACGCCGCGCGATCGGCTCGGGCAGCGCGGCGAATGCGGCGCGCGAGAGCGCGAGGCCCCCGCTCTCGGCGCGCAGGCATCGCTGCGCTTCCCGCTCCACCTGCTCGTCGATCCACGCGGACTCCTTCCGCTGCGCTTCGGCCAGTTGGCCGACGGCCCTGAGCCACTCGGGATTCATTTCGCGGGCGATCGCCGCGAGGCCGCTCGCGCGGAGCCGGCCGCGCGCGTAGTGCGGATCGCGATTGCTCGCGTCTTCCCGCCAGGAGAGACCCCGCTCGCGCGCGTAGCGTTCGATCGCCGCGCGGGGGACGTCGAGCAGCGGCCTCAGCACGGCGCCATCGGCGCTGTGCTCCGCGATTCCGCCGAGCCCCGCCGGACTGGCGCCACGGAAGAGGCGCATCAGCACCGTCTCGGCCTGGTCGTCGAGGTTGTGGGCCGTCGCGATGCAGTCGCAGCGCAGCTCGGCCGCGAGCTCGCGCAGCGCGGCGTGGCGCAGCGTGCGCGCCGCCTCCTGGAGCGTCGGCCGGGTGCGGCTCGCGCTCGCCCGCGCGCGCAGCGCCCGCGGCGCCACGCGGCGCACCGCGAAGGCCACGTCGAGCGCCTTCGCGAGATCGGCCGCGCACGCCTCGTCGGCGTCGGCGTCGGCGCCGCGCAGGCCGTGGTGCACGTGGCCCGCCGCGAGCGAGAGGCCGAGCTCCGGGGCCAGCGCGGCGAGCCCGTGCAGCAGCACGCTCGAATCCACGCCACCGGAGACCGCCACCAGCACGCGCCGCTCGCGGAGGCCGAGGGCGGCGCAGGCCTCGCGCAGCGGGGCGAGCACGGCGGACTGCGCCGCCGGCTCGCGCGCGGCGCGGCTACGCGAGCGCACTCGCCTCGCCGAGCAGGACGCGCGTGCCGTCCGCCTTGTCCACCCAGACGTCGCAGTGCACGCGGGTGCGCGTGCCTTCCGGCGTGCGCTCGCGCTCGCGCCCGTAGGCCGTGAGCGTCTCGTCGACCCACACCACGTTGGTCAGCTTCAGCGACATCTTGCCGCCCGTGAGGAAGCCCTCGCCGAAGCGATCCAGCATCACCTGCGCGGCGAAGCAGGTCGTCATCATTCCCTGCACGACGATGTTCGGGAAGCCGAGCTTCTTCGCCTGCTCGCGGTCGGTGTGATAATTCGCGCCGGGGCCCGAGAACATCCAACAACGGCGCTGGTCGATGCGCTTCGTCGTGGGCGCGAGGTCGGGGCCCGTCGCGGTGGGGAACGCGGCGCGCGGCTCCTTCGCCTGCGCCGTCTTCTCGTCGACCACGAAACCGCCCGCGGCGGCGTCGGACTTTGGCGGCAGGAACGACTGGTGCGTGCGGCCGCGCACGTAGAGCTGGAGCGTCTCCGCGTCGAGCACGTCCGTCTCGTTGACGACGTAGTCGCGGCCGCGCTTGGCGTAGCGCTCGATGATGGTCGAGCGCGTGCGCACCCGCGCGCCAACCGGAATGGGCGCGAACAGCTCCCAGTCCTGCCGGCCGTGCAGGTTCCCGAACAGGTTCTTCAGGTACCACTGGCCGAGGTGCTTGTAACACTCGCTGTGGTGCAGCAGCGGCGGCGCGAACTTCGCGTAGAGCGGGTTGCGATCGTCGAGCGCGTCGGCGTAGAACGCGACGACCTCCGGCGTGATCGCGTAGGCGTTGCTGCCGCAGTGGCGGCCTACGAACGCGGGCTCTCCGAGCAGGTTCATGCGGGCTCCTCTTGCCCGCCACGATACCCGCGCGCCCGCCGCGCGGCGCCGGCGCGCGTTCCTTGACTTGTGGCGCGCGATCGACGAGAACGCCGCCGCCCGCACGCGCCGAGGACCGACCGCGCCGCCATGTCCCGCTCCGCCGCCCACAACGCCGCCCGCTGGATCTCCGAGCGCGCCCGCTCCCAGCCGCAGCGCCTCGCCGTGGCGGACCCGTGGCGGCGCCTCGACTGGGCGGCACTCGAGGCGCGCGTGGCGCGCGCGGCCGGCACGCTCGCCGCGGCGGGCGT
>CAZCTH010000159.1:0-9762 GCA_964501435.1 uncultured Spirochaetales bacterium | reverse complement strand
GGCGCTGCGCGCGCGCCTGCTCGCGCGGCCGCTGCCCGAGGGCGCGGCGGCGGAGGTCGATCGCGTGCGGCGCCGCGTCGAGAGCGAGCTCGCCCACGAGAGCGCCCAGAAGCGCAACCTGAAGCTCGGCCGCGGCGGCCTCTTCGACGTGGAGACGATCGTGCAGCTGCTCGCGCTGCAGCACGGCGCGGCACACCCGGAGCTGTTCGCCGTCGCCACCACCGCCGCGTGGGTCGAGCGCTGCGCCGCGCTCGGCCTGCTCGCGCCCGCGCAGGCGAAGGCCCTGCGCCACGGCTGGACGTTCCTGCAGCGCCTCGCGAGCCGCCTGCGCATCGTCGAGAACCGCTCGATCAGCGACCTCGGCGCCGACCGCGCCGACCTCGACAGCGTCGCGCGCTCGCTCGGCTACGCCGCGAGCCCGCGCAGCGGCACCTCGCGCGTGCCTCTGCTCGACGACTACGCGCGCCACACCGAAGCGATCCGGCGCGTGTATGACGAGGTGGTGCGGGGCGCTTAGGGTGACGGCGAGCCGACGCCGGCGTGCTCAGCGCGAGGCGAGTCCGAGAGCGGCCGCCGCCAGCAACAGGATCGCCGCTCCGCTTGCCAGCGCTTTGTCGGTTCCATCCAAGGGCTCGACGAGCCCTCGTCGGACCTCGGGGTCGAGGAGCGACGTTCCACCCTTGAAGCGCCGCAGTTGAATCGCCATCACGAAGCCCGCCGCGAGGAATGCGAGCACCAAGGCTGCGCTGCGCATCGTCGGATTCTCCTACCGGGGCCGACGGACACATCGGAGCTTGGATCGCTTCGCTGGAGTGAGACTCACAGCTCCCGCGGCCCGTGCCCCAGCTCCGCCCAGAGCGCGCGCACGCGTTCGAAGCGCTCGAGCGCCTCGTCCGCGCGCGGGCCGAGCACGTGCGGCGCGGCGCCGGGGGCATGGGCGCGCCAGCGCGTGTCGGCGGGCGCGCCCTCGCGCGCGAACGTGGTCCAGCTCGCCTGGAGGGCGCGCGAGAGGGCGCTCGCGCCGCCGGCGTAGAGCATGCGCAGCGCCGGCCGGCGGAAGGTGCCGAACACGAGCGGGATCTCGAGCGCGTGGCAGGCGCCGACGCGGCTCGGCACGTGGGGCGGCGACCAGCTGAAGAGGTACGCGTACGTCTCGGGCGTGTGCTGCGCCGCGAGATCCGCGAGGCGCTCGGCCGGCGCGCGGAAGACGCGGTGGGTCTGGAGCAGGCTCCAGACGTCGATCGGCAGCGCGCGCGGCAGGATCGCGCGGTAGCGCGCGTGCACTTCCTCGGCGCGCGCGGCGCCGACCACGCGCGCGATCACGGTGCGGAGCCGCGCTTCGTCCATCGCGCGCACCGCGCCGCTCATCAGGAACAGGTTGTACTCGTCGCGGTTGGTGCCGAGCAGCAGCGAGACGCCGTGCGCGCTTCCCGCCGCGATCGCGTCCAGCGGCGGCGCGGGGAGCACGTCGTCGCCGTGCGCGGGCTGCCACGGCAGGAGGCCCCACGGCGCCGGCACGCTCGCGGCGGCGCGCACCTGGGCGTCGACGAGCGCGGCCGCGGGCACCTCGCACAGCCGCTCGGCGTTCGCCGACGTGAGGCCGAGCGCGCCCAGCAGGGCGTGCGCCATGCGCGCCGCGCCCTCGCGCGACGAGACGTGGTGCGCGGCGCCGCTCTGGCAGATCGCGCGGCGGAAGAGGCCGCGCGCGAGCGGGCTGCCGAGCAGCGCGCCGATGCTCATCGCGCCGGCGCTCTCGCCGAACACGGTCACGTGGTCCGGGTCGCCGCCGAACGCCGCGGCGTGCTCGCGCACCCACGCCAGGGCGGCGAGCTGGTCGCGCAGGCCGACGTTCGACGCGAACGGGCCGCCCCGCGCCACGCTGTCGAGCTGCGCGAAGCCGAGCGCGCCGAGGCGGTAGTTCACCGCGATCACCACGACGCCGTGCTCGCGGGCGAGCGCCGCGCCGTCGTAGATCGGCGCGCTGCCGGCGCCAAACACGAAGCCGCCGCCGTGGATCCAGACCAGCACGGGGCGCCTCGCAGCGTCCGCCGCGGGCGTGAAGACGTGGACGCGCAGGCAGTCCTCGCCGACCACCCGCGGATTGCCCGCGAGGCCCTGGATCCAGGCCGGCATGCTGCTGTGCTGCGGCGCGCCTTGGCCGGGCTCGAAGCAGTCGCGCACGCCCGGCCAAGGCTCGGGCAAGCGCGGCGGCTGGAAGCGCAGGCGGCCCTCCGCCGCGCGCGCGTAGGGGACGCCCAGGAACGTGAGCACGCCGCGGCGCTGCATGCCGCGGACGCGTCCACTGCGAGTTTCTACGACGGCATCCAAGGGGGGTGTCCGCTAAAAAGCCAGCCCCAATCTAGTGAGGCCCCCGTGTCGAGCGAGCGCATCTTCAACTTTTCCGCTGGCCCTGCCGTGATGCCCGTCGAGGTGCTGCAGGAGGCCCAGGGCGCGCTGCTGAACTTTGGCGGCACCGGCATCGGCATCGCCGAGCACAGCCACCGCGGCGGCCCGTTCGAAGCCGTGATGAAGGAAGTCGAGGCCGACTGCCGCGCGCTCGCCGGTATCCCGGACGACTACGCCGTGCTCTACTTGCAGGGCGGCGCGTCGACGCAGTTCTTCCAGATCCCCGCGAACCTGCTGCCTGCGGACGGCACCGCCGACTACCTGCTCACCGGCGCGTGGTCGGAGAAGGCGCTCAAGGAGGCGAAGCTCTACGGCAAGACCCACGTCGCGGCGACCACCGCCGAGGGCAACTACCGCCGCATCCCGAGCGCGAGCGAGATCCACTACAGCGCGTCGCCGGTGTACGCGCACTTCACCTCCAACAACACGATCTTCGGCACGCAGTGGACGAGCGAGCCGCCGGCTCCGCCCGCGGGCGCGTACCTCGTGTGCGACGCGTCGAGCGACATCTTCTCGCGCCCGATCGACGTGAAGCGCTACGGCGTGATCTACGCCGGGGCGCAGAAGAATCTCGGCCCGGCGGGCGTGACGCTCGTGATCATGCGCCGCGACCTCGTCGAGAAGCGCGTCCGCGAGCTGCCGACGATGCTGCGCTACGACACGCACGCGAAGGAGGGCTCGCTCTACAACACGCCGCCGACCTTCACGATCTACCTGATGGGCCTCGTGCTGAAGTGGATCCGCAAGCAGGGCGGGCTCGCGGCGATGGAGCGCGCGAACCGCAAGAAGGCCGAGGTGATCTATCAGGCGCTCGAGGGCGCGGGCGGCTTCTACGAGTGCCACGCCGGCGAGGGCAGCCGCTCGCTGATGAACATCACCTTCCGCACGCCGTCGCCGGAGCTCGACGGCAAGTTCGCGAAGGAGTCCGAGAAGGCGGGGATGTCCGGCCTGAAGGGCCACCGTTCCGTCGGCGGCATGCGCGCGAGCGTGTACAACGCGTTCCCGCTGGCCGGCTGCGAAGCGCTGGCTGCGTTCCTGCGCGACTTCGCGAAGAAGAACGGCTGAGTCCGCTCGCCCGCGCAGCGCGCGCGAGCGGAGGCTCGCCATGACAGGTCGCCTCATCGACCGCGTGCCGCTCGGCGCGGCGATCACGGATTCTGGCGTCGTGCTCGACCGCTTCGTGCGCTGGGTGGGCGACACGGGGCTCTCGCCGTACGCGCATCAGGAAGAGGCGCTGCTCGAGCTCGCGTCCGGCAAGCACGTCGTGCTCGCGACGCCGACGGGCTCGGGCAAGTCGCTGGTCGCCCTCGGCCTGCACTTCAAGGCGCTGTGCGAGGGCAAGCGGTCGTTCTACACCGCGCCGATCAAGGCGCTCGTGAACGAGAAGTTCTTCGCGCTGTGCGAGGAGCTCGGGCACGAGAACGTCGGCATGATGACCGGCGACGCGTCGATCAACTGGGCCGCGCCCGTGATCTGCTGCACGCAGGAAGTGCTCGCGAACATGGCCTTGCGCCAGGGCGAGCGGCTCGACGCGCCCTACGTCGTGGTGGACGAGTTCCACTTCTACGGCGACCGCGACCGCGGCTGGGCGTGGCAGCTGCCCTTGATCACGCTGAAGCACACGACCTTCCTGCTGATGTCGGCGACGCTCGGCAACACGGCGCCGATCGAGGAGAAGCTCGAGGCGTACACCGGGCGGAAAGTGGCGCTCGTGTGGAGCGACGAGCGGCCGGTTCCGCTCGACTACGACTACCGCGAGACGGCGCTGCACGAGACGGTCGAGGACCTGCTCGAGGAGCGGCGCGCGCCCGTCTACGTCGTGAACTTCACGCAGCGCGAGGCGGTCGAGGTCGCGTCGGCGCTGACGAGCGCGCGGGTCGCGAACCGCGAGACGCGCCAGCGCATCGCCGAGCTCACGCGGGACTTCCGCTTCGACACGCCCTTCGGCCGCGAGATGAAGCGCATCGTCTCCCACGGCATCGGCCTGCACCACGCGGGCCTGTTGCCGAAGTACCGGCTCCTCGTCGAGCAGCTCGCGCAGGAGGGCTTGCTGCGGGTGATCTCGGGGACGGACACGCTCGGCGTCGGCGTGAACATCCCGATCCGCACCGTGCTGTTCACGAAGCTCAGCAAGTACGACGGCGAAAAGGTGCGCGTGCTCTCGGCGCGCGACTTCAAGCAGATCGCCGGGCGCGCGGGGCGGCGCGGCTTCGACGTGCGCGGCAGCGTCGTGTGCCAGGCGCCCGAGCACCTGATCCTCGCGAAGCGCGGCCAGAAGCACGGGCGGAAGGAGAAGTCGCCGCCCCACAAGCGCCGCCCGCCGCCGGGCTTCGTGGGCTGGACGAAGGACACCTTCGAGCAGCTCGTGCGGCGCCAGCCGGAGGCGCTCGTCTCGGGCTTCCGCGTCTCGCACGGCATGATGGTCACGGTGCTGCAGCGCTCGCGCGCGGAGACGGGCAAGCGCGGCGGCTACGGCGCGCTCGTGCAGCTCGTGCAGCGCACCCACGAGACCGCCCATCGCAAGCGGCGCTTGTTACGGGACATGGCCGTGCTGTTCCGCGCGCTGCGCCGCGCCGGCATCGTGCACGTCGCGAGCCACGAGGCCCGCGTCGACCCCGACCTGCAGGCCGACTTCTCGCTGCACCAGACGCTGTCGCTCTACTTCGTGGACGCGATCTCGGCGCTCGACCGCGAGGCGCCCGACTACGCCCTCCAGGTGATCGGCGTCGCCGAGGCCGTGATCGAGAACCCGAACGCGATCCTCCAGCAACAGCTCAAGGTCGTGAAGACCGAGCTGATGGACCAGATGAAGGCGGATCGCGTGCCGTTCGAGGAGCGGCTCGCGAAGCTCGACCAGGTGACCTTGCCCGCGCCCGAGGCGGACTTCATCTACGCCACCTTCCGGGTGTTCGCCGAGCACCATCCGTGGGTGATGGAGGAGGGCGTCCACCCGAAGTCGATCGCGCGCGAGATGATCGAGCACACGGCCACCTTCGACGGCGTGATCCGCCGCTACGGACTGCACCGCAGCGAGGGCCTGTTGTTGCGGTACCTGTCGCAGGTGCACGCGACGCTCGAGCAGTCGGTGCCCGACGCGGCGAAGACCGAGCCGCTCGAGGACGCGATCGCCTATCTGCGCGAGATCGTGCGGCGCACCGACTCGAGCCTGCTGAAGGCGTGGGAGAGCCTCGCCGCTCAGGCCGCGCTACCCGCCGCGACGGCGGCGGCGCCCTCCCGCCCGGCCGCGCTTCCGGAGCCGCGCCGCAAGCGGCAGCGCGACCTCGCGACCGAGCCGAAGGCGCTGCGCGCCCGGGTCCACGCGGAGCTGCGCGCGCTCGTGCTGGCGCTCTCGAACGGAGACTACGAGGAGGCCGCGCGCTCGATCCTGCAGGCCCCGGGCGACGCTTGGGACGGGGCCCGGCTCGGGGCGGAGGTCCGCCACTACCTCGACGTGCACGGGGAGCTGCGTTTCGACCCTGCGGTCGTGCGGGGCCACCACACGAGTGTTAGGCCGATCGCGCCGCGCCTGTTCCGCGCGCAGCATTCGCTGCTGGGGCTGGACGGGGAGGAGCAGGGCTTCCTGGAGGGGGAGGTCGACCTGCGCGAGGAGCGAGACCCCGAGGGGCCCCTCGTCCGGTTGCTGGGAATTCGGACCTGACCGATTACGGGCCCTGTGGTCCGGAACGCGTCATGCCGATGCAGTCCGCGTGCGGAACGAGCGCAGCCAGATCCTGCTGTTCGGCTTCGGCAAGGCTCACGACGAGCTGGCCGGGCGCATCGTCGTGCTCGGTTATCGCGCGCTGCGCGCGAGCGACGTCGACACCGCGGTCGAGCTCATCCGCCGCCAGGACCAGCCGGCGCGCGTCGTCCTGTTCGCGACCGATGCAGCATTCGGCGAACGCACGCTCGACCTTCGGCGCATGTCCGAGGCGGCCGGAGTGCTCGGGCTGCGCTGCATCGCGTCGGGCGAGCAGCCGAACGCATCGGCGATCGCGGCGCTGAAGCGCGACGGCGTGCGCTACGCGCTGTGGACGGGCTTCACCGATGCGGACCTGCGCTTCACGCTGAACATGGCGCTCTACGACGAGACGCGCGGGCAGATCCGGCCCGCGCTGCGCGTGCCGGCGAACCTGATCGCGCGGGTGAAATCCGGCGTCGGAGAGAAGGCCGGCATGCTCTACAACCTCTCGACGACGGGCGCGTTCATCGAGACGGCGCGGCCCAGCATGCCCGGCGGGCGCATCACCGTGACGCTCGAGTTTCCCGACGGAGCCGTCTCGTCTCCCGCGGAGGTCGTCTTCGCGAACGTGCCGGGCAACCTGCAGAAGTCGAATCTTCCGCTCGGGATGGGCGTGAAGTTCACGTCGCTGCCGTCGGCGGCGGGCGAGCGGATCGCGAAGTACGTGGCGGAGCGCGCGCGCAGCTACGAGCTCTGAGCGCGCGGGCTACTCGGGGCGCGCCGGCTCCCAGCGTCGCGGTGCGATCTCGGTGCGGGGCCGGTCCGCCTCCGAGCCCGGCGGACGCCAGAACCCACCGCGCGTTTCGCGCGCTTCCGGCGGCGCGGCGACCGGCTCGCGCGCGAGCTCGCCCACGCCCTCGGCGCCGATCGCGATGGTCGCGCCGTGCAGCGCGCCGAGCAGCGCGAGCAGGGCGAACGCCGCGATCCACGCCGCGCGCCGCAGGTTGCGCCGCCCGCGCTCGCCGAGCCGCCAGCGCTCCGGCGGCGCTGGCAACGGCGCTCCCGGGGTTCCGAGACCGGCTCCGTGACGCGTTCCGAGGACGAGCTGCATCGCGCTCTCCTTCGCTGGCTGTCGGAATGCCTCTCGGCCGAACCGGCAAGAAACTTTCGCGCGCACGCGGCGCAAGCGGGTAACTCGGCGGAAACACGTAGAGATCGGCGCGCGCCGCTACCGTTCGCGAGTTCCGCCCGGCGGCGGACGCCCGCGAGGAGGCAGGACATGAGCGACGCGCTGCGCGAAGCGGCCGATCACGCGCTCTCGACGACGCGCTCGGTCCGGCGCCGCATCGATTGGGAGCGACCGGTCGAGCCCGAGGTGCTCGAGTCGGCGATCGACGTCGCGGTGCAGGCGCCCACCGGCGCGAACGCCGAGGCGTGGCGCTTCCTCGTGCTCACCGACGCGGCCCCGAAGCTCGCCGTCGCGGAGCTCTACCGCCGCGCGCTCGCGCGCTTCCGCACGACGCGCGCGGAGGCCGCGCAGAAGCCGACCGTGAACGAGCTCGCCGAGCGGCTCCACGAGATGCCCGCGCTGATCATCGTGTGCAGCGAGGGGGTGCCCGATCCGGCGAGCCGCGCGATGCAGGTCGCCTTCTACGCATCGGTGCTGCCCGCGGCGTGGTCGCTGATGGTGGCGCTGCGCACGCGCGGCCTCGGCGCGACCTGGACGACCCTGCACCTTCAGCACGAGGCGGAGACCGCCGCGGCGCTCGGCATCCCCGACGGCGTGACGCAGACCGTGCTGCTGCCCGTCGGCTACACGCAGGGCGCAGTGCTGAAGCCCGCGGTGCGCAAGCCGGCGCGCGAGGTCACGTACTGGAATCGCTGGGGTGATCGGCGCTAGCAACGCGCGATCCGAGCTGCGAGGAGCCGCGCGCCATGCCGATGCCGAGCCACGTCCCGATCATCGACACCATGCTCGGCGTGCCCGAAGAGAATCAGAAGGGCGTGTACGACTTCATGCGTCCGCTGTTCCGGGACGTCGAGTCGAGGCAGAGCTTCGACTTCCCCGTGCAGTACATGTTCAAGGACTTCCCGAAGCCGGACAAGCAAGAGGACTACATCACTTACACGCTGAAGCTGATGGACCGCTACGGCATCGAGCGCGGCATGACGGGCGTATCGCTCGGGAACCCGCAGGGGAACAACAACCTCGCGGTGAAGCGGCACCCGGACCGCTTCATCCCCGCCTGTGGAAGCGACCCCAACAAGTCGATGGAAGGCGTGCGCGACATCGTGCGCTTGCACGAGGAATACGGCATCAAGGCCGTGTCCGCGTTTCCGTCGGGGCTCTTCCCGCAGGTCCCGATCGGCGACGCGAAGTGGTACCCGATCTTCGCGAAGTGCGTAGAGCTCGACGTCGCGTTCTTCTGCTGCATCGGCGTGCCCGGCCCGCGCATCCCGATGGCGCCGCAGATCCTCGACCAGGTGGACGAGATCTGCTGGTTCTTCCCCGAGCTGCGCTTCGTGCTGCGCCACGGCGCGGAGCCGTGGCAGGCGCTCGCGGTGAAGCTGATGCTGAAGTGGCCGAACCTGTTCTACTCGACCAGCGCGTTCGCGCCGAAGCACTATCCGAAGGAGATCGTGCAGTTCGCGAACACGCGCGGCGCCGACAAGGTGCTGTACGCCGGCTACTTCCCGGCGGGCCTCACTTTGGAGCGGATTTTCGGCGAGCTGCCGGACGTGCCTTTCCGGGACTCGGTTTGGCCGAAGTTCCTGCGCGAGAACGCGCTGCGCGTTCTGAGGGCATAGGCGGGATCTTCGAGTCGACTCCGTCGAGGCGCTCCGAGAGCGAGGTGAGCGTCGTCCGGTCGAGGACCGTGATCGTGCGATCTTCCATCGCGATCACCTGCCGCTTCGTCCACTTCTGCAGCGTCTTGTTCACGCTCTCGCGCGTGGCGCCGATGATCTCGCCGAGCTCGCTCTGCGAGAGCCGCACGCCGATCTGGGTGCCACCGGCGCCGTCGGGCTGGCCCCAGCGGTCGGCGAAGCGCAGCAGCGACTTCGCGAGCCGCTCGCTCACCGGACGGAAGTTGGCGTCGGCGAGAGCTTCGGAGAGCTCGATCGTGCGCTCCGCGATCACGCCGAGCAGGCGGATCGCGATCTCCGGACACGTGCTCAGCAGCGGGAAGAGGTCGCGCCGCGAGATCATCAGCAGGTCGCAGTCCTCGAGCGCGGTCACGTTCGCCGTGCGCTTGCCGCGCGCGAACACCGCGAGCTCGCCGATCACGTCGCCAGTGGACATCTGCCGGAACACGCGATCCTGCCCGTCGGGGCTGGTCACGTATGCCTTCAGCCGGCCGCGCACGACGAGGCAGATGTCGACGCCCTCGTCTCCCTTGTGGAAGAGCACGTCGCCGGCTTGCCGCGCGTAGCGCCGCGCGATGCGGGCGACTTCGCCCAGTTGGCGGTCGTCGAGACCGGCGAACAACTCGAACCGCGAGAGGACCTTCTTGCGATCTTCCATCGCGACCCCCGACGTCCATCGTGGACGCGTTGCGTCGGCCCCAGCGTACTCTCCGGAGGCGCTCAAATGCAGCCGCAATCGGGCTTGCGGGCTCAGCCTCGAGTTGTGGATCGAAGATTGTTCCTGGCACGGGGCGTGCTCCCTGACGGGCCGT
>CAZCTH010000158.1:0-10055 GCA_964501435.1 uncultured Spirochaetales bacterium | reverse complement strand
GACGCCGAGGAGCCCGCGGCGCGCGAGGCCGCGCGCACGGCCGAGACGGCGCCCGCGCGCGAGCCGAAACCTGCGCCCCGCAAGCCCGCGCCGAAGCGCGAGCTCGCGCCGGCGCCCGCGCCGGAAGACTCCGGTTGGGTGATCCGAAGATGAAGCGCGCGCTCGCCCTGTTCCTGATGGCCGGCGCGCTCGGCTGCGCGCTCCCGCCGAGCGACGTGCCGGGCGCGTACGCGCCGCCGCGCAACACGAACCTGCCGGGGCCGAAGCAGCTCGGCACCGAGGCCGAGGTCGTGCGCGAGTACGACTGCGCGACGCAGAAGAAGCCCCTGCTCGTGCTCGAGGAGAGCGCGCTGCGGCCGACGCCGCTCGCGGCGGGCCAGGAGTTCGGGCACCGCATCGTCTACGCGCTCTGCCCGGCCCGCGCGCGGCAGCCGCTCGCGGGCAAGCTCCGCACGCGCATCCGCTTCGGCAGCGCGGTGCTCGTCGACGACGGCGGCGCCGCCTTCGCCGCGCAGCCCGGGCGCTGGGCCATCGACACCGCGATCGCGCTCCCGCCGCAGGCGAAGCCCGGCGCGTACGAGCTCGAGCTCACCTTCACCCACGCCGGAGGCGCGTTAGGTTTCACGACCCGAATGCCCTTCAGCGTGTGGAAACGATGAATCTCGGCTCGAGCCTCGTCCGCAACGCGATCCTCGCCGTGCTGCTCGGCGTCGGCGTGTTCCTCGGCCTGATGCGCAATGGCGATGGCCCGCCGCCGGACGACGCGGATCTGATGGCGTTGCCCGCGGAGATCCCGGAACACGAGAACGGCCTCGCGGCGCTGGTCGGTGCGAGCGAGCTGCTGCAATGGCCCGACGACGAGCGTGCCCAGGCGACGCTCTCCGACATGGCGCGCGGAGCCGCGTGGGACGACGCTGTGGCGGCGCAGCTGCTCGCGGACAATTCGCTCGCCCTCGACGCCTTCGCGCGCGCGGCGCGCGCGAAGGCGCTCCAGTCGCGGCCCATTCGCGACATCGGCGCCGACGTTCCCGACATGCTCGGCTGGATTCGCCTCGCCGAGGCCTCCGCGATCCGCTCGCTCGCGGCAGCGCGGGCGGGCGACGCGCAGACGGCCGTGGAGGCCGCACTCGACGCCGTTCGCGTCGGTCGGCTGGTCGCGGGCAATCCGAATGGCGCCTTGCTCGCCGGCACGAGCGGCCTGCGCATCGGCAGCGCGGGACTCGATGGCCTCGAGGCCGGGCTCCCGGCGATCGCGAGCGCGCCGGAAGCGCGCGGGCACGCCATCGCGGAGCTCGACAGCCTCCGCATCGACCCGCGCGGCTGGCGCGCCATGTGGGCGAGCGAATACCGCACGGTGCGAGCCCTGCACCGCGACGAGGACGTCGCGGCGATCTTCGACGCGAACGACCGCGGCTCGATGCGCTGGGTCGCCGTCTGGCTGCCGGAGTCCTACGTCTACCAGCCCAACAACTCGTGGGTGAGCCACCTGCACCGCGTGCGGGCGCGGATCGCAGCGGCGGGCGAGATCTGCCCGGTCGCGATCGACCCGCAGCCGTCCGTCAGCGACCTCGGCTTGTTGCTCCCGAACGGCGCGGGACGCCTCGCGGCGTCGAGCTCCGTCCCGCTCGCCCACTACGACGCGCTCCGCTGCGTCTTCGACACGCGCATCGACATGCTGCGCGCGGCACTCGCGGCCCTCGCCTTCGAGCGGGACCGGGGCGCACTGCCCCCCTCCCTGGAAGCGCTCGTTCCGACCTACCTGCCGACCCCGCCCCGGGACGCGTTCGCCGAGGCGCCGCTGCGCCTCGACCGCGCCACGCGCACGATTCTCTCCGCGAGCAGCGAACCCGCGGCGCCGACGGATGCGTCCGAGCGCGCGCGCGGCCTCGCGCTCCCCGCCCCCGCTGCGCGCTGAGCGCACCCGCCCGTTCTCGCGGTACCGTGCCGTTCCTCACCCAAGGAGCCGCACATGGCGCGCATCATCGGCAACCTCGCCCCCGAAGACGACCTGATGCATCCGCTCGGTCCCGAGAAGAACTTCAACGAGAGCGCGTACTACAACTTCTTCGACACGAAGAAGTCCCTCGGCGGCTGGTTCCGCATCGGCAACCGCGCGAACGAAGGCAGCGCCGAGCGCACGGTGTGCCTCTACCTGCCCGACGGCCGCGTGCTGTTCAGCTTCGGTCGGCCCGGCATCGCGAACAACGACGCCTTCGACGCTGGCGGCCTCAAGTTCGAAGTGCTCGAGATGACCGACCGGCACCGCACCACCTTCGACGGCAGCGTCGTCGAGCTGCGCGAGCCGCGGCAGATGGCCGACCCGAAGGCCGCCTTCCAGAACAACCCGAAGAAGCGCGTGCAGTTCGATCTCGAGCACGTCGCGGTCGGCCCGCTCTACGGCCACAAGGCCGAAGAGAAGCCCGGCGAGAAGGCCGAGGAAGGCTTCGCGCGCGCGCACTTCGAGCAGCACATGAAGGTGACCGGCTCGCTCACCATCGACGGCGAGACGCAGCGCATCGAGGGCTTCGGCCTGCGCGACCACTCCTGGGGCCCGCGCTTCTGGCAGGCGCTCCACAGCTACGAGTGGCTCACCATGAACTTCGGCGAGGGGCTGGGCGCGATGGTCTCGATCGTGCAGCGCGACCCGGCGGGCAAGGAAGTGTCGCGCGGCGGCGTGATCGTGCGCGGCAACGAGATGGAGAAGATCGTCGACGCGCACATCACGGCGGAATACGAGGACAACGGCCTCTACCACAAGAGCCTGACCGCGAAGATCAAGACCGAGAGCGGCGCCGAGCACACGATCACCGGCAAGGTGACGGGGTTCATCCCGCTGCGGAACCGCCGCGAGAACCTCGAGACGTTCATCGGCGAGGGCATGACGGAATGGCGGCTCGGGGATCAGGTCGGCTACGGCCTGAGCGAGTTCCTGCGCCAGAAATAATGCGAGGCGCGACCCCGCCTTCGCGCCCGCCCACCCATCGCGACGGAGAGAACGTGTCCGAAGATCGCATCAAGGTCGTCCGCAAGGACGGCATCGCCGACGTGCGGCTGAATCGCGCCGACAAGATGAACGCCCTCGACCCGCTCATGTTCGAGGCGCTCGTCGAGACGGGCCGCGACCTCGCGGAGGACCGAACGGTGCGCGTCGTCGTGCTCTCCGGCGAGGGGCGCGCCTTCACCGCGGGGCTCGACATGACCAGCATGGCGGCGATCGCGGGCTCGGCGCAGCCGGCGCCGGCGAGCGAGAAGCCGAAGCGCGCGCTGTTCGACCGCGACGCGTCGAGCCCGGCCAACTTCGCGCAGCAGACGGCCTGGGTGTGGCACGCCATGCCCGCGCCCGTGATCGCCGCGGTGCACGGCGTCGCCTACGGCGGCGGGCTGCAGATCGCGCTTGGCGCCGACATCCGGTTCGTCGCGCCCGACGCGAAGCTCTCGATCCGCGAGAGTTATTGGGGACTGATCCCGGACATGGGCGGCACGCAGCTGCTGCGCGGCCTGGTGCGCCCCGACGTCGCGAAGGAGCTCACCTACACCGCGCGCATCTTCTCGGGCGAGGAGGCGCATCGGCTCGGACTCGCGACCCACGTGAGCAACACGCCCTACGAGTCGGCGATGGCGCTCGCGCGGGAGATCGCGGGCATCAACCCCGACGCGATCCGCGCTGCGAAGGCGCTGCTGAACGAGGCGCCGCTCGTCTCGCCGGCCGCGGGCCTGCAGCGCGAGGAGATGCTGCAGCGCGCGCTCGCGGGCAGCCCCAACCAGATGGAAGCGGTGAAGGCGAACTTCGAGAAGCGCCCGCCGAAATTCTCGGACCCGAAGTAGCCGCCCGTGCCCGACTTGACGATTCGGGGTCAGACCCCGATTGGGCAAGTCGGCGGGCGCCGTCCGCGCCGGCGGTGAGCGGGGCCGTGCGGCGCCCCCCGCCGTTCGCGACGCCGCCGGCGAGCGTGTGCCTGCTGCGACTCTCGGCGCTCGGCGACGTCTGCCACGCGGTCGCGCTGCTGCGCGTGCTCCAGCGCGCCTGGCCGGCCACGCGGTTCACCTTCCTCGTGGGCAAATCGGAGGCGCGGCTGCTCGCGCTCGTGGACGGGGTGGAAGTGATCCCGTTCGACAAGCGCGGCGGCGTCGCCGCGATCCGCGAGCTCGGGTCGCGCCTCGGTGCGCGGCGCTTCGACCTGCTGCTGATGCTGCAGGTCGCGCTGCGCGCGAGCCTGCTCTCCGCCTTGATCCCCGCGCGCGTGAAGCTCGGCTACGACCGACCGCGCGCGCGCGAGGGCCAATGGCTGTTCAGCAACGCGAAGATCGCGCCGCGCGAGCGCGAGCACGTGCTCGACGCCGCGCTCGGCTTCGCGGCGGCGTGCGGCGTGACGGACCTCGCGCCGCGCTGGGATTTCGCGCTGCCGGAAGACGCGCGCGCCTACGCCGCGCGGCTGATTCCCGACGGCGCGCCGCCCACCCTCGCGATATCGCCGTGCTCGAGCGTGCACGCGCGCGACTGGCTGCCCGAGCGCTACGCGGCGGTCGCGGACCACGCGCAGGAACGCCACGGCCTGCGCGTGCTCCTGTGCGGGGGGCCGAGCGCAGAGGAGCGCGCCATGGGCGAAGCGATCGTCCGCGCGGCGCGGCTTCCCCTCGTGAACCAGATCGGAAAGGACTCGCTGCCCGGTCTCGTCGCGACCCTCGCCCGCAGCCGCGCACTGCTCTGCCCGGACTCCGGCCCCGCGCACCTCGCCACCGCCGTCGGCACGCCCGTGCTCGGCCTGCACGCGACGTCGAACCCGGCGCGCACGGGGGCCTACCACTCGCGCGCGTGGTGCGTGGACCGCTTCGACGACGCCGCGAGAAAGTTCCGCGGCCGGAGCGCCGCGCAGATGCCTTGGCCCGACCGCATCGAGGAGCCCGGCGCGATGGAGCTGATCTCGGTCGCCGACGTCACGGCGAAGCTGGCCGCGCTGTTAGGATCGCCGCGATGAGCGCCCTCGACCTCCGCGTCCCGATCTCGCCCGGCGAACTGCTGGACAAGCTCACCATCCTGCGGATCAAGGCCGTGCGCATCGCAGACGCAGCCAAGCGCGCGAACGTGGCCCGCGAGCTCGCGCTGCTCGAGGCGATCTGGCGCACCGAGGTGCCGGACGGGGCGGCGCTGCGCGAAGCAGAGGATGGGCTCGCCCGCGTGAACGCGGCGCTGTGGGAGGTCGAGGACGCGCTGCGCGAGCGCGAGGCGGCGCAGCGCTTCGACGCGGAGTTCGTGGCGCTCGCGCGCTCGGTCTATCGCCACAACGACGAGCGCGCGGCGCTCAAGCGGCGCGTGAACGAGCGGCTCGGCTCGACGCTGATCGAGGAGAAGTCGTACCGCGGCGGGCCCGAGCGGAAGTGATGCGGCAGCCCGCCGGCGCCTGCGCGGCAGCCTGCCGGCAGGAGCCGGGGTGCGCGTCACCGCGCGTCCGGGCGGAGCCACACACTCCACGAGGAGAGGCCCGGTTCTGCGGCTGACCCTCGCAGGAGTCTGCGGTTGCGCGAACGAGCTCGAGACGCGGTGCTGGTGATCGGATTTGCCGCCACGAGCGGCGGCCTGGCGACGCGCCTGATCGCCCTCGGCTTCCGACCGATCAGCGTGAGCGATCCGCAAGCCGCGGCCGCGCGGCTCGACCGCGAGCACCTGCCGGTGCGCGCGGCGATCGTGCCGAGCGAC
The DNA here is from genome assembly GCA_964501435.1 of uncultured Spirochaetales bacterium. Taxonomy (GTDB): domain Bacteria; phylum Myxococcota_A; class UBA9160; order UBA9160; family UBA6930; genus VGRF01. Next base: position 4,360 of record CAZCTH010000158.1, on the reverse strand, counting down.
GCCGATTTCCTCGTGCCCGGCGCGCTCTGGCGGCTCACGCGCGCGAACGGCGCAAACGTGCTGCGCTGCCTCGCGCTGGGTCCGCGCCTCGACGAAGCCGCGTGCGAGCGCGTGCGCCTCGCCGGCGTGCGCTTCCTGCTGTGGGAGCCGTGCACCGATCGCGAGCTGCGCTTCGCGGTGAATCGCGCGCTCTACGACGAGCACGGCCAGAGCCGACTGCGCGCCCGCGCCGCGACCGATCTCGTGGCCCGCGTACGCCTCGGCGCGCGCGAGAAGGCCGGCCTCGTGTACTCGCTCAGCGAAGACGGTTGTTACGTCGAGACCGACCGGCCGTGCCTGCCGCAGACCTTCGTGTCGGTCCACCTGCCGCTGCCGAGCGGCGGCATCGAGCTCCCGGCCCAGGTGCTGTACGCGAACGTCCCCGGCCACTTCGACCGACCGAACTTGCCGCACGGGATGGCGCTCACCTTCCTGGGCGGCTGCGCGCCGGAGCGCGCGGCGATCGCGGCGTACGTCGCCGAGCGACTCGGCAGTGAAGGTGTCGAGGCGCGCGGCGACGAGGCCGTCACCCACGGCGCGATGACGCGCGTGTGGTCGCGGCTGCGCACGCTGATCGCGCCCGGCTGGAACCGCGCCTCGGTCTGACGCCGCCGGCGAGCGCCCTCGCTCAGCGAGCGCGCAGCAGCGCGACGACGGCCGCCTCCACCGCCGCGCGCGCGCGCGGTGCGGAGAGCCCCTGGTCGCCGCGCAGGCGGTCCCACGCCTCGAACGACGTGGCGAGCTCGATCGCGTCGACCCGCTCGCGGGGCGCTGCGCGCAGCTCGGGCAGCCAGCGCAGCAGATGCTGCCGCAACGTCGCCACCAGCACGCGGTGCTGGGCGAGGAGGAACGGCGAGCGCTGGCGCAGCCGGTTCGCTGACCGTTTGTAGGGCGCGATGCGCTCGAAGAGTCGCGCGCGGCGCTGGACCATTGCGCGCGCGCGCGCGGCGACGGCTCCGCTCGGGACGCTTTCGGCGACGATCGGTTCCACCTCCGCGCGCAGGCGCTGGTCGAGGGCCGCGTAGAGGCTCTCCATGTCGCGGAAGTGGCGGAACACGCTGCGGAGCCCGACCCCGGCGCGCATCGCGACGCGATCGGCCGTCGGCTCGGCGTCGCCTTCGCCCACGAGGCGATACAGCGCCTCGACGATCGCCTCGCGGTTGCGTTCGCCGCGCTGCACACGGCCGTCGGCACCTGCCGCGGCGCTCGGCCCGGATCCCGCCAGCTTCGCGCTCGCTCTCGCCAAGGTCACGCGCCCATCGCGAGCTGAAGCAGCGCAGCCGCGAGCGCGAGCCCGAGCGCCACCCACACGCGTGGCCCCATCAGGAGGCCCGGGCCGAGCGTCGTCGGGAACGAGAAGGTCACGGGGATCGCCGCCGCCTTGAAGGGGTGCGCAGCCACGAAGCGCGGGTCGGTCGCGAGCTTCGCCATGTCGCGTCGACTCCGGTACCGCATCATGCCGACGATCGTCCAGCCGGGATCGGGCGCGGTGTTCCACGCGTCGACGTAGCCGCCGATCTTGCGCGCTTGGAGCGCCGGGACTCCGCCACGCTTCAGGAGCGTCGGAAGGAAGCCGCGGACGTACTCCCGCATCAAACGCTTCGCGGGGGTGGGCGCTCCGCTCACGGGGTGCGCGACGTCCCCGGGCGCGAGCCGGACGAGATTCACCATCACGAACTCGCGGCCGTCGTCCTCGGAGAGGAAGCGGCGCAGCACGTCCATGTCGTTGAGCGCGGCGCCGGGCGTACCCGCGAGCGCGGCGAGGAAGCCCTCGACTTCGTCCGGCCGCAGCGGCGTGCGCCAGCCGTCGTACCACAGTCGAAATGCCGCGTAGAGCGCCGCGGCCCCGCCCCAGATCCAGATCTCCATCGCGCTCACCCCGCCGAGTCTTGGAATGGTGGCACACGGAGTGCCATGATCGGAACGCGGCGCGCACGGCCGCGCCAAGGAGACTCGATGTCGCCCCTCCGCATTCTCACGGCCCTGGTGGGCGCGTTCTTCGCACTGCAAGGCGTGAACTGGCTCGCGAACCCGGCCGCTGCCGCGGCGGGCCTCGCGATGCCGCTGCTGGACGGCCTGGCGCGCAGCACGCAGATCGGCGACCTCGCGGCCTTCTTCTTCGCGATCGGCGTCACGGCGATCGTCGGCTCGCGGCCCGGCCGCTCGGCGCTGCTGCTCGTGCCCGCGGGCATCCTGTTCGCCGCGGCGGCCTGCCGCGCGATCGCCTTCGCGGCGCACGGCGCGGAGCTCGCGACGACGTTCATCGGCGTCGAGGTCGTGGCCGGCGCGTTCCTCGCGTTCGCCAGCACGCGTCTCGACGCGAAGGCGTGACCGCCCCACACGGCCCCGTTCGCGCGCCGGCGGCACCGCGGCGCCCTCAGCGGAACAGCGCCTCGCAGCCCGTGCCCGCGAGGACCGCGTCCACCGCGCGGCGATCGCTCGGCGCGAGCGCCGCGTGGCCTTCGCGCAGCCACTGCAGGCACTTCCCCTGGTACGGAAACGGCTGCTGCACCCACGGCCGGCCGTCGATCGTGCACTCGACGCGCTCCCGGCGCGCGGCGAGCGCCTCGGCGTTCGCGAGCAGGAACGGCGCGTAGAAGCGACCGACCTCGCCGAACAGCGCGCGAAGAGCTGGCGTGATCGCGTCGCGGGAGATCCACGCGTCGTCCTTCGGCTCGAGCCCCGACAGGTCCTCGACGACGTCCACCCAGGCGAACACGCGCGGCGCGAGCGCGAGCGCCTCGGCGCGGGGCGTCGGATCGAAACCCGCGAGCTGCGTGAGCTGCCCGTAGAGCGCGAAGTCGGCGGCAGCCGGGCGATCGCCAAACACGTAGGGCGCCTCGCGCAGCCGCGCGTCGAGGACGCGCAGCAGGCGCCGGTAGCTTTCTTCGATCACCGGCGCGGTGGTGGCGTTCGAGCCGACCACCCACAGCCGGCCGATCTGCCGTTCGGCGAACCCCTTCGCGGCCGCGAGCGCGCTCTCCTCTGCGTCGTCCACGCGCCGCCAGCGCGGCAGCACCGCCGCGGCCTGCGCGACGTCGGCGGGGTAGGCCCAGCGGTAGTGGAACATCATCTTCGTCACCCACTCGTCGGCATGGTCCTCGAGCAGCGCGTCGAGGAACGCGAGGGCCGGGTCGTCGGGGATCACCGAGCGCCCCGCGTGCTCGCGCTCGAGCCGCCGGATCAGCGGCGACGAATCCGTGACGGCCTCCTTCGCGCCGGGGTAGACCAGCTGCGGCAGCAGCTCGACGCGGGGCCGCGGCAGCCCGCGCGCCTCGCGCGACCCCGCCTGCACCCATGCGTGCGGAATGCGCCGATAGCGCAGCACGGCGCGCAGCTTGCGGCTGTAGGGCGAGCCGGGGGCGCCCACGATGCGGAGCAGCGAGTCGGACATGGGGGCCTCTCGAATGAGCGGGTTCGGCGCCCGGCCTCGGCCCGGCGACGGCCGCCGACAATATGACACGGGCTGTGCCACAATGACGCCCCCGCGAGGAGGCTCGCTTGCCCGCATCCGCGCATCGCTCGCGCTCCCTCGTCCCGTGGCTCGTGGCGAGCGTGCTCTACGTCGCGTTCCGCTTGTGGTACGACGGCGTCGCCGGCCCGCTCACGCCCGCCGAGGTGGACGGCTACGTCGCGCGCATGCACGCGCGCGGCTTCCCCGCCGAGCGCGTCGAGACGATCCGCGCCTTCCTCGCCGCCGACGACGGCCGCGAGTTCGCGATGGTGAACTGGATCGCGTTCGACGAGTCGCCCGCGCGGGTGGGCGACATGCAGCCCGGCGAGACCGCGCGCGACGCGCTCGATCGGTACATGGCCTACATGACGCCCGCGCTGCTCGCGCGCGCCTCGCACCCGCTCCTCGGCGGCAACGCCCTCGCCCCGGCGATCGAGAGCTGGGGCGCGCCTGGCCAGGAGCGCTGGTCGATGGCGGGCATCGTCCGCTACCGCAGCCGCCGCGACATGATGCAGATCGCCACCGACCCGCGCTTCGCCGGCGCGCACGTCTACAAGACCGCGGCGATGGAGCGCACGATCGCGGTGCCGGTGGCGCCCGCGTTCGTGGCCGGCGGCCCGCGGCTCGTCGTGGCGCTCGCCCTCGCCGCGCTCGCAGGGCTCGCCCACGCGGCACTCGCGCGCCGCAGCGCCGCGTGACGCTCGCGCGGCGGCTCATGCCGCTCGCGAGCGCGGCCCTCACGAGCCCGCGCGTGCGCGACCTGCAGCGCGCTGCGGCCCGCGCGGCGCGACGCGTGCGCGGCCCCCGGCGCGTCCTGCACTACTTCCATCAGGCCGACGACCACTACGGCGCGCTCGCGGCGCAAAC
>CAZCTH010000157.1:0-10124 GCA_964501435.1 uncultured Spirochaetales bacterium | reverse complement strand
GAGCCGCGCGTCGGCAGCGATGCGTTCCGCCCCGAGACGCGCGCGCGCCGCGACGGCGACGGCTACGTGCTCGACGGCGCGAAGTGCCTCGTGCCGTGGCTGCCCGGCGGCGAGCACGCGATCGTCACCGCGAGCGAGGGCGGAGCCGCCCAGGCGTTCCTCGTGCCGCGCGACGCCGCGGGCCTCGTCGCGACGCGCGACGCCACGATGGGCGTCTCCGCACTGCCGCTCGTGGACCTCGCGCTCGCGGGCGTCCGCGTCCCCGAAGCCGCGAAGCTCGCCGCCTTCGACGTGCGCCGCCTCGTCGCGCGCGGGCGCGTCGCGCTGGCAGCCTGCGGCGTCGGCGTCGCGCGCGCCGCGTTCGAGGTGGCGCGCGACTACGCCAAGGAGCGCGAGGCGTTCGGCACGAAGATCGCGCAGAAGCAGGCGATCGCGTTCCTGCTCGCGACGATGGCGATCGAGATCGACGCCGCCCGCCTGCTGGTGTGGGAGGCCGCCTACGAGCTCGACCAGGGCGACGACGCACTGCGCGAGGCGACGCTCGCGATCAACCAGGTGAAGCGCGTCGCACTCGACGCCGCCGACGGCGCCGTCCAGGTATTCGGCGGCCACGGCTACATCCGCGAGTACCTCCCCGAGCTCCACCTCCGCAATGCGCGAGGGCTGTCCGCCTTCGAGTGCATCGCGCTCGTTTAGGGACGTTGGTTCACGAGCGGCCGGGGGCCGCTCTCGACCGCTTTCGTGAACCAACGTCCCCGCCATTTCGCGAACCAACGTCCCCGTCCGGAGACCCTCCATGCCGATTTCGTTCTCGCTCTCGGATCGCTCGCAGCGCGCGCAGGCGCACTTTCATGCGATGGCCGCGGAGCACATGCGGCCGATCGCGCGCAAGTACGACGACCACGAGCACGACCTGCCCCGCGAGTGGGTCGACTGGTACTGGCGCACCGGGCGCTTCACGCAGGCCGGCGGCGAGGGCGCGAGCGACGGCTTCGTGCAGGTGTGCATCCAGGCCGAAGAGCTGTGCTGGGGCGACGCGGGGCTCTATCTGCGCACGCCCTTCGCCGGCCTCGGCGGCTCCGCCGTCGGCGCCACCGGCACCCCCGAGCAGAAGCAGCGCTACCTCGCGGTCTTCGCCGACGCGAACGCCCAGCCCGCGTGGGGCGCGATGGCGATCACGGAGCCCGGCGCCGGCTCCGACAGCGCGGCGATCGAGACCACCGCGACCCTCGACGGCGATCACTACGTGCTGAACGGCACGAAGATCTTCTGCACCGGCGGCGAAGGCGCGGCGACGTCGCCCGCCGGGTTCGTCGTGGTGTGGGCCACGGTCGACAAGCGCGCGGGCCGCGGCGGCATCAAGGCGTTCGTCGTGCCGTCCGGCACGCCCGGCATGTCGATCGTCGGCCTCGAGCGCAAGATGGGGATCCGCGCGAGCGACACCGCGACGCTCCGCTTCGAGAACTGCCGCATCCCGCGCGCCAACCTGCTCGGGGCTGAGAAGCCGAAGCGCGACGACGCCGACGCGAAGCAGACCGGCGACAAGGGCTTCAAGGGCGCCATGGCGACCTTCGACGCGAGCCGCCCGCTCGTCGCCGCGATGGCGGTCGGCGTCGGGCGCGCGGCGCTCGACTTCGTGAAGGAGGAGCTCGCGAAGAGCGGCATCGCGCCGCGCTACGACGCGCCGCCCGTGCAGCTCACCGCGATCGAGCGTGACCTCGCCGAGATGGAGGCCGAGCTCCAGGCCGCGCGCCTCTTGACCTGGCGCGCTGCGTCGATGATGAACCGGCGCCTCCCCAACAACCTCGAAGCGTCGATGGCGAAGGCCAAGGCCGGCGCCGCGGTCACCAAGATCACGCAGAAGGCGGTCGAGCTGCTCGGGCCGCTCGGCTACTCGAAGAAGCTGCTGGTCGAGAAGTGGATGCGCGACGCCAAGATCAACGACATCTACGAGGGCACGCAGCAGATCAACCTGCTGATCGTGGCGCGCCGCATCCTCGACTACTCGAGCGCGATGCTGCGCTGAGCGCCTGCGTCCACCTGCGTCCGCCTTCCGCCTGCGTCCGGAATGCAAGAATGCAGGGTCCGACCCCATCTCCATCCCCCCGGATCCGCCCCAGCCCATGCCCGACCGACTCGACCACCTGTTCATCGCCCCCAGCGACTTCGACGCCGCCCTCGCGTTCTATCGCGACGTGCTCGGCTGGTCGGTGGTCGCGAGCTGGGGCGCGCCCGGCCGCAACCGCGGCGCTTCGCTCTCGGGCGGCGGCGTCGCGCTCACGATCGCCGAGCCGCACGACGCCGCGGACCGCTCCTGGTCGCACGGCGTGAACGGGGTGCGGCCCACGCTCCACGTCGCGGTGGACGACCTCGACGCGCGCTATCGCTCCGTCGCGGCGAGCGGGCGCGTCGTGGTGGAGCCCGAGACCACCCACTGGGGCGCGCGCTGGTTCGTGCTGCGCGACCCCGACGACAACTTGATCGCCTTCTTCCAGGCGCCCCGGAACTCATAACAACTTCGAGCGAACACCCCGATGCCCATCCCCGACTTCCTGCTGTCCTTCCTGGTCTGCCCCGAATCGCACCAGCCCGTCGCACCGGCGACGCCCGCCCAGCTCGCGGCCGTGAACGCCGCGATCCGCGCCGGCAACGCCTACGAGCGCTCGGGTGCGCGCGTCGAGCAGGAGCTGAGCGAGGCGCTCGTGCGCCGGGACGGGCGGCTGCTCTATCCCGTCGACGGCGACGTCGCGGTGATGCTCGTCGAAAAGTCGATCGCGCTCTGAGCCGCGCTCGGCGGCGCAGCCGCGGCGACCGCCTCTGCGAACGAGAAGACCGGCGCCGGTGCGGGCCAGCAGCGCGCGCGCAGCAGCCCGTGCGACTGGTTGAGCGCGTCGCGCGTCTCGGGCGCGAGCGGGAAGCGCGTCGTGAAGGTGAGCTGCATGCGGTCGAGGTCGATCTCGCAGCTCTGCACGCTGCCGGCCTGCGCCACCACCTCGTAGGCGTCCACGAGCCCGTGGACGTCCGTGAAGTCGAGCTCGTGCACCACGTCGTCTCCTCCTCTGGTGATTACTGGGAAGCGCTCAACACGGGCGCGAGCCGCGCGCGCCGGCGCGGCTTCGAGGCGCCGCCGTCCAGCGCGCCGGCCGCGTGCAGGAAGGCTTCGATTTCGTCGATGCGCGCCTCCGCGTCGCGGCGGCCGAGGTCGACGAGCGTCTCGGTGTAGGCGGCGTCGAACAGCAGGTAGCTGCCGAGGTCGGCGCTCTGCGCGTCGGGCGTGCCCAGGCCGCCCATCACGTAGCGCAGCACGCGCGGCATGCGGTGCTCGAAGCGCTTCGCGATCAACGCGAGGTCCTCCGACGGCCCGAACACGAGCGGCTCGACGTGGCGGATGCCCTCTTCGCTCGCGGCGAGCGCGGCGCTGCCGTGCCGCGCGACGAGGCCGTTCATGCGGCGCAGGTGATCGACGTCGGCGTCGAGGTGGTCGAGGAAGATCGCGTTCATGAACACGCCGAAGATCTGCGCGAGCGGCGGACACGCGAGGCGCACGCCGCCGTCGCGCGCCGGCGCGCTGTCGGCCTCTTCGCGCGCGAGCACGCTGGCGGCGCTCGCCGAGCGCACGCCGATGGCGAGCACGTGGCGCGCGCCGAGACGGATCGCGGGGCTGAGCGGCGCGACCAGGCGCAGGCCGCCGTCGCCGAACCACGCCTCGCCCGCGGGCGTCTGGAGTGCGACCGGGTTGAACACGGCCGGGATCGCCGCGGACGCGAGCACGTGGCGGTGGGTGAGCGTCGTCGGCAGCACCACGCGCCGGCTCTTCTGCCAGACCGCGTGGCCGCGCCGCCCCTGCACGAACGTGAACGAGCGCCCCGAGTGGTAGCTGGTCGCGGAGATCGCGACGGCGTGGAGCTCGCCGCGGCGGATGGCGTTCGCGATGCCGCGCGGCGGGAAGGCTTCGCGCAGCGTCTCCTCGAGCGGCGCGGTGTCGAGCAGGCCGCTCGTCACCGTCGTGCCGAGCAGGCCGCCGAGGGCGAGATCGCGCCCGATGCCGGCAGCCGAGCGCGAGAGCGCGGCGAGGTCGCTCCGGAACACGCGCGGCGCGCTCAGCGTGCGCCACACCGAGGCCAGCGCCTGGGCCGCCGCCGCGAAGCGCTCCCCGCGGGCCGCGATCATCGCGCCGTTGATCGCGCCGGCCGAGGCGCCGGCGACGACGCGGAAGGGCGACGGCTTGCCGCGCAGCGCGGGAAGCTCCGCGATGCGCTCGAGCACCCCGGCCTGATAGGCGCCGCGCGCGCCGCCTGCGGTGAGGACGAGTCCCAGCATGGGACGTTTCAGAGCAAACGCGATGCCACCGTTCGGGCGCGCCTCCACGCGTGGCGCGCCCGCCGGTGCTGAAGAGTTGTGCGCCGGCTGCCGCCCACGCAGCCAGCCGCCCCCGCGCGCGCCGCTCTCGACACGTTTCGGCCTCGGCACGCGCCTTGCTCTCTGGCTGGGCATGACAGCCCCCGCCCTCCCCGCGTTCGACGAAATGCGCGACGACGCCGGCGTCCGCTCCCCCTACCGCGCCGTCCACGATTGGCTGTCGAAGACGCCGTCGCAGGACCTCGCCAAGCTGAGCCGCGAGGCCGAGCTGCTCTTCCGGCGCCTCGGCATCACGTTCGCGGTGTACGGCGAAGGCGGCGACCCGGAGCGCCTGATCCCGTTCGACGTGGTGCCCCGCATCATCGCCGCGAGCGAGTGGCGCCTGCTCAGCGCCGGCCTCGCGCAGCGCGTGCGCGCGCTGAACGCGTTCCTCTCCGACGTGTACGGCCCGCGCGAGATCCTGCGCGCCGGCCGCATCCCCGAGCCGGTCGTGCTCACGAACCCGAGCTTCCGCGCCGAGGCCGTCGGCGTCGTGCCGCCCGGCGGCGTCTACACCCACGTGTCGGGCATCGACGTCGTGCGCGTCGGACCGTCCGAGTTCTACGTGCTCGAGGACAACTGCCGCACGCCCTCGGGCGTTTCCTACATGCTCGAGAACCGCGAGGCGATGCTGCGCCTGATGCCCGAGCTCATCACGAGCCACCGCATCGCGCCCGTGTCGCGCTATCCGGAGGAGCTGTTCGAGACGCTGCGCTCCGTCGCCCCGCGCGGCGTCTCCGATCCGACGGTCGTGCTGCTCACGCCCGGCTCGTTCAACAGCGCTTATTACGAGCACGCCTTCCTCGCCGACGAGATGGGCATCGAGCTCGTCGAGGCTCCGGATCTGTACGTGGACGACGGCTGGGTGATGATGCGCACGACGCGCGGGCCGCGCCGCGTGGACGTGATCTACCGGCGCGTCGACGACGACTTCCTCGACCCCCTCGCCTTCCGCCCCGACAGCGTGCTCGGGGTGCCCGGCCTGTACGGCGCGTACCGCGCCGGCCGCGTCGCGCTCGCCAACGCGATCGGCAACGGCATCGCCGACGACAAGGGCATCTACCCCTTCGTGCCCGAGATGATCCGCTTCTACCTCGGCGAGGAACCGGAGCTCGCGAACGTGCCGACCTTCCGCTGCGCGGAGCGCGACGCGCTCGGCTACGTGCTCGACCACCTGCCCGAGCTCGTGGTGAAGGAGACGCGCGGCTCGGGCGGCTACGGGATGCTGATCGGGCCCACGGCGACGCGCGCACAGATCGCCGAGTTCGCGGTGCGCGTGCGCGAGCACCCCGACGACTACATCGCCCAGCCGACGCTCGCGCTCTCCACGTGCCCGACGTTCGTCGCCTCCGGCGTCGCGCCGCGCCACGTGGACTTGCGCCCCTTCGTGTTGATGGGCCGCGACGTGCGGATCGTGCCCGGCGGCCTCACGCGCGTCGCGCTGCGCGAGGGCTCGCTGGTGGTGAACTCGAGCCAAGGGGGTGGCACGAAGGACACCTGGGTGCTCGAGTCGTGAGCCGGCAAACCCTGCACGCCCGTGGACGGCGGTGGAACGGCGACGTTCGCCGCCGTTCCCGCCGCGAACGCGAGTGAAGTCGATGCGGGGTCCGGCGGCGTCCACGAGCGTCTCCCGCGCGAGGCTCCGATGCTGAGCCGCACCGCCGACAGCCTCTTCTGGCTCGCGCGCTACATGGAGCGCGCCGAGAACGTCGCGCGCATCCTGTCGGCGGGGCATCGCATGGCGAGCCTCTCGGCGCAGACCGGTGGCGTCAGCAACGAGTGGTACTCGACGCTCGTCGCGGCGGGCTGCGAGCCCGGCTATCGCGCGGTGCACGGCGACGTCGTCGCCGAGCGCGTGATCGACTTCCTGCTGCGCGACGAGCGCAATCCGTCGAGCATCCTCTCGTGTTTCGAGACGGCGCGCCGCAACGCGCGCCAGGTGCGCACCGCGCTCACCGCCGACATGTGGGAGACGCTGAACGAGACCTGGCTCGAGCTCGGCAAGTTCTCGCTCGACGCGCCGAGCCCCGACGCGGTGATGCGCTTCCTCGAGTGGGTGAAGCACCGCGCGCTGCTGTTCAACGGCGCCTACATGAACACGATGCTGCGCAACGACGCGTTCTGGTTCGTGCAGGTGGGCACGTACCTCGAGCGCGCCGACAACACCGCGCGCATCCTCGACGTGAAGTACCACGTGCTGCTGCCCCAGGGCGAGGGCGTCGGCGGGCCGATCGACCACTGCCAGTGGGAGTCGATCCTGCGCGCATTCTCGGCGGTCCGCGCCTATCACTGGGTCTACAACGAGCGCATCGCACCGTGGAACATCGCGGACCTGCTGATCCTGCGGCCGGAGATGCCGCGCTCGCTGCTCCACTGCATGGCGCAGCTCGCCGCGTCGCTCGACGAGCTGGCGAGCCAGTACGGCAAGCGCGCGGAGTGCCATCGCCTCGCCGGCGAGCTGCACGCGCGGCTGCGCTTCGGCCGCGTCGACGCGATCTTCCAGCAGGGGCTGCACGAGTTCCTGACGCGCTTCGTCGAAGACAGCGCGCTGCTCGGGACGGCGATCACCGAGTGTTACTTGGCCGCAGACTGAGGCCCCGACGCGATGCGCCTGCAGATTCGCCACGAGACGACGCATCGCTACGAGCGCGCCCCGGGCTGGCTCGCGCAGCTGATCCGCCTCACGCCCCAGGACACGCCGGCGCAGCGCGTGCTGCACTGGCGCGTGGTGGACGAGCGCACGGACGATCCGCTCGCGTTCCCCGACGGCTACGGCAATGCCTGCCATCTCTTCTCGCGCCACGACCTCGAGCGCGTGAGCCGCGTGCTCGCCGAGGGCGAGGTCGAGACGTTCCCCGCGCTCGGCGTCAGCGCCGCGGAGACCCTCTCGCCACGCTACTTCCTGCGCACCACCGCGCTCACCGCGCCGACGCCCGAGATCAAGGCGCTCGCCCACGAGGCGCGCGCGGGCACGCGCGGCGGCGCGCTGTACGAGCTGCTCGCCCTGGCGGAGCTCGTGCGCAGGCGCGTCGCGCACGTGGCGGCGAGCACGAACGTCGCGACGAGCGCGGCGGAGGCGCTCGCGGGGGGCGCCGGCGTGTGCCAGGACCGCACGCACCTCTTCCTCGCGGCGGCCCGGTCGCTCGGCCGGCCGGCCCGCTACGTCTCGGGGTACTGGCACGGCGCCCCGCCCGACGACGCGGGCGCGATGCACGCCTGGGTCGAAGTGTGGCTCGGCGACGGCGGCTGGGTGCCCCTCGACCCTTCGAACGGCGCGCGCGCCTCCGAGGCCCACGTGCGCGTGGCGGTCGGACTCGACTACAACGAGGCCGCGCCGGTTCGCGGCGTGCGGCGCGGGGGCGCCGCGGAGCAGCTCGAGGTGGACGTCCGCATCCAGCCGACGCAGCACCAACAACATCAGCAGCAGCAGTGATGGCGCGGGAGTAGCGGGACCGATGACGTATTGCGTGGCACTCAACGTCCGCGACGGGCTCGTGATGCTCGCCGACACCCGTACGAACGCGGGCGCCGACAACGTGCGCACGTTCCGCAAGCTGCACGTGATCGAGGAGCCCGGCGAGCGCGTGCTCGCGATCATGACGGCGGGCAACCTCGCGGTGAGCCAGTCGGTGATGAACCTGCTCGCCGAGGGCGTCGAGACCGAGCGCGGCCTCGAGACGCTGCACACCGTGCCGACGGTGTTCCGCGCCGCGCACCTGATCGGCGAGGCGGTGCGCCGCGTGTTCAACGTGGACGGCGAGGCGCTGCAGGCCCAGAACGTCTCGTTCGACGTGTCGTTCCTGCTCGGCGGCCAGATCGCCGGCGGTCCGATGCGCCTCTTCCAGATCTACTCCGCGGGCAATTTCATCGAGGCCGGCCCCGACATGCCGTTCCTGCAGATCGGCGAGCACAAGTACGGCAAGCCGATCCTCGACCGCGCGCTCTCCTACGACACGCCGCTCGAGGACGGCGTGAAGCTCGTGATGATCTCGATGGACTCGACGCTGCGCAGCAATCTCACGGTCGGGCTGCCGATCGACCTCTTGCTGCTGCGCGCGGGCGCGCTCAAGGTCGAGCGCCAGCGCCGCATCAGCGAGGACGACCCGTACTTCCGGATGATCCGCGAGCGCTGGTCTTCCGCACTGCGCGAGGCGTATCAGGGGATTCCGCGGCCGAGCTGGGAGTAGCGCCCGCCGCGAGCTCCGCCGCGACGCGCGCGAGCGCCTCGAGATCGTGCACGTCGCGCGGCAGCTCCGGCACGCGGCGCCAGAACAGCCCGCGAGCCCGCGCCGCCGCCTGCAGCGGCTGCAGCGCCGCCGCGTGCGCGCGCACCAGCGCGGCGTGGCCGCGCGCGGCCTCGAGCGCGGCGCGGGCGGCCTCCCGCGCGGGAAACGCGGCGCCCTCGCTGCGTGCGAACGCATCCGCGAGCGCGCCGAGCGCGTCGGCCTCCGCCTTCCCGGGCGCGATCTCCGCGGGCGCGTCGCCGCCGCCGGGCCAGACGCGCACGCGATTCACGATCACGCCCGCGAGCGGCACCCCGAGCTCCGCGAGGCGCGCGAAGAGCTGCTCCGCCTGCGCCTGCGACTCGCGCGACGGCGCCGCCGCCAGCACGAACGCGGCGCCTCGGCCGAGCAGCAGCGCCCGCACGTGCTCGGCGCGCTCGCGGAAGCCCTGCGACATGCCCTCGAAGGCGAGCAGGAAGTCGGAGAGATCCTCGAGGAACGACAGCCCGGACACGCGCTCCATCACCTGCAGGGTGCGCCGCGCGCCGCGCTGGAACATGCGGAAACCGAAGCGCCCGGCGGCGAACGCGGGATGCAGCAGCACCTTCACGACCGCGCCGTCGAGGAACGCCACCAGGCGCTGCGGGGCCTCGAGGAAGTCGAGCGCGTGCTGCGCGGGCGGCGTGTCGACGACGATCAGGTCGAACGCCCCGCTCTCGGCGAGCTCGTACACGCGCTCCATCGCCGCATACTCGGCGCTGCCGGCGAGCGCGTCGGAGAGCTGCTGGTAGAAGCGATTCGCGAAAATTCGCTCGCGCGCGGCGTCGCTCTCGGCGAAGCGCTCGACCAGCGCGTCGAAGCTGCGCTTCGTGTCGAGCATCATCGCGGCGAGCGAGCCGCCGCCCGTCACCCCGAGCCGCGCGAGGCGCTCCGCCGGCACCGCGCGCGGTTCGTTGCCGAGCGCTCCCACGCCGAGCGCGCCTTCGAGCCGGCGCGCGGGATCGATCGTCAGCACGAGCGCGCGGCGACCGGCGCGCGCGGCCTCGAGCGCGAGCGCCGCCGAGAGCGTCGTCTTGCCGACTCCGCCGGAGCCCACGCACACCAAGAGGCGGCTTCGCGCGAGGCACGCGGCCAGCTTGAGCTTCACCTTCACGGCGCGGCCTCCGGCTCGGCGAGCAGGAGCGGCGCGAGCGCGCGCAGCTCCGCGGGGCCGCGAATGCCGTCGGCGAGGAACGGCAACGCCAGGACGGGGAGCGCCGTCGCGCGCGCGATCTCGGCGAGGTACTCGCGGTTGAGCGCGTGGCGCGCGCGCAGGTGCGCCGCGCACGCGGCGAGCACGGGGGGCGGGGGCAGGCCCGGCAGCACCGCGTCGCGCTGTCGCGGAAGGAGTTCGAGACGGTCACGAAAGACCTGCTCGTCCGCACCCGCCTCACGACGCAGGGCGTGCTGCGCGAGGCGGCGCTGACGTGGGAGCAGGTCGATCGCGTGCTGCTCGTCGGCGGG
>CAZCTH010000156.1:0-10285 GCA_964501435.1 uncultured Spirochaetales bacterium | reverse complement strand
AGGTTTGGCACCTCGATGTCGGCTCGTCGCATCCTGGGGCTGAAGCAGGTCCCAAGGGTTTGGCTGTTCGCCAATTAAAGCGGCACGCGAGCTGGGTTTAGAACGTCGCGAGACAGTTCGGTCTCTATCCGCCGTGGGCGCAGGAGACTTGAGGAGCGCTGTCCCTAGTACGAGAGGACCGGGATGGACGAACCGCTGGTGTACCGGTTGTTCCGCCAGGAGCATCGCCGGGTAGCCATGTTCGGATTGGATAACCGCTGAAAGCATCTAAGTGGGAAACCAACTCCAAGATGAGGTCTCCCGGGACGCAAGTCCCCTAAAGGGCCGTCGAAGACCACGACGTAATAGGCCGGAGGTGGAAGCGCAGTAATGCGTGGAGCTGACCGGTACTAATCGCCCGTGAGGCTTGACCACACGCCTCTTGCATTGCCCGCACTGCACTCTCCGTGAGGACCCAGAAATCTATTTGGTTGGTCGTAGACCGCGATCGATCTTTGTTTTTCCCACCGTCCATAGAGCAGGGGCCACACCCGTTCCCATTCCGAACACGGAAGTTAAGCCCTGCTTCGGCGATGGTACTGCCGGGCTTCCCGGTGGGAGAGTAGCTAGACGGTGGGATCTCTTCGGGCGGCGCCGGTTCTGAATTCAGAGCCGGCGCCGCTTCGTTTTGGAGGACTCGGCGACGAGTGACTCCCACACGTGGACGGCGCGCAGGGGCGTCCCCACGAGCGGGTCGCTCTCGGGGATTGGGGCCGCCGAGGCCACCCCATCCGCCGATCGAAGCCCGACCCGGGACGGTGTTTCGAGGGCGCCCACGTGCTGGAAGATCTCAGGGCGCGCGAGCTCCTCCGCGGGAACCGGCGTTTGGTCGAGCCAGTGGCCGACCAAGCCGCGCACGTCGCTCATTCCGAGGGGGCGCGGCAGGCGCACGCTGCGGTTCACCAGGAAGGGCACGGCGGTTTGCGCCTCGTCGAGAGCCTGGCCGTGGCCCAGAAGCCCGTTCTCGTAAAAGGACTGGCCGTGGTCGCCGATCACGACCACGAGCGTCTGCGGCCCGAGCGCCGCGACGGCTTCCGCCCAAATCTGCCCGATGGCCCGGTCCACGTTCGCCGCGGCGTTGAGGTACGCGTTCCAAACGCGCTCTCGGTTCTCTGGCCGGATCGCATCGCGCGGCAACTCTGCGGTGCCGAGAATGTCGTCGAGCTGCGAGTGCCAGTACGGGAAGTGCGTGTCCACCACGTTCACGTAGAGGAACAACGGGGCGGTGGAGCGGCGCTCGCTCAGATAGGTGTGGACGTGGCCGACCACCGTCTTCCACGAGACCTGGAGGCTGATCGGCTGCGCGGACCGCGACGTCCGACGCGCTACGTCGGCGCGCGCGTCCACGAACGGGTTCGCGCGCTCGGTGCCGAGCCGGGCGTCTTCCCCCGCGAGCCCGTCGTGCTGGCCTGAGAACCACGCGACCTCGAAACCGCGCGCCAGAAAGTCGTCGACGAGCCCGTCGCCGTCCGGCGTCGGCGCGATGCGCCCTTGCATCAGGGAGCCGCGCGACGCCCAAGTCACGGGCACGTGGGCGTAGGCGGTCGCGAGCGTCCCGTCCCGCGCGAGCCGGTTGAGATGCGGCGTCACTTCGGCGCCACCCGCGCGGAGCCCCACGAGGTCCGCGCGGAAGCTCTCGAGGAAGATCAGGACGACGCTCGGCGCAGCCTCCAGCGGCCGCGGCGCGGGCACGGCGACCGGAAGCGGAATCGGCGTCCCGGGCGGCAGGTCTCCGCCCACGCCATCCTCGTCCACTCCGTTGCCGGCGACGTCGACCGCCCAGGGATGCAGCGCCGCGTCGAACGGTGCCGGATCGTGCGGCTCCGAGAGCCAGCCGTAGCCGTCGTCGTCGAGATCGCTCAGGGCGGCCACGGCGGCGCGGAGTGCGCGACCGGAGGGCTTCGCGCTCCAGCCGACCTCGAGTGCGGGGGCCAGGGTGGCGCTGGCGCCGAGCACGCCGATCCCCGCCGCGGCGCAGGCGCTCGCGACCCACGCCAGGCGGAGCGGGC
Organism: uncultured Spirochaetales bacterium; assembly: GCA_964501435.1. GTDB lineage: Bacteria > Myxococcota_A > UBA9160 > UBA9160 > UBA6930 > VGRF01. The sequence continues at coordinate 8,237 of CAZCTH010000156.1, read as the reverse complement.
GCGGGAGCTCCGCGGCGGCGAGCGCCGGGTGCCCGCGCTCGATCCGCGCGATCGCCGCGAAGCACGCGCCGGCCGCAACTGCGCCCGCGACGGCGAGCAGGGCCAGCGGCGGTAGATCCTGCGCCGCCTCGCCGACCGCGTTGCCCCAGCTTCCGGCGGCGAGGTTCAGCAGCAGCCGCAGCTCGAGCACGTCCCCGAGCACGCGATGCAGCCGATGCAGCACGAGGTCGAACGCGAGCGGCAGGGTGATTCCGGCGAGGGCCGCTGCCGTCAGGGCGCGCAGCGGGCGCGCGCGCACCAGGCGCGCGAGCAGGAGCACCGCGCCCCACACGGCCGCCACGGCGGCGACGTCGAACAGCGCGCCGACGGCGAAGAACGCGGCGATCTCGCCGGCGCCGTGCAGCGCGACGCCGTTGTACCCGCTTCCGAAGTAGGCGCGCACGAGATCGAGCACGATCGCGTCCGCGGCGCCGATTCCGACGACGCTCGCCGCGAAGACCCAGCGCCAGATGCGCGAAGGCGGCCCCTTCATCGCGGGGCGCACGCGCGCGCGACGTAGGCCCAGGCGTCTCCCAACCACGCGACCGCCGCATCCTCGACGGGCTGCCGTGTCGGCTCCGAGGCCAGCGCGGAAACGGTCACGAGGGTGAGCGGGCGCGGCCCGCCGAGGGCGAGGCCGACCGCTCCGCGCAGCTGCGCCGCGAGCGGGGAGCGCACCGGCACATTGTCGAACACGTACAGCCAGGCGACGAGTCGGCTCGGGCCGAGCGGCGCCTCCGTGTGATCCCACGCGACGTGGATCGGCAGGGTCGCTCCGTTCACCGACGTCTCGCGGATGCGCAGGTCTTCGGTCTGCATGGCGATCTCGCGCCGCGTCCCTTCGCCGGCCTCGGGCCGTACCGACGGAGGCCACGCGGCGAACGAGAGCGGCCTTCCGTAGATCCAGGGCGCGTCGTAGGAGCGCACGATCTGGAACTGCATCGGAAGCTTCGGGAACGACGGGTTCGGGACCTCGCCCTCGCTCCACTGGATCGTGTCCGCGCCCAGCGACTCGAGCCGCTCTCCCAGCGCGACGGTTCCGGGAATCAGCGACGTCGCCTTCATCGCACCCGGCGCGGCGCAGGGATCCTCGCCGCGCGCCTCGTGCAAAACGCCGACGCGCAGCGCCGCGGCGGCGCCGAGCAGCGCGATCAGCACGCCGGCGAAGCGCGTCGAGACGCGGATCACGCGAGATCACCGAAGGGGTCGCGGCCCGCGACCGCGAGCAGCCCCGCGACGACGACGACGAACGTCGCGACGCCGGTGAGCGGATGAATCGGGCTCTCCATGATCCAGTGACCGATGCCCGAGGACATGAGGATCAGCGCGACGACGCGCAGCACGTTCGCGGCGACCGCGAGCGGGACCGCCGCGACCAGCAGCGCGGCGCGCCGCGCGTGAGACCGCGCGTAGCACGCGAGCACGATCGCGACCGCGATGCCGGCGTAGAGGGTCGCGGTGCCGCTGCAGGCGTCGGCGACGACGAAGGTGTTCTGCTCGCCGGCGAGCTGGATCACGGTGCCGCGGCGCAGCGCGGAGAAGCCGAGCGCATGGAGCAGCGGCTCGACGGCGGTGGCGGTCAGATGCCGCAGGCCGACGGTGGTCGCGATCGAGGTCGGCAGCGGCACCATCAGCAAGCCGAGCGAGAGCGGGACGGCGAGCATGCGCGTACGCCGCGCGCCGAGCAGCAGCAGGGAGAGCGCCGGCAAGCTCGCGATCAGCGCGAGGACGCCCAGATATCCCGTGCGCAGGGCCGAGTCGAGCAGGCCCGCGCACAGGGCCGGCGCGAGCAGCGCGAATCCCCAGGGCGAGCTCTCGGCTTCCTCGCGGTCGTCGTTGCGAAGCGTGAAGTAGGCGAGCCCTGCGATCAGCGGCGGCATGAAGAGGCCGTGCTCGTCGGCCCACACGCTGGCGGTCCACTGGGCCGCGAGCCAACGCATCGTCGGAAAGAAGACGGCGAGCCACAGTGCGAGGGCGGCGTAGACCGGGGCGGGAATCGCGCGGAGCGCCGGCACGAATTGCGGCTCCGAGCCGTCGTCCGCGGGCAGGCCCCGGCGATTCCGGATCGCGAACACCGCCGCCGCGACTCCGAGCCCGGCGAGCGCAGCGGGGCCCAGGTCGTCGCCCGTGAGCGGGCTGGCCGTGATCAGGGCGCCGACCCCACCGGCGATCGCGAGCTCTTGCATCAACCGACGGTGTCGCACGAAGTCCTCTTCGGCGTGGCAGCGAAGGCGCGTGAGACGGTCAGCGCCCGAAGCGTTGCAGGACGTACACGGCGAGCTCGCGCCGCGCCGCGTCGCCCAGCGGCGGGGCGGGCATCGGCGGCGTCGGCGCTTCGAAGAACGTCGCGAGTCCCGCGACGTCGTAGCGCGCCGTGAGCCCCGTCAGCTCCCGGGTGACCATGCCCGGGGCCGCGCCTTCGGCGACGTGACAGCCCGCGCAGCCGTGCGCGTTCCAGTGCCCTTCCCCCGCTGCCGCCATCGCCGCGCGCTCCGGCTCGGCGATGCCCGCGAACGGGTCGGCCGGAGCCGCCGCCGCAGGCGCGACGGCCGTCCCGTTCGCCGTCGCCGGGAGCGCGCCCTTGCGCCGGACCGCGTAGACCGCGCCCGCGTAGTCGTCGGACACGAAGATGGTCCCGCTGTTCGGCGCCTCGACCACGTCGACCGGCCGACCGTGCACCGTGTCGCCCGCGAGGAACCCGGTGACGAAGTCCTCGCTGTGGATCCGGCCGTCCGGGTCCCAGCGCAGCGCGACGACCTTGTAGCCGTCCTTGGCGGTTCGGTTCCAAGAGCCGTGGAGCGCAACGAGCGCCTTGCCCCGGTCGGCCGCGGGGAGCGCCGGATGCGTCAGGAACGCGATCCCGAGCGGCGCGTTGTGCGGGGCGAAGTCGAAGGCCGGCGGGATCGAGGCCGCGATGCGCGCCTCCTGTCCCGCGCCGAAGTCGGGGTCCGGGACGCGATTGCCGTTCGCGACGGGCCAGCCGTAGTCGCCCCCGGCCACGATGCGGTTCAGCTCGCAGGGCGGGAAATCGTCGCCCAGCAAGTCCCGCCCGTTGTCCGTCGCGTAGAGCTCCGCCGTGCCCGGCCGCCAGGCGAAATCGACCGCGTTCCGCAGGCCCCGGGCGTAGAGCGCATAGCCGGAGCCGTCGGGCGCGTAGCGCATCATCGCCGCGCGCTTCTCGTCCTCCTCCTCGCACACGTTGCAGCTCGAGCCGGCGGTCACGTAGAGCATCCCGTCCGGGCCGATGCCGACGTTGCGCGACCAGTGGTTCCCGCCCTCGGGAAGCCCGGTGACGATCGTCTCGGGGGTGCCCTCGATGGCTCCCGCGGCCACGTCGAAGCGAACGCGGGCGACGGAGCTGGCCTCGCCGACGTAGAGCCAGCCGTCCGGCGACAGGGCGAGGCCGTGGGGGCGCGAGCGGCCCGTCAGCAGCTCTCGGACGGCGTCCGGGAGGCCGTCGTCGTCCCGATCCCTGGCGAGCAGCACGACCTTGCCGGCGCGGGGCAGGCTGACCAGGAGATCCCCGCGCGGGGTCGCGAGGAGCATCCGGGCCCCGGGGACGACGGCGTACAGCGAAATCTCGTAGCCGGCGGGCACGGTCAGGCGCTGGCCGACCTCGTCCGCCGAGGGCGCTTCGCCCCCCCAGCCGAATAGCGAGTTCATGATCGGGGCGTTGATGGGCGGCAAGAACTGCCGCAACACCGCGCAACCGCCGAAGATCGTCACCACCGAAACCACGAGGATTTTGAGCCAACGCCGTCGCATGGGCGCGCAGCATACCGGCGACTTGTGGCGCTGGTGTGGCGCGGGTTGACACCTCCGGGGTCAACCGGGAAAACTGCGCCTCTTTTCGAGGCGGACCCCGCCTGGCCCGCCCGATGCGGCGGCCCAGCTTTCGGCGTTCGCCGCCACGTGGGTGAAGGAAGTTCCGATGGCAGAGCGCATTCGCAAGGGCGATCTCGTTCAGGTGATCGCCGGCAAGGACCGCAAGACCAAGAAGCAGGGCCGCGTGCTCGAGGTCGATTCCGCAGCAGGCAAGGTGCGCGTCGAAGGCGTGCGCGTGCAGAAGAAGCACCTGAAGCCGCAGCGCAGCAAGAAGACGCCGGGCGGCGGCATCATCGAGCGCGAGGGCTTCGTGCACATCTCGAACGTGCAGCTCGTCGACCCGAAGACGGGCAAGCCGGGCCGCGTGAAGTTCGAAGTGCGCGACGGCGAGAAGGTGCGCGTGTTCAAGAAGAGCGGCGAAGTGCTCGCCCAAGCGAAGAAGTAGTTAGGAGCCAGCCATGGCGAAGAAGAGCAAGCGCGAAAAGATCAAGCTCGAGTCGACGGCGGGCACGGGCCACTACTACACGACCAGCAAGAACCGCATCAACACGCCGGACAAGCTGGAGTTCAAGAAGTACGACCCGGTGGCCAGGAAGCACGTCGCCTACAAGGAAGCGAAGCTGAAGTAGGGAGGTTCGCCTTCAGGGCGTTCCCGCCCGGTCGAAGGCTGCGGCGAGGATGGCGGGGTCGACGTCGCGGTCGGTCCAGAGGCGGAGCTGCTCGCGGGCCTGCTCGATGAGCATCCACTTGCCCGAGACGGGGCGCGCGCCGCGCGCCCGGGCGTCCCGTAACAGGCGCGTCTCGAGCGGATCGTAGACGGCGTCGAGCACGACGCTCCCCGCGCGCAGCGCGTCCGCCGCCACGGGGGAGACGTCGCTCTTCAGGCCCACGCTCGTGGTGTTCACGAGCACGTCGTGCGGGATCGTCGCCAGCGCTTCGAGCGCGCCCGCGCGCTCGGCGCCGAGCTCGGCGGCCAGCGCCTCGGCCTTGCCCGGCGTGCGGTTCAGCACGATCGCGCGCGCGCCGCGCTGGCGCAGCGCGTAGAGCGCGGCGCGCGCGGTGCCGCCGGCGCCGAGCACCACCGCGGTCTTGCCTGCGAGCTCCGCTTCGCGCTCGAGGGCGCGCGCGACTCCCACCCAATCGGTGTTGCTCCCTACGAGCTCGCTGCCGACGCGCGTCACGGTGTTCACCGCGCCGATCGCGCGCGCGGTGTCGTCGACGCGGTCGAGGTGCGGGATCACCGCCTGCTTGTGCGGAATCGAGATCGCGAGCTGGCGCACGTGCAGCGCGCGCGCGCCGGCGATGGCCGCGCCGAGGTCGCCCGGCGCGACGTCGAAGGCGAGGTAGACGGCGTCGAGGCCGAGCGCCGCGTAGGCCGCGTTGTGCATCGCCGGCGAGCGCGTGTGCCCGGCCGGGTGCAGGAAGATCCCGCACAGCGCAGTGGTCGGGGAGATCGCAGCGCGCGTCACAGCGACGGGCTCGCGAGCACCTTGCCCTGCGCCTCGGGCGTCGCGAGCGCGGCGAACGCCGCCGGCACGCCGGCGAGTCCGACGCGGTCGGTGATCAGCGCACTCGGGTCGATGCGCTCCTGGTCGAGCATGTCGAGCGTGTACTGGAAGTCGTCCTTCTCGTAGGCGAGCACGAACTGGAGCGCGGCCTCCTTGCCGATGCCGGCGAGCGGCGTGATCGCGTCGGGCGTCATGCACACGCCGGCGACCACGACGCGCCCGCGGAAGCGCACGCGCGACATGCATTCGTCGATCAGGCCCGGCGCGCCCACGGCTTCGAAGACGACATCCGGCCCACCCGGCGCGCTGCGCTCGAGCGCGGCCGCGAGGTCTTCGTGCAGCGGATCGACGACGCGCGTCGCACCGAGCCTCTCCGCGAGGGCGCGCCGGCCCGCCGCGCGCTCCGACACGATCACCTCGCGCGCACCGAAGTGGCGCGCCCAGAGCGCGATCGAGAGACCGATCGGGCCGGCCCCCACCACGAGACAGCGCTCGCCGCGGCGCATGCGGCTCGCGTTCACCGCGTGGAGGCCCACCGCGAGCGGCTCGGTCAGCGCGGCGAGCTCGGCGCTCACGCTCGCGGGCACGCGCACCGCCTCGTGCGCCGCGATCGCGACGTACTCGGCGAAGCCGCCATTCGGCAGCCCGAGTCCGATCGGTTCCTGCGTCGCGCAGTAGAAGCCGAGACCGGAGCGGCAGCGGTCGCAGGTGCCGCACGAAAAGTTCGGGATCGCGCACACGCGCTCGCCGGTCTTCAGCGCGCCCGCGGGCTCGACCACCTCGCCGCAAAACTCGTGGCCCATGATGGCGCCGGGGCCGAGCAGCTTGTGCTGGTGCAGGTGCAGGTCGCTGCCGCAGATGCCGCACGAGAGCACGCGCAGCACCGCACGACCCGGCCCCGCGTGCGGTTCCGGCACGTCGGCGACGACGAGCTCCCCCGGTGTTCTCGAGACGACCGCGCGCATTCGCATCTCCCCGCTCGCAGTCTCGTAGCGTAGAGTGCCTCGCCTTCGCAGCGAAAGGAGCCGGAGATGGCGGCGCGAGTCGGGATCCTGATGGGCAGCGCGAACGACTACGACGTGATGAAGGCGGCCGAGGACGCGCTGAAGGAGCTCGGCGTCGAGAGCGACGTGCGCGTGATCTCCGCTCACCGCACGCCCGAGCGGCTGACGCGCTTCCTCGCGGGCGCCGAGGCGGCCGGCATCGAGGTCGTGATCTGCGGCGCCGGCGCCGCCGCGCATCTCGCGGGCGTCACCGCGGCGCACACCACGCTGCCCGTGCTCGGTGTGCCGATCGACTCATCCCCGCTGCAGGGCCTCGACGCGCTGCTCAGCACGGTGCAGATGCCCGGAGGCATCCCCGTCGCCACCTTCGCGATCGGCAAGAGCGGCGCGAAGAACGCGGGCCTCTTTGCCGGCGCGATCCTCGCGGGCCGCGACCCGGCGGTGCGCAAGAAGCTCGCCGAGTTCCGCGCGAAGCAGAGCGCGAGCGTGCCGGAGCGGCCGTAGGCGCGCGCCGCGGGCTTTGCCGAGCGCGCGGCGACGCTTCGATCCACCCGGGCGCGAGGGACACGTTGGCGGCGTTCGAGAGCCACCCCATCGACTGGTCCCCGTACCTCCCCCCGCTGCGCCCGCGCGCCGGCCGCGTCGCCCCAGCGGCGGAGGCGCTGCGTGCGATCCCCGACGGGTCGCGCGTGTTCGTCTCCGCCGCGTGCGCGACGCCGTTCCGCTTGCTCGAGGAGCTCGACGCCGCGCGCGCGCAGTTCACGGCGCTCGAGATCGTGGTCGGCCACCTGCGCCGGCCCCTCGCGCCGTTCGCGCACGCGGGCGTGCCGTTCCGCTTCACGTCGCTCCATGCGAGCGACGTGTTCGCAGAGCTCTCGGATCCGCGCGCGCTCGACGTGCTGCCGTGCCGCTACTCGGACTACGGGCGCCTGTTCACGGCGGGCGGCGCGCTCCCCTGCGACGTCGCCCTCGTGCAGGTGAGCACGCCGGGCCCGGACGGCCGCGTGAGCCTCGGCGTGAGCACGGGCAGCACGCTGCCCGTCGTGCTCGGCGCGCCCCTCGTGATCGCGCAGATGAATCCGCAGATGCCATACACGTTCGGAGCCGGCGAGCTGCCGCGCAGCGCGTTCGACTTCCTCGTGGAGGCGGACGAGCCGCTGCTCGAGGTCGCGTCGCCGCCGCCGGGCGAGGTGGAGCGTGCGATCGGCGTTCACGCGGCGGGTGAGATCCCCGACGGCGCGACGCTGCAGTTCGGCATCGGCGCGGTGCCCGACGCGATCCTCCAGGCACTGCGCGGCCATCGCGAGCTCGGCCTGCACGGGGGAATGATCGGCGACGCGTGCATCGAGCTCGTCGCGTGCGGCGCGCTCACCGGCGCGCGCAAGGCGTTCGGCCGCGGCGCGCTCGTCGCGGGCGAAGTGATCGGCACGCAAGCGCCTCTTCGACTGGGTGCACCGCAATTCCCTCGTGCAGATGGCGCCGCCGGAGGTGTCGCACGGGCCGGCGGCGCTCGCGGCCTGCCCGGATTTCGTCGCCATCAACTCGGCGGTCGAGGTGGCGCTCGACGGCACGGTGAACGCGGAATCGGTCGGGGACGCGCTCGTGTCGGGGCCGGGCGGGCAGCCCGACTTCGCGATCGCGGCGAGCCTCGCAGCGGGGCATCGCAGCCTCCTCGCGTTCCCGTCCACCGCCGCGCGCGGACGCGTCTCGCGCATCGTGCCGCGGCTCGCGCCGGGCGCGGCGACCACGCTGCCGCGCTGGCTCGTGGACCGCGTCGTTACCGAGTACGGCGTCGCGCGCCTGCGCGGGCTGCCGCTGCGCGCCCGGGCCGAGGCGCTCGCGCGCATCGCGCACCCCGCGT
>CAZCTH010000155.1:0-10330 GCA_964501435.1 uncultured Spirochaetales bacterium | reverse complement strand
TCGAAGCCAACCGCATCCGCTGGTACGAGGCGCTGATCGCGTTCTTCGAGAAGAACCTCGCGCCGCGTGGGATGCGAGAGGAAGCGGTCCCCCGCGCCCGATCGGAGGAGACTCGTGAAGATTCGTAGGCCGCTCGCGATGGCACTGACGCTCGCCATCGGATCTCCCGCCGCGGCACAGACGCCGCCGCTCCTGCCCGTGCGAGCCCTGTTCGCGAACCCCGCGTTCGAAAAGCCCGTGTTGTCGCCGGATGGTCAAGCGCTCGCGCTGATTCACAACATGGGCGACGTCGGCGTCGTGATTGCGCGGCCGATGTCGGGTACCGCACTCACGCCGATCGCGCGGATCGGCGACCCGGAAGTTCGCCTCGATTGGCTCCAATGGGCCAACGACACGCGACTTCTTCTGAGCGGCGAGTCGCGAAAGAAGAACGCCATCGGCGTGCGGGCGCGGCAGACGCAGCTGTTCGGTGTCAACCGCGACGGTTCGGACTTCCGCTGGCTCGGCAAGCGTTGGCCCCGGTACGGGAACGAGGAGCGCACGGTCCAGTTCGAGGACCACATCACACACTGGACTCCCGACGACCCGAGCAGCGTTCTCGTCCAGATCGATCCGCCGATTCGGGGCGAGTGGCCGCGAGTGATGCGGATGAATGTGGACTCTGGCGCGCTGAGCCCCTTCCAGGGGCCGAAGGCGTCGGTGCGATTCTGGTATGCCGACGCGAAGGGCGACGTCCGGGCTGCGGAGGGGTTTCCCGGCGGCGAGGAATACGTGCTCTGGGCGCGGATCTCGCCCGACGAAGCTTTCGCGCCCGTCGTTCGAGACGTCGAGGGTTCAGGCGAAGCAGCGTTCGCCGGGTTTCACGAGGACCCCGCAAAGCTCTACGTGTCGAAGTCGCACGAAGGGCGCAATGCCGTATTCGAGTTCGACCTTCGCACGAAGCAGCTCGGCCCCTTGGTCTTCTCCCACCCCGAGGTCGACGTCGACTCTCTGCTCTACTCGACTCGCGGCGAGGGGCGCGTCATCGGCTTTCGGTTCACGACGGACTCGCCGCAGATCCGGTTCCGCGATGCCGCCGAAGAGCGCGAATTCGCCGCGCTCGAGCGCGCGCTCACGAAGGAGTTCGGCGAGTCGGTGCAGGTGTACCCCGTGAGCTCGTCGCGCGACGGCAATCGCTCGATATTGCACGTGAGCTCGGACACCCAGCCGCCCACCTATTTCGCTTTCGATCGGTCGCTGAAGCAACTGTTCTTGCTCATCGAATCCAGGCCGGGGCTGGAGCGCGAGTCACTCTCGCCCACCAAGCGCGTCACCTACGCCGCCCGCGACGGTCTCTCCATCCCCGCGTTCCTGACGCTCCCGCGCGGGCGCCCCGCGGAGAACCTGCCGCTCGTCGTGGTGCCCCACGGCGGCCCGTGGGCGCGCGATTGGATTCGTTGGGATCCGGAAGTCCAACTGTTCGCGAGCCGGGGATTCGCCGTGTTGCAGATGAACTTCCGCGGCTCCACGGGCTACGGCGACGCGTTCGAAGAGAAGGGCTACCGCGAGTGGGGACAGAAGATCCAGGACGACATCACCGACGGCGCGCGCTGGGCGATCGCGGAGGGCATCGCCGACCCGAGCCGGATCGGCATCTACGGCATCAGCTACGGCGGCTACTCGGCGCTGATGGGCGCGGTGAAGACGCCCGACCTCTACCGCGCGGCGGCCTCCTATGCGGGCGTCTCCGACATCCCGACCACGCTCTCGGACTGGGACTTCTACGAGACCATCCTCGACACCGAGGAACGATTGATCGGCGGCGAACGCGGCGACGACGAGCGCCTCCGTCAGCACTCCCCACTGCGGCGAGCGAACGAGGTCCGCATCCCCATCCTGCTGGGCCACGGCACCGACGATCCGACCGTGCACGTGCACCAGTCGCAGCGCATGGCGAGGGCCCTGCGCGAGGCGGGCAAGGACGTCACCTACCTCGAATTCCCCGACGAGATCCACGGCTTCGTCCTCGAGGCCAACCGCATACGCTGGTACGAGGCGCTGATCGCGTTCTTCGAGAAGAACCTCGCGCCGCGTGCGGCGGGAGCGAGCGCGGCGGCGGAGCCGGAGCCCGCCGCCGCGCCGTAGGCGGTGACCGATTCGGGATGCGCGAGCGCCGCAACCGGAGGGCGCAACGCACGCGGAGGCCCCTGTTCGACCTCCGCTCGGCTTCGCCTCGCTGCGCGCTGCGCTTGCCCGCTACTTCGCCGCGCCGCGCTGCCGCTTCGTCTTCGCGAGCCGCACCTGGTAGTTGCCGCGCTTGTCGTCCCAGTCGAGCTCGACGAGGCCCTTGTCCTCGGCGTCCTCGAGCAGCTCCGCGAAGTCGCGGTAGCCGTGATAGGTCTCCGTGAAACCCGGGTGAACGCGCTTCAGCGTCTGCTTCACCATCGAGCCCCAGGGCGCTTCGTAGTCCTCGGCGAGCGAGGTGACGGTCTCGACGAGGTACGCCATCGCGTCGGCCTTCTTGTCGCCGTCGCTCTTCTCGGCGCGGGTCTCGGTGACCTGCCCGCTCGCCGTGGTCTTCGCGACGGCCGCGGCCTTCGGCGCGGGCTTCGCGGCGACCTGCGCCTGCGCCTTCACGCGCACGAGGTCGTCGTAATAGATGAACTCGTCGCAGCTCTGGATCAGCAGCTTCGACGACGACGCCTTCACGCCGACGCCCATCACGCGCTTGTCGTTTTCCTTGAGCTTCGCGACGAGCGGCGAGAAGTCGCTGTCGCCGGTCAGCAGCGCGAACACGTCGATGTGCGTCTTCGCGTGACACAGCTCGAGGGCGTCCACCACCATGTGGATGTCGGCGCTGTTCTTGCCCGACATGCCGGTGTGCGGCACGTCGATCAGCTCGACGCCCTGCTGGTGCAGTTCCTTGGTCGCCTCGCGGTAGCGCGTCCAGTCGCAGTAGGCGCGCTTGTAGACGATGCGCCCCTTCTCGAGCAGGCGCCGCAGCACCACGTCGATGCGGAACGACTCCTGGCCGCGCATGTCGCGCGCGCCGATCGCCAGGTTTTCGAAATCCACGAATACCGCGATGCGCGGTTCGTCGTTGGCCAAAATGTCTCTCCTTACGAGATGAAAAAAGTCATGCGCGCGGGAGCGCTGCTTCGAGCGCCGCGCGCACGCGCTCGGGATCCGAGCGCACTTGATAGTCCGTGCTCTGGTCGATCCAGCGCACCACGCCTTGGGCGTCCACGAGGATCGTCGTCGGGATGGGGAGGCCGCGGAATGTCGGCAGCCCGCCGTCCGGCCCCGGCGCGAAGTTCGTGGGATTGCGCAGGTTGTAGCGGTCCGTGACGGAAAGCGTCGCATCCGACAGCATCACGGCCCGCGCGCCGTGCTTCGCGCGCCCTGCCCGGATCTGCTCCGGCGTATCGACGCACAGCGTCACGATCTGAACCCCGCGCGTGTCGAGCATCGGCCGCAGTTCCTCCCATCGCCGCAACTCGGCGACGCAATAGGGTCACCAGTGGCCCCGGAAGAACTTCAGCAGGAACGGCTTGCCGGCGAGGGACGACAGCGCGAACGGCGCGTCGTGCTCGTCCGGCGCCGTGAAGTCGAGGATCGGGCCGCCCACGGCCACCGCGGGCACGTTCCGGGCCTGCGGGCTGCCGAGGCGCAGCAGCAGCATGCCCGCGCCCACCGCAATCCCGAGCGCCGCGGCGATGCCGCCCACCCAGTTCACACCGATCGCAAACGCCGCGACACCGAGCGCGACGGAGGCAGCCCACAGGGCTTCGTGGGCGGAGCGGTCGAGCGGGAGCGCGACGCGGCGCATGCGGCCGAAGAACCAGGCCGTGTTCGCGGCGGCGATCGCGAAGGCGGCGAGGCCAAGCGCGGTGGCGTTCATGGGCCCACCCTATCACCGATCGCGCGCCCTCGCGTACGCGGGCGCAGCGCGCCCGTCCGCCCAGGCTGCCAGGGCGCGGCGCCCTAGCGCGCGAGCTTGCGCAGCCACGCCTCGGAGGGCGCGAAGAAATGTGCGCCCGAGACCGCCCGCGTGTGCTCCATCAACCGATCGTGGAGTCCGTCGCCGCTCGTCCCGTACATGCGCGCGAGCATCTTCTCGGGGATCGCGAGGTCGCGCGTGTAGGCCGCGAAGTAGAGCCCCGACTCGCGCGTCGTGCCGTACGGGAAGCTGTGGCGCAGGATCTGGAGCTCCTCGCCGTCCTCCTCGATCACCACGCGCGCGATGTGGGCCGTCGGCGGTTTCGCCTTCGCAGAGAGCTCCTTCGAGTCCCGCTTGCGGCGACCGATCGCCGCCTCCTGCGCGGCGAGGGGCAGCGCGTGGAAGCGCGCCAGATCGTGCACGTAGCGCTGCGTGAGCACGTAGCTGCCGCCCGCGAACGCCGCGTCCTCGCGCCCGATCAACGCCGCCGCGGCGCGCGCCTTCGCGCCGGAGGGATTCTCGGTGCCGTCGATGAAGCCGGTGAGGTCGCGCGAGTCGAGGTACTGGAACCCGTGCACCTCCTCGAGCACTTCGGTGCGGCCGCCGAGCGCGGCGCACAGGCGGCGCGCGAGCTCGAAGTTCGCGTCGGCACGCTGCGACGTCGCGTGCACCAGCAGATCGCCGCCGGTCGCGGGCGCCCGCAGCGCGCCGCCCTCGATCGCCGCGAAGGGCCGCAGGGCGCGCGGGCGCGCCGAAGGCGACGCGAGGTCCCACAGCGCCGGCCCGTACGCGATCGTGCTCGCGAGCTTCGCCTTGGGCAGGAGCTTCGCGACGCCGCGCGCGAGCGCCGGCGTGCTCGCCGCGACGCGGGCGACCTCGACGCCGTCGCGCGCGAGGTCGGGGACGCGCAGCACGAGGAAGAGCGCGGTGGAACCGGGGGCGGGCAGGATCGCGCTTTGCGGGGTCGCCATGCGCTTCGGATAGCAGTCGCGGGTGCGCGTCGGCCACCGGGCCCGGCCTTCGCGCCGGTCATCTGAACAATTTCGTTGACATCCGTTGTTCGTTTGAACAACATGCCCCGATGCCGTCGACTGCCCGTCCCGCGAGATCCTCTGCACGCACTCGGAAGCAGGCGCCGCCCGCGCCCGAGCGCATCCTGGCAGCCGCGCTCGCGGCGTTCGCCGAACGGGGCTTCGACGGCGCCACGACGCGCGAGATCGCCGCCGACGCCGGCGTGCCCCAGGGGCTCGTCACCTACCACTACGCGAGCAAGCAGGCGCTCTGGGAAGCGGCCGCGGACTGGATCTTCGGCGAGCTCGCGGACGATTTCCGCGAATCGGCGAGCGCCCTGCGCGACGTCGACGAGCCCGCGCGGCTGCGCGCCACGCTGAAGCGCTTCGCGCGCTTCGTGGCGCGCCACCCAGAGCTCCACCGCTTCATGACCCACGAGGGATCGCACGACGGCCCGCGCCTGCGCTGGCTCGTCGATCGCCACGTCCGGCCGCTCTTCGCGGGCTCGACGGCGTTGATCCGCGCGGCGGCTCCGGACGCGGACGCGGCGCACCTCCACTACGTCGCGCTCGGCGCCATCGCCCACGTGTTCGCGGTCGCCCCGGAGTTCGCGCGCGTGACGGGCCGCGACGCGCGCTCGCCCGAGATGGTCGAGGCGCACGCGAGCGCGGTGGTCGACTGGCTCGTCGACGGCGCCCTCGCGCAGCGCGCGACGCCGGAGCGGGCCAAGAAGGCGCGCGCCACACGCGCGCGGGAGATGTCGCGATGAACCGGGAAGAACGGCGCGCCTTCGTCCAGAAGCACCGCACCGCCGTCTTCGGCTACGGCCGCAAGAGCGACGGGCCCGCGCAGTCGATCGTCTATTACGTGACCGACGGCGACGACATCCTCGTCTCGACGATGGGCGCGCGCGCCAAGGCCAAGGCTGTGCAGCGGCTCGGCAAGGTCTCGCTCTGCATCCTCGACGAGCAGTGGCCGCCGACGTACTTGGTCGTCTACTGCAACGCGAGAGTCGAGCGCGAGCCGAAGCCCGTCGTCGACCTGATGATGCGCATCGCCGGCGTGATGGCCGGCAAAGAGATGCCGGAAACGGTGCGTCCCCTCGTCGAGCAAGGCGCCGCCAAGGAAGGCCGCGTCGTGGTGCGGCTCACGCCTTACGCGACCTTCCACTCGCCGCCGCGCCACGTGCACAGCGCGAGAGACATCGACGAGAGGAACGAGAACCTCGTGCACGACCTCGGCGACAACCAGCCGTGGTGAGCGCCGAGCGCGAAACGCAGGCAGCGGCGGCGCGCGCGGGAAAGAGTCTCGCGCTCTCCTTCGACAACGGCCCCTCGCCGGACGTCACGCCGGGCGTGCTCGAAGCGCTCGCCGCGCGGAATCTGCGCGCCTCCTTCTTCGTCACCGGCCGCGCGGCACGCGACCCGGCGCTCCGCCCGCTGATCGAGCGCGCGCGCGAGGCGGGGCATCGCGTGGGCAATCACACGCTCACGCACCGCGTCGAGCTCGGCGTCGCACAGGACCCCGAGACGCCCGCGCGCGAGATCGGTGAAGCGCAGGCGGCGCTCGGCGAGCTTGCCTCACCGGGCCGCTGGTTTCGCCCGTCGGGCGGCGGCGGCGTGCTCGGGCCGCGCCTGCTCTCGCCCGCGGCGGTCTCCTACCTGCGTGCGGGCGGCTACTCGCTCGCGCTCTGGAACAGCGTCCCTCGCGACTGGGAAGACCCGGACGGCTGGCCCGCACGAGCGCTCGCGGATCTCGAGACGAACGACTGGACACTGCTCGTGCTGCACGACGTTCCCACTGGCGCGATGCGCGCGCTGCCGCGCTTCCTCGACGCCGTGCTGGAACGCGGCGCCGTCATCACGCCCGAGCTGCCGCCGAGCTGCGTCCCGATCCGCGATGGCGAGCTCGTGGGGTCCCTCGCCGGGCTCGTCAGCTCCTAACAACCGAACACCACACGCCGTTGCCGCGCGGTGAGCGCGGCGGCGAGGAGAAACGATGAAGCTCTGCACCTTCCTCCACGACGGCAATCCGCGCGTCGGCGTCGTGATCGACGACGCGGTCGCCGATCTCTCGCTCGCGGCGCCGGAGCTTCCGCGCGAGATGGTCGCCCTGCTCGCCGGCGGCCCGGCGGCACTCGCGCGCGCGAAGAGCGCAGCCTCCGTCGCGAGCACACGCGCGCCGCTCGCCAGCGTGAAGCTCGCGTCGCCGATTCTCCGCCCGCCGAAGTTCCTCGCGATCGGCCTCAACTACGCCGACCACGTCGCGGAGGCTGGGATCGAAGCGCCGAACCTACCGACCGTCTTCAACAAGCAGTCCACCTGCGTCTCGGGACCGCGCGACGACGTGCACCTGCCGCGCGCGTCGAGCGCGCTCGACTACGAGGGCGAACTCGCCTTCGTGATCGGTGCGCGCTGCCGCCACGTGCCACGCGCGAGCGCCCACGAGGTGATCGCGGGCTACCTCGTGCACGACGACGTGAGCGTGCGCGATTGGCAGCTGCGCATCCCTACGTGGACGATGGGCAAGTCCTTCGACACGCACGGCCCGCTCGGCCCATGGCTGACCACCGCGGACGAGATCGACGCGAGCGGGCTGCGCCTGCGCACGTGGGTGAACGGCGAGCTGCGCCAAGACTCGAACACGAAGCACCTGATCTTCGATTGCGCCGCGATCGTCGAGCATCTCTCGACGGCGTTCACGCTCGAAGTGGGCGACGTGATCGCGACGGGCACACCCGGCGGCGTCGGCATCGCGATGAAGCCGCCGCGGCTGCTGAAGGCCGGCGATGTCGTGCGCGTCGAGATCGAGGGTCTCGGCGCGCTCGAGAACCGCGTCGTGCCGGAGCCGGAGAGCACGGCGCGCATCGAACGAGGAGACGAGTAGTGCGCCTCCGGCTCCTCACGATTCCACCGCGCCGCGTCGCGAGCGCGACCCTCACTTGTGGAGACGCCTGATGCCCCTTCACCGCCTCTCGCACATCCAGGTCGGCATCCCCGAGCCCGCGCTCGACGCGACGCGCGCGTTCTACCGCGATTTCGGCCTCGCGGAGCTCTCGGCGGGCCGCTTCGCGACCGCCGACGGCGGCGAGCAGCTCGCGCTCGTGCAGGCGCAGCGCCGCACGCTGCTCGCGCTGCGCGTCGGCGTGGACGACGCGGACGATCTCGCGCGCACGGAGGCGTCGCTCGGGCGCCTCGGCGTCGCGTTCGGGCGCGATGGGCGCACGCTCACCGCGCAGGAGCCCGTCTCGGGCGTGCACGTGACCCTCGCGATCGAGCCGCGCGTCGCGCAGGCGGAGAGCGCGCAGCTCGCGACGAACGGCCCCGGCCGCGCGACCCGCGTGAACGCCCGCTCGCCTGCCGTCGCGCGCGCGCTCACCTCCCCGCGCAAGCTCTCCCACGTGGTGATCGGCTCGAAGGACGCGCCGGCGACGCGGCGCTTCTTCGTGGACGGCCTCGGCTTCCGCGTGAGCGACGAGATCGCGGCCATCGGCGCCGCGTTCATGCGCTGCTCGAACGACCACCACAACCTGCTCGTGCAGCCCGGCCCGTTCTCTTTCCTGCACCACACGGCCTGGGAGATGGACGACGTGGACGCGGTCGGCGCGGCCGCGGCGGCGATGGTCGCCGCGGATCCGGCGCGCCATGCCTGGGGCCTCGGCCGGCATGCGATCGGCAGTAATTACTTCTGGTACCTGCGCGACCCCGCGGGCAACTTCGCCGAATACACGAGCGACCTCGACGTGATCGCGGACGCAGAGGCGTGGCGCGTGGCGGCATCCACGCCGGCGCACGGCCTCGCCGCGTGGGGCCCGCCCGTACCGCGCGAGTTCCTCGCGCCCGACGACATCGTGGCCCTCGCGCGCGGCGACGCGCGATGAGCGCGGCGATCGCGGTCGACGTCGCGATCGTCGGCGGCGGACCGACGGGCCTCACGCTCGCGATCCTGCTCGCGCAGCGCGGGCGCAGCGTTGCCGTGATCGAGCGCTTTCCCGCGCCCTACCCGCTGCCGCGCGCGGTGCACTTCGACCACGAGGTCGCGCGCATCCTGCAGAGCGCCGGCGTCGCGAGCGAGCTGGAGGGCTTCACCGAGGCGGCGCCGATCTACGAGTGGCGCAACGCGGCGGGCGACGTGCTGCTGCGCTTCGGGCGCGAGCGCGATCTCGGGCTCTCGGGCTGGCCCGACTCGAACATGTGTCACCAGCCGCGCCTCGAGGCCGCGCTCGAGGCGCGCGCGCGCTCCTTCCCCCACGTGCGCCTGCTGCGCGGCTTCGACGCCCACGTGCTGCACGACACCGGCGACGCAGTGCACCTGGCCGCGCGCAGCGAGACGGCGGGCGCGCTCGAGGTGCGCGCGCGCTGGGCGGTCGGCTGCGACGGCGCGAACAGCTTCGTGCGCGGCGCCATCGCCGCCGGCTGGCACGACCTCGGCTTCGCCTACGACTGGCTCGTCGTCGACGTGATCCCCCACGAGGCGCGCGTGTGGTCGCCGCTCAACTGGCAGCTTTGCGACCCGGCCCGCCCGACCACCCTCGTCTCCGGCGGCCCGGGCCGGCGGCGCTGGGAGTTCATGCGGCTTCCGCACGAGACGCTCGAGGAGCTGAACGACCGCGAGACCGCCTGGAAGCTGCTCGCGGCGTGGGACGTGCGGCCGGACAACGCGACGCTCGAGCGCCACGCCGTCTACACCTTCCGCGCGCGCTGGGCCGACGCCTGGCGGCGCGGCCGCGTGCTGCTCGCGGGCGACGCCGCCCACTTGATGCCGCCCTTCGCGGGCCAGGGCATGTGCTCGGGCATGCGCGATGCCGCGAATCTCGCCTGGAAGCTCGACCTCGTGCTGCGCGGCGAGGCGAGCGACGCGCTGCTCGACACGTACGAGAGCGAGCGGTTGCCCCACGCGAAGCAGACGATCGAGTTTTCCGTCGGCCTCGGGCGCGTGATCTGCATCGCCGACCCGCAGGCCGCCGCCGCGCGCGACGCGCACATGGTGCCCGCTGCGCGCGCGGCCGGGCTCACGACACCGGCGCCCTCGCCGAAGACCGGCCCGGGTTGTTGGGTCGCAGACGACGACGCAGCCGGCGGGCTCTTCCTTCAGCCGCGCGTCGCGCAGGGCGCCGCGACGCGGCGCTTCGACGACGTCGTGGGCGCCGGCGTCGCGCTCGTGTCGCCCCACGGCGACCCGGCCGCACGGCTCGACGCCGAGCAGCGCGCGTGGCTCGCGCGCATCGGCGGCGCGTGTGCACACGTCGGGGCGGACGGCGCGCTGCGCGACGCCGACGGCGCCACCGCGCGCTGGTTCGCCGAGCACGCCTGCGCCGTGGCGCTGCAGCGCCCCGACTTCACGGTGTTCGCGACGGCGAAGGCGCTCGGCGACGCGGGCGCCCTCGTGGACGCGCTGCGC
>CAZCTH010000154.1:0-10377 GCA_964501435.1 uncultured Spirochaetales bacterium | reverse complement strand
GCTCGGGCTGGCGCGCAGCACCTTCCGCCGGCAGCTCGCGCGCGAGCGTGCGGAGGCCGCGCTCGCATCGCCGTGAAGTGCCTCGAGCCGGGCGGCGCGCTCGTCGCTCGCGCGGCGCGCGGGCTAGGATGCACGCGTGCCGATTCGCGCCGTCGTCTTCGACCTGTTCGACACGCTCGTCGATCTCCACATGGACGGTCTGCCGCTCGTGACGCTGAACGGGCGCAGCTTCCCGTCCACCGCCGGCGTGCTGCACGCCGAGGTCGCGCGCCACGCGCCCGCCGTCGCGCTCGAGGACTTCGCGCGCGTGCAGCGCGAGGTCGACCAGAGCGTACGCGCGCCGCGCTACGAGGCGGGGCGCGAGCTCCCGACGCTCGAGCGCTTCGACCTGATGCTCGCGCGGCTCGGCCTGCGCGAGCGCGCTGCGCTCGCGGAGCGCCTGACGGCGCTGCACATGGGCCTGCTCGTGGGCCAGGTGCGAAGCCTCGCGCACCACGTGCCGGTGCTGGAGCGCCTGCGCGGTCGCGTCCAGCTCGCCGTGTGCTCGAACTTCACCCACTCGCAGACCGCGCTGTCCGTGCTCGAGGCCGCGGGCCTGCGCTGGCACTTCGACGCCGTGCTGGTGAGCGACGCCGTCGGCTACCGGAAGCCGCGCCCCGAGATCTTCCGCGCCACACTCGGCGCGCTCGGCGTCGCGCCGGAGGACACGCTGCACGTCGGCGACAGCCTGAGCGCCGACGTCGCCGGCGCCGCGGCCCTCGGCCTGCGCACCGCATGGATCACGCGCCGCGTGCCGAACGCCGCCGAAGCGCTCGCGAAACACGACGGCCCGCGTCCCGACCACGTCGTGGCGGACCTCGCCGAAATCGCCGCCCTCGCCGCTGCCGGCTGAACCGACCCGAGGCCGCCAACCCGATTGGGGTCTGACCCCTTTCGGGTTCGACGCAACCAAGAGCGTGCGGTTGCGTCCGCTCGTGCGCGATGGGCGTCGCTTACTTCCCCTGCCAGTTCGGGGTGCGCTTTTGCGCAAAGGCGCGCGGGCCTTCGATGAAGTCCTGGCTCTTCACCATCGCGGCGACGCCGTCGTAGCGGCCGGCCATCGCGTCTTCGAGCGTGAGCCCGAGGCCCTTCATCGCCGCCTCCTTGCTCGCGCGGACGGAGAGCGGCGCGCACTCGAGGATCTGCGCGGCCCACTTCTTCGCGCCGGCCAATGCCTGACCGGCGGGCACGACCTCGTTCACGAAGCCGAGCTGCTGCCCTTCCTTCGCCGAGACCCGGCGGCCCGTCAGCATCATGCCCATCGCGTTCTTGAGGCCGATCTGGCGCGGCAGGCGGTGCACGCCGCCGGCGAGCGCCGCGAGTCCGACGCGCGGCTCGGGCAGCGCGAACACCGCGTTCTCGCTCGCGACGATCAGGTCGCACGCGAGCGCGATCTCGAAGCCGCCGCCCATCGCCACGCCGTTCACCGCCGCGATCACGGGCTTCACGAGATCGTGGCGCGAGGTGAGGCCGCCGAAGCCGCTCGCCGGCTGTCCGCTCATGTCGCCGCCGGTGGCCTGATGCTTCAGGTCGTTCCCGGCGCTGAACGCCTTGTCCCCCGCGCCGGTGACGATCGCGACCCACAGCTCGGGGCTGGCGTGGAACTCGTCGAAGGCCGCCGCCAGCGCGCGGTTCGCGGCCGGGTGCAGCGAGTTCATCACCTCGGGGCGGTTGATGGTGACGATGAACAGGTTGCCCTCGCGCTGGGTCAGGCAGAAGTCGGACATCGAGGCTCCTTCGCTTCGTGGGGAACGCGCATGCTACGCGAAGCGAGCCGATCCCCGCATCGCGCGGCGATCGCGCCACGAACGCGAAGAAGGCCGCGCGAGGGGCGAACTGGCGCGCGCGGAACCCGAGCCGGCGGGTCGCGCTCCGGTGCGCTGGGCGGGCGGATGGGAGCGGACGCTCGCCGAGCTCGCGGCGCCCTTCGCGCGCGCGGGACGGCGGCTCAGCGCGGCGCACGCGACGCGGCGCCTGCTCACGCTGCACGAGGCGGAGCGCGCCCAGCACCGTCCCCGCGCCGCGCGTCGGCACGCGCCCGCTCTGGCGGGCTGCGCGCTCGCGGGAGCCGCGCTGCGCACGCGCTGCCGGTCCGCGTGACGCCCGTCGCACGGAGCGCGCGGCCCCCGCGCGTTGCGGCGACGCGCGTCACCGAGCGCGCGTTCCCCCGCGCCGATGCGGAGGGGGAACGGGGGATCCACGATGTCCCATCGCGCTCGCTTCCCGGCCCGACGTCTCTCGGAGTTGTTATGCGCGCTGGCCGCGTCCGCGGCGCTCGCGAGCGCGGGTCACGCGCAGGCCGCGCGCGACGACGCGAAGGCCGGGGCGAGCCGCGGCTCGTGCACGTACGGCGCCAGCGGGCGGCTCGTGTTCGCGCCGCGCGGCGTCACGTGCCCGACGTTCCAGGCGCCGCCGGCTGCGATTGCGGCCGAGCCGCTCCCGTACCTGCCCGAGCCCATCCACGACAAGCCTGCCAAGGCACCGCCCGCGAAGACGCCCGCGGTCAGCGCGGCTCCTGGCGCGACTTCTCCGGACGCCCGGCGCGCCGAGCTCGCCGCACTGCTCGCCGAGCGCGAGCGCCTCGACGCCGACCTGGCGCGAGTGCGCGAGGCGTTCGCGTACGAGGATCGCGAGGCGGCGCGGCGCGTCGTGGACGAGGCGCTCGCGAAGATCGCGCGCCACCTCGAGCGCGAGGCGCGGGTGTTGCAGCCGCTGGTGGCGGCGCCGAACTAGCTCGTTTCTCCGCGCGGCACGCGCCCAAACGGCGACGCGAGCGACTCGGTCAGCGACATCTCGTGCTGGCCGGCTTCGCCAGGCAGCCCGGTCTCGACGACGCGGGCGCCACTCGACGGGCGCAGCGTCCCGAGCGCGCGGTCCCACGCGGACAGGATGGTCCCGAGGTTCGAGCTCAGGTCGGCCGCCTCGCGTGCATGGTGAAGCCGGTGCAGCGCGGGCGTGACGAGGGCGCGCTGGACCGCGCGCTCGACGCGGGCGGGCAGGTCGAAGTTGCCGTGCTCGAGCAGGTTCATCGCGCCGAACACCAACTCGAACACGAGCACTCCGCTCGGCGAGACGCCGAGCGCCGTGATGCCCAAGAGTCGCAGCGGCAGTGCGAGCAACAATTCGCCGGGGTGGAAGCGTAGCGCGGTGGTCGTCTGGAACGCGCGATCGGCATGGTGCACGCGATGAAAACGCCAGAGCCACGCGACGCGATGGTTCGCGCGGTGCCAGAGGTACGAGATCGCGTCGAGCCCGGCGACGCCGAGCGGCAACGCGAGCCACGCCGGCGCCGCGAGCGCGTGGAGGGCGCCGATGCCGTGCGTCTCCGCCCACGCCGCGACAGCGAAGCCGCAGGCGCCGCAAACGACTCGCATCACCGCTGCGTCGACGGCCCACAGCCCGAGGTTCGTGCGCCACGGGCGCGCGAGGCGGGCGTGCGGCGCAAAGTGCTCGAGGGCGAAAGCGAGGCAGGGGGCGGCGCCGAGGCCGACGAGGCGGAGGAGGTCGAGGGAGGAGGGTGTCATGCGGGCGCCTCGGCGGGAGGGGAGCGTGCTCGACGGGGTGGTACGCGAGCGCCCTGCGAAGCTGCGCGCAAACGCCTCGCTCGTCGCCCGGACGCCTTGGCCGAGGCGCACGGATGTAGTCTAGTCCGACCGCGGCGAGCGTCCGCGCCACCGAGCGTCGCCCAGCCAAGAGAATTCCATGCCCCACGTCACCTCCTACTCCGTCATGCCCATCCCCCCCATCGAGGCCAACACGCGTTGGATCGAGGCCGGCGCGCTGCGCATCGGCGTGCAGTACCGGCTCCTCGACGACGCGATCGCGGCGGCGGCGGACGCGCGGCTCGCGGCGGCGAGCGGCGGCGAGCGCGGGCAGACCACCGGGCTCGACGATCGCGGCGTCGCGCTGCACGTGTGCGCGGAGCAGGACGGCGAGTGGCGCGAATTCCTGCGCTTCGACTGCTTCCAGGAAGACCCGCACTACCACTACGTCTCGCACCGCGAGCGCAGGAACGACATGCTGCACCTCGACCCGATCGCGGACGGCGACGCGCTCGCGTGGGCGCTCGAGCGGATCCGCACGCGGCTGCCGCAGATGCTCGCGCGCGCCGGCGCGCACGACGTCGTGGCGCGGCTCGACGCGCGCGCGCTCGAGGAGGCGTTGCCGCGCGTCGCGGAGGCAGCGTATCGCGCGCGCTACGCGAGCGACGCGGCGGCGGTGCGGGCGGCCGCGCTCGCCGCGGGCTGAGCGCGAGGCGGGGCTCGCGCGGCGCGCGATTTCGTGAACCAACGTCCCCGGGTCGCATGTCAGGAGGCTTCGTGACTCGCAGGCGCAACGCACGCACCGCTCGTTCGAACACGCGCGTGTCTGCGCCGCGCCGCGGCATCGCGCGCACGCCGACCTCGGCGGCGAAGCTGCGCGCGTCGCTCCCGCATCCGGTGATCGACGCGGACGGGCACGTGATCGAGACGGCGCCCGTGTTCCTGCCGTTCTTCGAGGAGTACGTCGCCAAGATCGCCGGCGCCGACATGGTGAAGCGCTTCCGCCAGGTCGGCGGCATGGACTTCGACGAGATGGTGCTGCGCCCGTGGAGCCGGCTCTCGTGGGAGGAGCGCCGCGCGGCCTGGGCGACGCGGCCGTCGTGGTGGTCGCTGCCCGCGGCGAACACCCTCGATCGCGCGACGTCGCATCTGCCGCGCCTGCTCTACGAACGTCTCGACGATCTCGGCATCGACTTCGCGGTGCTCTACGGCAGCCGCACGCTCACGACCACGGCGATCCGGGACGACGAGGTGCGGCGCGTCGCGTGCCGCGCGCTGAATGCCTTCAACGCGGAGGTGTATCGCCCGTACGCGGATCGCATGACGCCGGCGGCACACATCCCCATGCACACCCCGGCCGAAGCGATCGCCGAGCTCGAGCACGCGGTGGGCGAGCTCGGCTTCAAGGCGATCATGATCAACGGCCTGGTCCACCGGCCGATCTCCACGGCCGACCCGCAAGCCGAGCGGGACGGCTCCAAGCCGCCGCCCCCGAACTGGGGCTCGGGCTCCGGCGAGCGCATCGACTGTCTCGGGCTCGACAGCGCCCACGACTACGATCCGTTCTGGCGCCGCTGCATCGCCCTGCGCGTCGTGCCGGCTTCGCACACGCCCGGCATGGGCTGGGGCAGCCGGCGCAGCGTCAGCAACTACATGGCGAATCACGTCGGCTCGTTCGGCGCGAGCATGGAGGCGCAGGCGCGCTCGCTGTTCATGGGCGGCGTCACGCATCGCTTTCCGCAGCTCGCCTTCGGCTTGCTCGAAGGGGGCGTGTCGTGGGCGTGCCAGCTCTACGCCGACCTCCTCGGTCATTGGGAGAAGCGCAACGCGCGGTCGATCCATCACCTCGACCCCGCGCGCATCGACACGGCGCTGGTCGCGAAGCTCTTCGCCGAATACGGCGACGCGCACTTCCACCCGGGCGTGCCGGGCCTGATGGACGCGTTCACGAAGCTCGAGCCCGAGCCGCCGTTCCTCGATGAATGGGAGGCGTGCGGCATCCGCCGGGCGTCCGACGTCCGCGACAAGTTCGTGCCGAGCTTCTACTTCGGCTGCGAGGCCGACGACCCCGGCGTGGCGCTCGCCTTCGACACGCGCGTGAACCCGCTCGGCGCGAAGCTGAACGCGATGTTCAGCTCGGACCTCGGGCATTGGGACGTGCCCGACATGACGGGCATCCTCGGCGAGGCCTTCGAGCTGGTGGAGCACGGCCTGCTCGACGCCGCGGCGTTCCGCGACTTCGTGTTCGGGAATCCGGCGCGCTTCTACACGCGCCTGAATCCGGACTTCTTCGTCGGAACGCGCGTCGAGGCCGACGTGGCGGCGTTGCTGGGTACGGGCGCCGAGGCGGCGGCGAAGAGCGGCGGGAAGCGTCGCGCGCGGGCGAAGGCGAAGCGAGCGCGCTGAGCCAGCGGGCTGAGCCGGCGCGCAGTGAGCCGGGGTCGGCGCGCTCGCGCGCTGCGCGCAGCTGGTCGCGGGGCGCGGCCCACGGCACAGTTGCCCGCATGGCAGCACTCAGCGGGAAGATCGCGATCGTCACCGGAGCCTCGCGCGGGATCGGCAAGGGCTGCGCGATCGAGCTCGGCGCGCTCGGGGCGACGGTCTACGTGACGGGGCGCAGCACGGCGAAGGGTGCGCATCCGCTCGGCGGCACGGTCGCGGAGACGGCGGCCGCCGTGACGAGTGCCGGCGGGCGCGGCATTCCGATCGCGTGCGATCACCGCGACGACGGCCAGGTGCGGCGGCTGTTCCGCCAGGTCGAGACGGAGCAGGGCCGCCTCGACGTGCTCGTGAACAACGCCTTCCTGATCCCGAAGGAGCTGACGAGCGGCAAGCCCTTCTGGGAGGTGCCGCTCTCGAACTGGGACGACATGATCGACGTCGGCACGCGCTCGGCATACACCGCGAGCCACTTCGCGGCGAAGCTGATGGTGCCCGCGAAGCGCGGCCTGATCGCGAACGTCTCGTCGTCGGGCGCGCGCGAGTACGCGTGGCACGTGGCGTACGGCGTCGGCAAGTGCGCGCTCGATCGGCTCACCGCGGACTGCGCGCACGAGCTGCGCCCGTACGGCGTCGCGGTGGTGTCGCTGTGGCCCGGGCTCGTGCTCACCGAGCGGCTTGCGGGCGCAGTGCGCAGCGAGCCGCAGGCGAGCGGAGCCGGCGCGGGAGACGCGCAGGCTGCGCTGCCGAAGCTCGACTTCTCGGGCGCCGAGTCGCAGCGCTTCACGGGCCGCGCGATCGCCGCGCTCGCCTGCGACGCCGATGCGCTGCGCTTCAGCGGCCGCGCGATCGCATCCCGCGAGCTCGCCGACGTCTATGGCTTCACCGACGTGGACGGTCGCTTGCCGAAGGGGCCGCTGCACGATCGCCCGAAGGGGACGCAATGACGATCGCGCACGGCCGAGCGTTCTGGCCCCGCCCCACCGTGCGCCCCGCGAGGGCGGTGATGCACGTGCTCGCGATCGCGATCGCTTGCGCCGCGCTCGGGGCGGTCGCCGCGACGCGAGCGGCCGCCGACGGCCGCGGCAAGGAGGCGTTCGAGCAGATCTGCGCGACCTGTCACGGCGCAGACGGGAAGGGCGGGCCGGGCGAGCAGAACCTGCGGGTTCCGATGCCGGACTTCACGGACTGCGCGTTCGCGAGCCGCGAGCCCGACGCGGATTGGTTCGCGGTCGCGCACGAGGGTGGCCCGCGGCGCGGCTTCTCCCCGCTCATGCCGCCGCACGGGCAGAGCCTCGGCGCGGAGACGCTGCAGCTCGTGATCGCGCACGTGCGCAGCTTCTGTACCGACGCGCGCTGGCCGGCGGGCGAGCTGAACCTGCCGCGCGCGCACGTCACCGAGAAGGCGTTCCCCGAGGACGAGGCGGTGGTCGAGTTCGTCGCGAACGCCGAGCACGAGAGTGCCGCCGAGATGGAGTTGATCGTCGAGAAGCGCATCGGGCCGCGCGCGCAGATCGAGGTCGCGATGCCGTTCGCGCTCGAGGAAGGACCGAGCGGGAAGAACGAAGCCGGGCTCGGGGACGTCGCGCTCGCGGCGAAGGTCGCCCTGTGGCACGACAAGGCGCGCGGCGGAATCGTGAGCGTCGCGGGCGAGGTGGTGCTGCCCACCGGCGATCGCGAGCGCGGCCTCGGCGGCGGCACGGTGGTGCTGGAGCCGCAGCTCCTGTGGGGCCAGGTGCTGCCGCACGACTTCTTCCTACACGCGCAGCTGCTGGGCGAGCTCCCGACGCGCGGCAGCCGCGGCGACGACGAGGTGCAGCTGCGCCTCGCGCTCGGCAAGAGCTTCTTCGAGGACGGCGGCTTCGGGCGCGAGTGGGCGCCGATCCTCGAGGTCCTGACCACGCGCGTCTTCGCGTCCGGCGAGCCCGACTTTGCCGTCGACCTCGCGCCGCAGCTTCACGTCGCGCTGAATCGCCGCCAGCACGTGCGCCTCTCGCTCGGCGCGCGGGTGCCCGTCACGCAGACCGGCGAGCGGCCCGTGCGCGCGCTCCTGTTCGTGCTCTGGGACTGGTACGACGGCGCGCTGACCGACGGCTGGTGACGCCGCGCGCGCGGGCCCCAACAACTCCCGCCCGCGCTCGCGTAGGATGCGCCCCATGTGGAAGTGGCTCGCCCGCGTCGTCGCCGGAATCTTCTTCGCCGCCTGGGCGGGCGTCGTCTGGGCGCTCTGGCCCGAGCCGCCCGACTTCGACCCCGCGCCGCTGATCGCTGCGGCGGCCGCCTACGACGCGCGCATCGCGCGCGACCCCTACGGCGTGCCCCACATCCGCGGGCGCACCGACGCCGACGTCGCCTACGGGCTCGCCTGGGCGCACTGCGAGGACGACTTCCGCACGATCCAGGAGGTCGCGCTCGCGACACGAGGCCGGCTGGCGAGCGTGAACGGGATCGACGCGGCGCCGATCGACTACCTGGCGCAGCTGCTCGGCGTCCACGCCGACGTCGCGCGCCGCTACGCGCGCGAGGTCCCCGCAGACGTCCAGGCGCTCGCGGAAGGCTACGCAGCGGGCGTCAATCATTATGCCGCGCTGCACCCGGGCGCCGCGCTGCCGGGCCTCTACCCGATGACGGGCGTGGACGTGGTCGCGGGCTTCGCCTTCAAGACCCCGTTCTTCTATGGCCTCGACCGCACGGTGATGGCGCTGTTCGAGGACGCGCCGCCGAAGCCGCCGGTGCGCACCGCGCTGAGCCTGCTCACCGGGCCGCACGCGATCGGCTCGAACGCGGTGGCCGTGTCCCCGAAGCGCTCCGCCGACGGTGCGACGCGGCTGCTCGTGAACTCGCACCAGCCCTACACCGGCCCCGTCGCGTGGTACGAGGCCCGCGTCCGGAGCGACGCCGGCTGGAACATGGTCGGCGGCGTGTTCCCGGGCTCGCCGGTGATCCTCCACGGTGCGGGCCCGGCGCTCGGCTGGGCGAGCACCGTCAACTTGCCGGATCTCGCCGACGTCTACCGCCTCGAGATCGATCCGGAGCAGCCGAACCGCTACCGGCTCGACGGCGCTTGGCTCGAGCTGGAGCAGGGCGAGGCCGAGATCTCCGTCGCGCTGCTGGGCCGGCTGCGCTGGACCGTGCGTCGCGAGACACTTCGCTCGCGGCACGGGCCGGTGCTGCGCCGTCCGCACGGCACCTACGCGATCCGCTACGCGGGGATGGGCGAGCTGCGCCAGCTCGAGCAGCTGTACCGCATGAACCGCGCGCGCGACTTCGACGCGTGGATGGACGCGATGCGCCTGCACGCGTCGCCCTCGATCAACTACGTCTATGCCGACGCGGCGGAGCACATCGCGTACATCTACAACGCGCGCATTCCGATGCGCTTGCCCGGCTGGGACTGGCGCGGCGTGCTCCCGGGCGATCGCTCGGACCTGCTGCCCTCCGCCGAGCTGCCCTTCGACGAGCTCCCGAGGGTGATCGACCCCGCGTCTGGGTTCGTGGTGAGCATGAACCACACGCCTTTCGCCTCGACGAGCGCAGACGAGAGCCCGCGCGCCGAGGAATTTCCGTCGGAGGCCGGCATCGAGACCTACATGACCAACCGCGGCCTGCGCGCGCTCGAGCTGTTCGGAGGCGACTCGTCGATCACCGCCGAAGAGTTCCGACTCTACAAGTACGACAAGCGCTACTCGGAGCGCAGCGAGGCGCGGAAGATCGTGGACGAGCTGCTCGCGCGCGTTGCGCCCGCCGACCCCGAGCTCGGCGAGGCGCGTGCGGTGCTCGCGCGCTGGCGCTTCACGACCGAGCGCGACGACACGAGCGCTGCGCTCGCGGTCGCGACCGCGCTGCCCATCGTGCTCGCGCAGCGTCAGGGCAAGCCTGCGCCCGACGCCGTCGAGTCGCTGCGCGCGGCGGCGCGCGCGCTGCGCGCGAACCACGGCCGGCTCGACCCGCCGTGGGAGAACGTGAACCGCATCCGCCGAGGGCGCTTCGACCTCGGCGTGGGCGGCGGGCCCGACGTGCTGCGTGCGATCGAGACGGATCGGCTGGGGCCCGACGGCCGATTCGCCGCCAAGACCGGCGATTCCTTCATCTTGTTCGCGACGTGGGGCGAGTCGGCGGGGTTTCACGTCGAGACGATCCATCAGTACGGCAGCGCCACGCTCGACGCGCGATCGCCTCACCATGCGGATCAGCTCGGGATGTTCGTGGACGAGTCCGTCAAGCCGACCGAACTGGACGAGGCGGAGTTGCTCTTGGACGGCGCCAAGACTTATTCCCCTGGCGAGCCGCGCCCACGCTGATAGTTGTGGATCGAAGATTGTTCCTGGCACGGGGCGTGCTCCCTGACGGGCCGTGT
>CAZCTH010000153.1:0-10802 GCA_964501435.1 uncultured Spirochaetales bacterium | reverse complement strand
GCCGTAGAGGAGCGGCTCGAGCGCCCGCGCGCCTGGCGCTGGCTCGCGCTGGGGGGCGCGCTCGCCGCGGCCGCTGCGCTCGCCATCTCGGTGCGCACGCCGAGCCCCGCCCCTGCGCTCGCGCCGCAGCCGGCCGTTGCCGCCGCAAGCGCCGAGCCCGCGCAGGACCTCGCCAGCGAGGCGTTCCTCGAAACCTACGACGAAGAGGTGCTGTTCGCGCCCGAGTGGACCGAGGCGAGCGCGCCCGCGCTGGGCGCCGACGTCGTGCCCGACGACTACCGCACCGCCGCCGCGCTGCTGGCGCTGTAATCCGCCGTGCACGCCGCACCGTCCCACGCCTCGTTCCAGCTCGTGCAAGCCGCCTCGCCGCCGCGCGGGGCACGCCGCTCTCTCTCGGAGGTCCCCTCGATGCGCGTCCTGCTCTCGCTGTGTGTGATCGCGCTCGCGTCCGTCGCCAGCGCCGAGCCGCCCCCGCCGCCCGCGTTCGATCGCGCGCTCGGCCCGCCGCCCGAGGGCTGGATCGCCGAGCAAGCGGCGGCGGCCGGCATCGACGACGCCACCGTCGCGCGCATCCGCGAGATCGCGGCGAGCGAGCGCGCGGCGCAGCTGCCGCTGATGAGCGAGCTGCAGGCGCAGAAGCGCGCGCTGCGCGAGGCCCTCGGCGGCGCTTCGCCCGACGAGCGCGAAGTCGAGCGGCTCGCACGCGCGCTCGGCGAAACCGAGACCGAGCTCGAGGTGCTGCGCCTCAAGTCGATGCTCGGCGTGCGGCGCCTGCTCACGCCCGAGCAGGACGCCGCGCTGCTGGCGCGCATGCAGCGGCGCTTCGTGGATCGCCGCGCGCTCGTGGACGAAGCGCTCGCCGCGTGCGAGAGCGAAGTCGCCGAGCACTGCGGCGACTCAGCCGGCCCGCCGCACCACGCGCTCGGTTGCCTGCTCCACCAGCCCGCCGCTGCGAAGTCCGAGGCCTGCACGAAGGCGCTCGCGAAGCTGCCGCCGCCGCCGCGTCACCCGCACCCGCCCGGCTTCGGCCCGCCGCCCGGTGCGCCGGGCTTCCCGCCGCCTCCGCCGGGCGACGCGCCCGCCTTCGCGCCGCGCTGAGGCGCGCCTCTTGATCGGCCCGCCGGCGTGGCGCCCCCCGCCGCGCCGCCGCACCCTTGGCGCTGCGCTGGAGGCGCCGCATGTCCGACCCCGCCGCGATTCGCCCGTTCAAGATCGAGGTGCCCGACGCCGCGCTCGCCGACCTGAAGGAGCGCCTCGCGCGCACGCGTTGGCCCGATCAGATCGCCGGCACCGGCTGGGATTACGGCACCGAGAGCGGCTTCCTGCGCGAGCTGTGCGAGTACTGGCGCACCCAGTACGACTGGCGCACCCACGAGGCCGCGCTGAACCGCTGGCCGCAGTTCACCACCGACGTCGACGGCGAGCGCCTCCACTTCATCCACGCGCGCTCGAAGCACGAGACGGCGTTTCCGCTCCTGATCACCCACGGCTGGCCGGGCTCGATCGTCGAGTTCCAGAAGATCCTGCCGCTGCTCACCGATCCCACCGCGCACGGCGGCCGCGCGGAAGACGCCTTCCACGTGATCTGCCCCTCGATGCCCGGCTACGGCTTCTCGGGCCCGACGCACTCGCGCGGCTGGGGCCCCGAGCGCATCGCGCGCGCCGAAGTCGAGATCATGCACCGGCTCGGCTACGTGAAGTACGGCGCCCAGGGCGGCGACTGGGGCGCGATCGTCACGCCGTGGGTGGCCCGTGTGGACCCGAAGCACTGCGCCGGCATTCACCTGAACATGCTGCTCGTGATCCCGCCGCCGGATGCGAAACCCGAGGCGCTGAGCGAGGCCGAGCAGAAGCGCCTCGCCTACTCGAGCCAGTTCCAGAGCGAGGGCACGGGTTATCAGGCCATCCAGGGGACGAAGCCGCAGACCCTCGCGTACGGCCTGACCGATTCGCCCGCGGGCCTGGCGGGCTGGATCGCCGAGAAGTTCCGCGCCTGGGGCGACTGCCCCGGCGGCGACGTGCTGAAAGCCTTCACGCGCGACGAGCTGCTCACCAACATCTCCGTGTACTGGTTCACGGGTACGATCAACTCCTCCACACGGCTCTACTACGAGCAAACCCACAACCCGAAGCTCGCGATCAGCGACGGCAGGATCGAAACGCCGACGGGCTGCGCCGTGTTCCCGAAGGAGCTCTACAACGCGCCGCGCGCGTGGGCCGAGCGGGCGTACAACATCACGCACTGGAGCACGTTCGAGAGCGGCGGGCACTTTGCGGCGATGGAGCGGCCGAAGGAGATGGCGGCGGACCTCAGGAGGTTCTTCGCGACGGTGCGCTGAAGGAACGCGCGCCCGGAGGTGAGGCGATGCGGAAGCTCCTGGCCTTGGCACTGCTCGCGCTCCTGCCCTGCGCCGCGCCCGCGGAGCCGAAGCCGAAGCGCGCCATGTGCCAGCAGATCTTCCGCGAGCCGCGCGAGCGCGTGGAGCTCGGGCAGCGCGCGGGCTTCGTGTTCGACAAGCTGAACGGCCGCCGTGCGAAGTTCACGCCCACGCGCGCCCAGCTCGAGGCGATGGACGCCGCCGTGGACGCGTGGGTGCAGCGCGTGCTGTTCGCGGAGAACCCGCTCTACGCGCCCATCGCGATGAACCGCTACGCGGCCTCGTGGATGGGCGCGCAGCATCGCGGCACGCCGGTGATCTACGGCTTCTTCGCCAACAAAGCGATGACCGGCGGCAAGGAGCGCGGTGTGTACCCGCGCGGCGGAGACTGCTTCTTCTGCGTGTGGTTCGACCCGGCCACGAACACGATCGAGAAGGTGCAGGTGCACCCCGACGACGAGTGAGCTGGGCGCGCGGGGCCCGGTGATTCACGCCCAGCGCGCGTTGCGTTGGTGATAGGGTCGCCCCCGCGCGCCCGGAGGCACCCATGCACGTCGCCCTTCCCTGCATCGCCCTGCTCGGCTTGCTCCTGTTCGGCCTCGGCCTCGCCGTTTCGCTGAAGCGCGGCAGCGTGAACACGATCATCGGCTACTCGAGCGACCCGGCCGACCCGCTGCACAAGCTCGTGCGCGCCCACGGCAACACCGCCGAGTATGCCCCGATGCTGGCGCTACTGATGCTCGCGCTCGCGTGGAGCGAGCCGCCGGCCTGGGCGCTCTGGTGCATGGGGATCGCCACCGGCGCGCGGTACGTGTTCGCGGCGGGGATGCTGCTCTCGCCGACGCTCGCGAAGCCGTACCCGCTGCGATTTGTTGGGGCGCTGGGGACGTATCTGATGGGGGTGGCGATGAGCGTGGGGTTGTTGGTGTGACCCTCAGGGTCCGGTTCGAGCCGGCTCATCGGCCCGGACTCGGCGCAAGCGTGCTTTGCACCGGATTGTTATGCGGGGTGCATTTTCGTCGCTCTTTGACGCGCGTGTAGGGATTAGGATTGAGGTCCTAGACTTCGAGACCGCGCGTGGAGCTGCAGCAGGAACAGTTCCCCAACAAGCTGGGGCAATGGATCGACTGGATGCGCCGAAGGCGGGCAGCGCTCGCCGCAGTCGCCGTGTTGCCCGTCGCAGCGACGATCCTGATCGCCCTGGTCGAGCAACCGCGGGCTCCCGAATACGCCTTCCCGTGCCCGCTCTATCCGAACGCCACGGTGGCGATTACGTCGGCGCTTCACGAATCGTGCCCTCTGGAGTACCCGGACCAAATCGACGCGGTCGTTCGCGGTGAGCGACTCGACTTGGTGCGTAGCGACGACGAGGTTCGGGCGGCGTTGATGACCGGCGCGTCGGTGCGCTTCCGCATCCAACCGCTTCGCGGGCAATCCTTCGAGCGAGAGATCGCGCCGCTCTTCGTTCGCCCAGGCGAGGCAGCCGTGCGCCTCGCGGCCTCATGCGCGCTCGCGATGATCCTCGTCGCGACCGTGCTTCTCACCGCCGTGCGGGCTGGTGTGCCAGCGTCCCTGCCGTTCTCGCTGATCCACGCAGTCGCAGGCGTCGGCATCGTCTCGACCGTCGCTGGCGGGACGACCAGCGCCTTCGAGATCGGCGACGCGCTGGCGCGCGCGACGATGGCGGGCGCGGTCATGCACCTCGGGCTCGTGTTTCCCCAGCGGCGCGGGATCGTCGAACAATTCCCGGAGTTGATCGCGGCCCCGTACATATTCGCCTTCATCGTCGCGGCCGTGGAGGTGGATGCCGCATATCGCGGGTCAGCGCTGTCGACGGGCCTGGCCCAGCGCCTGCTCTTGTTGCTGATCGCTCTCGGCGTCTGCCTGCTCGCTCTGGGCTGCTTCTTCACGGTGCGTCAGTCGGCGTCGCATCTCGCGCGTGGGCAAGCCCGCGTATTCCTCGGTGGCCTCGCGATCCTCAGCCTTCCGGTTGCGATGGTCTGGGTGTTGGGGACTCCCAGTCTCCGAATGGCCGCAGCGACCCTGCTCGCTGCGCTGCTGCCGTTTCCCGTCGGCTACGCGATTTCGCGATACGAGGTCGCAGACATCGACTCCTCTGTCCGCAACGTGCTCGCTCAAGCGCTGTTTCTCACGCTCTGGTCCGCGGCATTCTTCGTCGTGCTCTATGCGCTCAGAGACCGGTTGGGCTTGCCCGAAGTCCTGAAGCACCCGACGGTCGTCTTCACCGGCGTGTATTGCACGCTGCTTCCGCTAGACCCGCTGCGCGCGCTGCTTCGCCGGCGTGTTCGCGCCCTGGTCGTCACGCGCCGAATCGATTGGGAAAGCCTGGGGCGCGAATTCGCGCAGCGAATTGCGGCGCAGCGCAGCGCGGAAGGAATCGCAAGCACAGTAGGCGACGCGATGCGGCGCGGGCTCGGCGACACCGGCGTCTCGATCCTCGTGGCGGATGGCGAAGCGTTCCACTTGATCGACGCGTTGGGAGCGCGTGGGTTCATCGACCCTTCGCTGGCCGCGCGTCTCGCGGAGTGGACGAGCGAGTCCGTACTCGATCTCAACCGTCTCGCCGACCTCCCGGGACCGCTCAAAGAGGCGCACGACTCGGGCGTATGCGCCTTCGCGCGAGCAGAGTCGAACGGGAAGCTGATCGGGTGCCTCGCGCTCGTTCACGCGAAGCGGACCCGGATGCTGGGAAGCAGCGAGAAGGAGTGGGTGGCGACCGTGGCCGGTCAGACGGCGGCCGCGCTCGCGGCCATCCAGCTCGAGCAGGAGCTTCGCGTCGCAGAGCGATTCGCTGCCCGCGGGCGCATGGAGGGCGAGCTCGCCCACGACATCGGGAAGCCGCTCGGAGCCCTCGAGCTGATCGCGCGCAAGCTCGTGGACCACATCGACCCGGGCGATCCGATCGTGCCGCAGCTTCGCAAGCTTACCCGTCTGGCCGCTCACGTACGCGAGCTGACGCGCGCCGCGCTTCACACCGAGGGGGCGAATAGCCGGGCGAAGCTCGAGGATCTCGTACAGGTCGCCTGCCTCGAAGTGCGCTCGCTACACGGCGACGATCGGGTCGTCGTCCACGAAGTCCCCGATCTCGGTGAGCTCCCCGCCGGCTTCGACCGACTCGTGCGTGTACTCGTGAACCTGCTCGACAACGCTCTACGCGCCTCCAGGCCAGAGGAAATCGCGGAGCTCCGCATTCGGCTCAAGAACGCCTACCTCGAGTTGGAGGTCGAGGACCGCGGCGAGGGCATGACTTCCGATCAGTTGCGCCGCGCGTTCCAGCCATTCACGACGTTTCGCACAGGGGGCACCGGACTCGGACTGGCAATCAGCCGCCAGATCGTCGCGTCTCTCGGCGGGAGCATGTCTCTAGCGTCGCGGAGCGACGGCCGCGGCATGACGGCCCTCGCGCGCGTTCCCCTCAGCCAATGACGCTTTGTCGTGTTTTGACGCTTTTTTCATTCGCGGAAGCGCCGTGAATCCGGTGACGATCAACACGGGAAGAGAGCACCGATGCATCGAGTGACCGCAATGGCGTTACGCCGGCCTTGGCTGACGATCGCGGTGGCGGTCCTGGTCACAGGAGCCGCCGTAGCCGCCGCGACCGGGGCGCCGGCGAGTTCTGGCGCTCATGCGCTCATCGGCCCTGACCATCCGTCCGTCGTCCAGCTTGAGGACTTCCTTTCCGAATTTGGCGGCGGGTATCCCATCGTCGTGGCGTGGTCCTGTGAGGCGCCATCCGACCCCTGCACGTCAGCGTTTGACGAGGCCTCAATGTTGATGGCGGATCGTGTGGGATCCGCGATGAGTTCGTCCCACCTCGTCAGCCGGATCTCCAGTCCCGCTCTCACACCCGTCGTGCTGACCTCGACCGAGGGGATGGTCGTCCACCGTTTCGTCAACGGCGGCAAGCTGCATCTCATTCCCGAGGCGATCGAGGCCGCAAGATCGGATCCGCTTTGGCAGCGCGGGCTGATTTCACCTGACGCACGTGTGGGCGCAATCGTCATCGAATCCGCGGACACCAGTCCTGCAACCCAGGTCTCCCTCGTCGCAGAGATCGAAGCCGCGATCGCGCCGTATCGGAGCCAGGGATTTCGTTATTTCATGTCCGGGA
Organism: uncultured Spirochaetales bacterium; assembly: GCA_964501435.1. Lineage (GTDB taxonomy): Bacteria > Myxococcota_A > UBA9160 > UBA9160 > UBA6930 > VGRF01. Next base: position 4,292 of record CAZCTH010000153.1, on the reverse strand, counting down.
ATCCATTCTTTCACGTGGCGAGCCAAAGAGAGGCGCTCGCGGAAGCAGCCCTAATCAGCATCGCCACAGGCGTCGTGATCGCCATCTGCTTCTTCGCCTTCTTGCGCTCCTGGCAATCCGTGATCGCAGTAATGATCAGCGTCGGACTCGCATCGGGTTGCGGACTCGGCCTGATTGCAGTCCTCGGGTGGCCCTGGGACCCCCTCACCTCCGCTGCGCCGACCCTGATCCTGGTGATCGGTAGCGCCGACGCCACGCACTTTCTTACGTACTACTGGCGTCAGCGGGCTCTCGAGGCGCCCCGCCCGCAAGCGCTATTGGCTGCAGCCAAGGGAACCGTTGCGCCGTGCGCGATGACGACGGCGACATCGATAGCCGGGCTCGTCTCTTTCGTTGGCACGGAGTCCGTCGGGTTCGCTCACTTCGGCGCCCTCACCGCCGCCGGAGTGGCAGCCAGTCTCCTCATGACCTTCACGGTATTGCCCGCGATCCTGCTCTGCCTCCCAGACACCCGTCGGCATGCTCTAGCCGAGTCGCTGCGCTGGGATGCCATCGTGTCGCGGTTGATCGAGTTCCCAATCGCCAACAAGTGGTGGGTAGTTGGCGGTTCATTGGTCGCCGGTCTACTCGGACTTGCAGGGCTATCGAAGCTGACGACCGACGCTCATCCACTCTCGTACTGGAGAGATGGTCACCCAACTCGCGAGGCAATCGAGTTCGTCTCGCACCGGCTGACGTCGATAGAAGGCGTCGAGCTGCGGATCGAACTCCCTGACGCTCTCGAGGGTGGCGAGAGCCTGAGCTCCCTTCGCCAGCTCGAGCGCGAACTCCGCGCCACCCCCGGAGTCCGCACCGCGAGGTCGCCGCTCACGATCCTGGAGCAGTCAGCGCACGCTCTCGGCCTGAGTGGCCTCACTCGGGAGAATCTGGGAGAGGTCCTTGTGCTCCTCGCGCTCGATGGATCCGCGTCGATGGATCAATGGATCTCTTTGGATCACCGCGTTGTCCGCCTTTCGATCGCCTCGGAGCCGATGGGCGTCGCCGCTCGAGATCGGCTTCTCGACCGAATTGATGCCGTGGTGCAGCGACTTCCGAGCCGCTGGGATGTGCGAGTCACCGGCCCGTCCGTTCTCCAGAGATCCATTGATCGCGTGGTCAGGGACAGCGCACTGCAAGCCTTCTCCGGGACGTCGGCGATCGTCGCCGCACTGATCATGTTGTTCTTGCGATCGGTGCGATGGGGCGCGCTCGCAATGGTTCCGAACCTCCTGCCCATGGTCGTCTTGTTCGGTCTAATGGGATTCTTGGGAGTTGCACTAGACGCGGGATCGGCCCTCGTCGCGCCGATCGCTATCGGAATCGCCGTAGACGACACAATCCATTTCCTCCACGCGTTTCGCCTGAACCGTGAGCAAGGGCTCGATTCAGTGTCTGCGGCCCGCAGAGCCGGCCAACACGTAGGCCGCGCGATCGTGACCACCTCGATGACGCTGGCCGCCGGATTCCTAGCGATGCTCGTTTCGCGCTTTCAGAGCATGGCAAACATCGGACTGTTGAGTGCCGCCGCGATCGTCGCTGCGTTCGCAGCGGAGCTTCTCGTGCTCCCTTCTCTAATTGCGATCTTCGGTTCTTGGGAGAGTCTCTTCAGGAAGCATCGCAGCAAAGCAACGGTGTCGTCTTGAGAAGAACTCTCGCGCTAGCCGTGCTCCTTTGCGGGTCGCTCGGCCGCGCCGACCCGGCGCCGATCACCCCCGCGCAGATCATTCAGCGAGCCTTCGACGCGCGATACGAATGCGCAGTCACGGGCGTGATCGAGATCGAGACGCGCAAGGGCGAGTCGTCGGCCCAGCGCCGGCGGATGGACGTCGCGAGCAAGTCGATCGCCGGCAGACTGCACACTTATGCCGTGTTTCGGGAGCCGCCCCACGTCCGCGGTGTCGCGTTTCTTGGAATCGAGGCGCAGTCGTCGGACACGAGCGAGGAGCGTTTCGTCTATCTACCGAGTCTCAGGAAGATTCGGCGCGTGAGCGGAAGCCAGAGCGACGACGCGTTTCTCGGAACGGACCTCAGCTACCACGACTTCGAGCGGCAGCGTGAGGCAAGTTTCGACGTTGCGATCATCGCATCGGCCCAGCTCGGCTCCGATCAGGCGTGGATCATCAGCGCGACGCCGCACTCGCCCACTGGCTACGAACGTGTCGAGCATACGATCGCATTGAAGGATTACGCGATTCTCGAAACGCGATACTTCAAGCGAGGGGCAGAGACGCCATACAAGCGACTCTCGATGGAGCGTGCCCGGATGGTCGAGTGCGGCACCTGCCGCGTCCCCACCCGGATCCGCGTCGTGGATGCGCAGCGCGGTACGTCGACGGTGCTCGACATTTCCAAGCTCACGCTGAACGCCGAGTTGCCTGACGATCTGTTCTCGATGACGGCTCTCGAGACGAAGCGACCCGTTCCTGCAGTTCGCTGAGGGCCGTCTACCCAGGCTTGCGCGAGTCACAGTGGAGGCGCAGTCGATGACGAAGCCGATCGACATCCTCGTGGTGGACGACAACCCCGACGCCGTCGAGATCGTGAGCACAGAGATGCGTGCAGCGGGTTATCAGGTGCGCACAGCGAACGATGGCCATGCTGGCTGGCTTGAGTTCAGAAGGCAACGCCCCGATCTCGTCGTCTCGGACATTCGCATGCCGAACGAGAGCGGGCTCGACCTCCTGCGGCGCATCCGTGAAGTCTCGGACGTTCCGGTGATTCTGCTGACGGCTCACGCAGAGCTCTCGGTCGCAGTCTCGGCTCTGCGCGAGGGTGCAACGGACTTCGTGCGATTCCCCGAGGAGGTAGACGACTTGTTGGATCGGGTGCGCCCCCTCGTTCCCGATCCCATGGCGCCCGAGCCCGACGATGCTGCTGCAGCCGAGCTCCCAGGCGACGAACATTGCGTGCGAGACGTGCGGACGAAGATCCGTAGCCTCGCCGCGCTCGACGTGCCGGTGCTTTTCAGCGGGGAGGCGGGCGTCGGGCGCGCGGCGGCAGTACGAGCGCTCCACGCGCTCTCGGGAGAGGCCGCGCCACTGGTGTGGGTGAGGCCCCCGGCGTGCGCGCCGCCGAACGCGCGAAGCGCGGTCGTCCTCGTGGCGCTCGAGACTTGGCCTGCGGATGCGCAGGATCGTTGGGCGAAGCTGCTTCGCAACGACGGCGGCGCACGCATCGCGCGCGTCTACACGATCGGAGATGCCAGCCTCGCCGCGCGCGTCGAGCGCCACGAGATCCGGCGGGATCTCTGGATCCGCCTCTCGCGATTCCGCATCGATGTGCCGCCGCTCCGCGCGCGCCCGGGCGACGTGCCGCAGTTTGCACGCGCCATGCTCGGCGAGATCGCGAGCTCCCTCGGGCGCGAGGTTCTCGCGTTTACGCACGGCGCTCTCGACGGGCTGAGGCGTCGCCCGTGGCGCGGGAACCTGCCCGAGCTGCGCGAAGTCCTCGTCCAGGCGGTTGCCTTCGCCGATGGTCCGCGCATCAACCGCGACGCGATCGACCGTGCAGTCGAGGCCGTGATCTCCGCGCGAGAGGACAGCCTCGCTCACCGCCGCGCCGAGAAGCAGACCGCCGACCGCGATCAGTTGATTCGCTTGCTCGGCTCGTGTCGCGGAAACATCGCGGAGATCGCTCGCCAGCTCGGCATGACGCGCGGTGCAGTGTCGTATCGACTACGAAAGCACGGGCTTTCGCGCTGAGCCCGCCGCGTCGTCTGTCGGTGAGCTCCGTACGGGACCGATCTCGACGTGCTCGCGGAGTGGGCTGCAACGCTCGAGAACTTGCGGCTGCGCTCCCGAACGGCCCGGTGGTCAACAGGGTCGCGTGACGTCTTGGAACCACCTGAGACGAGACCGCGGAAGCGCGCATCGCGTAACCCAAGGGCCTGCCGCGACGAAGTCGCGAGGGGCGCCTACTTCGCCACCGCATCCTTCGGCACGTTGAACAGCTTCCCGTCCCCGTTCTTCACCAGGTAGAAGCGGTCCCATTCCTTCAGCACGGTCACCGATTCGCCGGCGCTGAACGAAACCTCTTCGCAGTCCTCGCTCAGGTTGGACTGGTGCTTGAGCGTGAGCGCCTTGGTGATCGCCGCCATCGTCGGTCTCCTGGAACGGGTTGTCTCGCGAGGCCGAGGGTTGTAGCCGCGCGCTTCCGGCGATTCAACGCGCGAGCGGGCGGTGCGCCGCCGCCAGCGCGCGCACGTCGCGGGCGCCGGCGGCGCGCAGGGTGCGGGCGGCGGCGGCCAGCGTGGC
>CAZCTH010000152.1:0-11038 GCA_964501435.1 uncultured Spirochaetales bacterium | reverse complement strand
GCACTGATCGCGCAGCTCGCCGCGGCCGCGCGCGACGGCCGCGGCGGCGCCTTCGGCAGTAACAACTGGGTCGTCTCGGGCGAGCGCACGGCGAGCGGAAAGCCGCTGCTCGCGAACGACCCGCACCTCGGCTTCACGTTCCCGTCGCTCTGGTACACGGCCCATCTCGTCGCGCCCGGCCTCAACGTGATCGGCGTGACCTTCCCCGGCCAGCCGTTCGTCACGCTCGGCCACAACGACCGCATCGCCTGGGGCTTCACCAACCTGCAGGCCGACGCGGTGGACTACTTCGTCGAGACGGTGAATCCCGCGAACCCGAAGCAGGTCCGCCACCGCGGCGTGTGGAAGGAGATCGAGGAGCGCGTCGAGACCATTGCGGTACGCGGCGCCGAGCCGGTCCGGCTCGTCGTGCGCACGACGGTGCACGGTCCACTCCTCGAAGCCGAGGGCAAGCTGGTCGCGCTCGCGTGGACCGGGCTTCGCCCGACGCGGGAGTCGCTCGCGATCGCGCGCCTCAACCACGCGCGCGGCTTCGCCGACTTCCTCGCCGCGATGCGCGTGCTCGACACACCGCCGATGAACGTGGCCTACGCCGGCGCCGACGGGCACATCGCGATCGCGCCGTGGGGCGACCTCCCGATGCGGGCGAGCGGCCTCGGCCGCGTGCCCGTGGACGGCGCGAGCGGTGCGTTCGACTGGACGGGCCTCGTGCCCCGCGACGAGCTGCCGCTCTCCGTCGATCCCGAGCGCGGCTGGCTCGCGAGTGCGAATGGCCGCCCCGTACCGCCCGGCTTCCGCCACCACCTCGGCTGGATGTGGGACCCGAGCTATCGCACGCGCCGCATCCACGCACTGCTCGCGCAGCCGCGCAAGCTCACGCGCGCCGACATGCAGGCGTTCCAGCTCGACGCTCACGACGTCGCGGCGGAGTCGTTCACGCCAGTCTTCCTCGCCGCGCTGCAGACGCTGCCCGCGCAGAACGAGACGGAGCGCATGGCTCTCGCAGCGCTGAGAGCCTGGAACTACGCGTTCACGCCGGACACGGTCGCGGGCACGGTCTGGAACGCTTGGTTCGCGCGCTACCGCGACGCGGTATGGGACGACGAGTGGAGCACGCGCGGCATCGTGCAACCGCCGGGCAGCTGGGGCTTCAGCGGCGACAACGAGCGCGAGCCCGCGCTGGAGGTGCTCGAGCGCCTCACGCGGGAGGCTCCCGACGCGATCTGGTTCGACGACCGCACCACGCCACGGCGCGAGACGCGCGACATGCTGATCGTGGCGTCGTTCCGCGCCGCGGTCGCCGACCTCGTGGCGCAGCGCGGCGCCGACCTCGCCGCCTGGCGCTGGGGCGCGCGCAACCGCTTCGCGCCGGAGCCACTCTCGCCGGTGAACGGCAATCGCATCGAAGGGCCGGATTTCGTCGGCCTCGTCGATCTTCCGAGCCCCGAGCTGGGCGGCGGGCCGTTCACGCTCAATCCTGGCGGCAAGGGCGGTGCCGTGACGAGCGGCGCCTCGTGGCGGCAGGTCGTCGACTTCGGCGATCTCGGAGCGAGCGTCGGCGTCTATCCGGGCGGGCAGTCCAGCGATCCCGCGAGTCAGAACGTCGCGGACCAGCTCGCGCTCTGGTCGCGCGGCGCGTACGCGCCGCTCCGGTTCGACGACCGCGCCGACGCCCTGCCCGCCGCGTCCAGGCGGCTGCACTTCGTGCCGCATCCGGCGCCTCCCGACGCAGACGCACGCGTGCACGTTCCGGTGCCGCGTTGAAGCGCGCGGCGTCTACTTCCCGCCGCTCGGCAGATACTGCGACGACGTGACGCCCATCGACACGTAGATGCTGGTGAGCGCCTCCATCCCGACCGGCGCGGGCGTCACCCAGGCGTCGGGGACGTAGATCAGCGCGCCGCCGATCGGCACCGGCGCGGTGGGAATGATCACCGCGCGAAACGACTGGCCACCGATGTCGACCGACTCGGGCGACGACAACAGGCCGAGCACCGTCGCCCCGCCCGGTCCGCCGAAGTGGCACCACACGGGGCTCATCGAGCGCGGGCCCTCGCTCCCCTTGCGCGAGAGCATCTGCACGAAGCGGTCGATCGTGTCATACACGTTGCGCACGATCGGGATGCGCTGCATGAACGCGTCCACCGCGGCATCGAGGCCGGCCTGCATGCCCGCTTCGACGAGCAGGCCGAGCGCGAACACCGCCGCGACGACCCCGGCGATGCCGATCGCGTAGCCCGCGAGCACGGACCCGGCGATGCGCACGCCGAGCCCCGCGAGCACGCTGCCGAACGCGCTGTCGGGCCCGAGCCACGCCATCACGAAGCGCACCGTGATCGAGAGGATCACGAGCGTCGCGACGAGCGGCAGCGCGGCGATCGAGCCCGCGACGAAGGTGCGCGCGAAGCGGCGGAAGCGTGAGCGCATGGCGCGATTATGCCCGCACGCCCGCGCGGCGCGAGGGCGCGCAGGCGCCGCCGCACGCGTTACCGTGCGCCCGGCACGCCCAACCGAGGAGACCCATGCCGCTCTCGATGCACCAGGCCAGCGTTCCGATCTTCGTCCAGATGCTCACCAACGCGCTCGCCTGGCTCGACAAGGCCGAGGCGCACGCCAAGGCGAAGAAGTTCAGCCCCGACGTCTGGGTGACGACGCGGCTGACGCCCGACATGCTGCCGTTCTCGGCGCAGATCGGGATCGCGACGGATCACGTGAAGGGCTGCGTCGCGCGCCTCGCCGGCGTCCAGCCGCCGAAGTGGGCCGACGACGAGAAGACGCTCGACGAGCTGCGCGCGCGGCTGCGCAAGGCGCTCGACTACGCCCAGAGCATCCCGGCCGCGCAGCTCGAAGGCTCCGAGACCCGCGAGATCTCGCTGCCGCTGCCGAGCGGCGCGCTGAAGATGACCGGCGAGGCGTACCTGAAGGGCTTCGCGCTGCCGAACTTCTTCTTCCACGTCACGATGGCCTACGCGATCCTGCGCCACGGCGGCGTCGACGTGGGCAAGATGGACTACCTCGGCGGGGCGCCGCGCTGAGCCGGCGCGCTCACCTCACGTAGCCGAGCGACTTGAGCCGGGACTCGAGCTCCGGATCGAGCGGGACGCTGTCTCCGTGCGTGGCGGCCACCTCGCGCCGCCACGCCGCGAGAGCGCTCTCGAGTGCGCGTACGTGCCCGGGTTCGCTCTGCGCGCGGTCGGTCGACTCCGCGGGATCGCGGATCGCGTCGTACAAGCGCGACGCGCCGGCCGTAGACGCGATCAACTTTTCGCGGCCCGCGATCACGGCCCACTCCATCCGCGCGAGCCGCGGGTGCCACGCACTCCGGAACGGATCCGCGTACGACTCTGCGAAGATCCGGCGCTCGACCGGCGGCGAGAGCAGCGACACGCCGTGTACTCCGGGCTGCGGCGACAAGCCGACGACTTCGAGGATCGTCGGCAAGAGATCTACGCCGCTCGCGAGACGCATGTCGACCGCGCCCTCGTGCTGCCCCGGGAAGTGGATCAAGAGGGGCGTGCGGATCTGTTCTTGATGAACCGAATCGGAGTGGCCGATCAGGCCCCGCTCGCCGAAGGATTCGCCGTGATCCGAAGTCACGATCACGAGGGCGGCGTCGAGATCCAGGGTGCGTCCGAGACCAGCGAGCAGACGGCCGAGCTCGTCGTCCTCGTAGGCGATCGAGGCGTCGTAGCGCGCGATCAGCTCGTCGCGTTCTTCGGGACGGATCTCGCGCTGCAGCGTCGAGACCTCGCGATCGAGCTGGTGGTAGTCGCTCGTCCGGAGCGTCTCGCGATAGTCGGGTGCTACGGCGCGAAAGCGCGCGGGGGGCAGGTACGGCCAATGCGCGTCCATGTAGTTGACGAACAGGAAGCACGGCCGGCCGCCCCACGCGTGTTCGCGCTCGGCCACGTGGCGCAGCGCGAGGTCGGTCATCTCGCGCGCGTCCCGAAACTCCGCCTCGGACGCGCGCAGAGGGAGCAGTGGTCGGAGCCCGGCCACGAGCCAAGCGCGCAAGAGGAGGTGCGAGTCCGACCGCACCCACGCACTCGCACGCCGATCGTCCCAGTGCTGGAAACCGCGGCTCAGCGCGAAGCCGGTGCTGAGGTAGGCATGATTCGAGATGAAGCCCGCCGTGACGTAGCCCGCGGCGGCGAGGCGCTCGGCGATCGTCGTCACGCCCGCGGCGAGCGGCGCCGCGTTCTCGGCGCGGGTCGGCAGGAAGTGAGCGCCGTGCGCCCGCGGGTAAAGCCCGGTGAACATCGAGCCGTGGCTCGGAAGCGTCATGTCCGACGCGGAGTCGTGACGCGTAAAGCGGGTGGCCCGCTCGCCGAACGCGCTGAGCTGCGGCGAGGTCGGACGCGCGTAGCCCTCGGTCGAGAGATGGTCCGCTCGGACGGTGTCGAGCGAGATCAGGATGACGTGCGGCAACGCGCGAGCGGGCGGTGCACCGATCGGCGCCGCGGTCGTCGGCGCCTCTCGCGTCGCGATCGCGCCGAGCCCTGGGATCGCGACCGCGAGCAGCGCGAGGGTCGCGAGACGGAGCGAGCGCCTCGCCTCGACCCGCGCCATCCCCCGCGCAAGGGCCGGGGCTGCAACGAGCGCGAGCCCGGCCGCAAGCCAGCGCGAGCGACCGGACACGGCGACCAGGAGCCACGGCGCGACGACCGCCAAGGTGAAGCTCGGCGCCGGCCGCGCGAACGCGCGCAGCCACCCGGGAGCGGGCCCCAGCGTCGGGGACAGCGCGACCCCGAGCGCCGCCAGCGACGACGCCAACGCGAAGACTTCGGCGGGCCTCGCCTCGAGCCGCGCGGCGACGAGGACGGTGTGGAGACCGAGGAACCCGACGAGGGCGACCGCAGCGCCCGAGCCGGCGGCGACGTGGGGCCGCAGCGCGCGGGCGGCCCCCGCGAACGCGGCGCCGAGCGCAGCCCACGTCACGAGGGCGACCGCCGCGAGCGGAAGCGACGGGGAATGGCCCCCGAGCACCGCGCCGCCGAGATCCTCGCATGCGCTCTCCACGAGCGCGTAGACGACGCCGACGGCGGCCCCGTCGCTCAGATCCCGACGCCAGGCCGGCCCCGTGGCGACGGCTGTCGCATCGCCGTTCCTAGGCGTCAAATGCGCTCGACGATCGTTGCCGTCCCCATCCCACCGCCCGTGCACATCGCCACGAGGCCGGTGGTCTTGTTCGTGCGCTCGAGCTCGTCGAGCACGGTGCCGATCAGCATCGCGCCCGTCGCGCCGATCGGGTGACCGAGCGCGATCGCGCCGCCGTTCACGTTCATCTTGGCCGGGTCGGCGCCGGTGTCCTTCAGGAAGCGCAGGATCACGGCGGCGAAGGCCTCGTTGACCTCGAGCAGGTCGATGTCCTTCATCGTCATGCCCGCGCGCTTCAGGCACTTGTTCGCCGCGGGGCCGGGCGCCGTCAGCATGATCAGCGGCTCGTCCGCCGCGACCGCGCTCATCTTGATGCGCGCGCGCGGCTTCAGGCCGTGGGCCTTCGCGTACTCCGGGGAAGCGAGCACCACCGCGCCCGCGCCGTCCACGACGCCGGAGCTGTTGCCCGCGTGGTGGACGTGGTTCAGCTGGTCGACCTGCGGGTAGACCTGGCGGATCAGGCCGAGCATGTCCTTCGAGGACTGCTCGAACTTGAAGCCGTCCATCTTCGGGAAGCTCGGCTCGAGCTTCGCGAGGCCCTCGAGCGTCGTGCCCGGGCGCGGGTACTCCTCGCGGTCGAGGGCGACCGAGCCGTCGGCGTTCTTGATCGGCACGAGGCTCTTGTCGAAGCGCTTCGCCGCGAGCGCCGCGGCCGCGCGCTTCTGGCTCTCGACGCCGAGCGCGTCGCACTGCTCGCGGGTCCAGCCGTCCACCGTCGCGATCAGGTCGGCGCTGAGGCCCTGCGGCACCTGCGGGCGGGTCTCGAGCAGGTGCTGGTTGTTGGCGTGGAAGCCGTCGGTGCCGTTGCGCGCCGGGCGGCTCATCGACTCGACGCCGCAGCCGATCACGAGGTCCTGATGACCGGCGCCGATGCCCATCGCGGCGAACGTCACGGCCTGCTGGCCCGAGCCGCAGAAGCGGTTCAGCGTCACGCCGGGCACGGAGATCGGCCAGCCGGCGTCGAGCACGGCCATGCGGCCGATGTCGTGGGCGTGGTCGCCCGCGTGGGAGCCGTTGCCACACACGACGTCGTCCACGTCCTTGGGATCGAAGCCTGCCTTCTTCTGGAGCGCGTCGAGCACCTGCGCGAGCACGCGCTGCGGATGGAGGTGCGCGAGCGCGCCCTTCCCTTGCTTGCCGACGCCTCGCGGCGAGCGAACGGCGTCGATGATCCAGGCTTCGCGGGTCATGGGAGTCTCCGAGTGGGATTTCAGGAAGGGCGCAGGATGCCGCGCAGGGCCTGCCCTCGCCATCGGCGCGCGCGAAACGCGACGGGGCGCGCACTCGCGCCGGGGCGGCCGCCGTATCCTGCCGGCGAGGAGACCCACGATGCAGGCGATCGTCTACCACGGCCCCCGGGATTTTCGCGTCGAGAGCGTCCCCGATCCGAAGCTCGTGGACGCGCGCGACGCGATCGTGCGCATCACGCGCACCGCGATCTGCGGCTCGGACCTCCACCTCTGGCACGGCATGCCCGCCGCGGTGAACGGCTTCGTCACCGGCCACGAGTTCGTCGGCGTGGTCGAGGACGTCGGGAGCGGCGTGCACCGCGTGAAGCGCGGCGATCGCGTGGTCGTCTCCTGCACGGCAGGCTGCGGCGAGTGCGGCCTGTGCCGCAAGCGCGAGTACTCCGGCTGCCAGACGCTGAACGCGGGCGGCGCCGGCACGAACGTGTTCGGCTTCGGGCATCCCGCCCTGAACGGCGGCCAGGCCGAGGGCGCGCGCGTGCCGTTCGCGGACACGAACCTCTTCAAGATCCCCGATGCGGTCGACGACGAGCATGCGCTCTTCCTCACCGACATCCTGCCCACCGGCTACATGGGCGCCGAGCTCGCGGAGGTCGGGCCCGGCGACGTCGTCGTCGTGTTCGGCTGCGGGCCGGTCGGCACGTTCGCGCAGCGCTCGGCGCTGATCCGCGGCGCCGCCGCGGTGATCGCCGTGGATCTCGACGCCGGCCGCCTCGAGCGCGCGCGCCTGCGCGGCTGCATCCCCCTCGACCCGAAGCGCGAGAATCTTCGCGAGCGCGTGGACGCGCTCACGCAGGGGCGCGGCGCCGACGCCGCGATCGAGGCGGTCGGGCGCAGCGAGCTCGTGCGCAGCGCGATCGACGTCGTGCGCGCGGGCGGCCGCGTCGCCGTGATCGGCGTCGTCGCCGACGCCGCGGACGTACCGATCCCGTTCGCGACGGGGCTGATGGCGCGCAATCTCACGCTGCGCTCCGGGCTCGTGAACCCGCAGAACCAGGTGCCGAAGCTGCTGCCGCTGATCGAGCAGGGCCGCCTCGACCCGACCGAGATCATCACGCACCGCCTGCCGCTCGCCGACGGCGTGCGCGGTTATCAGGTGTTCGACACCCACGCCGAGAACGTGCTGAAGGTGGTACTGAAGCCCTGATCCTCGAGCGCGCCGCTCAGCGCTCGATCTGCGGCTCCGGCTCGGCGAGCCAGCTCCCGTCGCGGTAGAGCAAGCCGCGCCGGCCAGCGACCTCGGGCGGCTCGCGCTCCGACAGCTCGGCGCGCACCGCCAGCGTGCTCCGCGTCGGCCCCCACCAGTGCCGCTTCACCTCGCCGCGCAACACGCCGTAGATCACATCACCGGCGCCGCATGGGAAGCGCTGCTCGCTCGACCCCTGGAACGTCGCGCTCGCGAACGCGAGCCGGTGCGCGCCCGGCGCGAGGGCGATCGGTGCCACGACCGGGACGCGCGCGAAGCCGCCGCTCGCGCGCGCACCGTCCGGGCACTTGCCGCCTTCGCACGAGACGAAGACGCCGCGCAGGTCGAAGGGCTTGCCGTCATCCACGGAGACGCGGTCGGGGCAGCTCTCGTCGAGCCAGCGATCGTCCTCGCTCGGCGCACACGCGAGTGCAATCGTGCAGCCTGCGCTGCTGCGCCGTTGCGCGAGGTAGCGCGCGAGGGCCGCGGGATCGACCAGCGCTTGCAGGCCGCGCGACTCTGCGGCGGCTCGCGCCACGGTGATGGCTCCGGCCTGGATCCAGAGCCCGCGCAGGTCGTCGTCGGGCGCGCTGCCGACGGCGACGTCCGCGACCGTGTCGGTCGCGTCGTACGTCGTGAGCACGAGCCCGCGGACGTGATGGCGAAAGACGCCGATCGGGAACGGCGGCGTGAACACCGAGACGATCGCGAGCTCCCGCCGCTCCGCGTGCGCTTCGTAGGCCTCGAATCCCCAGCCGCGGCTCGCGAGCCAGGGCTCACCGAGGGCGGCGTGCACGTCCGCGCGCGTCGAGCGACCCACTTCGACCGTCGCACCGCGCCGTGCCTGCTCCTCGACGGCGGCGGGATGCGTGAGCGGGACGTTCGCCGCGCAGGCGCCGCCGAGCGCCGCGGCGACGAGCGCCGCGGCGACGTTTCGCGGCCGCGCGCGCACTCAGCGACTCGCCGTGCGGGGAGGCTCTTCGGCGAGCGTCCCAAAGAGCCGATCCCAGAACAGGTCGACGACCGCGAAGTTGCGATTGGGGTGGCGGTGGTGGGCAAAGTGCAGCGCGCGCAGCCGTGCGAATCCAGGCACGCGCGCGAGCCGAGGGCGCTCGCGGTGGTACTGCGCGTGGAGCCCGACGTTCGCGCCGTACGCGAGCGCGACGCCTGCGGCGGTCGCAACGAAGCACTCGCGGGGGAGCCAAGCGAAGGCCGCCCAGGCAAGCCCAGCCGCGGGCACGAGGTAGAACGCGGTCAGGCCGCGCTCGTCGCGCGCATACCGCACTCGCGTCACGCGTTCGGCGTCGTAGATCGTGTGGTGCTCGCCGACGTGACGCCGAAAGAACCAGCCCCCTGCGCGATGGTGGCCGAGACCGCGGTGCAGCCCGTACTGCGCGAGCGACGCGGCCAGGTAGCCCGCGGCACCCGAGAGCGCGATGTCTACCGCGGCGCCGAGCGAGGTCGCGTCGCTCACGCGTCCGGCGTCCACGCGCCGACGGCCGTCGCGCGGTAACGCAGCATGCGCGTCCCCGACGCACGGGCTGCCTGCGCGTTCACGCGGAGTCGCAGCTTCGCGCGCGTCCAGCGCTTGTTGAGCACCAGCGTCGCCTCGCTCGATGCGAGCGCACCCACCGAGACCGCGTCGCCGCACAGCGCCGAGGCCTCTGCGGCGAGGCGCGCCTCGAGCGCCAATGCGCTCGCGCCCGAGAGCGCGAGCCGCGACCGCGAGCGCAGGTGCGCGTAGTACTGGTTCCAGGTGAGGCGCGACGACGACGTCCCCGCCAGCGGTACGGGCGCGTCCGCCGTCCACGCGCCGTCGTCCTCGACCTCGATGCGCACCGAGAGCGGCGCGCCGGTGCGCCCACAGGGCTTCAGGCGAAGCGTCGCCGTCCCAGCGAGCAGCCCGGCCCCCGCCGGCGCGGGAATCGGCAGGGACTGTGCGGCGGCCCCGGTCGCGAACAGCAGCGCGGCGAGTGCCGCCCGGATCCCCGTGTCTCGCTTCGCCACGCTTGCCCCTCTTGCGCGCGCGCGGTGCCCCACCGTGCGGTGGCGGCCCTGCCTTCGCGCCCGCTTCGCTTCGCGCGTCGATTCCTTCGCAAGACGCGGGCCAGCCCGATCGTGCTCGGTTCGACGCGTGCCGGCGCGAAGGCGCGTCGCGGCTCCGAGGCGAGACGCCTGGGCCACTTGGCCCGCCGATCCCGCGCGTGTGCGGTTGCCTCGGTCCTCCAAGCGATGAGAACATGCGCCCCATGCCGACGCCCACCGCGATGCTGAGCCCCTACCGCGTCCTCGATCTCACCGACGGGCGCGCCGAGCTCGCGAGCTTCGTGCTCGCCGGTCTCGGCGCGGACGTCATCAAGGTCGAGCCGCCGGGAGGCTCGCCCTCGCGCCGCGAGCCTCCCCTCGACCCCGCGCAGCCGGAGGCGCTCGCGAGCCTGCGCTTCCACGCCTACAACCGCGGCAAGCGCAGCGTGGCCCTCGATCTCGACACGCCGGGCGGCCGCGCCGACTTCCTCGCCCTCGTCGCCAGCGCGGACTTCCTGTTCGAGAACGCCCAGCCGGGCGAGATGGACGCGCGCGGCCTCGGCTTCGCCGCGCTGCGCGAGGCGCGCCCCGATCTCGTGTACGTCGCGATCTCGCCCTTCGGGCAGACGGGGCCGTACGCGCACCACCTGGCGACGGACCTCACGCTCTCCGCGATGGGCGGCGCGATGGCGCTGAACGGCGAGCCCGATCGCCGGCCGGTGCGCATCACGGTGCCGCAGACGTGGCACCACGCGGCGGTGGAGAGCGCGGTCGGCGCGCTCGCGGCGCACCAGCGGCGGCTCGACACGGGCGAGGCGCAGTTCGTCGACGTCTCGGTGCAGGCCGCGGTGTTCTGGACGGGCCTGAACGCGATGACCGCGCACCCGATCCAGGGCCGCAACATCGAGCGCAACGGCACCGTGCTCCAGCTGAGCACGCTGGTGACGCCGCTCGTCTATCCGTGCAAGGACGGCGAGGTCTGCCTGATCGCGACCAAGGCCACGCTGGTCGCGCTGATCCCGTGGATGGTGGACAGCGGAGCGTGCACCCGCGAGTGGGCCGACGCCGAGGACTGGACCACCTACGAGGCGCGCATGCTCACCGGCGGCGCGCTCGTGCACTCCGTCGCGGAGATGCGCGCCGCGGTCACGCGCTTCACGCAGGGCCACACGAAGCTCGAGCTGTTCGAAGGCGGCATCGCTGCGGGCGTGACGCTCGCGCCGGTGAACACCGCCGCCGACGTCGTCGCCATGGAGCAGCTCGCGGTGCGCGAGTTCTGGCGCGACGTCGCATTGCCGAGCGGGCGCACGCTGCGCGCCGCGGGCCCGTTCGTGAAGGCGTCGCGCACGCCGATCGCGTGGACGCGGCCGGCGCCGCAGCCCGGCGAGCACACGGCGGAAGTGCTCGGCGCGCTGCCGCGCGC
>CAZCTH010000151.1:0-11064 GCA_964501435.1 uncultured Spirochaetales bacterium | reverse complement strand
CGCAGCTGCGCGATCCCGCGAGCCCGATCCGCGCGCGGCTCGCCGCCGAGCTGCCCGCGGCCACCGGCTTCGCGCCGGCGACCCTCGCCGCCGGGCTCGACGCCGGCTTCGCCCCGTGGACGCCGGACGCGCTCGCGAAGCTCGTCGCCGCGGAGCTGAGCGAAGCGCCGGGGCGCGTCGTGTTCGGCTTCCCGCTCACGGGCGTGGTGCTCGGCGGGGCGATCCCGATGCCGACCGTGCTGCAGCTGATCGCGCCCCTCGCGCTCGGCTCGCCCGTGCTCGCGCGCACGGGCGCGCACGACGCCGCGACCGCCCGTGCGATCGCGGCGGCGCTCGCGGGCATCGACGCCGCGCTCGGCGCTTGCGTCGAGGTCGTCGCGTTTCCCCACGCCGATGGCGCGGCGATGGCCGCGCTGTGCGAGGCCGAGTGCGTGGTCGCGACGGGCAGCGACGCCGCGATCGCCGCGATCCGCGCGTACACCCAGCCGTGGCAACGCTTCGTCGGCTACGGGCACCGCTTCTCCGTCGCAGCGCTCGGCCGCACCGGCGACCTCGCCGCCGCTTGCGAGGCGGTCGCCCGCGACACTGCGCTCTGGGACCAGCTCGGCTGCCTCTCGCCCGTCGCGCTGTATGCGGTGGGCTGGCGCTGGGAGGAGC
The DNA here is from genome assembly GCA_964501435.1 of uncultured Spirochaetales bacterium. GTDB lineage: Bacteria > Myxococcota_A > UBA9160 > UBA9160 > UBA6930 > VGRF01. The sequence continues at coordinate 10,407 of CAZCTH010000151.1, read as the reverse complement.
GCGGCGCGCTGCTCGACGCGCTCGCGGGAGCGTTCGCGACCCGCGCGGAGCGCTGGCCGCTCGGAAGGCTCGCGCTGGCGGACGCGGCGCAGCGCGCGAACGAGCTCGCCACGTTCGAGCTGCGCGCCGCGAGCGGAGACGGCGCCGAGCTGCGCCGCGGCGCGGGCAACGCCTGGGCGCTGCTCGGCGAACGGGAGCCCGCGTTTCGCGGCTCGCCGCTCGGCCGCGTGCTGCGCGTCCACTTCGTGCCGGACGCCGCCGGGCTCGCGGCCGCGCTCGCGCCGGTCGCGCGCCACCTCGCATCCGCCGGCATCGCGGGCTTCACGGACGGGGAGCGCGACGCCGTTGCCGCCCGGCTCGCCGGCCTCGGCGCCTCGCGCATCTGCACAGGGGGACAGATGCAGGCGCCTCCCATCTCTTGGTGCCACGACGGCCAAGGGGTTCTCCGCCCCCTCGCCCGCCTCGCCGACCTCGCGCCCCGCGGGTAGCGCACTGGGGCCACGCGGGGGCGCGCGGGCGGATGGGAGGCGCCCAGGGGCACGGGAAATAATCCGTACCAATGCAGTCCGATACTTACGGCACCAATTCGGTCCGATATGATCGGCCGCTCCCCGACGTCCGACCCCCGGAGACGCCCATGCTCCGCATCAGCAAGCTCACCGACTACGGCATCGTGCTGCTCGCGCGCTTCGCGGGCGCGTCCGAGGGCGCCCAGCTTTCGGCGCGCGAGATGGCCGAGGCGACGGCGCTGCCGCTCCCGGTCGTGAGCAAGATGCTGAAGCAACTCGCGAGCGCGGGGCTGCTCGAGTCCCTGCGCGGTGCCAAGGGCGGCTACCGCCTGATGCGCGCGCCCGACGCGATCACCGTCGCCGAGATCGTCCACGCGCTCGAGGGCCCGATCGCGCTGATGGAGTGCACCGTGGGCCCCGGCCACTGCGACCAGGAGAAGCGCTGCCAGGTGCAGGAGCCGTGGCACCGCATCAATCGCGCCGTTCACGACGCGCTCTCCCACGTGACGCTCGCCGACCTCGCGCGCCCGCGCGGCGGCGCGCCGCTGCTCTCGATCGAGAGCGCGGGGCCGTCCTCCGCCCCCCACCCCAACTACTGAGCACGCCATGTCCGAGAACGCCGAGCTGCGCGACCTCGCCGCCAAGCAATACGAGTACGGCTTCGTCACCGACATCGAGATGGAGCGGATCCCGAAGGGCCTCTCCGAGGACGTCGTGCGCCTGATCTCCGCCAAGAAGGAGGAGCCGGCCTGGCTGCTCGAGTGGCGGCTCAAGGCGTATCGCCGCTTCGTGCAGATGCTCGCGGCCGGCCATCACCCGAAGTGGGCGCAGGTCTCCTACCCGGAGATCGACTACCAGAACATGGCCTACTACGCGGCGCCGGCGCAGCAGAAGAAGTACGAGAGCCTCGATCAGGTCGATCCCGAGTTGTTACGGACCTACGAGAAGCTCGGCATCCCCCTCGCGGAGCAGAAGCGGCTCGCGGGCGTCGCGGTGGACGCCGTGTTCGACAGCGTCTCGGTCGCCACCACCTACAAGGCCGAGCTCGAGAAGCACGGCATCATCTTCGGATCGTTCTCCGACGCCGTGAAGAAGCACCCCGAGCTCGTGCGGCGCTGGCTCGGCTCGGTCGTCCCGTACTCGGACAACTTCTTCGCCGCGCTGAACTCCGCGGTCTTCAGCGACGGCTCGTTCGCGTACATCCCGAAGGGCGTGCGCTGCCCGATGGAGCTTTCGACGTACTTCCGGATCAACGCCCAGGAGACGGGCCAGTTCGAGCGCACGCTGATCGTCGCCGAAGAAGGCGCCTACGTGTCCTACCTCGAAGGCTGCACGGCGCCGCGCCGCGACGAGAACCAGCTGCACGCGGCGGTGGTCGAGCTGGTCGCGCTCGACGACGCCGAGATCAAGTACTCGACGGTCCAGAACTGGTATCCGGGCGACGAGAACGGCCGCGGCGGGATCTACAACTTCGTGACGAAGCGCGGCGCCTGCCGCGGCAAGCGCTCGAAGATCAGCTGGACGCAGGTCGAGACGGGCTCGGCGATCACCTGGAAGTACCCGAGCTGCATCCTGCAGGGCGACGACTCGGTGGGCGAGTTCTACTCGGTCGCGCTGACGCGCGGGAAGCAGCAGGCCGACACCGGCACGAAGATGATCCACATTGGGAAGAACACGCGCAGCACGATCGTGTCGAAGGGCATCTCGGCGGGCCGCGGGCAGCAGAGCTATCGCGGGCTCGTGAAGATCGGCCCGAAGGCGACCGGCGCGCGCAACCACTCACGCTGCGACTCGCTGCTGCTCGGCGACCAGTGCGGCGCGCACACCTTCCCGTATCTCGAGGTGAAGAACGCGACGGCGACGGTCGAGCACGAGGCGACCACGTCGAAGATCTCCGAGGACCAGCTCTTCTACTGCCGCCAGCGCGGCATCTCGGAAGAGGACGCGGTCTCGATGATCGTGAACGGATTCTGCCGCGAAGTCCTCCGGGAGCTCCCGATGGAATTCGCGGTCGAAGCGCAGAAGCTGCTCGGCGTGTCGCTCGAAGGCAGCGTGGGGTGACGACGATGGCCGCCGAGAAGAAACCGCTGCTCGAGATCCGCGGGCTGCACGCGCGCGTAGGCGAGAAGCCGATCCTGAAGGGGCTCGACCTCGTGATCCGCCCGGGCGAGGTGCACGCGATCATGGGGCCGAACGGTGCGGGCAAGAGCACGCTCGCCGGCGTGCTCTCGGGCCGCCCCGCGTTCGAGGTGACGGCCGGCAGCGTGTCGTACGACGGGCGCGACCTGCTCGCGCTCTCGCCGGAGGAGCGCGCGCGCGAGGGCGTGTTCCTCGCGTTCCAGTACCCGGTCGAGATCCCCGGCGTCACCAACAATTACTTCCTCAAGGCGGCCGTGAACGCCGTGCGCACGCACCGCGGCCAGGAGACGCTCGACGCGATGGACTTCCTCGCGCTCTCGCGCGAGAAGATGAAGATCGTCGGCATGAAGGCGGAGATGATGTCGCGCGCCGTGAACGAGGGCTTCTCGGGCGGCGAGAAGAAGCGCAACGAAGTGCTGCAGATGCTGCTGCTCGAGCCGCGCCTCGCGATCCTCGACGAGACGGACTCGGGCCTCGACATCGACGCGCTGCGCGTCGTCGCGAGCGGCGTGAACCACTTGCGCGGGCCCGATCGCGCGATGCTCGTGATCACGCACTACCAGCGCCTGCTCGACACCATCGTGCCCGACTTCGTGCACGTGCTCGCCGACGGCCGCATCGCGCGCTCGGGCGGCAAGGAGCTCGCGCTCGAGCTCGAATCGACGGGTTACGGCTGGCTCGAGAAGGAGCCGAAGGCAGCGGAGGCCGCGCGGTGAGCGCCCTCGACGCCGCGAACGCGCGGCTGCTCGCGCTGTGCGACGCCGCGGCCTCGCGCGCCGACGCCTTCGCGGCGCTGCGCCGTGCCGCGCGCGAAGCCTTCGCCGCGTCGGGTCTGCCCGACACGTCGCGCGAAGAGTGGCGCTACACGAGCCTCGCGCCGCTCGCCGCGCTCGACTTCGCGCTCGCGCAGGCGCCCGCGCCGCTCGCGAGCGCGCCGGGCGTCGAGATCGTCTCGCTCCGCGCGCAGCCGAGCGCGGGCGCGGCGCTCGGCAGCCTGATCGACGCGAAACAGCACCCGCTCGCCGCGCTCGCGACTGCGCTGCTGGACGACGGCGTGGTCGTGCGCACCACCGCGAACGCCGACGCCGGCGCGCCCGTGACGCTCGCGTTCGTCGCGCCCGCGGGCGAGCGCCCGACGCTCTCGCTGCCGCGCGTGCGCATCGAGGCCGCACGCGGCAGCCGGGTCGCGCTCGTGCTCGACCACACCTCCCAGGCGACGCGCGGCGCGCACTTCACCAACGCCGTGATCGAGGTGGACGTCGCCGCGGACGCGCAGGTCGAGCTGACCGTGATCCAGCGCGAGAACGACGACGCGATCCACGCCTCGAACACCGCCGTGCGGCTCGCGCGGGGCGCGCGCTTCGCGAGCCGCGTCGTGACGCTCGGCGGACGGCTCGTGCGCAACGATCTCGCCGTCACGCTCGCGGGCGAAGGCGCGGAGTGCTCGCTCGACGGCCTCTACCTCGGCACGGGCGAGGGCGTGGTGGACAACCACTCGCTCGTCGACCACGCCGTGCCGCACGGCACGAGCCGGCAGCTCTACAAGGGCGTTCTCGGCGGCGCCTCGCAAGGCGTCTTCCGCGGACGCATCGTGGTGCGACCGGACGCGCAGAAGACGAACGCGTCGCAGTCGAACCCGAACCTCCTGCTCGCGGACGGCGCGGAGGTCGACAGCAAGCCGCAGCTCGAGATCTGGGCCGACGACGTGAAGTGCAGCCACGGCACGGCGATCGGGCGCCTCGACGAGAACGCGCTGTTCTACCTGCGCACGCGCGGGCTCGGCGAGCGCGAGGCGCGCGGGCTCCTGACGCAGGGCTTCGCGGCGCAGATCCTCGGCGCCCTGCCCGAGCCGTTGCGCGAGCCGCTCACCGCGCTGTTCGCGCGCCGCGTCGAAGCGGACGTGCGCCCGTGAGCGCCGCCGCGCGCAGCGCGCAGCCGGTGCTCGACGTCGCGAAGATCCGCCGCGACTTCCCCGTGTTCGATCGGCCCTCGCGCGGAAAGCGCCTCGCCTACCTCGACACCGGCGCGAGCGCGCAGAAGCCGCGCGCGGTGATCGACGCGATCGCCGAGTTCAGCGCGCACTCCTACGCGAACATCCACCGCGGCGTGTACGAGCTCTCGGCGCTCGCGACGCAGCGCTACGAAGCCGCGCGCGCGCGGGTGGCGCGCTTCCTGAACGCGGCCGAGGCGCGCGAGATCGTGTTCGTGCGCAACACCACCGAGGCGATCAACCTCGTCGCCGCCGCCTGGGGCCGCGCCAACGTGCGCGCCGGCGACGAGATCCTGATCACCGAGATGGAGCACCACGCCAACATCGTGCCGTGGCAGATGCTGTGCGAGGAGCGCGGGGCGCGGCTGCGCGTGGCGCCGATCGACGACGCGGGCGTGCTCGACCTCGCCGCACTCGAGGCGCTGCTCTCCGAGCGCACGCGCCTCGTCGCGATCGCCCACGCGAGCAACGTGCTCGGCACGCTGACCCCGATCGCGCGCATCTCCGCGCTCGCGCACGCGCGCGGCGCGCTCGTGCTGGTGGACGGCGCCCAGGCGGCGCCGCGCATCCCCGTGGACGTGCGCGCGCTCGGCTGCGACTTCTACGCGTTCTCCGGGCACAAGGTGTACGGCCCGAGTGGCGCGAGCGCGCTGTATGGCCGCGCGCGCGTGCTCGAGGCGATGCCGCCTTATCAGACGGGCGGCGGCATGATCGCGACCGTCGCGTTCGAGAAGACCACCTTCGCACCGATTCCGGAGCGCTTCGAAGCGGGCACGCCGGCGATCGCCGAGGTCGTCGGCCTCGGCGTCGCGCTCGACTATCTCGACTCGCTCGGCCTCGCGGCGATCGAGCGCCACGAGGCGGAGCTGCTCGAGTACGGGACGGCGCTGCTGCGCGGCATCCCCGAGCTGCGCCTGATCGGGACGGCACCGGAGAAGCTCGGCGTGCTCTCGTTCGTCGTGCAGGGCGTCCACCCGCACGACCTCGGCACGATCCTCGACGAAGAGGGCGTCGCGATCCGCGCGGGCCATCACTGCGCACAGCCCCTCCACGCGCGCTTCGGCATCGCCGCGAGCGCGCGCGCCTCGCTCGGCCTCTACAACGACCGCGAAGACCTCGATCGCCTCGCCGCCGCCGTGCGCAAGGCGATCGCGATGTTCGCCTGAGAATCGAGCCCACGATGTCCGAGCTGCGCGAGCTCTATCAGACGACGATCCTCGACCACAACAAGTCGCCGCGGAATTTCCGCGTGCCCGAAGGCGCCACGTGCCGCGCCGACGGCCACAACCCGCTGTGCGGCGACAAGATCACCGTCCACGTAGCGATCGGCGACCACACCGTGCGAGACGTCGGCTTCCAGGGGTCGGGCTGCGCGATCTCGACCGCGTCGGCCTCGCTGATGACGGAGGCCGTGAAGGGCAAGCCCGTCGCCGCCGCCCTCGCGCTGTTCGAGGAATTCCACGCGCTGCTCACGACCGGCGGAGAGGCGAGCCCCGCGCTCGGCAAGCTCGCCGTGTTCGCGGGCGTGCGCGAATACCCGATGCGCGTCAAGTGCGCGACGCTCGCGTGGCACACGCTGCGCAACGCGCTCGAAGGCAAGCAGGAAGCCGCGAAGACGGAATGACGGGCGGCGAGTCGCCGGGCGACGCGACGGCGCGCTCGGCCTTTCCGAGAAGTGAACGAGAGGTCGTCATGGCGAGCGTGGAAGAGATCAAGGCCGGCGTGGTGGACATGCTGAAGACCGTCTACGACCCGGAGATCCCGGTCGACATCTACGAGCTCGGGCTCGTCTACGACGTGAACGTCGAAGAGGGCGGCAACGTCGCGATCCGCATGACGCTCACGTCGCCGATGTGCCCCGTGGCGGAGAGCCTGCCGCCCGAGGTCGAGGAGAAGGTGCGCGGCGTCCCCGGCGTGAGCGAAGTGAAGATCGACCTCGTGTGGGAGCCCCCGTGGACGCCGAGCCTGATGTCCGAGGCCGCGCGCCTCGAGCTCGGGATGGAGTAGTTACGGCGCCCTCGGACCCGGAGCGCGTTCGCGAGGCCGCGCGCACGCGCCGCGAGGGCGGCGCCGCGGCGAAGGACGAGCCCGATCTCGTCGCGTGCGAGGAGCCGCTCGAGATCCAGGTGAACGGCGCGCGCATCGCCGTCGTGATGCGCACGCCCGGCGACGACCTCGAACTGGTCGCGGGCTTCCTCGTCACGGAGCGCATCGTCGAGCGGCTCTCCGACGTCGCGTCGCTCCACCACGCGAGCGCGGGAGACGCCGAGCGCGCCGACAACGTCGTGCGCGCCACCCTCGCGCAGGGCGTGCCCTTCGACGCCGATGCGCTGCGCCGCAACCTGTTCGCGAGCTCGTCGTGCGGCGTGTGCGGAAAGGCCTCGCTCGAGCGCGCGCTCGCGACGGCGCCGCCGCTCGACGACCCCGCGCGCTTCACGGCTTCGTACTTTGCCGCCCTGCCCGCCCGGCTTCGCGCGGCGCAGCGCGCGTTCGACGCGACGGGCGGCCTCCACGGCGCCGCCCTGTTCGATGCGCGCGGCGAGATGCTGTGCGCGCGCGAGGACGTCGGGCGCCACAACGCCGTGGACAAGGCGATCGGCTGGGCGGCGCGTGCTGGGCGGCCGCTCGCGGGCTGCGCGCTGCTCGTCTCCGGTCGCGTCTCGTTCGAGATCGTGCAGAAGGCGCTCGCCGCGCGCGTGCCCGCGGTCGCCGCCGTTTCCGCGCCGACCTCGCTCGCCGTCGAGCTCGCGGAGCGCGCCGGCATCGCGCTGGTCGCGTTCCTGCGCGGCGACGCGATGAGCGTCTACGGCGCGCGCGAGCGCGTTCGGGGCTGAGCCTCCTCTCGCGCGCGCCGGACCCACCTACCCGCAAGGGAATTGCCGGGGCTCGGGCCGCGCGGCGATCGTCGCAGCGTTCCCGCGACTCGTCCCGACACCAGGAGGCGACGGAATGGACCTGCGATCGAGGTCGGCGCACCGGCGCTGGTTGTTGGTGACGGCACTCGTCGTCGGCGGCTTCGGCCCGGTGTTCTCGCTCGCCGCGAAGGCCGGCACCGACGCGGCGGCGCGTTGGTCCCTCGACCTGCTGGCGTGGCCGATCGACGGCGCGCAGCAGTACGCCGACGGCACGATGCGCTTCCTCACGGCACTCACCGGCGGCTTTCTCTTCGGCTGGGGCGCGATGATCCTCGCGCTGCGCCATTGGGTCCACGGAGTAGCGCCCGAGCAGACCCGGCGTGCCGTACTGACCGGGCTCGTGGCGTGGTGCACGCTCGACTCGATCGGATCGCTGGCCGCAGGCGTTCCGTCGAACGTCGGGTTCAACCTGCTCGTGCTTCTCGCGGCGGCGGGCCCGCTGTGGTTCCGCGCGACGCGCGACTGATCCGCGCGGCGCGCACGAGCTCGGGGATGAGCCCGGCCCGCGCGAGCCAATCGACTCCACGGATTCGAAGTGGCCCGAGCGGGGAGACCTTGCAGGCCACGGCGCGTGCGATCGCGATCCGGGCTAATTCTCCTCCTCAGCCATGACCGCCCCGATCCCCGACGGCTACCACGTCCTCCCACCCGGCAAGCTCGCGAACGTCGTCACGTGCCTCGAGATGAAGGCAAAGCCGACACTGCGCGGCGCGCGTTTCACCGGGGGGCTCGCGCTCGTCGCCGCCGACCGCCGCGACCTCGCCGCCTACCGCGCGCTCTTCTCCGACGTGGGTCGCGACTGGATGTGGTTCTCGCGCCTAGTGATGCCCGACGCCGAGCTCGCGGCGATCCTCGGCGACCGGGGCTACGAGCCCTTCGCGCTCGAGCGGAACGGACGGCGCATCGGCATCCTCGACCTCGACTTCCGCACGCCGGGCGAGTGCGAGCTCGCCTTCTTCGGCCTCACCGCGGACGCGATCGGCACCGGCGCCGGCGGCGCACTCATGGACGCCGCGATCGAGCGCGCCTGGTCGCGGCCGATCTCGCGCTTCTGGGTGCACACCTGCACGAACGACCACCCGAACGCGCTCGGCTTCTATCGGCGCTCGGGCTTCACGCCGTATCGGTTCATGGTCGAGGTGCACGACGACCCGCGGCTCACGGGCCGCATGCCGCGCGACGCGAGCCCGCGGGTGCCGCTGCTCGTCCCCACCTGACGAATCGGCGCCGACGCGCTCGCGCTCGGCGCCCGGTTCCTGATAACTTGCGCGCGAAGGGGGATCGCGCGTGGCGAAGATCGTGGGGCTCGACGGCCTGTCCGGCGACTTGTTGAATCACGAGCTCCAGCTCGGCGGCAAGTTCGTCGTGTTCCAGTACTGCGTATCGATCGTGGTGATGACGTTCAAGCGCAGCTCCGACATCCACTTCGTGCGCGCGAACCAGCCCACGGCGACGAAGGCTCTTCCGTATTGCTTGATCTCGCTGCTCGTCGGCTGGTGGGGCATTCCCTGGGGCCCGATCTGGACGGTCTCGACCACCTACAGGAATCTCGCGGGCGGCCTCGACGTGACGGCCAGCGTGCTGCAGCAGCTCGCGGCGCCGCCTGCACCGGCCGCCGCGCCTCCGCGCTGAGGGCCGCTCGCGCGACCGCGAGCCGAGGAATGCGGCCCGCCGGAGGGGACCGCAGCTTGCGTCACTCCCCTTCGCAGGCGTCGAGGAACGAACCGATGGGCTCGGTGCCTGCGCTCGCGTCGAGCAACTGCGGCTCGCCTGCTGCCGCCTGATAGGGCACCACGGCACCGGAACGCAGCAGATTCCAGAGAACATCGTGGGTCCACAGCTCGAGCGCGAGATCGGGCCCCGCCTCGGAGCCCTCCGTCGCGACCCGCGTCGCTCCGTATCGAAGCAGCCGATCCGGCGCGACGAACTCGATCACGGCTGCGCCGGCCGTCTGCGCGACGAAGCGAGCGGAGACGCGCGCAGTGCCGGGCTGGCAACTCGCCGTCATCGCCGTCGCGTCGGTCTCCGGCACCCCGTAGGCGAGCCACGCTTCGTTCGCGTCGGAGCTCTTGCCCGTCGTCCACGCGAAGCCGTCTGGCGCCGGCGCCGCGCGCGCAGCAGCGGGTCGAGCGGTCGGTACGACCAGCGCCCAATCGGCGTCGCACAAGTTGACTGCGGGCCGGTAGACGACGCGATTCGACATGCGCACCTCGAGCCCGTCGCTCGCGCACTCGATGCCGTCTTCGTCCGTCGGCAGCGCAGCGATCGCGGCCGCGCTTCCGAGCCCCGTCGTGCTCACGGCGAGCCCGTCGCGGAGCACGCCAGTGATTGCGACGCTCGGATCGTCCGAGCGAAGGCGCAGCGCCTGGCTCGAGCTTGCCGTTTCGACCTCGGCCGCATCCACCGGCGTGACTTCGACGCAGGCGAGGATCGTCTCCGCGTCGCCGGCGTCGCTCGCGAGCGGCGCCTCGATCAGCATCGCCTCGTCGCCCTTCGTCCACCACACGAGCGTCTTGCCGGGGCTGAGGCCCGCCTTCGACTCGAACTTCGCGCCCGAGGCCGAGACGACTGCGGCGAGCTCGAAGCGCGCTCCGTCGATCGACAAACGCAGCGGCGCGTCGCCGGCATCGTCGGCGGGCGGGTGAACGAGCACGGCGAGACCGTTCTCGCACGAGTAGCGCACGGCCCCCGCCTCCTCGGCGGCGCTCGATTGCGGCGCGACGCTCGGCAGCGGCGAAGCCGGCTCCACCGCGCGCGCTCCGTCCGCGGGCGCTGCGGGCGCGTCGCCCGAGGGCGCGCGCTCGCCGCAGCCGGTCGCGACGGCCCAGCACGCGAGCAGAGCGCAGCTTGCAAG
>CAZCTH010000150.1:0-11073 GCA_964501435.1 uncultured Spirochaetales bacterium | reverse complement strand
CCTGCACTACTTCCATCAGGCCGACGACCCCTACGGCGCGCTCGCGGCGCAAACGCTTCGCGCGTTCACCGACCGCTACGACGTCGCGCTCGCCCCGCACCTCGTCGCACCGCCGAGCGACGCCGCCGCGCCCGAGCGCGCAAGGCTCGAGGCCTGGTCGCGGCGCGACGCCGCGGACGTGGCAGCGGCGTACGGGCTCGCGTTCCCCGCAGACGCGCCGGCGCCCGCAGCGGCAGCCGTCGCGTGCGCGCAGCGCGTGCTCGCCGCATCGCTTGCGCGGGGCACGTTCGCCGAGGATTCCGCGCGGGTGTGCACGGCGCTGTGGAATGGCGGCGACGCGCTGGCTGCGCTCGCGCGCGCGCTCGGCGAAGCGAGCGAGTCCGCGACCCGCGCCGCGATCGCCGAGGGCAGCGCGTTGCGCGAGCGCCTCGGTCACTACCTCGGCGCGACGTTCCAGTACGAAGGCGAGTGGTACTGGGGCGTCGACCGCCTGCATCACCTCGAGCGCCGCCTGCGCGCGGAGGGCGCGACGCTGGGCGGCGAGGAACGCCCCCTGCTCGCGCCGCGGCCGGAGCCCGCTTCGCGCCCCGCCGCCGCTGCTCGTGGAGCGCCGGTGACCCTCGAGTTCTTTCCCTCGCTGCGCAGCCCTTACACCTACATCGTCACGGAGCGCACGATCGCCCTCGCGCGCGCGACCGGCGCGCGCCTCGTCCTGCGGCCGGTCCTGCCGATGGTCATGCGCGGCCTTCCCGTCCCGCCGGCGAAGCGCCGCTACATCACGCTCGACGCGAAGCGCGAGGCCGAGGACGCGGGCGTTCCCTTCGGGCGCATCTGCGATCCGGTCGGCGCACCGGTCGAGCGCTGCTTCTCGCTCTTCCCGTGGGCGCGCGAGCGCGGCCGCGCCGAGGAGCTGTTGCTCGAGTTCATGCGCGCCGCCTGGTCGCAGGGGGTCGACACCGGCACGGACGTGGGCCTGCGCCTCGCCGTCGAGCGCGCGGGGCTCGCGTGGAGCGAGGCGCGCGCGCACCTCGACCGCGACGCCGGCTGGCGCGCCGAGCTCGAGGCGAACCGCGCGGAGCTGTTTGCGCTGGGCCTCTGGGGCGTGCCGAGCTTCCGCGTGCGCGGCGGCGACGCGCCGGACTACGCGACGTGGGGGCAGGATCGGCTGTGGCGCGTCGAGGAGGAGATCCGCGCCCGGCGCGGCGCCCGCAGCACCTAATGACTCGCAGGCTCCGGCCGCTCGCGCAGCGAGAGCCAGAGCGCCAGAGCCACGAGCGGAACCCCGACCAGCGCGCCCAGCTTCCCGGGCGCCTCGACGCCGAGCGGCTTCCACAGCCAGAGCAACCACGCGGAGGACACCTGCTTCGCGAGCAGGAACGTGAGCACGGTCGGGATCCAGCGCCTGTAGCGCGTCACCGCGCCGAGCTCGAGCGCGCCCCACGCGAGCTGATCGAGGCCCACCGCCGCGAGCAGGCTGATCACGGGCGCGCCGTTCTGCGCGAGGTCGATGCCCGCGATGCTGCCCGCGCCCGAGTCCGGCCAGAACACGTGCACGAAGCCGCGGAAGGCGTTCAGCGCGATCTGGAGCCACAGGAATGCGATGGCGAGGACGGAGCCGCGGTAGGCGTCGTCGCGGGGCGGCAAGATGCCCATCGCTCAGCCTCGCGTGCGCGCGATGAAGTCGAGGACGATGCGCGCGAGCTCTTCACCGGCGTCCTCCTGCACGAAGTGGCCCGCGCCGCGGATCGTCGCGTGCGGACGACCCTGCGCTCCGGGGATCTCCTCCTGGAAGCGCGTGTGCAGGCCGGCCGTCACCGGGTCGCCGTCGGTGAAGGCGGTGAGCCACGGCTTCGCGAAGCTCCGCAACACGTCCCAGGCGCGGCGGTTGTCGGGAATCGCGACGTCGTCGGGGAAGATCGGCACGAGCGACGGGAAGCGGCGCGCGCCGGCGCGGTACGTCTCGTCGGGGAACGGTGCCGCGTAGGCCGCCAACTCCGCCTCCGTGAGCTTCGGGCACTGCATGCGCATCACGCCCTCGGGCGTGAACTGCGGCGACTCCGCGCAGTGCTTCTGCCAGAACATGAACCCGGGCGGACCGCCCTTCGCGGAAGCGAGGAAGCCCTGCGCGACGTCGGCCATCGTGAGCGGCACGGGGATCTGCGCGTAGAGCGCCCGCAGCGCGGGCGCGGCCGACTCGGGAATGCCCTTCGCGTCCGGGAGCCCGGTGTTCGACGTGACGACCCGCGCGAAGCGCTCGGGCATCTCGGCCAGCGCGCGCAGGCCGATCAGGCCGCCCCAGTCCTGACACACGAGGGTGACGTCGCGAAGGTCCAGCGCCTCGATGAACGAGCGCAGCCACGCGACGTGGCGCGCGTAGCTGTAGTCGGTGGTGCGCGTCGGCTTGTCGGAACGGCCGAAACCCACGAGGTCGGGCGCCACGACGCGGTGCCCCGCGGCGGTGAAGAGCGGGATCATCCTGCGATACAGGTACGACCAGGTCGGCTGGCCGTGGAGGCACAGGATCGGCGCGGCCGCGCGCGGCCCCTCGTCGACGAAATGCATGCGCAGTGCGCCGCCTTCGCCGTCGGGCACGCTCAGATGGCGCGGGGCATGGGGCCAGCCGGGCAGATGCTCGAAGCGCTCGTCCGGGGTTCGCACGAATTCCATGGCGGATCTCCTCTCGGTCGCGATGCGTCAGGGGCGTGTGGTCGTCGCGAGCAGCCACTGGCCCTCGAGGCCGGCGGCGCGGTGCACGCCGATCGCGGCGACCTCCGGGCTCGTCGCGATCTCCACGAACGCCTTGCGCGACGGGTACTCGACCAGCGCCGCGACGTGGAAGCCGTCGCCGTCGCGCCCGATCACCTGGGAGTCGACGCGGCCCTGCCACAGGAGGCGCCCGCCGCGGCTCTCGACGAGCTTCACCATCGCGTCGCCGTAGCGCTGGTACGCCTCCTGCCCGCTCACGCCCTCGTCGGGCGAGGTCGCGCGCTCCTTGAAGCGCAGCAGGTTCAGCATCACGACCGGCCCGGCCTCGGGGCTGCGGAGCAGCGCCTCGAGCTGCTCCCGCTTCGGCATCAACGCGATCATTGCGCGCCTCCTTTTGTGGCACATACAATGCCACAAGGGCGCGGCATGCGGAGCCGTTCGCCGGAGGGAATTCGGGATGCGGAAGCTCGCCGTGGGACTCGCCCTCGTCGCCGCCCTCGCGGCCCTCGCCTGGCCGCGCCGCATGGAGCTGTTGATGCGCGTGCCGGGGATCGTCGGGCGCATCGTCGACCCGGTCGGCGAGACCGTGCCCGTCGTCTGGGAGCCCGGCCCGGCCGCCGCCGCACGCGGCGCGCGGCCGCCGAACGTCGTCGTGATCGTGGCGGACGACCTCGGCTACAACGACCTCACCTTCGGCGGCGGCGGCGTCGCGAACGGCGCGGTGCCGACGCCGAACATCGACGGCATCGCGCGCGCCGGCGTCGAGTACACGCGGGGCTATGCCGGCAACGCGACCTGCGCCCCCTCGCGCGCGGCCATCCTCACGGGCCGCTATCCGACGCGCTTCGGCTTCGAGTTCACGCCCGCACCGAAGCAGTTCATGCGGCTCGTCGCCTGGATGCGGCGCGACGAGCCGATTCCGCCGATCTACTTCGCAGACCGCGAAGCCGACGTTCCGCCCGTCGCCGAGCAGGGCGTCCCGCCGAGCGAGATCACGATCGCGGAGTTGTTGCGGACCCGCGGCTACCGCACGCTCGGCCTCGGCAAGTGGCACCTCGGCGAGTCGCCGCAGTTCCATCCGAACGCCCAGGGCTTCGACGAGTACCTCGGCTTCGCGGCGGGCGCGGCGATGTACCTGCCGAAGGACGACGCGAACGCGGTCAACTCGGTGCAGGACTTCGATCCGATCGACGCGTTCCTGTGGGCCAACCTCAGCTTCGGCGTCCGCAAGGACCAGGGCGCGCGTTTCGCTCCCGACGGCTACCTCACCGACTATCTCGCCCGCGAAGCGGCCCGCGCGATCGACGCCAACGCGAACCGGCCGTTCTTCCTGTATCTCGCGTTCAACGCGCCGCACACGCCGCTCCAGGCGCTGCGCAGCGACTACGACGCGCTGCCGCAGATCGCGGATCCGAGGCTGCGCACCTACGCCGCGATGATCCGCGCGCTCGACCGCGGCGTCGGCACCGTGCTCGAGGCGTTGCGTGCGAACGGCCTCGAGCAGAACACCCTCGTGATCTTCACGAGCGACAACGGCGGCGCCGACTACGTCGGCCTGCCGGACCTCAACAAGCCGTTCCGCGGTTGGAAGATGACGTTCTTCGAGGGCGGCATCCGCACGCCGTTCTTCGCGAAGTGGCCGGCGCGCCTGCCGGCCGGCGCGCGCTTCCACACGCCGGCCGCGCACGTCGACATCTTCGCGACGGCGGCCGGCGCCGCGGGCGCGCCCCTGCCGAGCGACCGCGCGATCGACGGCGTCGACCTCGTGAGGCTCGCGCGTGGGGAAGCCCAGGGCCGCCCTCACGGCGCGATCTTCTGGCGGAGCGGCCACTACCGCACGATTCTCGCCGACGACTGGAAGCTCCAGGTGAGCGAGCGCCCGAAGAAGACGTGGCTGTTCGACCTGACCGCCGACCCGACCGAGCGCAACGACCTCTCGGCCGCGCGGCCCGACAAGGTGGCCGAGCTCGGGGCGATCCTCGCCGAGCACGAGAGGCAGATGGTGCTGCCGAGCTGGCCCGCGCTGATCGAGGGGCCGATCGCGATCGACCACACGCTCGCGGAGCCTCTGAAGGACGGCGACGCATACGTCCAATGGGCCAACTGACCGCGCGCCGCGCTCAGCCCGCTCCGATCGCCCGCTCGATGCGCTTGTCCGGCACGAGCCAGAGCAGCGCGACGCCGACGTAGATCGCGCCGGCGAGCCAGGGCGCGACGAACGAGGCGGGAATCGCCGCGGCATACAGCCAAGGCGAGAGGCGCCCCTTGCGGTCGCGTCCGATCGCTCTCGCGAGCAGCGAGCCCGCGCCCTGGTGGCGGACGATCAGGCCCTGCAGCGTGAAGTAGGCGATCGCCGCGCACAGCAGCACGACGCCGTAGAGCGCGAGCGGCGCCGGCGCGAAGTGGGTCTCGCCCATCCACGCCGTCACGAACGGGATCAGCGAGAGCCAGAACAGCAGGTGGAGATTCGCCCACAGGATCGCGCCGTTCGTCGTATCGAGCGTCTGGAGCATGTGATGGTGGTTGTTCCAGTAGATCGCGACGTAGACGAAGCTGAGCACGTAGCTGAGCAGCTCGGGCACGAGCGCGGCGAGCGCTCCCCACTCGGCGGAGTGCGGTGCCTTCAGCTCGAGGACCATGATCGTGAGGATGATCGCGATCACGCCGTCGCTGAACGCCTCGAGGCGGCCCGTCTCCATGCGCTCAGTCCCGCCCGCGCGCTGCGGATGCGCCGAAGAACTTCCACCACACGAACGGCACGAAGAGGCCGTAGTAGAGCTGATTCGGGACGAGGCGGACCGGCCAGCCGGCATCGACGCCCGCGAGGATCAGCACGTCGGCCGCGGCCCACAGGCCGTAATAGGCGGCCATGAAGCCGAGCACGCTGCGCACGAAGGCGGCGTGGCGCGGGCGTTCGGCTTCGCTCGGCGCCGCGAAGCGCGCGAGCGCGAAGGCGAGCCCGAGGGACACGAGCTCGTGGCTCAGCCACATCGCCTGGCCCGTGCCCGCGCGCAGCGAGACGAGCCCGGCGATCAGCGGAGCCGGCAGCGAGAGGGCGAGCCCCTCGAGCGCGGCGCGACCGGTCGTCTGCTGGGGCGTGCGGAAGCGCATCACCAACCAGAACACGCGGAAGTCGCCGAGCACCACGAACGCGGTGCCGAGCACCTGCTCGGCTACGTGCGAGCCGAGCGCCTTCGCGATCGGTCCGGTCGCGACCGGGTCGAGCAGCGTCTCGAGCGTGAAGAGCGTGACCCACGTCGCGACGAACGGCGCGAGCGCCGGGTCGAGCGCATGCGCACGGCGGTCGCCGACGATCGCGCGATAGAGCAGGAACGCGAACGGGACGACCATCACCGCGAACGGGAACTGCCAGCCCGCGTTGTAGAAGGCCTGCCAGGACGGCGCGCTCACGAGGCCTCCTCGGTGCCGGTCCGCGCGTGCGTTCCATCGGTGCAGTGCGCGCTGCCGCCGAAGCGGCGCAGCGCGCGCTCCGCGCGCGCCCACACCTGCGCGCGATCGAGGATCGCGTTGCACCAGCCCGTCGTGATGCAGAACGCGACGTCGTGCGCACCGCGGTGATGCATCGCGTGCGCTTCGGGCGTGATCGCGAGGCCGAGGCGCTGCAGCGCGCGCGCGAACCGCGGCGCGCGCGACAGGTGCGCCCAGCGGTGGATCTGGTTCGTCGCGAAGAGGCCGACGCTCGCCGCCATGCCCCCCGAGTACGCGGCGCTGTGCGCCAGCGTGTCGCCGAAGCCGACCGCCAGCTCGCCGCACACCGCGAGCAGCGGGGTGAGCGCGAGCGCATTGTTGCCGGCCAGCTCGGCGAAGCCGTGCGACGCGATCGCGCGCGGTTGCGCATGGTGCTCGCGGAAGGGGCGGATCACGGCGCGGCCGAGCAGCGGCGTGCGCTCGCTGCCGAAGCGGTCGCACAGGAAGTGAACGAGCCCGCTGCCGAAGTCCGCGAACGCCCACCCCCCGAGCGCCGCGATCGCGAGCAGCGGCGCCCACGCGAGCGGCGGCCACGCGCTCACGCGCGCGAGCGCGAGAACCGCGAGCGCGCCGGCGAGCGCGAGCGATGCCCAGTCGAGCGCGATCAGCCAGCCGCTGCGGCCGTCGCGCCGTCGAGGCGGGCGGGCGCCCGCTCGCGCGTCGCCGAAGCCGAGCGCGGCGCTCACGACTCGAAGCTCCCGTGGCGACCGGCACCCGCGGCGAAGCGCGCGGCGCCGCGCTGCGTCTCACCGCTCTCGATCACCGCGACGCCGTGGCGGTATTCGTTCGCGAGCGCGCCCGCCTCGGGCAGGCTCCATTGCTCGAGCGCGCTTCGCCGGTCGGCGCGCAGGCACGCCTGCGGGAACTCCGCGATCTCGGCGGCGAGGCGCTCGGCCGCGCTGCGCGCCGTTCCATTCGCGACGACGCGATCCGCGAGGCCAATGCGCAGCGCTTCGTCCGCCTGCACGGGCCGCCCGGTGAGGATCATGTCGAGCGCGCGCCCTTGGCCGACGATGCGCGGCAAGCGCACCGTCCCGCCGTCCACGAGCGGCACGCCCCAACGGCGACAGTAGACGCCGAACGTCGCGCCCTCTTCCACCACGCGCAGATCGCACCACAGGGCGAGCTCGAGCCCGCCCGCGACGGCGAAGCCCGCCACGGCCGCGATCACCGGTTTGCCGAGCTGCATGCGCGTCGGACCCATCGGCCCGGTCGCGTCGGGCTGGCCGCGCACGTCCAGCGCGCGCGGCGCCGGCACGCGATTGCCCTGGGACGTGGCGACGGCCTTCAAGTCCGCGCCGGCGCAAAAATTCCCGCCCTCGCCCCACAGCACCGCGACGCGTGCGCTGGCGTCGCGCTCGAAGGCGGCGAACGCGGCGGCGAGCGCCTCGGCATGCGCGCGGTCGACGGCGTTGCGGACCTCGGGGCGCGCGTGGATCACGGTGGTGACGAAGCCGTTCTTCTCGATCCGGACCGGCATGCGCTCTCCTCGCTCGGGCTGTGGCTAACGCAGACGGGGCCAGGCGGCCAAGCCGACCGGGACCGCGCGAGACGCGGGAGATCCGCCCGTCGCGCGACCCCTCCAGACGAACGAAGGGCGCGGACGACTCGCGTCGCCCGCGCCCCGATTCTCTCACGCGCGCGCCGGGCCGGAGCCCCGCGCGTTCGTGATTTCTACTTCTTCAGCGTCCCCGTCGGCACGTCGCGGAAGGCGATGCCCTTGTCCGCGCGCCACTCCGCCGGGAGCCCGAGCACGCGCTCGGCGATGATGTTGCGGAGCACCTCGTCCGTGCCGCCCGCGATGCGGATGCCGGGGGACGCGAGGTACCCCTCCATCCAGCTCGGGTCCGGCGCGGCCGCGTCGAGCAGGCCGCCCGCGGCGCCCTGCAGCTCGGAGGCGAACGACGCCATCTGCTGCGAGAGCGGCGCGCCGACCGCCTTGCCGATCGAGCCCTCCGGGCCCGGCGTCGCGCCGCGCGAGATCGCGCTCAGCGTGCGGTAGCCGGTGTACTGGAGGCCCTTCGACTGGATGAAGAAGTCGGCGAGCTTCTGGCGCACCGCCGAGTCCTGGATCGCGGGCTTGCCGCCGCGCTTCACGTTGCGCGCGAGGCGGAACAGGTCCTTCACGCGACCCGCGCCCTGGCCGGCGCCGATCGACACGCGCTCGTTCATGAGCGTGGTGATCGAGACCTTCCAGCCCTCGCCGACGCCGCCGAGACGCTGCGAGTCCGGCACGCGCACGTTGGTGAAGAACACCTCGTTGAAGCCCGACCCGCCGTTGATCTGCTTGATCGGGCGGACTTCGACGCCCGGCGAGTGCATGTCGATGATGAAGTAGGTGAGACCGTCGTGCTTCGGCACGTTCGGATCGTGGCGCGTGACGATCATGCCCCAGTCGGAGAAGTGGGCACCGGTGCTCCAGATCTTCTGACCGTTGATGATCCAGTCGTTGCCGTCGCGCACCGCGCTGGTGCGCAGGCCCGCGAGGTCGGAGCCCGCCGCCGGCTCGCTGAAGAGCTGGCACCAGACGACCTGGCCGCGCGCCATCTCCTTCACGAAGCGATCCTTCTGCGCCTGCGTGCCGTGGGCCATGATCGTTGGGCCCAGCATGCCGTGGCCGATGCCGTAGATGTTCGGCGGCACGTGATACTTCGCTTCTTCCTGATTGAAGATCACGTTCTCGAGCCGGCCGAGTCCCTGGCCTCCGAACTCCTTCGGCCAGGTCAGCACGGCCCAGCCGGCGTCGAACTTCGTCGCCTGCCACGCCTTCGCGCGGGCGATGTCGTCCTTCGTCTCCTTCTCGAACTCGTCGCCAGCGGGCGCGTTCGGGTCGAGGCGCTTCAGGTGCTTGTCGAGGAAGGCGCGCGCCTTGGCGCGGAACTCGGCTTCTTGCGGCGTATCGTTGAAGTCCATCGTCGTTTCCTTCGCTTCCTTGAAGTGAAGTGGAAGTTGTTGGGTGCCTAGATCGTCGCGTCGACGCGGCTGACCAGCGTGTCGCGCCACTCGCTCGGCGAACCGATCGCGGACGCGAGGGCGCGCGCGCGGCGGTAGAACAGGTGGCAGTCGTACTCCCACGTGTAGCCGACGCCGCCGTGCATCTGGATCAGCTCTTCGCTCGCGAGCGTGAACGCGTCGCAGGCCGCGACGCGCGTGGTGGCCGCGGCCACCGGCAGCTCATCGTTGCCGTTCGAGAGCGCCCAGGCGGCGAAGTACCCGTTGGAGAGCGCGATCTGGATCTTGCAGAACACGTCCGCCATGCGGTGCTTCAGCGCCTGGAACGACGCGATCGAGCGCCCGAAGGCGAAGCGGCTCATCGTGTAGTTCCGCGTCGCCTCGAGGGCGCGCTCGGCGCCGCCGATCTGCTCGTAGCCGATCAGCACCGCGGCGCGGTCGAGCACCGCGGTGGCGATCTTCGCGCCCGCGCCCGCGGCGCCGAGGCGTTCCGCGGCCGCGCCCTTGAACTCGAGCTTCGCCTGCGGGCGGCTCGGGTCGAAGGCCGCGAGGTTCGTGCGCGCGACGCCGCCGCCGTCGAGATTCACGAGCACGAGCGAAACGCCCGCGCCCTCCTTCGCGACCACGACGGCCAGGTTCGCCGCGCCGCCGTCCGGCACCGGGAACTTCACGCCGTTCAGCTTCGCGCCGTCGAAGGTCGCGCTGACGTCGTTCGGGTTGAAGTCGCCCGCACCCTCGGCCAGCGCGAACGTGCCGATGCACTCGCCCGACGCGAGCTTCGGCAGATACTTCTTCTTCTGCTCCTCGCTGCCCGCGGCCAGGATCGCCTCGGCGCAGAGGTAGACGGTCGACGAGAACGGGATCGGCGCGAGCGAGCGGCCCAGCTCCTGGGCGATCAGCACGAGCTCGAGATAGCCGAGGCCGGCGCCGCCGTACTGCTCGGGGATCGCGGTGCCGAGCCAGCCGAGCTCGGCGACGCCCTTCCACAGCTCGGGGGCGTAGGGCTGGCCGGACTCGAGGACCTTTCGGCACACGTCGAGCTTGCTGTTCTCGGTGAGATAGTCGCGCGCAGACTTCTGCACGAACTTCTGGTCTTCGGAGAACTCGAGATTCATTGAGGTGGGGCTCCGCCTGAGGAGTGGGGTTTCGGAAGGGGCGCAGCATACCCCGCTGCGAAGGCCGTTGCTGCGGGGCCGAGCGCCGACGCCCGCGGCGCGTGCGCCCGGCCATGCGATGCTCGGGCGCGCATGACCGTCTACCGCTTGCCGCGCGCACACGTCTTTCCGGATCCCGCCGAAGCGGAAGCGTCGGGGCTGCTCGCGGTGGGCGGAGACCTCGCGCCGGAGCGCGTCCTGCTCGCCTACGCGCAGGGCATCTTTCCGTGGTACGACACGCCGCCGATTCTCTGGTTCTCGCCGGACCCGCGTGGCGTGCTGCCCCTGCGCCCCCGCTCGGCGCTCCACGTCTCGCGTCGCCTCGAGCGCACGCTGCGCCAGGGCCTCTTCCGCGTGACCTTCGACGCCGCGTTCGAGGCGGTGATGGAGGCCTGCGCGACCGTCCCGCGCGAGGGACAGCGCGGCACCTGGATCACGCCGGAGCTCGCGGACACCTACCGCGCGCTCCACGCGCGCGGCTTCGCCCACGCCTGCGAGGCGTGGCACGGCGCGCGTCTCGTCGGCGGCGTGTTCGGCCTCGCGATCGGCGACGCGTTCTTCGCCGACTCGATGTTCCACACCGCGCGCGACGCCTCGAAGGTCGCGCTCGCCTCGCTCGCGCGGCGCCTCGAGGCGGACGGGTTCGCGTTCGTGGACTGCCAGCTCCCGACGGACCACCTCGCGTCGCTCGGCTTCGAGGCCTGGCCGCGCGCGCGCTATCTGCGCGAGCTCGCGCGCGCCGTGCGCGCCCCGCGCGCGCCCGGCACGTGGC
>CAZCTH010000149.1:0-11093 GCA_964501435.1 uncultured Spirochaetales bacterium | reverse complement strand
TCAAGGTGCTCTTCCGACACGTCGGCGACCACACGGTCATCATCTCGTAGTCGGAGCCCTCACGCGCGCATGCCGCCCAACAAGGCGCTGCAGCTGACCGTCAAGGGCCGCGCTCCGATCCACCACGGTAGAGTCTGGCGTCAAACATCGGCGCTCCGGGCCACCACGGTGGCGGCCCTTGCCGGCAGCTGAGCGCCGATCCGTTAGGCAGCCGACAATCAGCTCCATGAATCTCGAGAGCGCAGCTTTCCTCGCGATGGAGTACTACCTGGGGATCTGGAACCGTTCGTTCGAGATCACCGTCACCCCTGGCGCCATCTGCGGGGCTTTCGTGCGAGGCGCCATCACGTCCACTTCCGCCTCGGTCTTTGCAGCGAGACGCAGCAACGACGCAACACAACTCGTTGATCCTGAACGGCTCGCACAGGCTCGATCCCACGAGCCCGGGTCGCCGCGCTACCTCGCACTGCATCGCTACAACTTCTCGATTGCGCGCTCGGCGGTCGCGGGCGTTCGCTTCAACCCCGACCCCAAGTGGGGCATGGGCCCGGTACCGCATTCTGGCCGCCTTCATTTGGGCCTACTCGGCGGAAAAACCCGAGAGTTCATTTTGCTTGGTCAGCAGAACGGCACGGATCTCGTTAGCAAGCTGCAAACCCTCGGCTATTGGCTCCCCGCTGCCTAACAAGGCGCTGCAGCTGACCGTCAAGGGCCGCGCTCCAATCGTCCGCGGTAGAGTATGGCGTCGAACATCGGCGCTCCGGTCCGCCACGGGGGCGGCCCTTGCCGGCAGCTGAGCGCCAAACCGTTAGGCGGCATGAAGACGTACCCCTTGCAGAACGAGCGCGGCGAGATCTACGCCTTCGAGATGCCGAACGCGTGGTTTCTCAGCTCGCGCGGAGTGGCGCGCTACTTCTCCCGATGCCCTGGCGTTTCGGTATCACGGGTCCGCCGTCTCTTCGCCCTCGGCGACGACATCCACCTCGAGTTCGAGTTCGCGGGCGATAACTTCCAGGTCTGGGAGCCGTACGGTGACAACAGCAGGTACTGGGTCGGCCCCACCGAGGACCCACAGCGGCGCAGGTCGTCCATAGACCAGCTGCAGGCGTTCGTTCGCGAGACGTGGCCTGGCCCTATCAGCAAGGCACGCAGCAGGCTCATCTCGTGGTTCAGCGGGCGGCATGCCGCCTAACAAGCGGTTGCAGCTGACGAGCCACAGCGCGCTCCAATCGGCGTCCTGTAGAGTCTGGCATTGAAACTTGGGCGCTTCGGTCGGGCCACGGAGGCGCTGTGGCTCGCAGCTGAACCGCCAGTCCGTTAGCCAGCGCACGGAGCTTCGAGTTGGGATCGAGACGCACTCTCAGTCAGACGGAGATCAGTCACTCTCCGCACCTGGTCTGGAACGCATTCGTCGACCTACTCGCGATGACTCGACCGGACGACGACCTCGAGCCCCGCCAGCTCCCGGCCTATCTTGTCTTCTGGTACGAGTCCGAGGTCCAGAATGGCGGGCACTTCCAATACTTCGAGAATCGTGGATTGGCGCAGGCAGAGGAAACGATCAAAAGCCTCAGGCAACTCGGTGCCGAGTCGCAGGCAGCCGTCCTCTCTCGTGCGCTCGAAAGCGCATCCCGTCATTGCTGGGGCGTCATCTCCAGCGCCGAGGAGTTTGCAGCCGAAGCCCTAGAGTCCGAGCTCAACGCTTTCGACTCGGAGTTCCATGCATGCGCGCCGCCTCTTGAAGAGATCCTCGAAGCCCATCTCAACGCTCATCAAGACTGGTACGTCGATGTACGCGCTGGCTAACAAGGGCTTGCAGCTGACACCAGCCAGCTGGGCGTTTCGTGGTCTGGTAGCCCTTTGGCATCGAGTTTCTGTGGCTTCGGCGATGCCGGTCAGCGCTGGCTGGCGCAGCTGAAGCCCGATCCGTTAGCCGGACGGAGCAGAGGGACATGGCAGAGGTCAGGTTCGTGTGTGGCGAGTACACAGTGGGCGCGAGCATCGGGGAGCTCTCCTCGACTTACGGTTCACAGGTCAGCCATGCGACTCTGCACGACGACTTTGGCGTCCAGGGTGCGGACGGCACTGCCCTCGTCGTCACGGTCATGCGATCGGCCGTCGAGTGGCCAGACATCGTGGTTTCCCAGCGCGTTAGCCCCGGTCCGGAGGGTGGTTTTCATCCCGGGATTCTGGTCATCCCGGAGAACCAAATTCTCCTTCTCGGCGCAGGAACCCGCCTTCTTGCGTACGACCTCCGAGCGCGTCGGCGACTCTGGGAGGATGAGGCTGACACGGGCTTTTGGGGATGGAGCCGACACGAAGACACCATCCTCATGGCGGCGGAGCTCGAGTTCGCTGCGTGGGACGTTCACGCTCGCAAGCTTTGGTCTACCTTCGTAGAGCCGCCCTGGTCCTACGACGTCGCGGGCAGTTCCGTCCGACTCGACGTCATGGGCGCCAAGAGCAACTTCTCCATCAGAACAGGGCCTCCCTCGGGCAGCGCCGGCTAACCACGCGTTGCAGACGGACGGACGCATCGGTCGCTTCGCTCCCTCTTGCGTCCGCCGCTGAACGCGACGATCGTTAGATGGCGCGGAGAGACCCGATCGTGGAACGCGAGGGCTTGTTTCAGACTGCGTGGCGACGGTGCTCCGGCGTCCGGGGCGGGGAGTTGGTGTCGTCCGAGGTCGAGCCCCTCGTCCGCAACGTCCATGCGGAGGTTGTCCGCCGCCCCGCGCAACTTCCCCAACTGAAGAGCGCGCTCGAGAGCCTTCTACTCTTCCTTGCGTCGCCGGCCGGCCGCACCCACGCGAACTGCTCCGCCGTAGATCTGTTCTTCGCCCTCGATGATGCATGGCCGTCCGAAATGTGGGAACACCTTCCCGACTCCTTCGCGGATGTCTTGGCAGACATGGGTGGAGCGCTTCATGACTCCGTCAAAGCACCACACGTTGCCGAGAACTTCGACTCCCTCCCCGAGCAGCTTCTCGCGCGCGTTCGCGCCATCCAGCTTCCGGAGCGCGCCGTCTAACAAGGCAATGAAGCTGACCGGCCGCCGCTCAGAGGGGCGCATCGTGCGGGGCCGTCGGCCGGCCGGTCCGGGGTCGTCGCGCGGCCGGCCTCCGGAGCACGCGTGGTAGGCTCACGGCGGCCGGCAGCTTATTGCCGATCCGTTAGGCGGCACCAACAGTGGCTTACGCGCGATACGGGCGGAACTGCGAGTGGTACATCTTCTGGTACTCCACGAAGGAAGATGCGGAGCGTGGGCAGGGCGCCAGCGCAAGGCCGAAGGCAGAGGAAACGGTCGCCGTTTGGCATAGCGACCATCGGGCCAACGGTCCGCTCTTCACTTACGCAGAGGTCTCGGACATGGTCGGGACCTCAGATTTCTCTCGTATTCCCGGTTACTCCGCAGCCCACCGGGCGCTCATCGCCGAATGCCTTACTGCATTCATCAAGGAGGTAGACAACGCGCGCGGTGCCGCCTAACAAGCCGCTGAAGCTGTCGGCCGCGGGCTTCTGCCGCGCGGCGCTCTTGATCGACACGACTCATGGTAGGCTCACGCGCGGCCGCAGCTTAGCGGCCATCCGTTAGGCCGCCCCAAAATGACCTTCGCTGAATCGACGGCCGCTTACGTCCTTCGCATCCTCCCCCCGGAGAGCCTTCCGGCAGTCTGTGTCGTTGCTCTCGAAGCCGGCCTCGATTCGGCTTCGCTCGCCGTGCTCGCTGGCGAGTCGGCGCGCTCCGATCCTTCCGAGCTTCGGGCGCTCTTCGAGGCGGCTATCCGGGAGCTGGGCCTCCCGCTGCCCTCTCCCATCGAGGCCGCCGAGGTTCTCAAGCGCCACTACGCCACCCAGGTGGCAACCGGCACGCTTCCACCGAAACAGGGCGCCGATCTCATCGTCGAGCGCGTGCTCCGTAGGATCGACCATCTCCTGCCACGCGGAGCCTATGTCGGCGAATCCTTCGGCATCGCTCGCTTGGTTGGGCTCTTCTACGACTACGACGACGTCCCGATCACCGATCAAGCTTCCATCCGAGAGATCGATCAAGCCATAATTGACGAATGCGCCCGCCTTGTCGGCGAGCAGGCGGCCTAACCAGGCAATGAAGCTGACCGGCCGCCGCTCCGAGGCGTGCGACATGCGGGGCCGTCGGCCGGCCGGTCCGGGGTCATCGCGCGGCCGGCCGCCGGAGCACACGTGGTAGGTTCACGGGCGGCCGGCAGCTTATTGCCGATCCGTTGGGCGGCCGGCTAGGCCTTCCTCGATCGCGCTTCCTTCGCGAAGGCCGCGTTGGCTCTCGCCAGCGCTGCCTCCACCCTCCTGGCGTGCTTCGCGGGCAGGTAGGTTGGCACGGTCACTGGCAGTCCCCGGTACGCTGGCTGCTCGAGCCAGATGGCCTCGGCGCCCAAGCGTTGAAGTTCCGCTCGCACAGCCTCCAACGCGAGCAGAAGAGCCTGGACTTCGTCGATCCCGAATATCCGCATTCGCCGCAGCCTGCCGAATCCGTAGAGCTCGTATCGGCACTCGTAGTCGCCCTCGCGCGCCGGACGGGGCCTTCCAATCCGGAAGCCCGCGCGTGCCCGCTCGCCCCCGCTTCTTTCAAGCTCTCTCTCGGCAATAGGCTGCCCGAGCCATCTAGGCATTACGTCTCCGTCCGCACAAGCAAGCAAGCATCGAGGGCCGCCGCCCAACAAGGCGCTGCAGCTGACGAGCCACAGCGCGTTCCAATCGGTGCATGGTACCGTCTGGCGTCGGACTCAGGCGCTTCGAACGAGCCACGGAGGCGCTGTGGCTCGCAGCTGAGCGCCGATCCGTTATGCGGCGGGCAAGACCTCAAGCGTCAGCCGTTCCTAGTCGATCGGTCCACTCGTGCGCCACATCAGAAGTCAGCGCCCCGCCTATCACCAACAGCCGGCCGGCCGTGGGCTTGAGGTTTTGGCCGGGCTCGCATGCTCCTCGTGCGGGGTAGGGTTGGCCATTCTCGGGGGCTTCGGTTTGTTTGCGCTCCTGGTGCGCGACGGGCCCGCACCTACATCGTCAACCGTGCTCTTCACGCTCACCATCTGTGCCCTGGCCGCACTGTTCCTCGTGCTTGGGTGGCGCCTCGTTCTCAACCGCGCGCGACCTTCAGACGGCGGTCTCTTCTCGCCGCTCGGCTTGCGAATGGGCGGCCTCGTCTTCCTGGCGGGTCCGGTTGCGGTCGCCTTCACGCATCCAGTCGGCCTATTCGAAACAGGGTTCGCCTTCGCAGCTTCGGCGTCCTGCTTCGCACTCGCGCGTCACCGGGAGCACCGCCTATCCAGCATGGTGCCCCCCGCCGCATAACAAGGCGCTGCAGCTGACCGTCAAGGGCCCGGCCCCGATCCAACGCGGTAGAGTCTGGCGGCGGCGTTCGGCGCTCCGGTCCGCCACGGTGGCGGCCCTTGCCGGCAGCTGAGCGCCGATCCGTTAGGCGGCCCGGAATGAAGGCTCTCTTCTTCGCAACCCTTGCGGCTCTAGCCGTCACTCTCACTGTCGGGGTTGCTTCGTCGGAGCCGTGCGCTCGCGGCTTCGGAATCGTCTACGACGAGCTGCACTCGTTCCAGGTCGAGGCACCCGGCGGTTGGTGTTGCGCGCAAGCCAAGGGGGCAAACAACTGCCGGCCTGCTGAGTTCTCGGTCGAGCCGTCGCCAGTCATCGGTGTCAGCTTCCGCTATCTCGCCACACCGAACGCCGATCTCGCTTCGCTCGCCCGCGGCGAGCTGGCGTCGCTTTCGCCGGGCGCGTCCCCTGTCGAGCAATCGGCGGTCCGCACGCAGAACGGCCGCCTCGTTCGGGTTTGGCAGGTTTCGAGCCCCGGCAGTCCTCAACGCCTCGTTGGGCTTCTCGTTCACGAACTCGTTCTAGTTCGCTTCGTCCTAGAGCAGCCTCAATCGGCGGCCCGCGGGTCCTCAGCCATCGAGGCATTCCGGCATCTGGTCTCGAGCTTTCGTAGTAACGCGCCGGCCGCCTAACAAGGCGCTGCAGCTGACCGTCAAGGGCCGCACTCCGATCCGCCGCGGTAGAGTCTGGCGGCGACGCTCAGCGCTTCGGGCCACCACGGCGGCGGCCCTTGCCGGCAGCTGAGCGCCGATCCGTTGGGCGGCGAGAATGAGAGTCGCGGTCGGCGTCCTCTACGCCTCAGTTGCGGTCGGCGTCCTCTACGCCTCAATCCTCCTAGGAATCAGCTCCTGCCGTCCGGCACCGGGTCCCGTTCACATGGCAGACGAAGCAGAAGCCTGTTCTCATGGGGATCCCGCCGCAACGGTCTGGGACTCTGCAGCGCCAGTCAATTGGTGGCTCACCGGGGAAGAGACCTGTCCGCGTGGTTTCACCGCCGCAGTTGTCTTCTCTCTTCGAGCAGCAGACGATGCTGAAACCCAGCCGGAAACCTTCCATTGCGTGCGGAACTTCCGGGTGATCGCGTGTGGCGTGAGCATGCACGCCGCCCAACAAGGCGCTGCAGCTGACCGTCAAGGGCCGCACTCCGATCCGCCGCGGTAGAGTCTGGCGGCGACGCTCAGCGCTTCGGGCCACCACGGCGGCGGCCCTTGCCGGCAGCTGAGCGCCGATCCGTTGGGCGGCCGGCTAGGCCTTCCTCGATCGCGCTTCCTTCGCGAAGGCCGCGTTGGCTCTCGCCAGCGCTGCCTCCACCCTCCTGGCGTGCTTCGCGGGCAGGTAGGTTGGCACGGTCACTGGCAGTCCCCGGTACGCTGGCTGCTCGAGCCAGATGGCCTCGGCGCCCAAGCGTTGAAGTTCCGCTCGCACAGCCTCCAACGCGAGCAGAAGAGCCTGGACTTCGTCGATCCCGAATATCCGCATTCGCCGCAGCCTGCCGAATCCGTAGAGCTCGTATCGGCACTCGTAGTCGCCCTCGCGCGCCGGACGGGGCCTTCCAATCCGGAAGCCCGCGCGTGCCCGCTCGCCCCCGCTTCTTTCAAGCTCTCTCTCGGCAATAGGCTGCCCGAGCCATCTAGGCATTACGTCTCCGTCCGCACAAGCAAGCAAGCATCGAGGGTGAACGGTCGGACTGATGGTTTACAGAAGTCCGAGGACATCCTTTACACGTCTTCTGCGTCGTCAGACGCCCGTGATCGTTCCCGTTCTCTCGTCGATCCGCCCGAGTAGCGTGCGGTAGTAGACGATGTTCCACAGGCCATCGTCCACCGCTTCGAGGCCGACGTACTGATCGGCGAGCGCATGCGTGAGGAACGGCTGCTTCGCCTTGAGGCGGAAGGTGCCCGCAGTGCTCACGCGCCGCACTTCGAGGTGATCGGGGTACTCGGGGGGCGCGATGCGCTCCGGATACCGCCGAGGCGAAGGCTCCCAGCGATCGCTGGGCCGCGCGCCGTCGAGCGCATCGTGCGGGCGCTCGTCGTTGTAGCGCGCACGGAAGAAGTCGAACTTGCGCTGCTGACCGCGCAGGTTCTGCGCGGGCGGCCGCGTCGTCTCGCGCTTGAGCTCGCGATGCATCCGCTCGTGCGCGCCGTTCTCTTGCGGGCTCGCCGGCGTGATGCGCTGATGCACGATGCCGAGCTGCATCCACCACACGTTCAACTCGCACAGGCCGTGGATCCCGGTCGACGCGAAGGGCGCTCCGTTGTCGCTGCGGATGGCCTCCGGCAGCCCGATCTCCTGGAACAGCCGTCGGAAGGCGGGCTTGGCGCCCTTCGTCTTCACCGAGGGCAGCGCCTTGCACAAGAGAACGCTCCGGCTGAAGTGATCGCTCACGGTCAGCGGGTAGCAGTAGTTCCCGTCGCGGGTTCGGAACTGGCCCTTGAAGTCGACGGGCCACACCTGGTTCGGCCGCTCGGTGACGAGCGGCGCAGCACCGGGATGATCCCACCGCCGACGCCTTCGCTGCTTGTGCAGCTTGCCGTGGCGATCGAGGATCGCGTTGATCGTGCTGCGCGCCGGCCAGCTCTCGGCGGGATATCGACCGCTCAGGACCTGGCGCAGCTTCTTCGCACCCCAGCCGTACTTCGCACGGGCCTCGAGGATCCGCTGCTCGATCCAGACCGGCGTCTGCAGCGGCGAGCTCTTCGGCACCCGCGAGCGCTCGGCGAGCCCGCGCTCGCCTTCCTCCTCGACCCGCTTCAGCCACTTGTAGCCGGTGGGCCGGGAGACTCGATATCGCTCGCAGAGCTCCGTCATCGACCACTGGCCACTCGCGTAGTCGATCAGGAAGCTCAACCGCTGTTTCGTCGGGTTCGTTTCCATCCAGGGCATCTCCCCGGTGTAAACGATGTCCCCGGACTTCCGTTAACGATGAACCCGGACCGAACCGGGCCGCCGCCCAACAAGGCGCTGCAGCTGACGAGCCACAGCGCGTTCCAATCGGTGCATGGTACCGTCTGGCGTCGGACTCAGGCGCTTCGAACGAGCCACGGAGGCGCTGTGGCTCGCAGCTGAGCGCCGATCCGTTGGGCGGCATGGCGGCAGGGGTGCGATGGGCAATTTTTACGTCAACTACACACTGCGAGGACCCAGCCAGGATGCTGTCGCGATGGCGCTCGCTGGAAGAAACGCCATGGCCTCCCCCGCGTACAACGGGATTGTCGTCGCGTTCGATGAGGACTCTGATCGGCAAGATCTCGAGTCCATCGCGCAGCTTGCATCCACTCTATCCGGTGCACTCGCGTGCCCTGTGCTTGCCGTCGTAAACCACGACGACGACATCCTCTGGTGCCAACTGCACGCGAATGGGACCTTGGTCGACGAGTACGATTCGTCACCAGGATATTTCGATCCGTCAGCGGAGCCGTCAGCTCCGGCCGGTGGAGATGCTGTTCGTCTCTCCGCTGCGTTTGGGACTACAGACAGCGGCTTCCTCGACCAGATCTTGCGCAAGTCGTCCTATGACGATGATGGCTACCTGTTCGCAATCGACCGACACAGGGACCTCGTGCGCGCGCTCGGCCTGCCCGAGGTCGCACTCGGCGCATCCTTCTCGAGCTTGGTGGCCGGCGAGTATCCTGAGGGCCTCGTGCCTGATGCTCTCAAGCGAGCGCCATGAGCATGCCGCCCAACAAGGCGCTGCAGCTGACCGTCAAGGGCAGCGCTTCGATCCACCGCGGCGTGGTCTGGCGGCGATACTCAGCGCTTCGGGCCACCACGGCGGCGGCCCTTGCCGGCAGCTGAGCGCCGATCCGTTAGGCAGCCGGAACACTTGGTAAGAAGGGCCCCGCAAGAATGAGGCCTAGGGCCGAGCCGCAAGGCGCACTTTATTCGACTCGCGGAGAGTCCGACATCTGCGAGCTATCGCTGGATCTCACGGGCCTTCGCGTGGTCGTGGCGACCTCTCCGCACGAGAGCCTGGAGCGCCTATTCGTCGAGTACCACTTCTCGCAGTACCGTGGCTTCCGCTTCCTTGATGAGGGCGATTTGGCTCGGTACTGGGAGAGCGACACGTTCCGCCGGGGCTTCCATCTCTTCAAGATTTTCAGCGGCGGCTGGCTCGACCAGGAACGCATCCTACCTGGCATGCTCAGCACAACCGCAGCTCTCGGCACCTGTCCCGAGTACTTCGTGTGCACGACGAATGGGTGCCTAAATGTCTTGTCTTCCGCGCCGCTCATCCGCGAGTTCATCTGAGGTGATCGCAGTCCCGGACTGCGACGCTGCCTAACCAGGCAATGAAGCTGACCGGCCGCCGCTCAGAGGCGTGCAACGGGCGGGGCCGTCGGCCGGCCGGTCCGGGGTTGCTTCGCGTCCGGCCTCCGAAGCACGCGTGGTAGGTTCACGGGCGGCCGGCAGCTTATTGCCGATCCGTTGGGCGGCAGGAAGAGATTGCGAATCGTCCTCGCGGCAGCCGTTGGAATGGCGTTACTAGGCCTCACGGCCTGGGTATCAGGTCATCTCTTATTCGCGGGTCCGGTGGTGTGCGTCGAGAATCTGTCGGCCACCGATCTCCGTTCGGTCCACCTGCTCGGAAACGGATTCGATGAAGCGCTTCCATCAATCCCCGCTCGTTCGTCTGCCTGCGTCCGGCCTTCTCGCATCGGCGCAGAATCAAGCCTCGACTTTCGAGCTCTGGCGGCCGATCAAATCGTTAAGGCCGCAGATCTGATCTACCTCGAGTCGGGCGGTGGGTATCGCGTGCTGGTCCAAGTATCGCCCGATCTCGGTGTGTCCGCGTCTTACGGACCGCTCTCTCTGGCAATTCGCGGCTGGCTCTGACCGTCCCTCGCCTGCCGCCCAACAAGGCAATGAAGCTGACCGGCCGCCGCACAGGGGCATGCAGCGTTCGGGGCCGTCGGCCGGCCGGTCCGGGGTCGTCACGCGGCCGGCCTCCGGAGCACGCGTGGTAGGTTCACGGGCGGCCGGCAGCTTATTGCCGATCCGTTGGGCGGCGGGAAGTGGACGAAGAACTGGATCCCCCGAGTTGCCTCTCGGCGTTCGTGGTGAGCCGTACTCCAGAACCTCGAGCGCAGACGAAAGCGCTTGGCGCTGGGTACAACGCACCGACCTCGGTATTCGGGCTCGCCTGCAGCTGCGGCGGAGATATCGGCCAAGTCCTCGGCCACTGGCTCGTTCACCCCGACCGTCCGCCGGAGAAGGTCTTCGTCAGTCCGCTGTCCTTCCGCTGTGAGTCGTGCGGAGCCGTGACGCAACTTCTCGACACGGCCGTTCACGGCTACGACGCGCTCAACGGCGGCGACTACAACATGCACGGAGAAGGTGAGCAGGAGCTATTCAGCGAGCAGGCCGGGCGGGTGATTGCATTCTTCAGTTACCAGGGATTCGAGGGCAACGAGTTAGAGGAGATGGCCGCGGAGCTGGGCGCCCCACCGGCCGACCTCTTCGACACTTGCGCCGTGTACCTCGCCGTGCTCGGCAGCCAAGAGCTCGTTCCTGTTGCCGACTTTGAGCTTGCGTAGCCGCCGCCCAACCAGGCGCTGCAGCTGACCTGGCGCCGCTTGGTCGGTTCACGGAAGCGGCCAGTTGTCGGCCGGGCGGCTCGGGGTCGTCACGCGCCCGGCCTCCGGTCGTGGCATCATGGTTCGCGGCGCCAGGCAGCTGAGCGCCAAACCGTTGGGCGGCATGGAAACAGAAGCCGAACTCGAGAT